>NZ_CP134605.1:3965000-4695000 GCF_031844685.1 Streptomyces sp. ITFR-21
GGTGGTAACTATAACCATCCTAAGGTAGCGAAATTCCTTGTCGGGTAAGTTCCGACCTGCACGAATGGCGTAACGACTTCTCGACTGTCTCAACCATAGGCCCGGTGAAATTGCACTACGAGTAAAGATGCTCGTTTCGCGCAGCAGGACGGAAAGACCCCGGGACCTTTACTATAGCTTGATATTGGTGTTCGGTTCGGCTTGTGTAGGATAGGTGGGAGACTGTGAAGTCGCGGCGCCAGCCGTGGCGGAGTCGTCGTTGAAATACCACTCTGGTCGTGCTGGATGTCTAACCTCGGTCCGTGATCCGGATCAGGGACAGTGTCTGGTGGGTAGTTTAACTGGGGCGGTTGCCTCCTAAAGGGTAACGGAGGCGCCCAAAGGTTCCCTCAGCCTGGTTGGTAATCAGGTGTTGAGTGTAAGTGCACAAGGGAGCTTGACTGTGAGACTGACGGGTCGAGCAGGTACGAAAGTAGGGACTAGTGATCCGGCGGTGGCTTGTGGAAGCGCCGTCGCTCAACGGATAAAAGGTACCCCGGGGATAACAGGCTGATCTTCCCCAAGAGTCCATATCGACGGGATGGTTTGGCACCTCGATGTCGGCTCGTCGCATCCTGGGGCTGGAGTCGGTCCCAAGGGTTGGGCTGTTCGCCCATTAAAGCGGTACGCGAGCTGGGTTTAGAACGTCGTGAGACAGTTCGGTCCCTATCCGCTGCGCGCGTTGGAGTCTTGAGAAGGGCTGTCCCTAGTACGAGAGGACCGGGACGGACGGACCTCTGGTGTGCCAGTTGTTCTGCCAAGGGCATGGCTGGTTGGCTACGTTCGGGAGGGATAACCGCTGAAAGCATCTAAGCGGGAAGCCTGCTTCGAGATGAGGGCTCCCACCCACGTGATGGGGTAAGGCTCCCAGTAGACGACTGGGTTGATAGGCCGGATGTGGAAGCCTTGTGAGGGGTGGAGCTGACCGGTACTAATAGGCCGAGGGCTTGTCCATGTGTGCTCGCGTCCACTGTGTGGTTCTGAAACAATCAGCCACCGTATTCCCTGCTCCTGTTTTTGTGGGGTGTGTGGGGTGGTGTGTGTTTCGTGGTGTTTCGGTGGTCATAGCGTTAGGGAAACGCCCGGTTACATTCCGAACCCGGAAGCTAAGCCTTTCAGCGCCGATGGTACTGCAGGGGGGACCCTGTGGGAGAGTAGGACACCGCCGAACAAATATTATGAATGCCGTAGTCCCCGTGCCCAGCACGGGGACTACGGCATTTCTGCGTTCACCGGCGGGTAGGGTGCGCAGATGCAGTACGAGCTGGTCATCTTCGACAACGACGGCGTCCTCGTGGACAGCGAGCCGATCTCCAATCAGATCCTGGCCGACTACCTCACCGAACTCGGTCACCCGACCACGTATGAGGACTCGATTCGGGACTTCATGGGTGCCGCCGTGCACCGGATCCACGACGTGGTCCGCGAGCGGTCGGGGCGGGGCCTGCCCGAGGGGTTCAACGAGGCGTACCACGCACGGGTGTTCGCGGCCTTCGAACGGGATCTCGCCGCGGTCGACGGCGTGGGCGTCGTACTGGAGAAACTGGCCGCGGACGGGGTGCCGTACTGTCTGGCGTCGTCCGGGACCCATCAGCGGATCCGGGTGGCGCTGCGGAGGACCGGGCTGTACGACGGCTTCGGGGAGGAGCGGATCTTCTCGGCACAGGATGTGGGGCGTGGGAAGCCGGCGCCGGATCTCTTCCTGTACGCGGCCCGGACGATGGGGGTGCCCCCGCACCGGTGCGTGGTGATCGAGGACAGCCCCCTGGGCGTCCAGGCGGCCCGCGCCGCCGGCATGGACGTCTTCGGTTTCACGGCGATGACCCCGGCGGCCAAGCTCCGCGACGCTACCGCGCTCTTCGCCGCCATGCCGGAGCTGTACGAGCTGCTGTTCCACTCCTGACGGCGTCGCGACGCCGTGTTCGACGCCCGGCCCGACGCCCTGCCGACCGTGGGTCGTTTTGGCGGCTCCCGGACAGCGACCGGTCGGGGGTCACGCGGGGCGGGGTGTCTCGGGCGGTGGCGGGTCGATGCGCTTCTCGAACCAGTGGTGGGCGTAGGGCTCGTTGTTGAAGGCGGGGACCTCGTTGAAGCCGTGCGCGTGGTAGAGGGTGATGGCGGCGGTGAGGGCCTTGTTGGTGTCCAGGCGGAGCTGGGTGCGGCCGTGCAGGGCGGCGCGGGCTTCGAGTTCGGCCAGGAAGCGGCGGGCCAGGCCGAGCCGGCGGGCGTGCGGGGCGACCCACATGCGTTTGATCTCGGCGGGAGCGCCCAGCGGGAGTTTGAGGCCGGCGCAGCCCACGGGTTCGCCGTGCAGCCGGGCGATCAGGAACAGGCCGTGGGGCGGGCGGAGTTCGCCGGCGTCGGGCAGCAGGCTCAGCGCGGGGTCGAAGCCGGTCTCGAACCGCTCCTGCAGCTCGGTGAAGTAGGACCGCAGGCAGTTCTCGGCGTCGGGGTGGCCCGGGTCAACGGTCTCCAGGGTGACGGTCGCGGCGGTGAGCAGCCGGTCGACTTCGGCCATGGCGTCGATCAGCCGGGCCCGTTGGGCGGGGTTGAGCGGCTCCAGCAGGGAGCCGGCCAGTTCGTCGCTGCGGGTGTCGAGCGCGGCGCGCTCCGCGCGGCCGGCGTCGGTGAGCCGGACGGTGCGCACCCGTTTGTCCTGGAGCTGCGGCTCCACCGTCACCAGGCCGTCGCTCTCCAGGGAGCGCAGCAGCCGGCTGACGTAGCCGGAGTCGAGTCCGAGGCGTTCGCGCAGCCGCCGTACGTCCTGCCCCTGCTCGCCGATCTCCCAGAGCAGCCGGGCCGCGCCGATGGGCCGGTCGCGGCCCAGGTAGTGGTCGTGGAGCACGCCCACGCGTTCGGTGACGGTGCGGTTGAACCGCCGCACCCGGTCGATCTGTGCCGCATCCATTCTCTGACTTTAGTCAGGAAACCGCGCGGTCGGCCAGCGGCACCCGCCCGGGGCGCGGCGAGGACCGGCCCGTCCGGGCGCGGGCGGGTCTCACGGACGGTCTGCGGCGGCTGCGAGGGGTGCCGGGAGCCGCGGCACCCCTTCCACGTCACGTGGGTGTCCGGCGCGGACACGCACGTGACGGCCATTGCCTGTCCGCCGCCCCCGGAATCGTGATGCGGCGGACCTACTCATCCGTAGCCCGGTCCGTTTACGCTGCTCGCTCATGGACGACGCCCGCCTGACGGCCCTGCCGCCCGAGCTGCGGCACGGCCGCGCCGCCCTCGCGGTCAGCTTCTTCGCGCAGGGCGCGCTCTTCGCGCTGCTGGTCACCCGCATCCCGGCGATCCAGGACCGCTACGGGATCGGCGACGACCTGCTGCCGGTGTTCCTGGCGGCGGTCCCGATCCTGGCCGGCGTCGGCAGCGTGGCGACGGAACAGCTGGTCAAACGTATGCGGCCGAGTGTGGTCCTGCGCTGGGTGCAGCCCGTGGTGGCCCTGATCCTGGCCGTCCTCGGCGCCGGGGACCGGCTGTGGACGGCCGCGGTGGCACTGGCGCTGTTCGGGGTGTGCGTCGGCGGGCTGGACGCGTCGATGAACATGCTGGGGGTGAGCCTGCAGCGGGTCTACGGCCAGAGCATCATGCTCGGCTTCCACGCCGCCTACAGCCTGGGCGGGATCGTCGGGGCGTCGCTGGCCTGGTCCGGCGCGCACTGGCACCTCTCGCTGTCGGCGGTCTACGGGCCGACCGCGCTGGTGCTGATCCCGCTGACGCTGGCGGCGAGCCGCTGGTACCGGGACCAGGCGCCCGGCGACACGGCGGACCTGGTCAGGGAGCGGGAGAGGGCCGGCCGCCCCGTCCAGCCGGTGGTGATGCGGCTGCTTCTGCCGCTCTGCCTGGTGATGGCGTTCGCCTACATCGGCGACTCGACCGTCTCCAACTGGAGTGCGAAGTACCTGGAGGACGTACTGCACAGCTCCGAGCAGCTGTCCACCGTCCCGTACGCGGTGTACATGGTGACGACGCTGATCGGCCGGTCGGTCGGCGACTTCGGGGTGCGGCGGTTCGGACCGGTGGCGGTGGTCCGGCTGGGCACGGTGCTGGCGGTCGTCGGGTTCGCGGTGGTGGCGGTCGCGCCGGGGGCGTGGACCGGCATGCTCGGCTTCACCCTGCTGGGCTTCGGGCTGTCGGTGATCGTGCCGCAGACCTTCGCGGCGGCCGGCCGGATGTTCCCGGACGCGTCGGACTCGGCGATCGCCCGGCTGAACATCTTCAACTACGTCGGCTTCCTGGTCGGCTCCCCGCTGGTCGGCGCGCTCGGCGCGGTGTGGAGTTTCCGCGGTGCGATGATCGTGCCGATGGTGCTGGTGGGGGCCACGCTGTTCTACGCCAGGTCCTTCGACGCGGGACCGGTTGGGTACGGTGTCGACCATGACCGGGCGCGCACGGCTGATGTGGGATGAGCGGGTAACGGCGTACGACTTCGGTCCCGGGCACCCCATGGACCCGGTGCGGCTGGCCCTCACCCGCAGCCTGGTACGGGCCTTCGGCCTGGACGCCGAGCTGTCGGTGGTGGCGGCGCCGCCCGCCGGTGAGTCGACGCTCTCGCTCGTCCACCGGCCGGACTACGTGGCCGCGGTCCGGCGCGCCTCGGCGGACCCGCGGGTCGCGCAGGCGGCGTACGGCATCGGGAGTGAGGACAACCCGGCGTTCGCCGGCATGCACGAGGCCGCCGCGCTGATCGCCGGCCTGTCGGTGGGCGCCGCCGAGGCGGTCTGGCACGGGCGGGCGGCGCACGCGGTGAACTTCGCCGGCGGACTGCACCACGCGATGCCGGCCGCCGCCGCGGGCTTCTGCGTGTACAACGACGCGGCGCTGGCGGTGGCGCGGCTGCTGGAGCTGGGCGCGCAGCGGGTCGCCTACGTCGACGTGGACGTCCACCACGGCGACGGGGTACAGGCGGCGTTCTGGGACGACCCGCGGGTGCTGACGATCTCGCTGCACGAGCACCCGCGCACGCTCTTCCCGCAGACCGGATGGCCCGAGGAGACCGGCGGCCCGGCCGCCGAGGGCGGCGCGGTCAACGTGGCGCTGCCGGCCGGCACCGGGGACGCGGGGTGGCTGCGGGCCTTCCACGCGGTGGTGCCGGAGCTGCTGGCCGCCTTCCGGCCGCAGGTACTGGTCTCCCAGCACGGCGCCGACACCCACTTCGAGGACCCGCTGGCGCATCTGGCGGTGTCCCTGGACGCCCAGCGGATCGTGGCCGAGGCCTGCCATGAGCTGGCGCACACCCATACCGGGGGGCGGTGGATCGCGCTCGGCGGCGGAGGGTACGCGGTCACCGACGTCGTACCCCGTACCTGGACGCACCTGGTCGCCATCGCCGCGGGGGCGCCGATCGACCCGGCGGCCCCCGTGCCCGACGACTGGCGCCACGAGGTCTACGCCCGAACCCGGGCGACGGCGCCGCTGCGGATGACGGACGGCCGTGCGCCGCGGTGGTCCAGCTTCGCCGACGCCGGCTACGACCCCGCCTCCCGCCTGGACCAGGCGATCCTGGCAACCCGCCGCGCCGCGTTCCCCCTGCACGGCCTGCTGGCCTGAACACCCGCTGGCCGGCGGCCGGCGGCCACCAGCGGGTACGCGCGGCCCCTTCCCGGCGGGCGCCGTCTCCCGGCCCACGACGGCCTGCCGGCGGTACGGGGCCGGGCGCGTGCGGCCCGCCGCCGCCTCCTGGACGGGGTGCCGCTCGCCCTGCGCCGGTGCCGGCCGCCGCTCGGGGCCCGAGCGTGCGGCCACTTCCGCCGGAGGCGCCCGCCCCTGGCGCCCCGCCCGGGGTGTCCGGTTGTGTTGATTCACTCGCAAGAGGTGTATTTCGGGATTTGGCCGCCCTCGAAGGGGCGAAGTAGGGACGATCGGGGGGTGTTGAGTGTCGGGGCGCTGCGGGCGCACTTGGTGGCTACGAGACTGGCGGGGCGGGTGGCGACGTCGCGTGAGGGGAGCCTGCGGAACTACCGGCTGTTCGCGGCGCGGGATCCGCGGCAGACGCTGGGGCTGGATCCGGTGGGCGCCTGGGGGACGTGCGAGCTGCTGCGGCTGATGGCCGACCGCTGCGGGGTCTCGCCCGACCCGGCGGAGACCTCCGGGGAGGACACCATCGACCCGGACTGTACGGTGGCCGCCCTGGACGCCTTCGCCGAACGGCTCGGCCGGGCCGCGCACGACCGGATTCCGGTGCTCCTGGGCACCGGACATCCACACCGTCTCCTCGGATTCTACGCATCTCTGGCCGCCGCGCTGTCGGCCGCGGGCTGCGCCGTCCTCACCCCTGCCTACGCTCCGTGCGTGGACATGCCGACTCAGTTCGGCGTACGAAAGTACAAACTTCATTACATCGGCGGCGTCGCCGTGGCCCGTCCGGCGGCCTCCGGGGGCCCGGATCCGGGCGCCGGGAGCCAGGCCGAGCAGGGGGTCCACACGCACTCCCCGCTGCCCGTCCGGGCCGCCCTCGCGGGGGCCGCGGAGCACGGTGGGATGCTGCCTGGCCTGGTGGTCGGCGACCACGGATTCATTTGTGGGGCAGGGCAGTTGGGCATTGAGGCGATCGGTCTGGGAGACCCCGGCGACCCCGCTGTCTTCGTGGCGGAAGCCGAGGGCCGAGTGTCCGTGGCGGTGCCTCTCGACGACACCGTCCGGTCCGATTACTACCGCCCGCTGACGCGCTACGTACTCAATCGAGCGTGGCTCTCACAGTAGTCAACCATTCGCAACTCCTCTTCCCCACTTGCATCATCCGCCCCTAATCTGTGGGGGAGCGCACATGCCTTTTTAAGTCGCCGGAGGGGAAGCCGGTGGCGTCATGTGCGGAAGGTTCAGGTGTGTCATGTCTGTAGCAGCTGAAAGTCGGCCTCTGAACGAGGTCGTGTTCCTGACCGTCGCCGAAGTCGCGTCGGTCATGCGGGTCTCCAAGATGACCGTGTACCGGCTGGTGCACAGCGGTCATCTGCCGGCGATCCGCGTGGGCCGGTCCTTCCGGGTTCCGGAGCAGGCCGTCCACGACTACCTCCGTGAGTCCTACGTGGGGGTGGAATCTGCCTGAGAAGGCCCGGTAACGGGCTGGTGACCGACCGCGCCGGCCTCGGTTACTCCCGCCCCTCCAAGGCGGGTAGGCTTGGCCGACGTAGGTCGTGTGGGCTCGGACGCCCCGCACCGAGTGAAACCGAAGCGAGGGTAGTCGTGGGCTCTGTCATCAAGAAGCGGCGTAAGCGTATGGCCAAGAAGAAGCACCGCAAGCTTCTGAAGCGGACGCGTGTGCAGCGTCGCAACAAGAAGTAAGCGGGCCGTTCGCTGCCGCTGCTCCTGCCCCTCTCCACAGTCGTCGAGGCCGAGAACGGCCTTGAAGGCGCCGGAGGGGGGCAGTGGCGTTGTGGGGGACCCACCGCGCCGCGGCTCCCGGGCGGGGCGCCAGCGCCGCAAGGCGCCGCGGCGGTACGGTGACTGCGATCCCCCCCTAGGAGGCGCTGAACGTGGGCAAGGTGGTTCTCGTCACCGGAGCCGCGCGGCGGCTCGGCGGCCGGTTCGTCCGGCGGGTGCAGGACGAGCCCGAGGTCGGGCGGGTGATCGCGGTCGACGCGGTGCCGCCGGGACACGACCTGGGGGACGCCGAGTTCGTCCGCGCCGACATCCGGCAGCCGATGATCGGCAAGGTGCTGGCCCAGCACTCGGTGGACACCGTCGTGCACCTCGACGTCAGCGGCACCCCACTGGGCTCCGGCGGCCGGACCCAGGCCAAGGAGACCAACGTCATCGGCACCATGCAGCTGCTCGGCGCCTGCCAGAAGTCTCCGACCGTACGGCGGCTGGTGGTCAAGTCCACCACCAGCGTCTACGGTTCCGCGCCGCGCGACCCCGCGGTCTTCTCCGAGACGACCCCGGTGAAGTCGCTGCCCAGCGGCGGCTTCGCCAAGGACGCGGTCGAGGTCGAGGGGTACGTACGCGGCTTCGCCCGGCGGCGCCCGGACGTGGCGGTCGCCGTCCTGCGGTTCGCCAACATCCTCGGGCCCAACGCGGACACCCCGCTGGCGGAGTACTTCGGGCTGCCGGTGCTGCCGACGGTCTTCGGCTACGACCCGCGGCTGCAGTTCGTGCACGAGGACGACGTCAACGACGTGCTGGTGGCGGCCGCCACCGAGCCCCGGCGCGGTACGTACAACAACGGCACGTTCAACATCGCCGGGGACGGGGTGCTGCTGCTGTCGCAGAGCGCCCGCCGGCTCGGCAAACCGACCGTGCCCGTACTGCTGCCGGCCGTCACCTGGGTGGGGCGGCTGCTGCGCGCCTCCGGCGTCACGGACTTCTCCACCGAGCAGATCAGACTGCTGACACACGGCAGGGTGGTGGACACCCGGCAGATGCGTGAGACGCTCGGCTTCGTGCCCGCGTACAGCACGGCTGAGACCTTCTACGACTTCGCCCGCAGCCGCGGCCCGGGGCTGCTGCCGCCGGACCGGATGGCGCGCGCGGTGGACGGCCTCGCGGCGACGGTCCCGGCCGATCGGGCGTGAACAGCCGCATGACGGACGACCAGCAGCCCGCAGCGGCGGAAGGAGCAGGAACCATGGCGGACGCCAAGGTCATCCCGTTCGGCGAGGACTCCCGGGCGCGCCGCGGCGGCAGCCGGTCCCGGACCGGGGGCCGGGGCCGCACGGGCCCCGGCGGCGACCCGGCGTCGTCCCGGCCGGCCGCGCCCGCCCACGGACAGCCGCCGCTGACGCCGGTGCCGGAGGCGGCCGAGGTGCCCGAGATCCCGGCGCGGGCGGCCGGCGACCGCGAGCCGCCCGCCCGGGACGGCGTACCCGAGCCCGCGGCCGGACCCGCCCACGCGCTCGGCGACGTCGCCGACCGGCTGCTCGGCGGCCCCTGGGAGCGGAAGGTCGCCTCCGGGCTGGCGTTCCTGCGGCGGCGCGTCACCGGCGAGTACGAGGTGGACGAGTTCGGGTACGACGCGGAGCTCACCGACCAGGTGCTGATGTCGCTGCTGCGGCCGATGTTCGACACGTATTTCCGGGTCGAGGTCAAGGGCATCGAGAACATCCCGGCCGAGGGCGGCGCGCTGGTGGTGTCCAACCACTCCGGGACGCTGCCGCTGGACGGGCTGATGACCCAGGTCGCCGTGCACGACCACCACCCCGCCGGGCGGCATCTGCGGCTGCTCGCCGCTGACCTGGTCTTCATGCTGCCGCTGGTCAACGAGCTGGCCCGGAAGCTGGGGCACACACTGGCCTGCGCGGAGGACGCGCAGGCGCTGCTGGAGCGGGGCGAGGTCGTCGGGGTGATGCCCGAGGGCTTCAAGGGGCTCGGCAAGCCGTTCGCCGAGCGGTACAAGTTGCAGCGGTTCGGTCGGGGCGGGTTCGTGGCCACCGCCCTCAGGACGAAGGTCCCGATCATCCCCTGCTCGGTGGTGGGCGCCGAGGAGATCTATCCCATGCTGGGCAACTCCCGCACCCTGGCCCGCGTGCTCGGCTTCCCGTACTTCCCCCTGACCCCCACGTTCCCCTGGCTGGGTCCCCTCGGCACGATCCCCCTCCCCACCAAGTGGACCATCCAGTTCGGCCGCCCCATCCTCACCGACGGCTACCCGGACGAGGCGTCCGAGGACCCGATGCTGGTGTTCAACCTGACCGATCAGGTGCGGGAGACGATTCAGCACACCCTGTATGAGCTGCTGGTGCAGCGGCGGTCGGTTTTCTTCTGAGCGGCGGCGGGTCGCGGGGACGTCGCGGTCGGCGGACGGAGTCCGGCGCAGCCGGGTGATGCCTGGGAGACCCCCTGGGACCGAGCAGTGCGAGGGCGGCATCAAGGGGGGCAGCCTGCGGGGCGGGTCGGTGGCGCCCTGTTCGGTAGGGGCCACCGACCGCTTCAGGGGCTACTGGTCGGACTCGTCGTCGCCGCCGAGGCCGAGGCCCGGGAGGAGGCCGGGGAGCAGCGGGGGAAGGACGATGGAATGGTGGGGCGGGGTCTCGGGGCCGCCGGGGGTGTCCGTGGGGGTGGGGGGCGGGCTGGTCGGGGGATTCAGCAGGCCGTCGCCGAAGAGGCCGTGCGGGGTGGCCACGGACGGGGACGGGGTCGCGGTGCCGTTCGGATCGGGTGTGCCGCTGGCCGGGGCCGTGGCCGGCGGGGACGCCGGGTCCGTACCCGTCGGGGTGCCGGCGCCGCCGGACGCCGGATCGCCGCCGCCGTCCTGGGAAGTGGACGGCGCGCCGGAGTCCTTGGGCCGGGGGAGCAGCGACTGGAGCGGGGCGACCTCCTGGTCTATGGCCGCGAACACCGAGGTGACCTGTTCCGAGACGTCGGTGAGCTGGCTGGGCAGCTTGCCGCGCAGATCGCTCCAGCCCTGCCGCTGCGACCGCGAGAAGGAGTTGAGCAGCTCGATCGGCTGGAGCGAGCCGTCGTCCCGGTACGCCTGCGTGAGCAGCCGGTGGCCCTCCGACGCCTCCTGGTGCATGCCGGACAGCGCCTTGCGGACCTCGCCGACCGACTCGTCGTCGAGTTGCCCGCTGCGCCCGCGGTCCATCAGCCGGCGGGCCTCCTGCATCCGCGTGGCGGCCATGTCCAGGTAGACCTCGCCGCGGGAGGCGTCGCCGCCCGCCATGTCCAGCTTGAGGTCCTCCATGCCGCGCTTGAGTCCGTAGAGGTGGTCGCCGGGCAGCGCGTTGGTACTCGCCGCGGCCACCCCGCCGAACGCGCCGGCCGCGACGCCGACGGTGAGGCCGCCGACCGCGAGCCGCCGGGACAGCCGGGCGCCAGGACCGAGCTTGCGCAGCCGGTGGCTGCCCGCCCGGCCGCTGTCGGTGCGCTGCTCCGGGACGCGTCCCGTGCTGGTGAAGCTGCCCTCGGCGATCGCCTGCTCCATCGCCGCGATCAGCTGGGCCCGCTGGACGGTCTTCCGCTCGGCGGCCATCACCGGGCGGGGCCGCGAGCTGAGCTCGGCGGCCAGCGCCAGCATGGCCGCCTGCTCGGGGTCGGCGTGCCGGGCGGCGGCACGCGCGCCGCCGTGGGCCGTGCCGTCCTGCCCGTCGGCGGGCGTACCCGCGCCGCCGGGCTCCTGCGCGGGGTCGACGGCACCGTGCCCGCCGTCGGCCGCCTCGCTGACGGCGGCGTCCTCAACGGCCTGGGCGAAGGCGTTCGCCCGCCGGTGTGCCGTTGCCTGTCCGATCACGGGCGGCACCTCCTCTCGTCATCCACACTCGACTCCCTGCGCCGTCCAGAGGTTGCCCTGCCGGCCGCCATCCATCCGAACGGGTGAAAAGCGATGAGTGGCGCGCGGCACAGAAGTGTCTGCACGTGATGCAACGAGTGCCGGTCCGGTTGGGTTACGCGCACCCGACGAGCGGACCGCGGACGATCGGACCAGGGAGGACCGGACCGCCGTCCGTCCGGCCGCGGCGGGACGTGGACACCGCGGACCGCCCGTCCTCACCGCGCGTCCTCCGGCAGCAGCCGGGCCAGGGTGCGGACCGCCCGGTACTGGAGGGTCTTGATCGCGCCCTCGTTCTTGCCCATCACCCGGGCCGTCTCGGCGACCGAGAGCCCCTGCAGGAAGCGCAGTGTCACGCACTCCTGCTGCTGCGGGTTGAGCTTGCGGACGGCGGTCAGCAGCGCCTCGTTGGACAGCGACTCCAGGACGGAGTCCTCGGGGCTGCGCTCGACCTCGTTGGCGTCGAGCATCTCGCCGGTGGTCACCTCAAGCCGGAAACGGCTCGACTTGAAGTGGTCGGCGACCAGATTGCGGGCGATGGTGACCAGCCAGGCGCCGAAGTCGCGGCCCTGCCAGGTGAAGGTGCCGATCCGGCGCAGGGCGCGCAGGAAGGTCTCGCTGGTCAGGTCCTCGGCGGTCGCCTTGGAGCCGACCCGGTAGTAGATGTACCGGTAGACGGTGTCGCTGTAGTGGTCGTAGAGCCGGCCGAACGCCTCGGTCTCGCCGTCCTGGGCCCGTTCGACCAGGTCCATCATGCGGCCGCTGTCGGTGTCGGAGGCGGGTCGGCGGGCGTGGGCGCCCTGGGCGGTGGCCGCGCCGTCGCGGTCGGCGTGGGCGGAGCTGTTGCGGGTGCGTCTGCCTGCGGCTGTGCTGACTTCGGCGAGGGCGTAGGCCGGGCCGGGGACGAGGGGACCGGACGTGGCGAGGGTGGGCATGGCGTACGCGGGGACCGTGCGCATGAGGCGGTCAAGCACCAGTGCGCGCAACGCAGCCAGGCCGGAGGTGTCAACCCCGTCGTGTGGGTACACGGGACTCCCAGAGGCAGAACTTCCATCACGTGCAGTACGGGACCGTTCACCCGTCGTGCTGACGTGTGGGTACCGGATTGCGTCTGAGGAGAATAACGCTTCGTACAGGCGACGCTACACCGAGTTGTGCAATTCGCCGTTTCCGTTGCTTCGGCGATGGATTGGCGATCGATCAATTATCGAACAGGGCATGCGAGTTGACCACTTCTGCCGGTGAAGTGGCGGCGGAGAGTACGTGTTGTGGCCATGTGCCGAACGGGGGCGCGGGCGCGCGGCCCGGCCGTCCCGCCGACCCGAAGTCGGCGGCGGCGGTGCCGGATCGCCGCGCCCGGGTCAGCGGCGGCGGCGCTGGACGGCCACGCCGGCCAGTACGCCGCCGGCGATCGCGCCCATGCCCGCGGCGGCGGGCAGCCCGATCCGTACCGCCTTGCGGCCGGTGCGGTAGTCCCGCAGCCGCCAGCCCTGGGCACGGGCGTGCCTGCGCAGCCGGCTGTCGGGGTTGATCGCGTAGGGGTGGCCGACCAGGGACAGTATCGGGATGTCGTTGGCGGAGTCGCTGTACGCGGCGCACCGCGACAGGTCCAGGCCCTCGGCGGCGGCCAGCGCCCGTACCGCCTCGGCCTTGGCCGGGCCGTGCAGCGGCTCGCCGACCAGCCGTCCGGTGTAGACGCCCCCGACGGACTCGGCGACCGTGCCGAGCGCGCCGGTCAGGCCGAGCCGGCGGGCGATGATGGTGGCGGTCTCCACGGGCGCGGCGGTGACCAGCCAGACCCGCTGCCCGGCGTCCAGGTGGGCCTGGGCGAGCGCGCGGGTGCCGGGCCAGATCCTGCCGGCCATGTACTCGTCGTAGATCTCCTCGCCGATGGACATCAGTTCCTCGACGCGGTGGCCCTTGACGATGGACAGCGCGCTGTCGCGGGCTTCCCGCATGTGCCCGGGGTCCTCGGCGCCGGCCAGCCGGAAGTACGCCTGCTGCCAGGCGAACCGCACCAGGTCCCGCTTGTCGAAGAACTTCCGCCGGTACAGGCCGCGGCTGAAGTGGAAGAGCGCCGCACCCTGCATGACGGTGTTGTCCAGGTCGAAGAACGCCGCCGCCCGCGCGTCGCCGGCCACCGGGAACTCCGGCTCGGCGCGGCCGGCGGACGGGTCGGCGGTCGCCGCCCCCGCCGGGTCCAGATCCCCAAGCCGCGGTTTCGTCGCCAGCGCGGACTCCGCGGCCGCGGCGGCGGCCTCGCCCGCCGGGACACTCCGCCCGGTGACGTACTGCTTACGCGTGGTGAGCCATCTGGGTGCGGCCATGGCGCGAGCATAGCCACCGGGGGCGGCCGGACCGGAGCGGCCACGTTGCGGGCGCCTTAACGCCACGCGTCACAATGGCGCGTATGAGCACTTCGACGACCGGTTCCCGGACGGTGACGCTGATCGGCAAGCCCGGCTGCCATCTGTGCGACGAGGCACGGGCGGTGGTCGAGAAGGTCGCCGCCGAGACCGGCGCGGCGGTGGAGGAGCGGGACATCCTGTGCGACCGGGAGCTGTACGACCGGTACTGGGAGCAGATCCCGGTGGTGCTGGTCGACGGCGAGCAGCACACGTTCTGGCGGGTGGACGAGCGGCGGCTGCGGGCGGCCCTCACCGACTGACGGCGGGCGGCGGCGGGCGGTGCGCCGCGCGGGGCGGCCGTACGTGAATTTGGGCACGAGCCCCTGCCCGGTCCGGGCGCGGACCGCCCGGCCCGCGCCCGGGTCCGTGCCAAAGGCGGATCCCGGTCGTGCTGAGACCGTTACCCGCGGTCGCACGCGTTTCGACTAGCATCGGGGTCGATTTGTACACCCCGGGGGCGATGCGTGAGGAGTGTGACCACGTGCTCTCGGGCCGCAGCCCGTCCGCGTACGGCTATGCCGTGGTGGACCTGGAGGCGACCGGTTCGTCCTCGCACCGGCACCGGGTGATCGAGATCGCCGTGGTGCTGCTCGACCGCGATCTGGTCCCGCAGGGCGAGTTCGCCACCCTGATCGACCCCCAGGGCCCGGTCGGGCCCACCCACATCCACGGCATCGAGCCCGAGCACCTGGGCGGGGCGCCGCGGTTCGCCGGGATCGCGGTACGGCTGCTGGGGCTGCTGCGCGGCCGGGTGCTGGTCGGCCACAACGTGGGCTGCGACCGGGCCTTCCTGGTGGCGGAGTACGCCCGGCTGGGACTGCGGCTGCCGCCGGTACCGGAGATGTGCACGATGCGGCTGGCGCAGGCGCGCGGCGCCGGCCGCCCGGGGCCGTACGGGCTGAGCCTGCGGGCGTGCGCCGCCGCGGCCGGCATCACCGACCGCAGCCCGCACACCGCGCTGGGCGACGCCCGCGCGACCGCAGCCCTGTTCACCGTGTACGCCGCGGACGGCCCCGGACACGCGGAACAGCTGGCCGCGGCGGCGCTGCTGCGCTGGCCGGAGCCCACCGCGCTGCTCGCCGCGGCGGACGCGCTGTGGCTGGCCCGGGGCAACGATCACGGCCGCCGGACGGTGCCCGGGGCACGTCAGGGGCGTGCGTGATGCCGGTCACTTCCGCCGGGCAAACCGGACACCATCTTTGTGCACGCGTTCACAAAGACATAGCCTGGCATGCACGGGGCGGCCCCAAAGACCGTGGTCGTCCTCAGCCCAGCTCATCCCGCAGGAGCACCGTGGCAACAGGCCGATCTCACCGACCGGCGACCAGAAGCCGAGGGATTCCCGAGGCCACCGTCGCCCGACTCCCGCTGTACCTGCGGGCGCTGACCGCTCTGTCGGAGCGTTCGGTGCCCACCGTGTCCTCGGAGGAGCTCGCCGCGGCGGCCGGGGTGAACTCGGCCAAGCTGCGCAAGGACTTCTCCTATCTCGGCTCCTACGGGACGCGGGGCGTCGGCTACGACGTGGAGTACCTCGTCTACCAGATCAGCCGCGAACTCGGACTCACCCAGGACTGGCCGGTCGTCATCGTCGGGATCGGCAACCTCGGCGCCGCCCTCGCCAACTACGGCGGCTTCGCCTCGCGCGGGTTCCGGGTCGCCGCCCTGCTCGACGCCGACACCGGGCTCGCCGGGAAGCTGGTCGCGGGCCTGCCGGTGCGGCACATCGACGAGCTGGAGGCGATCGTCGACGACAACCAGGTGTCGATCGGCGTGATCGCCACCCCCGCGGGCGCCGCCCAGGAGGTCACCGACCGGCTGGTCGCCGCCGGGGTCACCTCCATCCTCAACTTCGCGCCCACCGTGCTGTCGGTGCCGGACGGGGTGGACGTACGCAAGGTCGACCTCTCGATCGAGCTGCAGATCCTCGCGTTCCACGAGCAGCGCAAGGCCGGTGAAGGACGCCAGGACCCGGACGGGGACGTACCCGCGGTGATGCCCGCATGAGCCTTCTGGTCGTCGGCCTGAGCCACCGCACCGCGCCCGTCAGTGTGCTGGAGCGCGCCACTCTCGACGAGGGCGCGCGGGCCAAGCTGCTGCAGGACGCGCTGGCCGCCGAACCCGCCGCGGAGGCGGTGGCGCTGGCCACCTGCAACCGGGTCGAGCTGTACGCGGACGTGGACAAGTTCCACGCGGGCGTCGCCGAACTGTCCACGCTGCTCGCCCAGCACAGCGGCGTCGGCCTGGAGGAGCTCACCCCGCACCTGTACGTGCACTACGAGGACCGGGCCGTCCACCACCTGCTGTCGGTCGCCTGCGGCCTGGACTCCATGGTGGTCGGCGAGGGCCAGATCCTCGGCCAGATCAAGGACGCCCTCGCCGTCGGGCAGACCCTGCACACCGCGGGCCGGCTGCTGAACGAGCTGTTCCAGCAGGCGCTGCGGGTCGGCAAGCGGGCCCACTCCGAGACCGGCATCGACCGGGCCGGCCAGTCCCTGGTCACCTTCGGCCTGGACCAGCTCGCCCCCGCCACCGGCCCGGTACGCGGCAGGCACGCGCTGGTCGTCGGCGCCGGCTCGATGTCCTCGCTGGCCGCGGCCACCCTGGCCAGGGCCGGCGTGGCCGGCCTCACCATCGCCAACCGCACCGTGGAACGCGCCGAGCGGCTCGCCCACGCGCTCACCGAACAGGGCACCCCCACCCGGGCGATCACCATGTCCGAGGTGGCGGACGGGCTGCGGACCGCCGACATCGTGGTGTCCTGTACGGGCGCCACCGGCCTGGTACTGACCGCCGACGAGCTGCGTACCGCCGTCGGCGCGCGCGGCGGGGCGCCGCTGGCCGTCCTGGACCTGGCGATGCCCCGCGACATCGACGGCGCCGCGCACGGCCTGCCCGGCGTGACACTGGTGGACATCGAGTCGCTGGCCGCCGCGTCCGCCGACGCGCCCATGGCCGCCGACGTCGACCAGGTGCGGGCGATCGTCTCCCAGGAGGTCGCCGCCTTCGGCGCGGCCCAGCGGGCGGCCCGGATCACCCCCACCGTGGTGGCGCTGCGGGCCATGGCGGCCGATGTCGTAGCGGGTGAACTCGCCCGGCTCGACGGTAGGCTGCCCGATCTGAACGACAAGCAGCGCGCGGAGATCACCCAGGCCGTGCGCCGTGTCGTGGACAAGCTCCTGCACGCGCCCACCGTGCGGGTCAAGCAGCTCGCGGGTGAGCCCGGTGGCGCCGGGTACGCCGACGCGCTGCGGGAACTCTTCGACCTCGACCCGCTGGCGGTCGCCGCTGTCAGCCGGGCCGACACCCCGGGCGCCGTCGCCCAGGGCACCGCAGAACCGAATCGAGGGCGGGCATGAACACCCCCACCGGCCGCGACGACGCACCCCCGACGCCCCTACGCCTGGGTACCCGCCGCAGCAAACTCGCCATGGCCCAGTCCGGGATGGTCGCCGCACGGGTGACCGACGTCACCGGGCGGCCCGTGGAACTGGTCGAGATCACCACCTACGGAGACGTCTCGCGGGAGGCGCTGGCGCAGATCGGCGGTACCGGCGTCTTCGTCTCCGCGCTGCGGGACGCGCTGCTCTCCGGCACCATCGACTTCGCCGTGCACAGCCTGAAGGACCTGCCGACCGCTGACCCCGCGAATCTGCTGCTGGCCGCGGTCCCGGTCCGCGAGGACCCGCGGGACGCCCTGGTCGCCCGAGGCGGCCGCACCTTCGGGAATCTGCCGGCCGGCGCCAGGATCGGCACCGGCTCGCCGCGCCGGATGGCGCAGCTCAACGCGTGGGCACGGTCACACCGCCTGGAGATCGAGACGGTCCCGATCCGTGGCAACGTTGACACCCGGATCGGGTACGTTACTTCCGGCACACTCGACGCGGTCGTGCTGGCCGCCGCCGGGCTGAACCGTATCGGCAGGCTCGCGGAGGCGAGCGAGCTGATCGACGTCGACGTCGTACTGCCGGCCCCCGGCCAAGGGGCGCTGGCCGTCGAATGCGCCGCCTCCGACCCGGAGCTGGCCGCACTGCTCGGCGAGCTGGACGATCCGGTCACCCGGGTCGCCGTGACCGCAGAGCGATCCCTGCTCGCCGCCCTCGAGGCCGGCTGCTCCGCCCCCGTGGGCGCGCTGGCCGACCTCGTGGCCGACGGGCGGAATTCCGAGCTGCGCCTGCGCGGCGTCGTCGGCACCACCGACGGCACCACGCAGGTGCAGATGTCCACCACCGGTCCCGTACCGGCATCGGACGACGAGGCGCGCGCTTTTGGCCGCGAACTCGCCGTGCAGATGCTCGCCAAGGGTGCGGCCGGTCTTATGGGGGAGCGCACACCTTGAACCCCGCCGCCGTCGCAACAACGAACCCCGCCGGTACGGCCGGTACCGCCGGACCGCCCGTCACCGGTGTCGCCGTCACCGGTCACGTCACCTTCCTCGGCGCCGGCCCCGGCGACCCCGGGCTGCTGACCCTGCGCGCCGTGGAGGCGCTCGCCCGCGCCGACGTGCTGGTCGGCGAGGGCGCCGTGCTCGACGTCGTCCGGGCGCACGCCCGCGCGGACGTGGGCATGGCGCAACCCACCACGGACAGCGAGCTGTTGGACTCCGCCGCGGCACTTTCCACTGCTGCCGCACAGCTTGTCATGGCGTCCGCGCGCACCGGCAAGCGGGTGGTGCGTGCGGTGGCCGGCGACCCCGGGTTCGACGCCGGCGCCGCCGCCGAGATGCTCGCCTGCGCGCACGCCGGTATCCCCTTCGAGGTGGTCCCCGGTGTCGCCGCCGCCCTCGGGGTGCCCGCCTACGCGGGTGTGCCGCTCAGCGGCAACGTCCGGTTCCTGGATCCGGCCACCGCCTCCGACCAGTGCTGGAACGAGGTCGGTACCGGTGACTCCACCGTCGTGGTCTCCACCACGCTGCAGACCGTGGCCGCCGTCGCCGCCGAGCTGATCGCCGCCGGGCGCAAGCCCGACACCCAGCTGACCGTCACGGTGGCCGGCACCACCACCCGGCAGCGCACCTGGACCGCCACCTTGAGCACCATCGCCGCCGAACTGAAGGCGACCAAGGCGCTGCCCACCCCCGAGGGCCCGATCGCCGCGATAGCCGTGGTCGGCGAGCGGACCGCGGACCGCCGGCACCTGTCGTGGTTCGAGACCAAGCCGCTGTTCGGCTGGCGGGTGCTCGTGCCGCGCACCAAGGAGCAGGCGGAGTCCCTCTCCGACCAGCTCCGCTCCTACGGCGCCGTGCCGCACGAGGTGCCGACCATCGCGGTCGAGCCGCCGCGCACCCCGCAGCAGATGGAGCGGGCGGTCAAGGGCCTGGTCACCGGCCGCTACGAGTGGATCGCCTTCACCTCGGTGAACGCGGTCAAGGCGGTCCGGGAGAAGTTCGAGGAGTACGGGCTGGACGCGCGGGCGTTCGCCGGGATCAAGGTCGCCTCCGTCGGGGAGCAGACCGCGCGGGCGCTGGTCGAGTTCGGCGTCAAGCCGGACCTGGTGCCCAGCGGCGAGCAGTCCGCGGCCGGGCTGCTGGAGGACTGGCCGCCGTACGACGCGGTGTTCGACCCGATCGACCGGGTGTTCCTGCCGCGCGCCGACATCGCCACCGAGACGCTGGTGGCCGGGCTGGTCGAGCTGGGCTGGGAGGTCGACGACGTGACCGCGTACCGCACGGTCCGCGCGTCCCCGCCGCCGGCCGACACCCGCGAGGCGATCAAGGGCGGCGGCTTCGACGCCGTGCTCTTCACGTCCTCCTCGACGGTACGGAACCTGGTCGGCATCGCCGGCAAGCCGCACAACGTCACGGTCATCGCCTGCATCGGCCCGGCCACCGCCAAGACGGCGGAGGAACACGGGCTGCGCGTCGACGTGATGGCCCCCGAGCCCTCCGTCGCCGCCCTCGCCCAGGCCCTCGCCGACTTCGGCACCGCCCGCCGCGCCTCCGCCGAGGAAGCCGGCGACCCCGTGACCCGCCCCAGCGAACGCCGCCCCGGCGCCCGCCGCCGCACCCGCGTCTAGGGCCAGCCCGCCCGACACCGGTGACACGACCCCCGGCCGGTGGCGCCCCCGTCAGGGGCGCGGGGAACTGCGCGAGCGACCACGACGGCGCGGCACCCGGCATCGCACGGCCTCCCGGGCGGTGGCGGCCGGTGTCAGGGGCCCCGAGCAGCCCCGACGGCGCCGCACCCGCACTCGGTACCGCACCCCCACCCCCCGAAGACCCGGCACCCGGCAGAAAGGGGGCACCGCGGGGAGCCCGGTCCCCCGACTCCACGTCGGGAAAAGCACGGCCCCCACGGGCGTACCGTGGAATTCGCCCCCGCACCCGACCACCCCGCGTGGGAGCGCACAACCCCGCTCGCGCGACCCGCACAACCCCGCGCCGAGCGCCCCGCCACCCCGCGTGGGAGCGACCCCGCGCACCGGACAGAACAGGAAGGCCCGCTATGAGCAGCCGGTACGGCGAGTTCCCCGGTGCGCGCCCCCGGCGCCTGCGCACCACCCCGGCGATCCGCCGCCTCGTCGCGGAGACCCGCCTGCACCCCGCCGAGCTCATCCTGCCCATGTTCGTCCGCGAGGGCATCACCGAGCCCGTCCCGATCTCCTCCATGCCCGGCGTCGTCCAGCACACCCGCGACAGCCTCCGCAAAGCCGTCACCGAGGCCGCCGCCGCCGGGATCGGCGGCATCATGCTCTTCGGCGTGCCCGAGGAGAAGGACGCGGTGGGCAGCCAGGCCACCGAACCCGACGGCATCCTCCAGCTCGGCATCCGCGACGCCGTCTCCGAGGCCGGCGACGCCCTCGTCGTCATGTCCGACCTGTGCCTGGACGAGTACACCGACCACGGCCACTGCGGCGTCCTGGACGCCGAGGGCCGGGTCGACAACGACGCCACCCTGGAGCGCTACGCGGAGATGGCCCGGGTGCAGGCGGACGCCGGCGTCCACATGGTCGGCCCGTCGGGGATGATGGACGGCCAGGTCGGCGTCGTGCGCGACGCCCTGGACGAGATCGGCCGCCAGGACGTGGCGATCCTCGCCTACACCGCGAAGTACGCCTCCTCCTTCTACGGCCCCTTCCGCGAGGCGGTGAACTCCTCGCTCAAGGGCGACCGCAAGACCTACCAGCAGGACCCCGCCAACTTCCGCGAGTCGCTGCGCGAGCTGGCCCTGGACCTCGACGAGGGCGCCGACATCGTCATGGTCAAGCCCGCCCTGCCCTACCTCGACGTGCTCCGCGAGGTCGCCGACAGCGTCGACGTCCCGGTCGCCGCGTACCAGATCTCCGGGGAGTACGCGATGATCGAGGCCGCCGCCGCCAACGGCTGGATCGACCGCGACCGTACGATCATGGAGACCCTCACCTCCATCCGCCGCGCGGGCGCGAGCATGATCCTCACCTACTGGGCGACCGAGGTCGCCGGGCGGCTGTAGACTCCGCCTCTTCCCCCTGACCGCGCGTCGACGTGACGCGACCGTCGGCAATGGCCGGCGACGGCCGACAACAGCATGGAGAAAGGGACCGCGGGCGTGAGCGGCATACCCTCGTGGGCCTCGGTGAGCGGCCTGACCGCGGCGGCGCTGGCCGCCGTGTCGGTGCTGGCGATCCAGGCGAGCGGCAACCCCGCCCATACCGTGGACGCCCGGCCCGCCCCGCGTCCCACGACCGCGCGGCCGACCACCCCGCCGCCCCCGCCGCCGGTTCCGCCGAACTCCGGTACGGGCAAGCGGATCGTCTACTCGCTGGCCGGACAGCGCGTCTGGGTCGTCCCGCCGGCCGGCGCCCCGGTCTCGACCTTCACCGTCGTCCCCGGCACCATCCGGGCCCGGCCCGGCACGTTCTACGTCGGAAAGCGCCGCGCCGCCGACACCGGCAGCGACGGTACGGCGGTCGAGCACATCGTGTACTTCGAGTACACCGCGGAGGCATGGGTGGCCTTCTCCGCCCGCGCCGACGACACGGTCGCCAAGCCCGACCCCTCCCTGCGCACCGGCGCGGTCCGGGGCCACCGGGCGGACATCGCCAAAATCTGGGACAACACGGTCACCGGCTCCACGGTCGTCGTACTCCGCTGACCCCGGCCACCGTGCCGCGCCGGCCTCTTCCCGGCGCCCCGGCCGGCCCGCCCCGGTAGCCGCGCCGCTCCGGCACGTGACCCCGCCCCCGTAGGGCCGGGGTGATGATCGCCACTCCCGCGGGCGGTGCCCGCCGGGCAGGCGACAGGGCCGCGGGGCGGCGGTAGATTGCGCTGCACCGGGGCCGGACCCGGAGGGGTGCGCGAGCACCGGAGCCACCGGGGGAGGAGGGGCGCCGATGAGCGGCATACCGTCGTGGGCCGCCGTGACCGGGCTGACCGGGGCCGCGCTGGCCGTCGTCTCCGTTCTGGCGATCCAGGCCGGCGGCAGCCCGTCCGCCGCGCCGCCTCCCGTCCGGCCGCCGCACACCGCCACCGCGCGGCCGACCACCCCGCCGCCCCCGCCGCCGGTCCCGGCGAACTCCGGTACGGGCAAGCGGATCGTGTACTCGCTGTCCCAGCAGCGGGTGTGGGTCGTGCCGCCCGGCGGCGCGCCCGTCGCCACCTTCACGGTCGTGCCGGGCACGGTCCCGGCCAAGCCCGGCACCCACTACGTGAGCGGCCGGACACCGTCGACCGTCGGCGGCGACGGGGCGCGGATCGAGCACGTCGTCTACTTCGAGTACACCGCGGAGACGTGGGTGGCCTTCTCCGCGCGGACCGACGACAAGGTCGTCGCGCCCGGCCGGTCCCTGCACACCGGCGGCATCCGCGCCCACCGCGCGGACATCGCCAGGATCTGGAACAACACCGTGCACGGCTCCACGGTGGTGGTCCTCAAGTAGCCCGCGGCCCCGCCGGACGCCCGAGCCGACGCCCGGCCGGCGGGCGCTGCCGGCCGGCCCGCCCCCGGGCCGGGCTCAGTCCCACCAGAAGTGCCAGGTCGGCTTGCCCAGCAGCGACTTGCGCGCGTACTCGCGCAGCGACTCGTGGTGGCCCTGGGCGATGTTGTCCGGGCAGAAGGCGAAGTGCTCGGCGGCCACCGCCTCGGCGGCTTCGAGGGTCTGCGGCGGCGCGGCGACCGTGGCGGTGAGGGTGTCGAAGCCGAGGGCGACGACCCGCAGGCCGAAGCGGTCCTCCCAGGAGCGCAGCACGGCAGACAGGACCGCCATGTCGTCCTCGTGGTTGACCGGACCGGTCCAGCCCATGGCGGCGGGTATGTCGGCGCTGCGGCGGGCGTACACCAGGGCGGCGCGGGGGGTGTCCAGCCGGCCGGAGCTGACCAGGTCGGCGGTGACTTCGGCGGCGAAGGCGTCCGGGTCGGCGTCGAAGGCCGGGGCGGGGGCCATTCCGGGCCAGTCGACGCCGTAGGGGGCCAGCACCTGCGCCAGGTCCTCCTCGTCCCAGTCCTCGTCGGCGGTGTACGCGGTCCAGATCTCGGCGAGGTACTCCTCGGCGTCGTGGTCCCCCGGGTAGGACATCTGGCCGGGGTCGAGGTACCACTCGGTGAACTTCCGCCCCGGCGCCTTGTCGTTCTCGATCAGAACCGGCAGCAGCCCCACCGAGCGCCCGGCCAGCAGTTCCGCCCAGGTGCCGGGCGCGGCGACCCCTTCGGCGTACCACAGCAGGGGTTCGTGCCAGGGCCCTTCGCCGGTGGTGTCGACGAGTTTGCCGGGCGGCAGGCTCAGGCCGAGTGCGGCGCCGGTCGCGTCGTCCGCCAGGCGGGGAAGGGGGTTGGGAAGCATCGCCATGACCGGGACTCTAGGGGTTGCCGCCGACAACTGTGGTCTGGGGCAGCCGGGATGCCGGTCAGGTGCCGGATACGGGCCGCGGCCGGAGCACCCCTGGCCCTCGCCCGGCCGCCCGAGCGCGCCGCGCGGGCGGCCGAGGGCGGGTGCGGGCCCAGGGGTGCTCCGGCCGGAAGGGCGGCGCTCAGAGGCGTTCCGGGGTGCGGATGCCCAGCAGGTCCAGGCCCCGGTGCAGGGTGCGTGCGGTCAGCTCGCACAGGAAGAGGCGGTTCTCCACCTCCGCCGGGCCGCCCTCGGCGGTGAGCACCGGGCACTGCTCGTAGAACGTGGTGAACAGCGACGCCAGCTGGAACAGGTACGAGGCCAGCCGGTGCGGCTCGTAGACCGCGGCGATCTCCGCGAGGGTGTCGCCGAAGGCGTCCAGGTGCAGCGCCAGCGCCCGCTCGGCGGGGGCCAGCGGCAGCTCCGGGTGGGCCGCGGCGGTCTGGTCCGCCGCGGCCTTCCGGAAGATCGACCGGGTCCTGGCGTACGCGTACTGGATGTACACGCTGGTGTCGCCGTTGAGCGAGACCATCCGGTCCAGGTCGAAGACGTAGTCCCGGCCGAGCGAGGTGGACAGGTCCGCGTACTTCACCGCACCGATGCCGACCTGGACCCCGTTGCCGGTGATCTCCTCCTCGGACAGGCCGATCTTCTCGCCCTTCTCCCGGACCACCGCGGTGGCCCGCGCGACCGCCTCGTCGAGCAGGTCCTCCAGCCGTACGCTCTCGCCCTCCCGGGTCTTGAACGGCTTGCCGTCCTTGCCCAGCACGGTCCCGAACGGCAGGTGCCGCACGGTCACCTCGTCGGTGAGCCAGCCGGCCCTGCGGGCGGTCTCGAAGACCATCCGGAAGTGCAGCGCCTGCCGGGCGTCCACCACGTACAGCAGGGTGTCCGCGTGCAGGTTGGCGGTGCGGTCGCGGACCGCGGACAGGTCGGTGGCCGGGTAGCCGAAGCCGCCGTCCGCCTTCTGCACGATCAGCGGGACCGGCTCGCCGTCCTTGCCCTTGACGTCGTCGAAGAACACGCACAGCGCGCCGTTGGAGCGCACCGCGACGCCGGACTTCTCCAGCAGCTCGCAGGTCTCCACCAGCATGTCGTTGTAGCCGGACTCACCGACGATGTCCTCGTCGACGATCCGGATGTCGAGCTTGTCGTAGACCGAGTAGAAGTAGATCTTCGACTCGTCCACGAACCGCTGCCACAGCTCCAGCGTCTCCTTGTCGCCCGCCTGCAGGTCCACCACCCGCCGCCGCGCCCGGTCCTTGAACGCCTCGTCGGCGTCGAAGAGCGTGCGGGCCGCCTTGTAAACCCGGTTCAGCCGGGACATGGACGCCTCCCCGGCGTCGGGGGCGTCCTCGCTGTGGTCCAGCGTGTGCGGGTGCTCGATCAGGTACTGGATGAGCATGCCGAACTGGGTGCCCCAGTCGCCGATGTGGTGCCGCGGGATCACCGTCTCCCCGGCGAACCGCAGGATCCGGGTGATGGCGTCGCCGATCACCGAGGACCGCAGATGGCCGACGTGCATCTCCTTGGCCACGTTGGGCTGGGCGTAGTCGATCACCGTGATGCCGGGGCGCTCCTTCCCCGGCACGCCGAGCCGGTCGTCCGCCAGCCGCGCGGCGAGGTTCGCGGTGATCGCCGCGTCGGTGACGGTGATGTTGAGGAAGCCGGGGCCGGACACCTCCACCCGCGCGACCATCTCGTCCGCGGGCAGCGCGGCCAGCACCGCGCCGGCCAGCTCCTTCGGGTTGGCCTTGGCCCGCTTGGCCAGGCCCAGCACGCCGTTGGCCTGGAAGTCGGCCCGGTCGCTACGGCGCAGCAGCGGGTCGGCGTCGGCGGCCGACGGCACGGCCGCCGCCAGAGCGGCGGTGACGCGCTGCTGGAGCGTGGCGGAGAGGGAGGGGACCGAGGCCATGGGATGCCGCTTCTGTCGAAGGGGAGGAGTGGTGGACCGATTATTTCACGGGGCGCCACTCGTTTTCCTTCTGGGAGAATGGGCACGCCGGGGCCGCCGTCAGCGCCCCGCCGACCAGGAAGGACGAGCCGTGGCTGGCAGCACCGAGGCCGACTGGGTCTCCCGTTTCGCGGACGACGTGATCGCCGAGTCGGAGCGCCGCGCCCCCGGGAAAACCGTCGTCGTCGCCTCCGGGCTCAGCCCGTCCGGGCCGATCCACCTGGGCAACCTGCGCGAGGTCATGACCCCGCACCTGGTCGCCGACGAGATCCGGCGGCGCGGCTACGAGGTCCGGCACCTGATCTCCTGGGACGACTACGACCGCTTCCGGAAGGTCCCGGCCGGACTGGCGGGCGTGGACGCGTCCTGGGCCGAGCACATCGGCAAGCCGCTGACCTCGGTGCCCGCCCCGGCGGGGTCGGCGTACCCGAACTGGGCCGAGCACTTCAAGGCCCGGATGACGGAAGCGCTCGCCGAGCTGGGCGTGGCGTACGACGCGATCAGCCAGACCGCCCGGTACACCTCCGGCGTGTACCGCGAGCAGATCCTGCACGCCGTGCGGCACCGCGCCGACATCGACGCGATCCTCGCCCAGTACCGGACCAGGAAGGCCCCCGGCAAGCAGTCGCAGAAGCCGGTGGACGAGGCCGAGCTGGAGGCCGAGGAGGGCTCGGGCGCGGCGGCGGAGGACGACGGCAGCGGCGGCGGCGCGGGCTACTTCCCGTACAAGCCGTACTGCGCCCAGTGCGGCCGGGACCTGACGACCGTCACCGCGTACGACGACGAGACCACCGAGCTGACCTACACCTGCGCCTGCGGGCACGGCGAGACGGTCCGGCTCAGCGAGTTCGACCGCGGCAAGCTGGTCTGGAAGGTCGACTGGCCGATGCGCTGGGCGTACGAGGGCGTGGTCTTCGAGCCGTCCGGCGTGGACCACACCTCGCCCGGCTCGTCGTTCCAGGTCGGCGGGCAGATCGTCGGGCCGATCTTCGGCGGGACCCAGCCGATCGGGCCGATGTACGCGTTCGTCGGCATCTCCGGCATGGCGAAGATGTCGTCCTCCAAGGGCGGTGTGCCGACCCCCGGGGACGCGCTGCGGATCATGGAGCCGCAGCTGCTGCGCTGGCTGTACGCCCGCAGGCGGCCCAACCAGTCGTTCAAGATCGCCTTCGACCAGGAGATCCAGCGGCTCTACGACGAGTGGGACGCCCTGGTCCGCAAGGTCGAGGACGGCGCCGCGCTCCCGGGCGACCTCGCCGCGTACACCCGGGCGGCCGGTACCGCCGCGGGCGAACTGCCGCGCACCCCGCGCCCGTTGCCGTACCGCACGCTGGCGTCGGTGGCCGACGTCACGGCGGGTGCGGAGGCGCAGACCCTGCGCATCCTTTCCGAGCTGGACCCGGAGCACCCGCTGGCCGCGCTGGACGAGGCCCGGCCCCGGCTGGACCGCGCGGTCAACTGGATCACCACCCAGGTGCCCGCCGAACAGCGCACGGTGGTACGGCAGGTGCCGGACGCCCAGCGGCTGGCCTCGCTGACCGACGAGGACCGGGGCGCGCTGAAGCTGCTGCTGGACGGCCTCGACGCGCACTGGTCGCTGGACGGCCTCACCACGCTCGTCTACGCCGTCCCGAAGGTGCAGGCCGGACTGGCGCCCGACGCCAAGCCGACGCCCGAACTGAAGGTCGCCCAGCGGACGTTCTTCGCGCTGCTCTACGACCTGCTGGTGGGCCGCGACACCGGCCCCCGGCTGCCGACGCTGCTGCTGGCGGTCGGCCAGGACCGGGTGCGGCAGCTGCTGGGCGGCGCGGCGGGCTGAACCGGCCGGTCCCGCCGCGGGGTTGGGCGGGGCCGGCGGGTTCGGCGCGTGCCGCGGGTACGGCCGGGCAACGCGGGACGGGCGGGCCGGAGTCGGTGACTCCGGTCCGCCCGTCCCCTTGGGCTCTGCCGCTCGGCGCCCGGCTCAGCGCCGGGCGCTCGCTGCTCGTTACTTGCTTACTGCTTACCAATTACCGCCGCTGTCGCCGGCGCGCCGGCGGCCTACCAGTGGGTCAGACCCGACCCGTACTGGTACAGCGGGTTGCCGTACGTCGGCGGCACCGTCTGGCCCGCGTCGATCTTCGCCCGGATGTCGGCGCGTTCGGCGTCCGTCGCGCCGAGGTCGTAGGGAAGGTCCCACGCCTCGTTCGCGTCGGCCTGGACGTCGCCGCCGCCCGGCTTGAGGACCTGGTCCAGGCTGCGCGGCAGCTGCCAGGGCAGCGTGCCGTGCGGGGTGTAGTCCCCGAACAGCAGGCTGGCCGTGGCCGGACCGACCTCCTCGCCACCGCGGTAGGTGACCACGACGGCGTCGGCCACATTCTGCCAGTCGCTGATCACGATCGGCCTCGGCAGGGTGAGGACGACGACCACCGGAATGCCCTGGTTCTTGAAGCCCTGGATCAGGGCCACCTGGTCGGCCGGCAGATACGGCTGGGTGTCCGGCCAGGCGGTGGCGTGGGTGTACGAGGGCTCGCCGACGTAGACCACCGCCAGCTTCGGCGCCGGGCCGGTGCCCTGGTAGACGTTCACCCCCGCCTGGGCCGCCCGTGCCGTGAGCGCGTCGAGCTGGTCCAGCGAACCGTAGTCCGCGTGGAAGTAGCTGGACCAGATGCAGCAGGCCGCGCTGTCGGTCGCCCGGTCGCCGGCGACCACGATGTTGTCGCCCGCCTGCAACTTGACCGGCAGCACCCCGTTGTTCTTCAGCAGGGTGTTGGACTCGCGCGACGCCTGGTTGGCGAGCTGCGTGTAGCTGGGCTGGTGGAAGCGGTAGGGACCGTTCACCGGGTCGCCGTAGGGGTGGTCGAAGATGCCCAGCTGGAACTTGATCTTCAGGATGCGGGTCACCGCGTCGTTGATCCGGGCCAGCGGCACGCCGCTCTCGAAGCTCCCCATGGTGAAGCCCGTGGCACCGGGGTCGGCGCCGCCCATCACGTCGGAGCCGGCGTTGGCCGCGTTGATCCACGCGCCCGACGGCAGCCAGTCGGTGGTGATCAGACCGGTGTAACCGAGGTTCTGCCGCAGGTAGGTGAGGATCTTGGCGCTGTCACCCGCGCCCGGACCGCCCGGGTCGAGATACGAACTGCCCGCGTAGCCCGGCATGATGTTGACCGCGCCGGCGTCCATCGCCGCCTTGAACGGGATCATGTGGTACTTGATCGTCACCCCGTCGTAGACGATGCCCGCCTCGCCGCCGGCGCCCTCGCCCGGCCAGTGCTTGACGGTGGCCAGCACCGAACCCGGGTTCAGCTCCGGACCGCCCTGCAACCCGGAGACCAGCGCCCGCAGTTGGGCCGCCGCCACATCGGCGTTCTCGCCGTTGCCCTCCTGGATGCGCGGGTAGAGCACCTTGGTGCCGACCTCGGCGAGCGGCGAGAGCGTGCCGCGGGCGCCGACCTCCAGCTCCTCCTGGCGCTGCATGTCGCCGAGCTTGTAGTCCAGCGGGTAGTCCTTGCCCGCCCCCAGCGTGCTCTGCAACGGATACGTCGTCTGGTAGCCGGCCGTGGTGTCACCCGCGGAGACCGGCGGGATGCCGAGCCGGGTGGCCGCGGTCGACAGCAGCACGTTGTTCAGGTCCGCGGGCTGCGCCGGGCCGAAGTGCCAGCCGGACAGCGGGAACTGCTGGACGTTGTAGAACATCTGGTATGCCTTCTCCTCCAGCGTCATCCGCCCGAGGAGATCGCTTACCCGCGTGTCGACCGGCAGCCGCCAGTCCTCGTACGGCTCCAGTGAACCGTCCTTGTTCAGGTCCCGGGCGCCGTTGACGATGTTGACGCCGTCCGCCACCTGCTCGATGTCGGGCAGGTAGACGCTGAACGTGCGGATGTTGGAGGTGGTCTTGGCGCCCGACCCGCTCACCGCCACCACGAACCACTTGTACGTCCACCGGTCGGTGATGTCCCAGGTCGGCGTGTAGGCGGCGCCGGTGGGCTCGGCGACCTTGGTGTACAGGTCGAGGAGGCTGCCCGAGGCGGTGAAGTCGTAGTCGGTGCGGCTGATGTTGAGCCACACCTCGTAGTGCGCGGTACCGGCCACCGCCGCCCAGGACAGCGCGGGCCGGCGGGTGTTGGTGACCATCGCCTTGTCGGCCGGCGCGGACAGCTGGAACTGGTTCAGCGTCGCCGGGGCCTTGGTCGGGCCGGAGAGCATCGGCGGCGTCGCGGTGGAGGTGTTCACCGTGCCGTACACCTGGAACTCCCAGATGGAGTACCCGTATCCGGAGGCCCGCGCGGTGCCGGTCAGCCGGACGTAGCGGCCGGTGCCGGTGACCGCGAGCTTCTCGATCCCGCCCTTGCCGGTCGTGGTGGTGTAGATCGGCGTCCACGCGGTGCCGTTGTCGGACACGTCGATGTGGTAGCCGGAGCCGTACGCCGACTCCCAGTTGATCACGATGCCGCTGATCGACCCGACGTTGCCCAGGTCGACCTGGAGCCACTCGTTGTCGGTGTAGAGGCTGGACCAGCGGGTGGTGGTGCGGCCGTCGAGCGCGGCGGCCGGTGCGTTGGCGCCCTCGTAGGAGGAGGCCGACACCTGCTTGTACGCCGAGATCACCGTGCCGGAGAAGTCACCGCCGCCGCCGGTCGGGGGCGGCGAGGTCGTACCGCCCGTGGTGCCGCCGTTGCCGCCGGTGCTCCCGGTGGTGAACACCTGGAACTCCCACAGCGAGTAGCCGTATCCGTTGGCCCGGACGGTCCCGTACAGCCGGACGTAGCGGCCGGTGCCGGTCACCGCCAGGTTCTGGACGCCGCCGGTGCCGGTGGTGGTGGAGTAGACGTCGGTCCACGCGGTGGCGTTGTCCGAGACCTGGATCTTGAACGAGGTCCCGTACGCGGTTTCCCAGCTGAGGCCCACCTGGCAGATGGACTGCGAGCTGCCGAGGTCGACCTGGAGCCACTGCGGGTCGGCGGCGGCGCTGGACCAGCGGGTGCCGGCGTCGCCGTCGACGGCCGCGGACGCCGGGGTCCCGGCGTTCTCCACGGAGGACGCGGTCGCGGTCTTGTTCAGCGCCGCGTTGGTCGTCCCGCACGCGCCGGGGCTGGTCCCGCCGGTGGAGCCGAAGACCTGGAACTCCCAGAGGGAGTAGCCGTATCCGGTGCCGCGGGCCGTCCCGTAGAACCGGACATAACGCCCGGAACCGTTTACGGTCAGGTTTTGGATGCCACCGGTGCCGGTGGTGGTGGAGTAGACGTCGGTCCAGGCGGTGCCGTTGGCGGACGTCTGGATCTTGAACGCCGTGCCGTAGGCACCCTCCCAGTTGAGGCTGACGGAGGTGATGGTGTCGGTCGCCCCGAGGTCGACCTGGAGCCACTGCGGGTCGGCGGCGGCGCTGGACCAGCGGGTGCCGGTGTCGCCGTCGACGGCCGCGGACGCGGGGGTCCCGGCGTTCTCCACGGACGAGGCGGTGGCCGTCTTGCCCTGCGACAGCAGGGTGTCGGCGGCGTGCGCGGTGCCGGCGGTGGAGCTGATGGCACCGCCGATCGCCAGGGCCGCCGCGACGCCGGCCGCGACAAGTGGTCTGCGCCTTCGGTTGTTTCGGAGCAGCAATGAGAGCAGGTTCATGGGCATCTCCACGATGGGGGGTGTGTGAGACCGTGTGGGATCACATTGGGAGAGCGCTCTCCGGGGAGTCTGTGGGAATGCCATGCGAGTGTCAATGCCCGTGCAGGGCCCTTACGGGCGGCGGGCGGCACCGGACCGGTCGGGGCCCGGCGGGCGCCCCGACCGGGCCCGGCGGGCGCCCGGTACGGGCCGGACCGGTCGGGTCCCGGCGCGGATCCCGGTCCGGGGTCAGTGCGGGGCCTGTGCGGCGACCGGGCGGGGGCTGTGCGAGGGGCTGTGCGCCCGTGTGGGGGTTGTCCGGAGCCTGTACGCCGCCCGGTCGGCATGGCGGTCGGTCGGCGGGGTGCGGACCGGTGCGGACGCCCGAGCGGCGCCGGAACCTGGGGCGCGGGAGCGGCGAAGAGTCCGGCGGGCTTCCGGCAGGACTGATCCGCGCCCTCTCCCGGCGCGCGCGACCGCACGCCGTGGTCGTGTGGGGGATCGAGCGCGGCGCGGTGTTCGGTGCCGTAGCCGTAGCCGTAGCCGTAGCCGTAGCCGTAGCCGTAGCCGTAGCCCGAAGGCGAGCCAGGCGGGAGGCTAGGGGATGTACTCGGACTCCGCCTCGGAGTTGTAGCGGTAGCGCAGTTCGCGGACCGAGGTGATCAGCTGGCGTTCCTCGGGGGCGGTGCCGCCGTAGAAGTCCTGGAGGGCGCGGGCGAGTTGGCGGGCGCCCGGGAAGTCGCCGCGCTCGCGCACGTAGCGGCGGTAGGCGGCGAAGTACGCCTCGTCCGCGGAGACGCCGTCGGGGAGGTTGAGGCCGGCGGCCGGGTAGGTGTCGGAGTTTGCGTCGGGGGCGGAGGCGGGGGCGGGCTCGGGAGGCGTCGGCTGGGCCTGCGGTTGCGGCTGGCCTTGGGGCTGCGCCACGTACGGCGGTTCACGGAACTCCTGGGCGGGCCGGCCGTTGGAGCCGTTCCCGTTGAAGCCGTTGAGGGTGCCGTTCATGTCAGGGTTGCCCAGGGGCCGCTGGCGGTAGGGACCGTTGGGGACCATCACCGGCGGCTGCTGTTGCTGCGGCCCGGACTGCTCGTACGGCGGCTGCTGGTACTGCTGCTGCTCGTAGGGCTGCTGTTCGTACTGCGGCTGCGCCTGCGGTTGTTGCCGTATCTGCTGCTGGGCGTAGGCGTTGGCCTGCTGGGGCTGCTGCACCTGCTGGGCGGCGAACCACGGGCTGTCGTGCGGGGAGATCTGCGGCGGCTCCTCGTACGGCTGCTGCTCGTACATCTGCTGTTCGTAGAGTCGGCTCTCGTACAACTCCTGTTCGTACGCCTGCTGTTGCTCGTCGAAGCCGGGGTCGTCGGCCGGTTGGGGGCCGGGTTCCGGCGCGGCCTCGGGCAGGGATCCGGGCAGCGACCCGGGCCCGGCCGCCGTCTCGGCCGGACCGGACGCGGCGGCCCGGTCGGCCCGCCCCGGCTCGTCGGCGGCCGGGCGGGCCACCACCGCGGCCTCCAACTGCTTGACGGGCGGCCCCACGTCGATGCCGGCGGCTTCGAGTCCCGCGTCGGCGGTCTCCGACAGCGGCACCCCGTACCGCGCCAGCCGCAGCGGCATGATCGCCTCGACGGGGGCCCTGCGGCGCCACGCGACGCCGTACCGGGCCCGCAGCCGTGCCCGGTAGACCAGCCGGTCCTGCTCGCGGCGGATGACCTCCTCGTACGACCGCAGCTCCCACAGCTTCATCCGCCGCCACAGCCGGAAGGTCGGCACCGGTGCCAGCAGCCAGCGGGTGATGCGGACCGACTCCATGTGCTTGTCGGCGGTGATGTCGGCGATCCGCCCGATCGCGTGCCGGGCGGCTTCCACCGACACCACGAACAGCACCGGGATGATCGCGTGCATGCCGACGCCGAGCGGGTCCGGCCAGGCGGCCGCGCCGTTGAAGGCGATGGTGGCCGCCGTCAGCAGCCACGCGGTCTGCCGCAGCAGCGGGAACGGGATCCGCAGCCAGGTCAGCAGCAGGTCGAGTGCGAGCAGCACCACGATGCCGGCGTCCACGCCGATCGGGAAGACGTTCGCGAACCAGCCGAAGCCCTTGTGCAGGGCGAGGGTGCGCACGGCGGCGTAGGAACCGGCGAAGCCGATCCCGGCGATCACCACCGCGCCCATGACGACGATGCCGATCAGAATCCGGTGCGTTCGGGTCAAACGTATCGCGGCCACCCGCGAGCCCTCCTGCCGCTCTGCTCCTGTTCCCCGTAACTGGCGGGCCCAGACTGCCATACGGCGGTGAAGCCGTGGGTGCGAGTTCGTCGGACAAACGTACGGATAGGGGGCGGGACGGCCGGAAGTCCCGGCAGTTGTTACCCGGCGGGGCGTCGGCCGGGCTCCGATGGAACGGCGGCGGGGCTATCCGGACAGGCCGCCGGAGCCGCTCGGGGCGCTGGTGCCGGTGCCGGTGCCGCCGGCCGTGCCGCTGCCCGCGCCCGCGCTGCCCGCGCCCGGGTTCGCGGCCAGGACCGACGCCACCGCGTCCCTGGCGGCCCGCTGCGCGCCGCCGTCCACGGTCCGCGCGGTCGGGTTCTTCTTGCCCACCAGGCCGGCGCCGTCGAGTTCGACGATCAGGACCACGTTCCCGGTACGGACCACCACCGTGTCGTTCTGCGAGGTCACCTTGGCGACCGTCGCCCTGCCGCCGATCGAACTGGCCTGGTCGCCGATGCCGGAGACCGCCACCGTGCTGAAGCCTTTGGCCGCGCCCAGCTCCGCGACCGCGTCGGCGAACCGCTTCCGCGCCTGGTCCTCGGCGCCGCCCAGCGCGGTGGAGGAGGTGAAGCGCTGGAGGGTGACCGACAGCCAGCGGTACTGGTAGCCGTCCTTGCCGTTGCCGGTCCAGGAGCAGCCGCCGCGGGTGGCGACGTCCGAGGACTGCGCCTCGGTCCCGCCGGGGACCTTCGCCTTGGGCACCAGGGCGCTGACGGTGGCCTGCGTCACGGTCCGGCAGGGGGCGGGCAGCGTGCCGAACCGCGCCGGGGCGAGGGTCGGGGTGGGGCTGGCCGTGCCCACGGCCTTCGGGCTCCCACTGCCGGAGGCGTCGCCGCCGCCGGAGCCCGAAGAGCATCCGGCGAGCAGTATCGCGGGCGCCACCGCGCAGGCCAGCAGCCCGGCCAGGAGCGGGGCGGTGCGTCGTCGTTCCATGGGTCCCGGGAGTCCTTTGCTCGGGTTCTTCGCCTTGCCGTTCGCCGGCGAGCGCCGGCTCTCACCGGACCTTCGCCCGCCTGTGACGGGTTCTGCCCGGGTGTCGAGCGGAGCCGTCGCGGTCCGCGCGGGGCCGGCCGCGTACCGGATCCCGGAGCGGACGCACCGGCTCCGGTACGGACCGGCCGTCCACCCTACGCGTCCGGCGGGCGGCCTCGGTGCCGGGGCCTGTCGGGTGGATCCGCTCGGCGTCGCGGGCCCCGGTCCGCACGCCTGCCGCGTTCCCGCCGGTCGGCGGCACACCGCACCGCCTCCCTCCTCAGCTTTGCACGCGCCCGCACCGGACCCCGCTCCCTGATCCGCGGAGACCCACCCGACAGGCCCTACCGCTCGATTCCGCTCTCCAGCTCGTCGGCCACCTGGCGGGCGCCTTTTTGCAGGTCAGAGCTGTCCGGGGCGGCGCCGTCGCGCGGCGCGGACTGCGCGTACGTGATGCTCACCACGACGTTGGCGGTCCGGAACACCAGGCTCACGTCCCGGCGCGGCCCGACCCGGGAGGCGGCCGGGGTCGCCGGCGACTTGAGCACGTCGTTGATGAAGGCCGCGTCGCCCAGGTCGGTCAGCCGGCGGGGGAGCAGATCGGGGCTGCCGCCGTCCGAGCCCGTACCGGTGGCGGTACCGGTACCCGTGGCCGCGCCGCCGGCCGCGGTGCCGCTGCCGGTGGGGACCGGCGGCGGGGTGGACACCGTGCCGGCCGCCGTGCCGGCCGGCGACAGCGGGATCGAGGCGGCCGTGGCGAGCCGGTCGAAGTCCATCTCGGCCTGGACCTCGTCGCTGATCGACGGGTTGTACGACACGACCCGCTCGAAGTCGATGCTCAGCGTCCGGGAGGTCCCGTCGGTCGTGGCCCCCTGCCAGGAGCAGCCCACCCGGCGGTCGGTGTCGTACGTCGGCGACTCCTTGCCCGTGTAGTCCGTGGCGCCCGGGACCAGCTTCTTCAGCTCGTCCGCGCTCACCGCGACGCAGGGCTGCGGGAGGGTCTGGTACTTGCCGGGGGGCAGCGCGGACGCGGTGGTCCCGTCGACCGCCACCGAGGCGCTGTCACCGGCCGGGTCCGCGCCCGTACCGCCTGCCGTGCAGGCGCCGAGGACGGCGAGGCCCAGCGCGACGACGCCCAGCGCCGCACCGGCGGAGACCGGCAGTCTTCGGGTAGACCGCACCGGGCGGGCCCCTTCCTCGTCCTGTGCTGTTACGTGGTCCAGGTGTCGTGTGTGCTCTACATGCTGTGCGTGCTCTCCGTGTTCCGCGGGCTCCTCGTGCTGCGCGGGACGTTCGTGGTCACGTTCTCCGTGTCCACGGGTGCGGATCACCGCGCGCCGTTCACCCGGACGTGGCGGCACGCCGGTAAACCCTTGGCGCGCGTGCGCGAGCCCCGGACACAATGTCTACCGCACGCGCCGGGGAAAGCGCCCGCCGGGGCGGGCTAACGGGGGGGACGCGTTGCGTCGCCCGCCGCCCTGCCCGCCGCCTCGCCGCGGCTCTTGCCGGGGGCCTCGGATCCCGGCGGGTGTTCCGGCCCCGGCCCCGGCTTTGCTTCCACATTCGGGGGACGGTCATGTCACAGGCGGGGATACCCGGTACGTACACGGAGGTGCCCGGCGTCCGGGTGCCGATCCGGATGTGGGCCGACCCGGCGACGGTCGAGGGCGAGGCGATGCGGCAGCTGCGCAACGTCTCCTCGCTGCCCTGGGTCAAGGGCCTGGCCGTCATGCCCGACGTCCATTACGGCAAGGGCGCCACGGTCGGCTCGGTCATCGCCATGCACGGCGCGGTCTGCCCGGCGGCGGTCGGCGTCGACATCGGCTGCGGCATGAGCGCGGTGCGGACGTCGCTGCGGGCCGCGGACCTGCCCGCCGACCTCTCCCGGCTGCGGAGCCGGATCGAGCAGGCCATCCCGGTCGGCCGCGGGCTGCACGAGAACCCCGTCGACCCGGGGCGGCTGCACGGCTTCGCCACCGCCGGCTGGTCGGACTTCTGGTCCCGTTTCGACGCGCTCGCCCAGCCGGTGCGGTTCCGCGCCGAGCGGGCCGCCCAGCAGATGGGCACCCTCGGCTCCGGCAACCACTTCGTGGAGGTCTGCCTCGACACCGAGGACTGCGTCTGGCTGATGCTGCACTCCGGCTCGCGCAACATCGGCAAGGAACTGGCCGACCACCACATCGGCGTGGCCCGGCAGCTCCCGCACAACCAGGGCCTCGTCGACCGCGACCTCGCGGTGTTCGTCTCCGACACCCCGCAAATGGCCGCCTACCGCGACGACCTCTTCTGGGCCCAGGAGTACGCCCGGCACAACCGCGCCGTCATGATGGCCCTCCTCCAGGACGTCGTCCGCCGCGAACTCCCCAAAACCCGCCCGGCCTTCGACCCCGTCATCTCCTGCCACCACAACTACGTCTCCGAGGAGCGCTACGACGGCATGGACCTGCTGGTCACCCGCAAGGGCGCGATCAGCGCGGGCTCCGGCGAACTCGGCATCATCCCGGGCTCGATGGGTACCGAGTCCTACATCGTCCGCGGCCTCGGCAACGAGGCGTCCTTCAACTCCGCCTCCCACGGCGCCGGCCGCCGGATGAGCCGCTCCGCGGCCAAGCGCACCTTCGGCGTCCGCGACCTGGAAGAGCAGACCCGCGGCGTCGAGTGCCGCAAGGACGCGGGCGTCGTCGACGAGATCCCCGGCGCGTACAAGCCGATCGGCAAGGTGATCGAGCGCCAGCGCGACCTGGTGGAGGTCGTCGCCGAACTCAAGCAGGTCGTCTGCGTCAAGGGGTAGCCCGTACCCGTGGGGGGGCGCCGCACCGCACCCCCGGGACGCGGGCTGTCGTCGTCCGACGGCGGCCCGCGCCGTGCCCTGCTCGGCCGCGCCGCCGCCGGTGCCGTCAGGCGGCCGGGGGCTGGGGCGGGCCGCGGCCGTCAGGGAAGGGGGGCACGGCCCCTGCGCGGGAAGCCGCCGAGCACTCCCGCAGGGCGGTGCGCGCGGCCGCTCCCGACGACGTGAAGCGCAGCGGCTGCCTGGGACAGCTCGCCGGGACGCCCTGCTTCCAGTACCTCGCCCGCGGCGGCCCGGAGGACCGGCGCGAAGCGCTGTCCCTGTGGCGGCAGGCCGTCGAGCCCTCGCGCGGCGGAAACCGATCAGGAACTGACAAGAAGCAGTGGGGGATTCCGAATGTCAGGCAAAGGGTCTGCAGTCCGGCAGCCAGTAAATCCACCGGAACGGGAAGACCGTCGGGAAGCTCGTTTCGAAGCACGGGAAGGCCGTCGCGGTGGAGGCGGAACCCGCCCTCGCGGCGGAATACGGCCGCACCGGCGCGGCGGCGGCCGGGGGTGGCGGGGGAGGCCGTCCGCCGGTCCGCCCCCGGCCGCCGACGGGGGCGTCGCTCACTTCTCCCGGTGCACCTTGGAGTTGCTGGCCTGGGCGCGCGGCCGGAGCACCAGCAGGTCGACGTTGACGTGCGAGGGGCGGGTGACCGCCCAGGCGACACCGTCGGCCACGTCGTCGGCGGTCAGCGGTTCGGCGACGCCCGCGTAGACGGCGGCGGCCCGGTCGGCGTCGCCGCGGAAGCGGGTGAGGGCGAACTCGTCGGTCTTCACCATGCCGGGGGCGACCTCGATGACGCGGACCGGCCGCCCGTTGAGCTCCAGCCGCAGCGTCTCGGCGATGACGTGGGCGCCGTGCTTGGCGGCCACGTAACCGCCGCCGCCCTCGTACGTGGCCAGGCCCGCGGTGGAGGAGAGCACCACGACCGTGCCGTCGCCGGAGGCGGTCAGCGCGGGCAGCAGCGCCTGGGTGACGTGGAGCACGCCGAGGACGTTGACCTCGTACATCGTCCGCCAGTCGGCGGGGTCGGCGGTGGCGACCGGATCGGTGCCGAGCGCGCCGCCCGCGTTGTTGACCAGGACGTCGCAGGCGTCGAGGGAGGCGGCGAAGGCGTCCACCGCGGCGCGGTCGGTGACGTCCAGGGCGTACACGGCGGCGCTGCGGCCCTCCGCGGCCAGTTCCTTGGCCAGCGCGTCGAGCCGGTCGGCGCGGCGCGCGGCGAGCACCACGTGGTAGCCGGCCTCGGCCAGTCGGCGGGCGGTCGCGGCACCGATGCCGCTGCTCGCTCCGGTGACCACTGCGGTACGGGGGCGGGTGCTCATGCGGCTGCCTTTCGCGACGGGACCGGCCGGGACCATCCATGACCGCCCCTGATCCTACGGGGGTCACCCCGTGTCACGGCGGGGGCCCGGCGGTCGGAGGCGCCCGCCGGGGATGCACGGGAGGTGACGTCCGGGTGAACTTGACGCCCTCGAAAAGTGTTCCTAAGGTCAAGTCTCCGTTAACCCTGTTCGAATTTCGGCTTCTGTCCGGTTCCCTGTCCTACGGCTACCGTAAGTTGATGCTTTCTTTGGGGGATGGCGGCTCCGTCGGGGGAGACACCACAGGCTCGCACCGCCGCTTACTGACGAGGACGGCACATGAGGCATGCGGAGAGGAGCGGCGCCGACGACTGGCCGCCGAGCCCCGTGACCATACCCGGGGGCAGTGGACTCCTCCCGCCGGCGCAGCCGGCCGCACCGGGCAGGGACTCCCGTGACGCCGCGACCGGCGCCGCGGCGACACCCACCGGCCGCGGCACAGCCGTCCAGACGCCGCCCTGGGACACCCACTTCCCCGCCCCCGCGCCGCCGCCGGCCGCCGAGCGCCCGGAACCCGCCCCGCCCGAGGCCCCCCCGCCCGCACCGCCCCCCCGGCGGGCCCGGCTCTACGTCATCGACGCGGTACGGCTGTTCGCCGCCGTCCTGGTGGCCCTGCACCACTTCGCCGGCACCAAGCGGGCGAACACCGCGCACAACGTCATATGGGACCGGCCGGTGTCCCACATCATGCCCACCGTGTTCCGCTTCGCCGCCTACGGCTGGATAGGCGTCGAGATCTTCTTCGTCATCAGCGGCTTCGTCATCTGTATGTCCTGCTGGGGGCGCCGGCCGCGGGACTTCTTCGTGTCCCGGGTGATCCGCCTGTACCCGGCGTACTGGTTCGGCGTGGTGTTCACCACCGTGGTGCTGACCGCGTTCCCCGGGGTGTGGGCCAAGCCCACCACGCGGGACGCCCTGTACAACCTCTCGATGCTCCAGTCCGGTTCCCGCATCCCCAACGTGGACGGCGTGTACTGGACGCTCTGGTCGGAGCTGCGGTTCTACCTGATCTTCCTGGTGGTGGTCGCCGCCGGGCTCACGTACCGCAAGGTCGTGGTCTTCTGCTGCGTCTGGGGCGCGCTGGCGATGCTCGCGCCGGTGTCCGGGCTGCCGTTCCTGGTCCTGCTCGCCGACCCCGACGGCGCCTGGTACTTCATCGCCGGGCTGGCGCTCTTCCTGATGTACCGCTTCGGCCAGGACCTGTTGCTGTGGGGGATCCTGGCGCTGTCCTGGCTGATGGCGCAGGACGAGATCGGCCGGCGTATCGACCAGGTCGAGCACGTCTCCAGCTGGCGCGGGGCGCTGACGGTCTACACGCTCTTCATTCTCTTCATGGTGTGCGTCGCGCTCGGCTACACCGACCGCTTCCAGTGGAAGTGGCTGATCACCGCCGGGTCCCTGACGTACCCCTTCTACCTGATCCACTACACGGCCGGCACGATCGCCATCCACCACCTGCGCGACCGGGCCGATCCCCGGGTACTGGTCGCGGGGCTGATCGTCGGCGGGCTGGTGCTGAGCTATCTGATCCACCGGCTGGTCGAGCGGCCTGTGTCGAAGCTGCTCAAACGGGGCCTGACCAACGCCTTCGCGCACCTGGGCCCGATGCCGTCCCGCAAGACGGCATCGTAGGCGGCAGCGGGGACCCGGGCGGCCGGGGTGCGGGGCCCGTTCCGGCGAGAACGCGGCACCCCGGCCGCAACCGGCCACCCGGTCCGGTCAGTCGACGCTGGTCCGGCAGGGGAACCCGAGCGCGGCCATCGCGCGCTGCACCTCGCCCGAGCTGAAGTCGCGCCGGTCCTGGCGGGTGATCACCGCGCCCACCTGCATGACCGGGTAGCTCACGCCACCGATCTCGACCGAGACCCCCGTCACGGGCTCGGGGGTGACTCCGTTCATCGCCTCCTCCACCTCGTTCCGGTGGAAGTAGAAGTGTCGGCGAGCGATGGTGACGCGCATCATGCCTCAGCAAGGGGGACGGAGGAGTGGAGCCGGAGGTGCCACACTCTCACGTTCACGGCGGTGGGGACACCCGAGCGGGGTGCCGCGGCGCCGGCCGGCGGCGGGGTCACGGCCTGCCGGGCCGGGGCCGTACTCAGGCCGGGATCGGCCCGGGATCAGGCCGGATCAGGTCCGACTGCGCCCGATCGCGCCCGATCGCGCCGGATCACGCCGGATCGCGCCGGATCACGCCGACGGGGCAGCGCGCAGCGGGGCGCCGACGCGGTGCAGATGCCGCAGCGCCTGCGCGTAGGAGGCGAACAGGCCCGCCTCCGCGTAGGAGATCCCGAGCTCGGCGCAGTACGCCCGGACGATCGGGCGGGCCTGCCGCAGGTGCGGGGTGGGCATGCTCGGGAACAGGTGGTGCTCGATCTGGTAGTTCAGCCCGCCCAGCGCGAGGTCGGTGAACCGGCCGCCGCGCACGTTGCGGGAGGTCAGCACCTGGCGGCGCAGGAAGTCCGGACGGTCGTCGCCGGTCAGCGTCGGCATGCCCTTGTGGTTCGGGGCGAAGGTGCAGCCCATGTAGACGCCGAAGAGTCCCTGGTGGACCGCGATGAAGGCGAGCGCCTGGAGCGGGGAGAGCACCAGGAACAGCACGGTCAGGTAGCCGGCGATGTGCAGGCCCAGCAGGGCCGCCTCCAGCGTGCGCTGCTTGAACTCCGGGCGGAACAGCGCCCGTACACCGGCCACGTGGAGGTTCATGCCCTCCAGCGTGAGCAGCGGGAAGAAGAGGTACGCCTGGCTGCCGCCGATGAGGCGCGGCACCCCGCGGGCGGCCCGCGCCTGGTCGGTGGACCACAGCAGGATGTCGGGGTTGACGTCCGGGTCGAGTGCTTCGTGGTTCGGGTTGGCGTGGTGCCGGGTGTGCTTGTCCTGCCACCAGCCGTAGCTCATACCGACGCACAGGTTCCCGGCGATCCGCCCGGCGACCTCGCTCGGCCGCCGCAGCCGGAACACCTGGCGGTGCGCGATGTCGTGCGCGACCAGGGCGATCTGGGCGAACAGCACGCCCAGCACGCCGGCGGTGGCCAGCTGCCACCAGGAGCTGCCGAGGAAGGCGAACGCGGCCCACGTACCCGCGTACAGGAAGGCGATGCCGCCTATCCGCGCGGAGTAGTAGCCGGGCCGGCGCTTGAGCAGTCCCGAGGTCGCCACCCGGCGGGCCAGCCGGGCGAAGTCGCTGCCCGCGTCGTCGGGAGTGCCGGCGAGGGTGCCGTCGGAGGCGGCCACCAACGACGGGGGCAGCGACCCGGTCGTCGGGGGTGAGGTCTCGTGCGTGGTCGCGGAGTCACTGGTCATGGCACTCGGCCTGTCCCCGGGTGCGTGGACCCGGTGTATCCACTCACCACAGGACGACACCGTTGAGTCCGGCATGCGAGATGTCCTCGGCGCTGCCAGCGTACTCGGCGGCGGCCATGATCTGCCCGGCTCCGCCTTTCCCGTGACCGTTCGCGGGGGACGGCCGTACAGCGGGGCGGGCGGGGCCGGACGGACCCTCGGCCCCGCCCGCCCCGCTGTACGGCGAGGGGCTGCGCCGCTACGCGGCGTTGCGCCGGTACGGCGCCCGGTCGGCGCGGGCGCCGCTCCGGCCGCCCGCCGCGCCGTTCCCGGTCCGGCCGGTGCCCGCGGCGCCGCCGCCACGGCCGCCCGCGGAACCGTTACCGCCCCGCCCGGCGCCCGAGCCGTTCCCGGTACGGGCCGCGCCGGAGCCGTTGCGCGCCCCGCCGGTGGCCGTACCGGCCGTCGAGCCCTGCGTGCGGGGGGAGCCGCCCGAGCCCGCGGCCGCCGCGCCGGTGCGCCGCCGGCCGCGCCTGCTGCGGCCGGCCGCCGAGCCACCGCTGGGGTGCACGGCGGCGGGCGCCGGCACCGCGATGGTCACCGGCACTCCGGACGGCACCCGGGCGCCGGTGATCCGGGCCAGTTCGGCGTCGGCGGAGTGCACCTGGGCGGTCCGCGGCGCGATCCCGGCGTCGCGCATCAGCCGGTCCATGTCGCGCCGCTGCTCGGGCAGCACCAGGGTGACGACGCTGCCGGAGGCGCCGGCTCGCGCGGTACGGCCGCCGCGGTGCAGGTAGTCCTTGTGGTCGGCGGGCGGGTCGACGTTGACCACCAGGTCGAGGTCGTCGATGTGGATGCCGCGCGCGGCCACGTTGGTGGCCACCAGCGCCGTCACGTCGCCGCTCTTGAACTGGGCCAGGGTCCGGTTGCGCTGCGGCTGGGACTTGCCGCCGTGCAGCGCCGCCGCCCGTACCCCGCCGGCCAGCAGGTCGCGGGTGAGCCGGTCCACGGCGCGCTTGCTGTCCATGAAGAGGATCACCCGGCCGTCACGGGCGGCGATCCGGATCGTGGCGGCGCGCTTGTCGTCGCCGGCCACCTGGAGCACGTGGTGCTCCATGGTGGTGATGGTGCCGGCCGACGGGTCGACCGAGTGGACCACCGGGTCGCTGAGGAACTGGCGGACCAGCTTGTCGACGTTGCGGTCCAAGGTCGCCGAGAACAGCATCCGCTGGCCGCCCGGAAGCACCTGCTTGAGCACCGCCGTGACCTGCGGCATGAAGCCCATGTCGGCCATCTGGTCGGCCTCGTCCAGCACCGTGACGCGCACCTGGTCCAGCCGGCAGTCGCCGCGCTCCACCAGGTCCCGCAGTCGGCCGGGGGTGGCGACGACGACCTCGACGCCTTCCCGCAGGGCGCCGGCCTGCCGGCCGATCGACATGCCGCCGACGACCGTGGTCAGCCGCAGCCGCAGCGGCCGGGCGTACGGCGTCAGGGCGTCGGTGACCTGCTGGGCCAGTTCCCTGGTCGGGACCAGCACCAGCGCCAGCGGCTGCCGGGGCTCGGCGCGCTGCCCGGCGGTACGGGCCAGCAGGGCCAGACCGAAGGCGAGCGTCTTGCCGGAGCCGGTCCGGCCGCGGCCGAGCACGTCCCGGCCGGCCAGCGAGTTCGGCAGCGTCGCGCCCTGGATCGGGAACGGCACGGTGACGCCCTGCCGGGTCAGCTCGGCCAGCAGCGGCGCGGGCATGTCCAGGTCGGCGAAGGACTCGACCGCGGGCAGCGGCGGCGTGGTGCTCACCGGCAGCGCGAACTCACCCTGCGGAGCGGCGGGCCGCCCGCCCCGGGAGGGCGTGCCGCGGCGCGGTGCCGACGAGCCGGCGGACGAAGGAGCGGAGGACGTGCGGGTGAACTGACGTGACGAGGTACGACGGCCTTTGCCGTTCATATGGAGTCTTCCTTTGAGGCGGCGCGTGCCAGGAAAGACTCCGCAAGGTGCAGTGGGGGCGGAGAATCGCAGAACGAGCCGAGTAGACGGATGAATTGGCAGCCAATTCATGGCGAACAACAGAAAAGCCGGGCCCCGCGCCCGAAAGTGCGGGGTCCCAGCGTGTGGTGCTGTCCCCAGGGGTCAGGAGGGAACGATGTTCTCCGCCTGCGGGCCCTTCTGGCCCTGCGTGACGTCGAAAGTCACCTTCTGGCCTTCCTGGAGCTCACGGTAGCCCTGGGTGGCGATGTTCGAGTAGTGGGCGAAGACGTCGGCGCCGCCGCCGTCCTGCTCGATGAAGCCGAAGCCCTTTTCCGAGTTGAACCACTTCACGGTTCCGCTTGCCATAAATGACTCCTCTTTGACAGGGGCAGTATCCGGACCCGCACCGCACGGAGCCGGTGTCGCTGCCTTGCGCCCATCTGGAGGCCGGAAAACAAAAATGCGCCCGAGGGTCACATCCCGTCAGGCGCACACAGAGTTCATGGGTACCAAAACTGCAACTCGGGCAAGTTTAGCACACGGCCCCGTGGTGCCGGCCGACGGCCGGCCGGCTGCGTGTCCTCGACATTGCGGGGATCCGCCGGACACAGATCGCGGCAGACGGCGGCAGACGGCGACAGACGCCGACAACCGGCCGCAACCGGTGGTGAACCGGGCGAACGCGGTGGAGTGCCGGCGCGCGGCGGCCGGCCGGATGCCCGTTACGGCCACACCAGACAGTAGAGCTGGTGCCCGGACTCCTCGCAGCGGCGGGCGAAGTCCTGCCACTCGTGCAGCATCCGGTAGATCACGAAGGCGTCCCGCGGGCCGCGCCGGTCCGGCACGGTGGACCAGATGAACGCCGCGGCGCCGAGGGACTCCTCGTCGGCGGTGCGCAGCGGCTCGACCACTGACGCGGGCAGCCGGACCACCGCGTAGTCGGGGTGCAGTACGACCAGTTCGAGCGGCGGGACCTTGGAGGGCGCGATGCCCTCGATGCCGGTCAGCACCATCGCCGCCATGGTCTCCGGCTTGACCTTGGTGTACATGCCCTGGCCGAGTTCGTCGCCGCCGAGCTCCTCGGGCCGCATGGAGATCGGGACTCGTGCCGCGGTGGCCCCGTCGGGCGCACCGAAGTACTTGTAGGTCACCCCCACTCGGCCACCCCTGCTCCTGCCCTCTGCGGTCGATCGGCGTACTGGTCTGCGGTGCTCTGGTCTGCGGTGTGCGCGCTGCGCGCGAGGTCCATGGTGCTTGTGGTGTTCTTGATCGCGTACTTCTGCGGTGCGGTGTTCCGGTGTGCTGCGGGATCGTACGGAGTGCGGCGTCCGCCGGTGGTACGGGCGTGCCCGGGATCGCGAGCGCCCGGACTCCCACCCGGTTCGCCACCACGCTGCTGCATTCCACTACCCGACCATCCGCTGACCCAACCATGCAACCCGATCATCGTCTCAGATGCCGGGTCGAGACGTTACGGCGCAGCGCCCGGGGTTTGAGAGCATGTGCCTGTGAGCGATCCCGTGAGCAGTGCCGTGAACTATGCGTACGAAGCACCAGTGTCCCAGGAACTCTTCGACCGGGCGGCGGTCGTGACACCAGGAGGGGTGAACTCACCGGTACGGGCGTTCCGCGCGGTGGGCGGCACCCCCCGGTTCATGGTGTCCGGCAGCGGGCCGTACCTGACCGACGCCGACGGCCGCGAGTACGTCGACCTCGTCTGCTCCTGGGGCCCGATGATCCTCGGCCACGCACACCCCGAGGTGATCGCGGCGGTACAGGCGGCGGTCGCCCGCGGCACCTCCTTCGGCACCCCGGGCGAGGGCGAAGTGGCCCTGGCCGAGGCGATGGTGGCCCGGGTGGAGCCGCTGGAGCAGGTACGGCTGGTGTCCTCCGGGACCGAGGCCACCATGTCCGCGATCCGGCTCGCCCGCGGTTTCACCGGCCGGGCCAAAGTGGTCAAGTTCGCCGGGTGTTACCACGGCCACGTCGACGCGCTGCTGGTGGCCGCGGGCTCCGGGGTGGCCACGTTCGGATTGCCGGACACCCCCGGGGTGACGGGCGCACAGGCCGGCGACACGATCGTGCTGCCGTACAACGACCTGGACGCGGTACGGCGGGCGTTCGCCGCGCACCCCGGCGAGATCGCCTGCGTGATCACCGAGGCGTCACCGGGCAACATGGGCGTGGTCCCGCCGGGCGAGGGCTTCAACGCGGGGCTGCGGCAGCTGTGCACGGACAACGGCGCGCTGCTGGTCTCCGACGAGGTGATGACCGGCTTCCGGGTCGGCCCGGCCGGCTGGTACGGCATCGACGGGGTGCGGCCGGACCTGATGACCTTCGGCAAGGTGATGGGCGGCGGCTTCCCGGCCGCCGCGTTCGGCGGGCGGGCCGAGGTGATGGCGCTGCTCGCCCCCGCCGGGCCCGTCTACCAGGCGGGCACGCTGTCCGGCAACCCCGTCGCCACCGCCGCCGGGCTCGCCCAGCTGCGGCTGCTGGACGCGGCCGCGTACGCCGCGGTGGACGCGGTGTCCGCGGAGATCAGGGGGCTGGTGACGGAGGCGCTCACCAAGGAGGGGGTCGCGCACCGGGTGCAGGTGGCGGGGAACATGTTCTCGGTCTTCTTCACCGACCAGGAGGTGCGGGACTTCGACGACGCCAGGAAGCAGGAGGCGTACCGGTTCACCGGCTTCTTCCACGCGATGCTGGCGCAGGGCGTCTATCTGCCGCCGTCGGCCTTCGAGTCCTGGTTCGTGTCCACCGCGCACGACGAACGGGCCGTGGCGCGGATCGCCGCGGCGCTGCCGGCCGCCGCACGGGCGGCGGCGGAGGCGCGGGCATGAGCGACAAGACGTTCGACGGCACGGAGCTGACCGTCGTGCACGTGATGCGGCACGGCGAGGTGCACAACCCCGGCGGGGTGCTGTACGGGCGCACCCCCGGCTTCCACCTGTCCGAGCTCGGGCGGGAGATGGCCGAGCGGGTCGCCGCGCACCTGGCCGGGCGGGACATCCGGCACGTGGTCGCGTCACCGCTGGAGCGCGCGCAGGAGACGGCGTCGCCGATCGCGGCGTCGCACGGCCTGGAGCTCGCCACCGACGCGCGGCTGATCGAGGCGGAGAACACCTTCCAGGGGAAGACCTTCGGGGTCGGCGACGGGGCGCTGCGCAACCCGGCGAACTGGAAGTACCTGGTGAACCCCTTCCGGCCGAGCTGGGGGGAGCCGTACGTCGAGCAGGTGGTACGCATGATGGAGGCGGTGGACGCGGCGCGGGACGCCGCGCGGGGCCACGAGGCGGTGTGCGTGAGCCATCAGCTGCCGATCTGGGTGCTGCGGTCGTTCGCGGAGCACCGGCGCCTGTGGCACGACCCCCGCAAGCGGCAGTGCACCCTGGCGAGCCTCACCTCCTTCACCTACGAGGGCGACAAGATCGTCTCCATCGCCTACAGCGAGCCCGCGATCGACCTCGTCCCCCCCCACCTCCGCGCCGGCGCGAAACCCCGCCGGGGCGGCCCGAAGGCTTTCGGCGCGTAGTTTTTTTGCCGCCCTGAGGATGCCCCGCTGGGCGCCCGGTGGGGTTGGGGCGCCCAGGGAGGCCGTCGGGCGGGGGTGGCCCGGGGGGTGCCCGGTGGGGTTGGGGCGCCCAGGGAGGCCGTCGGGCGGGGGTGGCCCGGGGGGTGCCCGGTGGGGTTGGGGCGCTGTGGGAGGGGTGCCCGGTGGGGGTGAGGTGTCCTCTTGTGGGTGCCGTCGGGCGTGAGGGTGCCCCAGTGGGGTGCCGTCGGGGGTAGCGGTGCCGTGGGATGGGTGCCCACGGGCGTGAGGGTGCCCTGGGGTGGGTGCCCGGCGGGGTGAGGGTGCTTCACGGGGGTGCCGTCGGGCGTCAGGGCCCCCAAGGGGGCCGAGCTCCCGGGGGCTGGGCTGCCCACACGGCGCCGTACGGTCCGCCGCTGGGTCCACCTGACGCCGTACGGCACCCACCTTGGGGCACCACACGCCCGACGGCCCGCCCCTGCGTCCGCCTGGCGCCGTAGGGTCCGCCGCTGGGTCCGCCTGACGCCCGACGTCCGGCCGGGTAGCCGGTGAGCCGAAGGGCGCGCCGGTGTCGAAAGGGAGAGCGCGCGCAGTGAGCGAGGTACGAGCGAGTGAGCACGGTCGACCGTCGGCACCGGATCGAAGCGCCCGGAGGCGAAGCGGCGGCAAAAAAGGGGGAGCGGCGGCAAAAAAGGGGGAGCGGCGGCAAAAAGGGGGATGGGCGGCAAAAAAGGGGGGCCGTTCGGGCGGGAAAGGGGGAAAAGAGCCGTGCGGGGGCGGCGTGTGAGGAACGTGTGAACGTCAGGGTGGGTGGCTGCCTTTTTCGGCGGGGCCGCTCGTCTCAGAACGTGGAGTTCCGGGGACGCCAGAAGACGGGATCACAGATGAGTGCCTTGAGCCGCAGGACCCTGCTGACCACTGCCGCCGGGGCCGCGGCGGGTGCCGCCGTGGCGGGGTGCGGGACGGCGGACGGCGGCACGGCGGGGCCCGCGCCGGTGGTGACGAGGACGGGGGAGAAGTCCGGGGCCAGCGGCAGCCACGCCGCCGCCCCGGCGGTCACGCTCATCGGGGACGGCTCCACCGCCCACACCGGCGCCCAGCCGAACCAGCCGGCCGTCGACCGGCTGGAGCCCGGCCAGACGCCACCGCAGTTCGTGATCTTCTCCTGGGACGGCGCCGGCGAGGTCGGCAACGGCCTCTTCTCCCGCTTCCGCAAACTCGCGGCCGACCACGGCGCCCGTATGACGTTCTTCCTGTCCGGCCTCTACTTGCTGCCGGAGGGCCGGAAGCTCGCCTACGCCCCGCCGAACAACACCCCGGGCGCCAGCGACATCGGCTACCTCACCGACGAGCACCTGCGGATGACCCTGGACAACGTCCGGTTGGCCTGGCGGGAGGGTCACGAGATCGGCACCCACTTCAACGGCCACTTCTGCGCCGGCAGCGGCAGCGTGGGCCGCTGGACGCCCGCCGACTGGAAGAGCGAGATCGACCAGGCGAAAGCTTTCGTCACCTCCTGGAAGACCAGCACCGGCTGGCACGACCAGGACCCGCTGCCCTTCGACTACGAGACCGAGCTGGTCGGCGGGCGCACCCCCTGCCTGCTCGGCCAGGACAACCTGCTGCCCACCGCCAGGGCCCTCGGCTGGCGGTACGACGCCAGCTCCCCGGGCGGCAACCAGACCTGGCCGGTCAAGCGCGGCGGCGTGTGGGACCTGCCGCTCCAGCTCATCCCGTTCCCCGGCCACCGCTTCGAGGTGCTGTCGATGGACTACAACATGCTGGCCAACCAGTCGCACAACGCGACCCGGTCCGACCCGCGCAACTACCCGGGCTGGCGCAGCCAGGCCACCGCCTCGTACATCGCCGGCTTCCAGCGCGCCTACGAGACCAACCGCGCGCCCTTCTTCATCGGCAACCACTTCGAGGAGTGGAACGGCGGGATCTACATGGACGCGGTGGAAGAAGCGTTCAAGCACATCGCGGCCCTCGGCGAGAAGGACGTCCGGATGGTGTCCTTCCGGCAGTTCGTGGACTGGCTGGACGCCCAGGACCCGGCGGTGCTGGACCGGCTGCGCCAGCTGGAGGTGGGCGAGCGGCCGCCCGGCGGCTGGAGCGAGTTCCTGGCCCCGGAGTTCGCCGGCAGCACCCCGCGGCAGCCCCCGCTGTCCACCACCTGAGCCATCGCCCGAGCCGCCCCCGAACCACCCCGCCCGTCCCGACCCCGCCCCGCCGGCCGCGCCGGCCAGCAGACCCGCGGCCCGACCGCCCTTCCCGAGGCAGTCCGTGTGCCGCGCGCCGCCGTGCCGCCGCCTGATCCTTACTTGGGGCGATTGCCGCTTTTGGGGTCCGCGTCGGGGGTCGGGCGAGGGCGCCCGAAGGCCCATGCGAAACTTTTCACATGAGTCCTCCGCGCGCCCTCCGACGCCGCCCGCTCCGCAGTGCCGCGGCACTGGCCGGAGCCGTGGTGACGGCGCTGGCAGTCGCCGCCTGCTCCGCCGGCTCGTCCGGATCCTCCGACGGCAGCTCCAACTTCGTCGGCGGCAACGGCCAGATCACCATCGTCAAGCCCGCCGACCGCAAGCCCGCCCCCGCGCTGTCCGGCCGGACGGTGGCCGGCGGACAGGACAGCCTGGCCGCGTACAAGGGCAAGGTCGTGGTGATCAACATCTGGGGCTCCTGGTGCGCGCCCTGCCGCGCCGAGGCCCCCAACCTCGCCGCGGTCGCCGCCGCGGACCAGGCCAAGGGCGTGCAGTTCCTCGGCATCAACACCCGTGACCTGGACGTGTCCAACGCCGCCCGGTTCGACACGACGTTCCACATCCCGTATCCGAGCCTGTTCGACCCCTACGGCAAGCTGATCCTGCGCTTCCCCAAGGGCAGCCTCAACCCGCAGAGCCTGCCGGCGACGCTGGTCGTCGACCGCCAGGGCCGGGTCGCGGTACGCGCGCTGAAGGCGCTCAGCGAGGACGAGCTGCACCGGATCGTCGACCCCGTCGCCGCGGAGCGGTGACGTGGCAGCCGGCGCGCTGGCCGCCCTGGCGGCCGACTCCACCGGGTCCGTCCTCGCGGCGGACCCCAGCCAGACCGTGCTCACCGGGGCGCTGCTGGCCGCCATCCCGATCGCCGTGTTCGCCGGGCTGATCTCCTTCTTCTCGCCCTGCGTGCTGCCGCTGGTGCCCGGCTACCTCTCCTACGTGACCGGCGTCACCGGTACCGACCTCGGCGACGCCAGGCGCGGCCGGATGGTGGCCGGCGCGTCCCTGTTCGTGGTCGGCTTCAGCGCCGTGTTCGTGTCCACCGGGGCCCTGTTCGGCAACTTCGGCTGGGAACTCCAGGAGTACCGGCAGACGCTGACGAGGATCTTCGGCGCGCTCACCATCGTGCTCGGCCTGGCCTTCATGGGCCTGGTCGGCGGCATCACCCAGCGGGAGTTCCGCTTCCACTCCCGGCCGTCCATGGGGCTGGCGGGCGCGCCGCTGCTGGGCGTGCTGTTCGGCCTCGGCTGGGCGCCCTGCGTGGGTCCGACCCTCGGCGCGGTGCAGTCGCTGGCGCTGAGCGACGCCAGCGCCGGGCGCGGCGCGCTGCTGATGGTCTTCTACTGCTTCGGCCTCGGCATCCCCTTCATCGTGGCGGCCGTCGCCTTCCGCCGTACGCTGGGCGCCTTCACGTGGGTCAAACGCCACTACGCGTGGGTCGTCCGGATCGGCGGTGGCATGCTCGTCGCCGTCGGCGTGCTGCTCGTCACCGGCGTGTGGGACCACATCACTTACCAGATGCAGATCTGGTCGAGCAGCTTCACCCCAGGGATCTGACCCATGAGCATCACGCATACGCCGGACGGCGGCGCCCGGACCGACGCGCCGGAGCAGGACCGCGCCGAGGACGGTCTCGGCGCGGCCGGCGCCCAGCTGAGCACCCAGCCGGCGGACAGCCTGCACGGGCCGGCGCTCGGCGTGCTGGGCTGGCTGCGCTGGACGTGGCGGCAGCTGACCTCGATGCGGGTCGCGCTGATCCTGCTCTTCCTGCTGTCGCTGGCGGCGATCCCCGGCTCGCTGATCCCGCAGCGTTCCGACATGCTCAAGGTCGACGCCTTCCGGAAGGCGCACCCCGACGTCAGCCCGCTGTACGACCGGCTGGGCCTGTTCCACGTCTACAGCTCGCCGTGGTTCTCCGCGATCTACATCCTGCTGTTCGTCTCGCTGGCCGGCTGCATCGTGCCGCGCAGCTGGCAGTTCGTCGGGCAGCTGCGCGCCAGGCCGCCGGCCGCCCCGCGGCACCTGACCCGGCTGCCGGCGTACAGCACCTGGCGGACCGACGCGACGCCGGAGCAGGTCGCCGAGGCGGCCCGCGGCGCGCTGCGCGGCCGCCGGTTCCGTACCGCTGTCACCGGCACCTCGGTGGCGGCGGAGAAGGGATATCTGCGCGAGACCGGCAACCTGATCTTCCACGTCGCGCTGTTCGGCCTGCTGATCGGCTTCGCGCTGACCTCGCTGGAGAAGGCCGAGGGCGGCAAACTGATCGTCGAGGGCGACGGCTTCAGCAACAACCTCACCCAGTACGACGACTTCAGCGGCGGCACGCTCTACGGTGCCGACGACCTCCAGCCGTTCGGCTTCTCGCTGGACAGCTTCGACGCCGAGTACGCCACCTCCGGCCCGGAGAAGGGCACCGCGCTGATGTTCCGGGCGAACATCCACTACTGGAACGGCGCCGACGGCAAGCCCGTGAAGGGCGCCATCTCGGTCAACCACCCGCTGGAGATCGGCGGCGAGAAGATCTACCTGATCGCGCACGGCTACGCGCCGGTGGTCACCGTCAAGGACGGCCGCGGCAGCGTCACGTACCAGGGCCCGGTGCCGTTCCTGCCGCAGGACACCAACCTGACCTCCACCGGGGTGATCAAGGCGCCGGACGCGATCGGCAAGGACGGCAGGCCCGACGGGCTCGGCTTCCAGGGCATCTTCACCCCGTCCTACGCCATCGACAACGTGCAGGGTCCGCACTCGGCGTTCCCGACGCTGGTCGCCCCGGCGCTGATCCTCAACGCCTACCACGGCGACCTCGGCCTGAACTCCGGCATCCCGCAGAACGTCTACCAGCTGGAGACCCGCAACCTCACGCAGTACCGCACCGGCGACGGCCAGCCGCTGTCCGGGCTGCTCACCGTGGGCAAGACCATGCGGCTGCCCGGCGGCGGCTCGCTGACCTTCGACGGCGTCAAGCCCTGGGCCAGCTTCACCGTGTCCCACCAGTCGGGCGACGTGCTGGCCCTGGTCAGCGGGGTCTGCGCGATCCTCGGCCTGATGGGCTCGCTGTTCGTGCAGCGCCGCCGGATCTGGGTCAGGGCCGCCCCCGGCCCCGACGGCGCCACCCTGGTGGAGCTCGGCGGCCTCGGCCGCAGCGAGTCCGCCCGGATCGCCGACGAGCTGGGCGACCTCGCCCTGCAACTCCTGCCGGACGCCCCCGTGCTGGCGGACCCGCCGCCCGCGGCGGATACGCTCGCCGGGCCCGCCGACGCCCCGGCGGCCCCCGCGTACGCCGGAGGACGCGCGGAGGACACCGAGGACGCCGAGGACGCCGAGGACGCCGAGGACCACGAAGCCGGCGGCGACACCGAAGCCGCAGACCCCGAACCACCCGCGCACCAGACAGACGACGAAGGAGCCCGCGCGTGATGAACCTCGCTGCCGCGGTCAACGAGAACTTCGCGAACTACAGCAACTACCTCATCCGCTCGGCGATGTTCGTCTACGCGCTGGCCTTCCTCGCGCACCTGGCGGAGTGGGTCTTCGGCGGGCGCAGCAAGGTCGCCGTGCAGTCCGCCGCCCTCACCGCGCAGGCCGCCGCCGTGGCCGCGGCCGTGCCGCCGGCCACCGTGCGGGTCACCCGGCGCGACGGCGGCACCACCACGATCGAGCGTCCCAAGGTCGTCACCCGCTCCTCGGCCAGCGACCGGGGCATCACGGACGGCCCCGGCGCGGCCGGCGGCAGCGAGAAGGGCGACCTGTACGGGCGGATCGCGATCTCCTTCACCGTGCTGGCCTGGCTGCTGCACGTCGGCGGCGTCGCCTTCCGGGCCGCCTCGGTGCAGCGCGCCCCCTGGGGCAACATGTACGAGTTCTCCACCACCTTCGGCATGGTCGCCGTGGGCGCGTACCTGCTGCTGCTCGCGCTGGGGAAGAACGTCCGCTGGATCGGACTGTTCCTCACCACCACGGTGCTGCTGGACCTGGGCCTGGCCCTGTCGGTGCTCTACACCTCCAGCGAGCAGCTGGTGCCCGCGCTGCACTCGTACTGGCTGTGGATCCACGTCTCCTGCGCGATCATCTCCGGCGCCGTCTTCTACCTGGCCGCCGTCGGCACCCTGCTGTACCTGTTCCGCGACCACTACGAGCTGGCGCTGGCCGCCGGCCGGGCGCAGGACAACCGCTGGGGCGACGTCATGCGCCGGCTGCCGGCCGCCGCGAGCCTGGACAAGTTCGCCTACCGGATGAACGCGCTGGTCTTCCCGCTGTGGACGTTCACCATCATCGCCGGCGCGATCTGGGCGCAGGCGGCGTGGGGCCACTACTGGGAATGGGACCCGAAGGAGACCTGGTCGTTCATCACCTGGGTCGCGTACGCCGGCTACCTGCACGCCCGCGCCACCGCCGGCTGGAAGGGCCGCAAGGCCGCGTACCTGGCGCTGATCGCCTTCGGGTGCTTCCTGTTCAACTACTACGGCGTGAACATCTTCGTCACCGGCAAGCACTCGTACGCCGGGGTCTGAGCCGCGGGCCCGGGACCGGCCGGCGGCCGGCCCCGGGGCGTCTGATGCCCCGGCCCCCGGGGCCCGGCCTACCCCGGGGGCTACTCGCCATCGGACGGCGACGTGCCGTCCTCCCGCTTCTGCCGGATCAGCTCGCTGAGCGACCGCAGGAACTCCGGGTTGTCGTCGGGGGCGACGAACGTGCGCCCCCGCTCCGGCTGTTCGGGCTCGCTCCGGTCCCGGACCGGTTCGGTACGCGGTCCGCTCCGGCCGGCCTGCCCGTACGCGGAGCGCGGATAGGAGGCCGCCGTGCGCCGCTTGCCGACCATCAGCCAGGCCAGCGGCCCGACCAGGATCTCGCCGAAGAACAGGATGACCAGCACCCACAGCACCTTCGGCAGTCCCCGCACCTCCTGCTCGGGTGTGCCCAGGCAGTCCACGAAGGCGTAGATCCACAGCGTGATCAGCAGCACGTACGGCAGATAGTGCATCATCGGGCCCCCACGTCTCCTCACGTCCCCCACGTTCGTCAACCCTTGACCCGGCCAGGTTAGCCAGCGCCGCCCGGCGGCGGGCCCCGCGGGCGGGATCGGCGACCACGGGGTGGAAGACTGGGCGCATGGCTTACGACGACCTCCGCTCGTTCCTGCGGGCTTTGGAGAAGGACGGCGACCTGCGGCGGATCGGCGTCGAGGTGGACCCGTATCTGGAGGTCGGCGAGATCACCGACCGCGTCAACAAGGCCGGCGGGCCCGCGCTGCTCTTCGAGAACGTGCGCGGCTCGCTCGCCCCGCTGGCCATGAACGTCTACGGCACCGACCGCCGGCTGCTCAAGGCGCTCGGCCTGTCGGCGTACACCGACATCGGCGACAAGATCGCCGGCCTGCTCAAGCCCGAACTGCCGCACGGCTTCGTCGGGGTCCGGGAGGCCTTCGGCAAGCTCGCCGGGATGACGCACGTGCCGCCGAAGAAGGTCAGGTCCGCCGACGCGCCCGTGCAGGAGGTGGTGCTCACCGGCGACGACGTGGACCTGGACCGGCTGCCGGCCCTCTTCACCTGGCCGCAGGACGGCGGGTCCTTCTTCAACCTCGGCCTGACCCACACCAAGGACCCGGAAAGCGGCGTCCGCAACCTCGGCCTCTACCGGCTCCAGCGGCACGACCGCACCACCGTCGGCATGCACTGGCAGATCCACAAGGACAGCCGTAACCACTACCAGGTGGCCCAGCGGCGCGGCGAGCGGCTGCCGGTCGCCATCGCCTTCGGCTGCCCGCCCGCGGTGACGTACGCCGCCACCGCGCCGCTGCCCGGCGACATCGACGAGTACCTGTTCGCCGGCTTCGTGCAGGGCCGGCGGGTGGAGACGGTGGACTGCAAAACCGTGCCGCTCCAGGTGCCGGCCGCCGCCGAGGTGGTGCTCGAGGGCTGGCTGGAGCCCGGCCGGACCCTGCCGGAGGGGCCGTTCGGCGACCACACCGGCTTCTACACCCCGCAGGAGCCGTTCCCGGCCCTCACCATCGACTGCGTGACGATGCGCAGGCGCCCGGTGTTCCAGTCGATCGTGGTCGGCCGGCCGCCCACCGAGGACGGGCCGCTGGGCCGGGCCACCGAGCGGTTCTTCCTGCCGCTGCTCAAGATCATCGTGCCCGACATCGTGGACTACCACCTGCCCGAGGCGGGCGGCTTCCACAACTGCGCGATCATCTCGATCGACAAGAAGTACCCCAAGCACGCGCAGAAGACGATGCACGCCGTCTGGGGCGCCCACATGATGTCCCTGACCAAGCTGATCGTGGTCGTCGACGCCGACTGCGACGTGCACGATCTGCACGAGGTTGCCTGGCGGGCGCTCGGCAACACCGACTACGGCCGCGACCTGACCGTCGTCGACGGCCCGGTCGACCACCTCGACCACGCCTCCTACCAGCAGTTCTGGGGCGGCAAGGCGGGTATCGACGCGACCCGTAAGCTGCCGGGGGAGGGCTACACCCGCGACGGCGGCTGGCCGGAGATGGTCGTCTCCGACCCCGGTACACACGACCTGGTGACCAAACGGTGGAGGGAGTACGGCTTGTGAGCGCCACCACACCGGACCTTTTCGAGTCCGGGCCCCGGCCCGACGGCAGGGTACGCGCGTTCCTGCGGCTGGTGATGATCGAGCACTCGGTGTTCGCGCTGCCGTTCGCGTACATCGCCGCGCTGACCGCGATGTTCCGCGACGACGGCCAGGTGCACTGGGTCGAACTGCTGCTGATCACCGTGGCGATGGTGGGCCTGCGGACCTTCGCGATGGCCTGCAACCGGATCATCGACCGGGAGATCGACGCCCGCAACCCCCGTACCGCCGGGCGCGAACTCGTCACCGGGGCGCTGTCGGTGCGCTCGGCGTGGACCGGCGCGCTGGTCGCGGTGGTGGTCTTCCTGGGGGCCGCCGCGCTGCTCAACCCGCTGTGTCTGGCGCTGGCGCCGGTCGCGGTGGTGCCGATGGTGGTCTACCCGTACGGGAAACGTTTCACCGACTTCCCGCACGCGATCCTGGGCCTGGCGCAGGCGATGGGCCCGATCGGCGCCTGGCTGGCGGTCACCGGGACCTGGTCGTGGGACGCGGTGATCCTGGGCCTGGCGGTCGGGGTCTGGATCGGCGGCTTCGACCTGATCTTCGGCTGCCAGGACGTGGCCGCCGACCGGGCGCACGGCGTGAAGTCGGTTCCGGCCCGCTTCGGCATCGCGGGCGCGCTGCACGGCGCCCGGGTCTGTCACGCGGTCACCACCGCGCTGCTGGTCTGGTACGGCCTGGCCACGCACGCCGGCGGGTTCTGGTGGGTGGGCCTGGCGGTCGTCGCGGGCGCGTTCCTCTACGAGCACTCGATCGTCAGGCCGCACGACCTGAGCCGGCTCAACCGGGCGTTCTTCACGGTGAACGGCGTGATCGGCATCACGCTCTTCGTCTTCGCGCTGGGCGACCTGATCGGGCGCGGCCTGGGGGCGTGAGCCCCGGCCGCGCCCGGCGGCCCGGCTACGGCAGCGGGCTGTAGCTGAAGTAGCCGGTGCTGGAGTCGTCCTCAGCGGCGGTGGCGGGGGTGCCGCCGCCGCTCCCGGTGTCCGGGCCGGGGGCGGACCCGGAGCCCGTGGCGCTGTCGTTGCTGTCGTTGCTGTCGTCGGTGCCGCCGCTGCCGGGCAGCAGCCCGGAGGTGAACAGGCCCGCCAGGTCCGCGGGGTCGAGCGCCTTGGCGTCGGCCGGCGCGGTGACCGCGGCGGCGCCGCTGTCGAAGGTCACGACCAGCGGCAGGGTGCCGGGGTGCGCCGCGCCGTCGAACTGGGCGACGTCGACGGTGACCGCCGACACGGCGCCGTTCTTGACGGCCACGTCAGCGGTGACGGCCTTGTCCGGCACGGCGTCCAACTCCTTGAGCTGCCCGCCGGAGAAGCCCGGCACGTCCTTGAGGGCCGAGGCCAGCGGGCTCTTGAGCGCCTTGGCGAGCTGCCGGGCCGGGACGGTGACCTGGACGTGGTCGGTGCCGCCGCGGCTGCCGAGGTCCTTGAAGACGGCGTCGCCGGCCAGCGCGTTCTCCAGCGCGGCGAGCAGCCGCGTCTGCGACCGCGCGTCCGGCTCGGGGGCGGCGCCGGAGCCGGTGAACATCCCGAGGGTGTCGAGGAGCTTCTGGTCGACGCTGATCCACCGGCCGTCGAAGGCGTCCTCGACCGCGCCGAGCGAGGCGGGCAGGTGGCCGGAGCCGTCCAGGAGGCGGTTCAGGCCGCTGAGGCCGCCGCCGTCCTTCGGGCCGCCGCCGGTGCCGCCGCTCTTTCCGCCGTCGCCGCCGGAGAGGGTGCTGTCCGCCTTCGCCAGGCCCTTGACGTCGGCCCGCACGTACAGGGTGCCCGCGATCCGCCGGACCTCGACCAGGTTCTTTCTGCCCGCCGCGTCGTCGGAGACCGCGACGGCGACCGAGACGTCCTTGTCGCCGGCCTGGAGCCGTCCGAGCGGCCGGTCGGCGCTGACCGCGTACCGGGCCCGCAGGTCCGCCAGCGACCGGGCGTCGTCCCTGGTGAAGCCGTCCTCGCCGCGCAGGACCGCGTAGATCCGGTCGGCCGGGGCGTCGAAGGAGACATCGAGGGTCAGCGACTTCTGCTCGCCCAGCGCGGTGAAGGCGTCGCGCACCGTGCCCTGGTGGTTGGCCTGGGCCGTCCCGCAGGCCGCGGAGCCGGCGGCGATCAGCGCCACCACCCCCGCGGCGGTGAGGCCCTTGCGCTTGGTGACGATGACGGCTCCCTGGTCGCTGGGAAAACATGACGATACGGCTACGACGGGAGACTACCGACGAGGGTTGTCTGAACCCGACCGGATTTCACGGCGGACCGGCCCGGGTTCACACCGGGTCGGCGCCGACCGCCCGCTCCCGCTCGCGGAACAGGAAGGCCGCCGCCACCCCGCCGATCAGCCCGAACAGGTGGCCCTGCCAGGACACGCCCGTCGCACTCGGCAGCACACCCCACAGGATCGAGCCGTAGAAGACGCCCACGATCAGCCCGACCACGATGTCCAGCGCCCGCCGGTCCACGAAGCCGCGCACCAGCAGATAGCCGAACAGGCCGAAGATCAGCCCGGAGGCGCCCGCGGTGTTGGTGTGCGCCGGCGCCACCAGCCACACTCCGAGGCCGCCGATCACGATGACGGTGAAGGCCACCGCCAGGAAGCGGCCTATGCCGCGCAGTGCCGCGATGAAGCCCAGCACCAGCAGGGGCAGGCTGTTGGACGCCACGTGCTCGAACCCGAAGTGGGTGAACGCGGACGGCACGACGTCCAGCAGCTCGCCGCTCCTGCGCGGGGTGATGCCGAGGGTGTCCAGCCGGTGCCCGGCGATCACGTCGACCGCCTCCAGCACCCACAGCAGCGCCACCCACGACAGCATCAGCACCGCCGCGGTGGTCACCCGGCCGCCGGCCCGCAGCGACCCCAGCACCGTGTCCGCCAGGCCCGTCCGGGGCCGCGCCGCGCGCCGACCGGTCGAGCCGTATGTCCCGTATGTCACCGAAACCCCCCTGCGGTCCAGTGGTCCTCCACTGGACCAACGTGCCCGGCGCGCGTCCCGGTTCCCGCGCGGACGGCCTGATCACGCTACCCACCGGCGCGGCGGTTACGCTCGACGGCGTGGAGCAGACCAGGCGCACCCCGTGGATCGTGGGCGTATCCGGTGCCTCGGGCACACCGTACGCGGCCGCGGTGCTGCGCGCGCTGCTGCGCGCCGGCGAGCAGGTGGACCTGGTGGTCAGCCGGGCCGCCCGGCTCACCCTGCTGGACGAGACCGGTGGCGCGTTCCGCGACGCGCACTGGCCCGACGACCTGGCCCGCTGGCTGGCCCGCGGCGCCGACGGCACCCCGGACGCCTTCCGGCGCGGCCTGCCCGACCTGTCGGCGGTGCGGTACTGGCCGGCCGGCGACCTGGCCGCCGGACCGTCCTCCGGGTCGTACCCGGCCAAGGGCATGCTGATCGTCCCGGCCAGCACCGCCAGCGTCGCCGGGGTGGCGCTCGGCCTGTCCAAGGACCTGCTGCAGCGGTCCGCCTCGGTGACGCTCAAGGAGCGCCGGCCGCTGGTGGTCGCGGTGCGCGAGACCCCGCTCGGCGGCCAGACCCTGCGGCACCTGGTCGCGCTGGACGACGCGGGCGCGGTCGTGCTGCCCGCCTCGCCCGCCTTCTACGCCGGCGCCACCCACATCCAGGACCTGGTGGACTTCGTGGCCGGCCGGGCGCTGGACGCCGCGGGAGTACCCCACCGGCTGTACCGGCGCTGGCGCGGCGAGCTGGGCGGGGGCGCGCCCGGCGGCGCGGCGGACGCGGGCCGCGGCGGCGGCGCGGGCCGGGCCGATTCGGCGATGGAAGAGCAGATGCACAGGGCGTAGCCCCGTTCATGCCTTAGATTCTTGTCCGGACAGCGCAGTCACGGCACGAACGGGAGGTTCCCCTCAGATGGACGTGGTGGACAGACGGCTCATCCAGGCGTTGCGTGAGAACGGCCGCGCCTCGTACGCGGAGCTGGGCCGGCTCGTGGGTCTGTCGGGGCCGAGCGTCACCGACCGGATCAACCGCCTGGAACAGGCCGGGGTGATCACCGGCTACCGCGCCACCGTCGCGCCCGCCGCCCTCGGCCTCGGCGTCACCGCGCTGGTCGGCCTCCAGCTGTCCGACGCCGCCGACCACGAGGAAGTGGCCCTGCGGCTGCGCGACCTGGACGAGATCGAGGACTGCTGGTTCATCGCCGGCGACGACTCGTACATGCTCAAGGTGCGGGTGGGCGACGTGGACGGCCTGGAGCACACCATCCGCCGGCTGTCCGGCACCAAGGGCGTGGCCAGGACCCGTACCACGGTCGTGCTGTCCACCAAGTGGGAGAACCGGGTCGGTCAGCTCCCGGAAGAGGTCTGAGCGTAAGGTCGGACGGGCCCGTCAGGGCGACCGCGGAGAAGGAGAGACATGGACGCTGGGCTCAAGCGCGAGCTGGAGGAGAAGGTCCACGCCGGCGAGCGGCTGACCCGGGAGGACGGCATCGCCCTCTACGAGTCCGACGACCTGGCCTGGCTGGGCGGCCTCGCGCACCACGTGCGCACCCGGATGAACGGTGACGTGGTCCACTTCAACGTCAACCGGCACCTGAACATGACGAACGTGTGCACCGCGTCGTGCGCGTACTGCTCCTTCCAGCGCAAGCCGGGCGAGAAGGACGCGTACACCATGCGGATCGAGGAGGCCGTCCGGCTGGCCAAGGCGATGGAGGCGGACAGCCTCACCGAGCTGCACATCGTCAACGGCCTGCACCCGACGCTGCCGTGGCGCTACTACCCGCGCTCGCTGAAGGCCCTCAAGGAGGCGCTGCCGCAGGTCTCGCTCAAGGCGTTCACCGCCACCGAGATCCACCACTTCGAGACCATCTCGGGCCTGACCGCCTCCGAGATCCTGGACGAACTCATCGACGCCGGCCTGGAGTCGCTGACCGGCGGCGGCGCCGAGATCTTCGACTGGGAGGTCCGGCAGCACATCGTGGACCACCGCACCCACTGGGAGGACTGGTCCCGCATCCACCGGCTGGCGCACGAGAAGGGCCTCAAGACGCCCTGCACGATGCTCTACGGCCACATCGAGGAGCCCCGGCACCGGGTGGACCACGTCCTGCGGCTGCGTGAACTCCAGGACGAGACCGGCGGTTTCCAGGTCTTCATCCCGCTGCGCTACCAGCACGACTTCGTGGACATGAAGGACGGCAAGGTCCGCAACACCCTCCAGGCCCGGACCACGATGGCGACCGGCGCGGAGGCGCTCAAGACCTTCGCGGTCTCCCGGCTGCTGTTCGACAACGTGCCGCACGTGAAGGTGTTCTGGGTCATGCACGGCCTGTCCACCGCGCAACTCGCGCTCAACCACGGCGCCGACGACATGGACGGCTCGGTGGTCGAGTACAAGATCACCCACGACGCCGACGACTACGGCACGCCCAACAAGCTGACCAGGGACGACATCCTGGACCTGATCCGGGACGCGGGCTTCCGGCCGGTCGAGCGCAACACCCGGTACGAGATCATCCGGGAGTACCCGGGCCCGGACGGCGACCGGCGGGAGTCGCCGCAGCCGATGCGGGTGTGACGAGCGAGACACAGGGAGCGTCCAGGGGCCGGTGACACTCCGCCGGGGGTGGTGGCTAGGATCGGCCCATGTCCCTTACCTGCCAGTTGGACCCGGTACTCGACGACGAGTTGCGGGACGGCGTCCTCGCGCTCTGGACCGAGGTCTCCGACGCGGGCGGCGCCGTCGGCTTCGTGCCGCCGGTCACCGCCGAGGACATCCGCCCCGATCTCGACGCGTCGTTCGCGGCGACCGCGGCGGGACAGCGGCGGCTGCTGGTCGGGCGCGACGAGGAGGGGCGGGTCGCCGCGACCGCCTTCCTCGGGTACAACACCCACCGGCTGATGACGCACTGGCTGTGGGTCTGCACGGTGATGGTGCACCCCCGCCACCAGGGCAAGGGGTACGGCCGTACGCTGATGGCCGCCGCCGAGCAGGCGGCCCGCACCTTCCACGGCATCGAGGCGATCCGGCTGACCTGCCGGGGCGGCACCGGGGTGGACCTTTTCTACGGCACCTGCGGGTACAAGGAGGTCGGGCGGGTGCCCGGGGCGATCCGGGTCTCGCCGGGGGACGACCGGGACGAGATCTACATGGTGCTTACTCTCTGAGGCGGGCGGGTTCCGACGCGGGCGGGTTCCGGCGCGAACAAGCTCTGACGCGGGTGGGCTCTGAAGGGGCGGGCCCTGCGGCGGGCGGTCCGGTCCCGGTCCGCCGGGCGGCGGCGGCCCGGAGCTCCCGGCCGGGAGCTCCGGGACCAGGGTTCCGGGCGCGGGCCGCGGGGTGCCGGTCGCGGAAGCGCGGGGCGCCCTGCCCGACAGATCCACAGCGGCGCGTGCTTCACTGGAGCCATGTTCCGTTACACCGCCCTGCGCTTCGGCCTCATCGTCGTCTGCTTCGGCGTCATCTGGGGGCTGGTGGAACTGCGCCTGCTGCCGGCCGGGCTCGGTGACTCCAACTTCCTCTGGGTCGCGCTGCTCGCCCTCATCGTCTCCGCCCCGCTCAGCTGGGTACTGCTGCGCGGCGCCCGCGAACAGGCCGCCCTCAAGGTCTCCCAGCGGGTCGAACGCACTCGCCTCAACCTTGCCGCCAGCGCCGGCCAGGAGGACGAGGCCGACGACGCCGCCCGTGCCGCGGCCTCCCACGACACCGAGCCGCACACGGCCTGACGGCGCCGACCGCCGCTCCGTCCGCCTGTCCGCCGGCTCGGCGCGTCTGTCCGTCCGTCTGTCCGTCCGCCGCGGGAAGGCTTGCGCGCGTCGCGCACTGCTGTCGCCCAGCTGACCGCCGAGGGCGCCGAACTGCCGGACGCGCCGGTCACCGGGCGCCGGCAGCGGCTGACCCCGGACACCACCGCCACCGTGATCTACACCTCCGGCACCACCGGCTGCCCCAAGGGCTGCGTGCTGAGCCACGGCGACTTCTTCGCCGGGGTCGACAACGCCATCGAGCTGCTCTACCGGGTGTCCAGGTCGGACAGCGCCGAACCGACCGCCACGCTGCTGTTCCTGCCGCTGTCCCACGTCTTCGGCCGGATGGTCGCGCTCGGCTGTGCCCGCGCCCGGGTCCGGCTCGGCCACGCGCCCAGCATCGCCACCGAGGACCTGCCGGCCGACCTGGCAGGCTTTCGGCCGACGTTTCTGCTGGCCATCCCGTACGTGCGCGGAGCTGTACGCGGGGCGCCGCTGAGGCGGACCGCCGCCGGACGGGATCCGGGGCCGGCGGGGTCGGTGGCAACGGGGTCGGTGGCGGCGGGCCGGTGGGTCGGCGGGCGGCCGGGTCGCCGGAAAAAGAGGCAGGGGCCCCGCTGTGTGCGGGGCCCCTTGGTACTGCAGGTTCTGGGCGCGATCGCGCCGGTGGAAAACCGGACTAGCGGGAAACTAGTTCGGGGTGACGTTCTCCGCCTGCGGGCCCTTTGGGCCCTGGGTGACGTCGAAGGTCACCGGCTGGTTCTCCTCGAGGGAGCGGAAGCCGGAGGCGTTGATCGCGGAGTAGTGAACGAAGACATCCGGGCCGCCGCCGTCCTGGGCGATGAAGCCGAAGCCCTTTTCAGCGTTGAACCACTTCACGGTTCCGGTAGCCATAAAGCCCTCCTTGGGCCCAAAGGGTTGCCCTGCTCCAGAACCTGCAACTGCGAAGTCTGAAAATTACAAAAGCCTGCGGGTTACATGCTCCGCAGGCTTTAGTACTGCAAGGAAACCAAACTGCAACTTGCGTCGAGCCTAGCATGGGCATCTTGGCTGCGGAAGGGCGGGAAGATCTCTCTTCCGCGGGTCGCCGCGCAGGCCGGGGCCGGTGGCGCCCCGGATCGGGCGCCGGCGGGGGACAGGCGCGGACATCGGGTGACAAAGGCCATACGGCGCGTCCGGCTCACCCCGGCGCGGACCCGCCAGGACGCAGGAGTAGCGTCCGCGATATGGACACATCTGCGCATGGCGACGTGGCGGGGAACCCGGCCGGGAGCGCGGCCGGCGCCGTCCGCCCCCGGGTGGGCCACATCCAGTTCCTGAACTGCGTACCGCTTTACTGGGGTCTGGCCAGAACCGGGGCGCTGCTGGACCTGGAGCTGACCAAGGACACTCCGGAGAAGCTCAGCGCGCAGCTCGTCGAGGGCCGGCTCGACATCGGCCCGGTCACCCTCATGGAGTACCTGCGGCACGCCGACGAGCTCGTCGCGCTGCCGGACATCGCGGTCGGCTGCGACGGGCCGGTGATGTCGTGCGTGATCGTCAGCCAGGTGCCGCTGGAGCGGCTCGACGGGGAGCGGGTCGCCCTCGGCTCCACCAGCCGCACCTCGGTCCGGCTGGCCGAACTGCTGCTCACCGAGCGGTACGGGGTGGCGCCGGACTACTACCGCTGCCCGCCCGACCTCTCGCTGATGATGCGGGAGGCCCAGGCCGCGGTCCTGATCGGCGACGCGGCCCTGCGCGCGTCCCTGCACGACGCCCCCCGGCTCGGCCTGGAGGTCCACGACCTCGGCCAGATGTGGAAGGACTGGACCGGCCTCCCCTTCGTCTTCGCCGTCTGGGCCGTCCGCCGCGACTACCTCGCCGCCCACCCCCGTGCCGTCCACGACGTCCACCGCGCCTTCCTCGCCTCCCGCGACCTCTCCCTCGAAGAGGTCGCCAAGGTCGCCGAGCAGGCCGCCCGCTGGGAAGCCTTCGACGAGACCCTCCTGCGCCGCTACTTCACCACCCTCGACTTCTCCCTGGGCCCCGACCAGCTCACCGGCATCGCCGAATTCGCCCACCGCGTCGGCTTCCCCCCCTCCACCCGCGTCGCCCTCCTCCCCTTTTCCTGACCGGGCCCTGGTCCCCGTCCGGCGGTTCAGTGCGGCGGCGCGAGCGTCACCTACCGTGACGATCTCGGGAACCTCCCTGCTCAAGCCCGTCATTTCACGTACGGGAATCCGTACGCATCCCGGTACCGTTCGCCGGCTCATGTCGGCACCCCCGCGTTCGACCGCGATCCCCGCCCCGGCGCCGCCGCGACGGCGACCGGGGCCGACCCGGGTTCGGGCGGGGCGGTAGGTTGGCGGGTCTGCGGGCCGTCGGACGGGTTCGCGACTCAGGAGCCACGGGGGTCGAACCTGCGGCACGTCAACGGAAGGCCCGAGCCGGTATGGCCAACGTCAACGTCACGTATCAGGACATGAGGGATGCGGCGGCCAAGCTGCGGACCGGCCAGCACGAGATCACCGAGAAGCTGCAGACACTCCAGAAGTACGTGCGGGACCTGGTGAACGGCGGCTACGTGACGGACCGCTCGTCGAGGCAGTTCGACCAGTCGTACAGCGAGTTCAACACCGGTGCCACCAAGACCATCGAGGGCATCGACGGCATGGCGAAGTTCCTGGAGAGCGCGGCCGACGCGTTCCAGCAGGCGGACGAGCAGCTGGCCAAGGGACTCGGCGGCTGACCGGGGTCGTCCACAGGGCGCGGCGTCCCTTCGGATGGCGGCTGACCGGCTGGCGTACGCTGGCCTGGTCCGCCCCACCCCCTCCGAAGGGACCGCCCCGGTGACTTCTCCGACCTTCCCGGTCTCCGCGGCCAGCGACCTCGCCGCCGTCCTCGACCGCGCCGCCCAGGGCGGCCGGGTCACCCCGGAAGAGGCGCTGGAGCTGTACCGTTCGGCCCCGCTGCACGCCCTCGGCTCCGCCGCCGACGCGATCCGCCGCCGCAGGTACGCGGGCATCGAGCACATCGCCACCTACATCATCGAACGCAACATCAACTACACGAACGTCTGCGTGACGGCGTGCAAGTTCTGCGCGTTCTACGCGGCCCCCAAGGACACCGACAAGGGCTGGAGCCGCGGCCTGGACGACATCCTGCGGCGCTGCGCCGAGACCGTCCGGCTGGGCGGCACCCAGATCATGTTCCAGGGCGGCCACCACCCCGACTACGGCGTCGAGTACTACGAGGAGCACTTCGCCGCGATCAAGCGGGAGTTCCCCCAGCTGGTCATCCACTCGCTGGGCGCCTCCGAGGTCGAGCACATGTCCCGCATCTCCGGCGTCACCGCCGAGGAGGCCATCCGCCGGATCCACGCCGCCGGCCTCGACTCCTTCGCCGGCGCCGGCGCCGAACTGCTCCCCGAGCGGCCCCGCAAGGCCATCGCCCCGCTCAAGGAGTCCGGCGAGCGCTGGCTGGAGATCATGGAGACCGCCCACCGCCTGGGCGTCGAGTCCACCTCCACCATGCTGATGGGCACCGGCGAGACCAACGCCGAGCGGATCGAGCACCTGCGGATGATCCGCGACGTCCAGGACCGCACCGGCGGCTTCCGCGCCTTCATCCCGTACACCTACCAGCCCGAGAACAACCACCTGAAGGGTCAGACACAGGCCACCCTCTTCGAGTACCTGCGGATGATCGCCATCGCCCGGATCTTCCTGGACAACGTGGCCCACATCCAGGGCTCCTGGCTCACCACCGGCAAGGAGGTCGGCCAGCTGTCGCTGCACTACGGCGCCGACGACCTCGGCTCGGTGATGCTGGAGGAGAACGTGGTGTCCTCCGCCGGCGCCCGGCACCGCTCCAACCGGATGGAGCTGATCCACCTGATCCGCGCCGCCGGACGGGTCCCGGCGCAGCGCGCGACCACATACGAGCACCTGGTCGTGCACGACGACCCGGCCGACGACCCGGTGGACGACCAGGTGGTCTCCCACCTGTCCTCGACCGCGATCGAGGGCGGCACCGCCCACCCCGAGCTGAAGCTGCTGGTCGCGGAGCGCTGAGCGGACCGGGGGCGGCGCCCCCGGGGCCGTCCGGGGCGCTGCGACCCGCGGGCCGTACGCCGCATAGGGTGGGCGGGTGACCCGCGCCTCATTGGAAAAGCAGCCGCAGGAAGTCGCCGCGATGTTCGACGGCGTCGCGGCCAGGTACGACCTGACGAACGATGTGCTGTCGCTGGGCCAGGCCCGCCTGTGGCGGCGGGCCGTGGCGCAGGCGCTGGACGTTCGGCCCGGCGAACGGGTGCTGGACCTGGGCGCGGGCACCGGCACCTCCTCGCTGCCGTTCGTCGGGGCCGGCGCCGAGGTCGTACCGTGCGACTTCTCCCTCGGCATGCTCAGGGAGGGAAAGAAGCGCCACCCCGAGCTGCCCCTGACCGCCGGGGACGCGACCCGGCTGCCGTTCGCCGACGGGTCGTTCGACGCGGTCACCATCTCCTTCGCGTTGCGCAACGTGCACGACACGGACGCGGCGCTGCGCGAGATGCGGCGGGTGGCCAGGCCCGGCGGGCGACTGGTGATCTGCGAGTTCAGCCACCCGACGCTGAAGCCGCTGCGCACGCTGTACACGGAGTACCTGATGCGGGCACTGCCGTCGCTCGCGGAGAAGGTGAGCAGCAACCCGGACGCGTACGTCTACCTCGCCGAGTCGATCCGCGCCTGGCCCGACCAGAAGGGACTGGCCGGGCGGTTGCAGGGCGCGGGCTGGTCCGCGGTGGCCTGGCGGAACCTCACCGGCGGGATCGTCGCGCTGCACCGGGGTACCAAGCGGGACGCGTAGCGCGCGGGCGGGCACGTGCCGCGTTGACAACCGGCCGCACGTGGCCCGGACCCGGCCGTCATCGACCTGGGCGTTGTCCAGCCGCCGCGGCTCGGCGGGCAGGGGCCGGACGGGACGCGGAAACACCGCTGGGCGCGGGCCGGAGCGGCGCCCGCGCCCCGCGCCTCATAGACTCGGCCCGTACCGTTGTGGCCCCGTGCAGCGACAGCGGCCCGCACCAGCATCTCGCACCACCCCCTCGCCGAAACGGGAGAGCCCCACCGTGACCGACACCGCCCTGTCCGAGCGCAGCGCCGATGTGATCGTCGTCGGCGCCGGCCCGTCCGGTTCGACGACCGCCTACTACCTGGCGAAGGCCGGACTCGACGTCCTGCTGCTGGAGAAGACGGCGTTCCCGCGCGAGAAGGTGTGCGGCGACGGACTCACCCCCCGGGCCACCAAGCAGCTCGTCGGCATGGGCATCGACATCTCCGAGGAAGCGGGCTGGCTGCGCAACAAGGGGCTGCGGATCATCAGCGGCGGACTGCGGCTGGAAATGGACTGGCCGGACCTGGCCGCGTACCCGAACTACGGACTGGTGCGCAGGCGTGAGGACTTCGACGAGCTGCTCGCCCAGCAGGCGGTCAAGGCCGGCGCGCGGCTGTACGAGCGGTGCAACGTCGGCGGCCCGATCACCGACGAGCGCACCGGCCGGATCATCGGCGTCCAGGCCAAGTTGGGCGAGGAGAAGACCCCGGCCGCCTTCTACGCGCCCCTGGTGGTCGCCGCCGACGGCAACTCCACCCGGCTGTCCCTGGGGATGGGGCTGCACCGGCGCGAGGACCGGCCGATGGGCGTCGCGGTCCGGACGTACTTCACCTCCCCCCGGCACGAGGACGACTACCTCGAGTCATGGCTGGAGCTGTGGGACCGGCGCGGCCCGCAGGCCCGCCAACTGCCCGGCTACGGCTGGATCTTCGGCCTCGGTGACGGTACGTCGAACGTGGGCCTGGGCATCCTGGACTCCTCCGCGGCGTTCCGCGAACTGGACTGGCGCGAGGTGCTCAAGGCGTGGGTCGGCTCCATGCCGGAGGACTGGGGCTTCACCCCGGACAACATGACCCAGCCGATCCGCGGCGCCGCCCTCCCGATGGCCTTCAACCGCCAACCGCACTACACCCGGGGCCTGCTGCTGGTCGGTGACGCGGCCGGCATGGTCAACCCCTTCAACGGCGAGGGCATCGCCTACGCGATGGAATCCGGCCAGCTCGCCGCCGACGTCATCACCCAGGCCCACGCCCGCGCCACCGCCGCCCAGCGCGAGTTGGCGCTGGCCGGCTACCCGCGCGTCCTCAAGTCCACCTACGGCGGCTACTACAACCTCGGCCGCGCCTTCGTGAAGCTCATCGGCAACCCCAAGATCCTCCAGCTCGCCACCCAGCGCGGCCTCACCCACCCCATGCTGATGCGCTTCTGCCTCAAGCTCCTCGCCAACCTCACCGACCCCCAGGGCGGCGACGCGATGGACCGCATCATCAACGGCATCACCAAGATCACCCCGCGCGCCTGACCGCGGGATCACCCCGCGCGCCGGACGGATCGGCGCGGGGCCCCGCCCGGCCCCGCGCGGTCGCGGCGGACACGTCCGCGCCCGAAGGCCGCCGCGGCCTCCCCAGCGGGGAGGTCGCGGCGGCCTTCGGGGTCGGGTCGGGGTCGGGTCGGGGTCGGGTCGGGGTCAGAGGACGGAGACCGCCCAGTCCGGCATGTAGTCGGCCAGTTGGTGGATGGCGACCGGGGTGGAGGGGTTGGCCGCGTCCAGGTACTGGCCGTCGCCTATGAAGACGCCCACGTGGTAGGCGCTGCCCTCGCCGCCCCAGAAGATGAGGTCGCCGGGCTGGAGGGCGCTGACGGAGACCGGGGTGCCGGCCGTGGACTGCTCCTGGGAGGTCCGCGGCAGGTCGACGCCGATCGAGGCGAACGCGGCCTGGGTGAGCCCGGAGCAGTCGTAGGAGCCGGGGCCGGTGGCGCCGTAGACGTACGGCTTGCCCAGCTGGGACTTCAGGAAGGCGATCAGCTGGTCGACCTTGCCGGAGGACGCCGGGGCGGCGGACGCGGTCGACGCCGTGGCCGTCGGCGCGGCCGAGGACGCGATCGGGGTGGCGGCGGCCGTGGTGGCGAGGCGGGGCCGCGCGGCGGCCCTGGCCGCCGCCGCGCGTTCCCGGGCGGCCTTGGCCTTCTTCGCGGCGGCCGCGGCCCTGGCCTCGGCGAACCGCTTGGCCCTGGTCGCGTCTTTGGCGGCGTCGGCGACGGCCTGTTCCCTGGCGGCGGCCAGCGACGCGTCGATGGCGTCCTGTTCGAACGCGGCGGCGGCCTGCCGGGCGCTGTCGGCGATCGTGACGGCCGCGAAGGTGCCGGTGTCCGTCGTGCGGTCGGGGCGCGTGTTGTCGGCCATGGCCGGAGCGGCCGCGCCGCTGAGAGCGAGCGCGCTGACGGCACCGCCGACGAGTCCGGCCCTGCGCACCCACGTGGGGTGGCCGGGCGCCGCGTGCCGCCGGCGGCGGGTATGGGGAGGCGAATCGGACGTATGCGTCCGTAGCTGGTTCGGGGACATGCGCTCCTGGCTATCAGGAACGGTTGGTTCCGTTCAACAAAGGTGGGATGCGCCACACTTGACGTGTTCACGGCCTAACTGACCGTTTTGCGATCGTGGCCGCCGACGGCTTTGCTCCGGTTTGGGCCGGCTGGCGGCGTATGCGTTCGTGCGCCGGTTCACGCGCGCCAATTCCGCGCTCCCCAGGCTCAGTCGACGGCGCCGCCGCGCGCTACCACGGGGTCCCGTCCAAGGCCAATTTGCTTCCGCCTGCCGCCGCTTGATAATGCGCGCACCTCTCTGACCAGCGGTAATACCCGGGGTTGGGCGGGGAAGTGGGTGTTTGGGGCTCATCGGCCGCATGATCACCGCTCATCCGACTTCATGATCGTTCGCCTCGTGGTGGAGATCACAAAGCCGGGGGCGTACCCCGTGTCGCAGATCACAGACCGGGAGGCATAGGATGCAGGCGACTTGGGCTTGTGAACTGCCTCACATAGACGCGATCTTCGCGGATCTGTGACCCGGCGAGCGCCCAGGCCACGGTCCGTACAGGTCAGTCATTGTCGACTGGAAGGAGCGGGGGACGGTGAACGCTTACGCGCCCATCCTCGTGCTGGGAGGCATCGCGGCCGGCTTCGCGGTCTTCTCCGTTTTCATGGCCTCGATCATCGGGCCGAAACGGTACAACCGGGCCAAGTTGGAAGCCTACGAGTGCGGCATCGAGCCGACGCCCCAGCCGGCCGGCGGCGGTCGCTTCCCGATCAAGTACTACCTGACGGCGATGCTCTTCATCGTCTTCGACATCGAGATCGTCTTCCTCTATCCCTGGGCCGTCACCTTCGACCGGCTGGGGATGTTCGGGCTGGTGGAGATGCTCCTCTTCGTGCTGACCGTCTTCGTCGCCTACGCCTACGTGTGGCGTCGTGGCGGCCTCGAATGGGACTAGGAAACCGGGACTAGGGGACCGAAGGGGACTCAGGAGCCAACGCATGGGTATCGAAGAGAAACTGCCGAGCGGATTTCTGCTGACGTCGGTGGAGACCGCGGCGGGATGGGTACGTAAGGCGTCGGTTTTCCCGGCCACCTTCGGACTCGCCTGCTGCGCCATCGAGATGATGACGACAGGCGCCGGGCGCTACGACATGGCCCGGTTCGGCATGGAGGTCTTCCGCGGCTCGCCGCGGCAGGCCGACCTGATGATCGTGGCGGGCCGGGTCAGCCAGAAGATGGCGCCGGTGCTGCGGCAGGTCTACGACCAGATGCCGAACCCGAAGTGGGTCATCTCGATGGGCGTCTGCGCCTCCAGCGGCGGGATGTTCAACAACTACGCGATCGTCCAGGGCGTCGACCACGTCGTGCCCGTCGACATCTACCTGCCCGGCTGCCCGCCGCGGCCGGAGATGCTGCTCGACGCGATCCTCAAGCTGCACGAGAAGATCCAGCACGGCAAGCTCGGCGTGAACCGCGTGGAGGCCGCCCGCGAGGCGGAGGAAGCGGCTCTCAAGGCGCTCCCCACCATCGAGATGAAGGGGCTCCTGCGGTGACCACCCCGAACAACGGCACCCCGAAGAACGGCGCGGGCGACGGCGGCCCGCCCGGCGGCGCCCCCGCCGGTCTGCCCGGCCGGCGCGACGAGGGCGCCGGCGAGGTCATCGGCGTCCGCCACGGCATGTTCGGCGGCTCCGGCGAGCACGGCGCCGGCGACACCTCCGGCTACGGCGGCCTGGTCCGCACGGTCCGGCTGCCCGGCGCCGGCAGCCGCCCGTACGGCGGTCCCCGCGGTGAGACCGGCGAAGGGCCCTTCGACGAGATCGCCGACGAACTCGAGGGCGCCCTGGAGGAGCAGGGCCTGCCGCCGGCCGAGGCGATCGAGAAGACCGTGGTGGACCGCGGCGAACTCACCTTCCACATCGCCCGCGAGCACCTGGTCCGGGTGGCCAGGACCCTGCGCGACGACCCGGCGCTGCGCTTCGAGCTGTGTACCGGCGTCAGCGGGGTGCACTACCCCGGTGACCAGGGCCGCGAGCTGCACGCCGTCTACCACCTGCGCTCGATCACCCACACCCGGCTGATCCGGCTTGAGGTCGGCGTCCCCGACACCGACCCGCACGTCCCGTCGCTGGTCCCGGTCTACCCGACCAACGACTGGCACGAGCGGGAGACGTACGACTTCTTCGGGATCGTCTTCGACGGCCACCCGGCCCTCACCCGGATCATGATGCCGGACGACTGGCCGGGCCACCCGCAGCGCAAGGACTACCCGCTCGGCGGCATCCCCGTCGAGTACAAGGGCGCCCAGATCCCGGCTCCCGACCAGCGGAGGTCGTACAGCTGATGAGCAGCACACACAGCACTCCCCACGCGCCCGCCCAGGCCGAGGAGCGGGAGACCACCGAAGGCCGGGTCTTCACCGTCACCGGCGGCGACTGGGACGAGCTGGCCGAGTCCGTCGCCAAGGCCGACGACGAGCGGATCATCGTCAACATGGGGCCGCAGCACCCGTCCACTCACGGCGTGCTCCGGCTGATCCTGGAGATCGACGGCGAGACGGTCACCGAGGCGCGCTCCGGCATCGGGTACCTGCACACCGGCATCGAGAAGAACATGGAGTTCAGGACCTGGGTCCAGGGCTCCACCTTCGTGACCCGGATGGACTACCTGACGCCGCTGTTCAACGAGACCGCGTACTGCCTGGCCGTCGAGAAGCTGCTCGGCATCACCGACCAGGTTCCGGACCGGGCCACCGTCATCCGGGTGCTGATGATGGAGCTCAACCGGATCTCCTCGCACCTGGTCGCCGTCGCCACCGGCGGCATGGAGCTGGGCGCCACCACGATCATGATCTACGGCTTCCGCGACCGCGAGATGATCCTCGACATCTTCGAACTGGTCACCGGCCTGCGGATGAACCACGCCTACATCCGGGTCGGCGGCCTCGCCCAGGACCTGCCGCCCGGCGCGGTCGACCAGGTGCGGGAGTTCGTGAAGAAGTTCCGCAGGAACCTGCCGGAGTACGACAAGCTCGCCACCGGCAACCCGATCTTCAAGGGACGGATGCAGGACGTCGGCTACCTGGACCTGACCGGCTGCATGGCGCTCGGCGCCACCGGACCGATCCTGCGCGCCGCCGGACTGCCGTACGACCTGCGCAAGGCCGACCCGTACTGCGGCTACGAGACCTACGACTTCGACATCCCGACCGCCGACAGCTGCGACTCCTACGGCCGCTTCACCGTCCGGCTGCAGGAGATGCGCGAGAGCCTGCGGATCGTCGAGCAGTGCCTGGACCGGCTGGCGCCGGGACCGGTGATGGTCGAGGACAAGAAGATCGCCTGGCCCGCGCAGCTCGCGCTCGGCCCCGACGGCCTCGGCAACTCCCTGGACCACATCAAGAAGATCATGGGCACCTCGATGGAGGCCCTGATCCACCACTTCAAGCTCGTCACCGAGGGCTTCCGGGTGCCGGCCGGCCAGGCGTACACCGCGGTGGAGTCGGCCAAGGGCGAGCTGGGCGTGCACGTGGTCAGCGACGGCGGCACCCGCCCGTACCGGGTCCACTTCCGCGACCCCTCCTTCACCAACCTGCAGACCATGGCGGCGATGTGCGAAGGCGGCCAGGTCGCCGACGTCATCGTCGCGGTGGCGTCCATCGACCCCGTGATGGGAGGTGTCGACCGATGACAGAAGTCGCCCTGGGCCTTCCGCAGCTGCCCGCGCCCGACTTCCCGGCCGACGTCCGGGCCCGGCTGGAGACCGACGCCAAGGAGGTGATCGCCCGCTATCCCGGCTCGCGCAGCGCCCTGCTGCCGCTGCTGCACCTGGTGCAGTCCGAGGAGGGGTACGTCTCCCGCACCGGCATCCGCTTCTGCGCCGAGCTGCTGGACCTCACCACCGCCGAGGTCACCGCGGTCGCGACCTTCTACACCATGTACCGCCGCAAGCCCTCGGGCGACTACCAGGTCGGCGTCTGCACCAACACGCTGTGCGCCGTCATGGGCGGTGACGCCATCTTCGACGAGCTCAAGCAGTACCTCGGCGTCGGCAACGACGAGACCACCGCGGACGGCAAGGTCACCCTCGAACACATCGAGTGCAACGCGGCCTGCGACTTCGCCCCGGTGGTGATGGTCAACTGGGAGTTCTTCGACAACCAGGACCCGCAGTCGGCCAAGCAGCTGGTGGACGACCTGATCGCCGGCCGCGAGGTCCGCCCGACCCGCGGCGCGCCGCTGTGCACGTACAAGGAGACCGCCCGCATTCTGGCCGGCTTCCCCGACCAGCGGCCCGGCGCCAACGACGCCACCGGCGGCGCCGGCCCGGCCTCGCTGGCCGGCCTCAGGCTGCACCGCGGCGACGGGGCGCCGGCCAAGGTCGTCGGCCAGCGCGCCGAGCCGCCCGCCGAGGACGCCGGCACGTACGCCACGCCGACCTCCCCGTCGCCCGCCCAGCACCTCAGCTCGCACGACGCGCCGCTGCCGACCGCCGAGTCCGCCCCGGCCCACCCCGCGGACCCGGTGGCAGACAACTCCGCCGCCGACCGGAACGCCGCGAACGGCACCGGCCGGAACGGCACCGAGGAGGAGAGCGAGTGATGACCGCGGAACCGGCCGAGAAGCTGCTCGCACCCGTACTGTCGGCGTTCTGGGACGACCCGCGGTCATGGACGCTGGACACCTACCGCAGGCACGAGGGCTACGAGGCCCTCACCAAGGCGCTCGCCATGGCGCCCGACGACCTGATCGCGTACGTCAAGGACTCCGGACTGCGCGGCCGCGGCGGCGCCGGCTTCCCCACCGGGATGAAGTGGCAGTTCATCCCGCAGGGCGACGGCAAACCGCACTACCTCGTCGTCAACGCCGACGAGTCCGAGCCCGGGACCTGCAAGGACATCCCGCTGCTCTTCGCCAACCCGCACGCGCTGATCGAAGGCATCGTGATCGCCTGCTACGCGATCCGCTCCCACCACGCCTTCATCTATCTCCGCGGTGAGGTGGTGCCCGTGCTGCGCCGGCTGCACGAGGCGGTACGCGAGGCGTACGAGGCCGGATACCTCGGCGAGAACATCAACGGCAGCGGCTTCGACCTGGAACTCACCGTGCACGCCGGCGCCGGCGCGTACATCTGCGGTGAGGAGACCGCGCTGCTGGACTCCCTGGAGGGCCGGCGCGGCCAGCCGAGGCTGCGGCCGCCGTTCCCCGCGGTGGAGGGGCTCTACGCCTGCCCCACCGTGGTGAACAACGTGGAGTCGATCGCGTCGGTTCCCGCGATCATCCAGCGCGGCAAGGAGTGGTTCAAGTCGATGGGCAGCGAGAAGTCCCCGGGCTTCACGCTGTACTCGCTGTCCGGCCACGTCGCCCGCCCCGGCCAGTACGAGGCGCCGCTCGGCATCACGCTGCGGCAGCTGCTCGACCTGAGCGGCGGGATCCGGCCGGGCCACCGGCTGAAGTTCTGGACCCCGGGCGGCTCCTCCACCCCAATGTTCACCGACGAGCACCTGGACGTGCCGCTGGACTACGAGGGGGTCGGCGCGGCCGGCTCCATGCTCGGCACCAAGGCGCTGCAGTGCTTCGACGAGACGACGTGCGTGGTGCGGGCCGTCACCCGGTGGACCGAGTTCTACGCCCACGAGTCGTGCGGCAAGTGCACGCCGTGCCGCGAGGGCACCTACTGGCTGGTCCAGCTGCTGCGCGACATCGAGGCCGGCAAGGGCCGGCCCGAAGACCTCGACAAGCTCAACGACATCGCCGACAACATCAACGGCAAGTCCTTCTGCGCGCTCGGCGACGGAGCCGCCGCCCCGATCTTCTCCTCGCTCAAGTACTTCCGCGCGGAGTACGAGGAGCACATCGAGCACAAGGGCTGCCCCTTCGACCCGGCCCGCTCCACCGCCTGGGCCGACAAGTCCCGTACGGAGGCCCTCGCGTGACCGTCACTACCAGCGCACCCTCCGGAGGAGCGGCGGCCGTGCCGCCGGAGAACCTGATCGCCGTCACCATCGACGGCATCGGGATCTCCGTCCCCAAGGGCACCCTTGTCATCCGGGCCGCCGAGATGCTCGGCATCGAGGTACCGCGGTTCTGCGACCACCCGCTGCTCGACCCGGTGGGCGCCTGCCGCCAGTGCATCGTCGAGATCGAGGGCCAGCGCAAGCCCGTCGCGTCCTGCACCATCACCTGCACCGACGGCATGGTGATCTCCACCCAGCTCTCCTCGCCGGTCGCCCGGAAGGCGCAGCGCGGCGTGATGGAGCTGCTGCTGATCAACCACCCGTTGGACTGCCCGGTCTGCGACAAGGGCGGCGAGTGCCCGCTGCAGAACCAGGCGATGCAGGTCGGCGAGCCGGACACCCGGTTCCAGGGCCGCAAGCGCACCTACGACAAGCCGGTGCCGATCTCGGCGCAGGTGCTGCTGGACCGCGAGCGGTGCGTGCTGTGCGCGCGCTGCACCCGCTTCAGCCAGCAGATCGCCGGCGACCCGATGATCGAACTGCTGGAGCGCGGCGCGCTGGAGCAGGTCGGCACCGGCGCCGGCGACCCGTTCCAGTCGTACTTCTCCGGCAACACCATCCAGATCTGCCCGGTGGGCGCGCTCACCTCCGCCGCGTACCGCTTCCGCTCCCGGCCGTTCGACCTGGTGTCGTCGCCGTCGGTGTGCGAGCACTGCGCCGGCGGCTGCGCCACCCGGACCGACCACCGGCGCGGCAAGGTGATGCGGCGGCTGGCCGGCAACGACCCGGAGGTCAACGAGGAGTGGCTGTGCGACAAGGGCCGCTTCGGCTTCCGGTACGCGCAGCGGCCCGACCGGATCAGCCACCCGCTGGTCCGCGGCGCCGACGGTGAACTGGCCGCCGCCAGCTGGCCCGAGGCGCTGGCCGCAGCCGCCGCCGGGCTGACCGCGGCGGCCGGCCGGGCGGCGGTGCTGACCGGCGGCCGGCTCACCGTCGAGGACTCCTACGCCTACGCCAAGTTCGCCCGGGTGGTGCTCGGCACCAACGACGTGGACTTCCGGGCCCGCGCGCACTCCGCCGAGGAGGCCGCCTTCCTGGCCGCCCGGGTGGCCGGCCGCGGCCACGACCTGGACCGCTCCGGCATCACCAACCGGCTGCTGGAGAAGGCGCCGACCGTCCTGCTGGCCGGCCTGGAGGCCGAGGAGGAGGCCCCCGGGGTCTTCCTGCGGCTGCGCAAGGCGTACCGCAAGTTCAAGCAGCAGACGTACGCGCTTGCCACCCACGCCAGCCGCGGCCTGGACAAGGCGGGCGGCATCCTGCTGCCGGCCGCGCCCGGCACCGAACCGGAGTGGCTGGACGCGCTGGCGGGCGGGGTCGGTCTGGACGAGGCCGGCCGGCTGGCCGCCGCGGCGCTGCGCGCCGAGGGCTCGGTCATCCTGGTCGGCGAGCGGCTGGCCGCCGTGCCCGGCGGGCTGACCGCCGCGATCCGGCTGGCCGCGGCCACCGGCGCCGAGCTGGCGTGGATCCCGCGCCGGGCCGGCGAGCGCGGCGCGGTCGAGGCCGGCGCGCTGCCCGGACTGCTGCCCGGCGGCCGGCCGGTCACCGACCCGCGGGGCCGCGAGGAGGTGGCCGCGATCTGGGGCGTAACCGCGCTGCCCACCCGCGCGGGCCGCGACACCGACCAGATCATCGCCGCGGCGGCGGACGGCGGACTCGCCGCGCTCGTCGTCGGCGGCGTCGAGGTCGCCGACCTGCCCGACCCGGCGCTGGCCCGCCGGGCGCTGGACGCGGTGGGCTTCCTGGTCAGCCTGGAGCAGCGGCCCAGCGAGGTCACCGAGCGCGCCGACGTGGTACTCCCGGTCGCCGCGGTGGCCGAGAAGTCCGGCGCGTTCCTCAACTGGGAGGGCCGGCTGCGGCTGTTCGAGGCCGCGATCAAGCCGGACCAGGCCACCACCCGGCACCAGCTGCCGGACGCCCGGGTGCTGACCATGCTCGCCGACGCCCTCGATGTGTCGCTGGGCCTGGCCGAGGTCCGGCAGGCGCGCGCCGAACTCGACCGGCTCTCCGGCTGGTCGGGCACGTACGGCACCCCGCCGGCCGAGACGTCCGTGGCGCTGCCGCGGCCCGAAGCGGGCCAGGCGGTGCTCGCCGGCCACCGGCTGCTGCTCGACCAGGGCCGGCTCCAGGACGGCGACGAGGCCCTGGCCGCCACCCGGCACGCCGCGGTGGCCCGGCTGTCGGCCGCGACCGCGGCGGAGGCGGGCCTGGCGGCGGGCGACCCGGTACGGGTCACCGGACCGGCCGGCACGGTCACGCTGCCTCTGGTGGTCACCCCGATGCCTAACCGGGTGGTCTGGGTGCCGCTCAACTCCGTCTCGGGCGGCGTGGCGTCCGACACCGGCGTCCGCCCCGGCCAGGTCGTCGGCATCGGCCCGGAGGTGGCCGAATGAACGCGACGAGCCGTGGAGCCGGGACGAACCGGACGAGCCAGACGAGCCGGATGGACAGCCCGACGTCGGCTCGCCGCCGCTGGGCCGGCCGGCCGCGGCCGAGCTCCGCCGCGGCGGAAAAGTGTGCGGAGGCACAGTCATGAGCGCATCGCTCGCGGCCACCACCGAGAACCTGTCGTTCTTCGGGACCGACACCTGGTGGCTGATCCTCATCAAGGCAGTGTTCTGCTTCGCCTTCGCGATGCTGACCGTGCTGTTCTCCATCGTGTGGGAGCGCAAGGTCGTCGCCTGGATGCAGCTGCGCATCGGCCCCAACCGGCACGGGCCCTGGGGCATGCTCCAGTCGCTCGCCGACGGCGTCAAGCTGATGCTGAAGGAAGACCTCGTCGTCAAGCGCGCGGACAAGGTGGTGTTCATCCTCGCGCCGGTCGTCGCGGCGATCCCGGCCTTCATGTCGTTCGCGGTGATCCCCTTCGGCCCCGCCGACAACGAGGTGTCCGTCTTCGGACAGCGCACCGCGCTGCAGCTCACCGACCTGCCGATCGGCATCCTGTTCATCCTGGCCACGGCCTCGGTCGGCATCTACGGCATCGTGCTCGCCGGCTGGTCGTCCGGCTCCACGTACCCGCTGCTCGGCGGCCTGCGCGCGTCCGCCCAGATGATCTCCTACGAGATCGCGATGGGCCTGTCCTTCGCGGCGGTCTTCCTCTACTCCGGCTCGATGTCCACCTCGACCATCGTCGAGGCCCAGCACGACCGCTGGTACGTCATCCTGCTGCCGGTGTCGTTCGTCATCTACATCTTCACGATGATCGGCGAGACCAACCGCGCCCCCTTCGACATGCCCGAGTCCGAGGGCGACCTGGTCGGCGGCTTCAACACCGAGTACAGCTCGATCAAGTTCGCGCTGTTCATGCTGGCCGAGTACGTCAACATGGTGACCGTCTCGGCGGTGGCCACCACCCTCTTCCTCGGCGGCTGGCGCGCGCCCTGGCCGATCTCCACCTTCTGGGAGGGCGCGAACCACGGCTGGTGGCCGATGCTCTGGTTCGTCGTCAAGGTCCAGCTGCTGCTGTTCTTCTTCATCTGGCTGCGCGGCACCCTGCCCCGGGTCCGCTACGACCAGCTGATGAAGCTCGGCTGGAAGGTGCTGATCCCGGTCTCCATGGTCTGGCTGATGCTGGTGGCCGCGGTCCGCGCGATGCGCAACGAGAACTACGACTTCACCAGGATCGTGCTCTACATCGGCGGCGCGGTCCTCGCGCTGCTGCTGATCTCGCTGCTGGTGGACCTGTTCCGGGACCGCGGGGACAAGCCGCAGACCGGCGGCCCGCTCGCGCCACCGCAGCGGTTCGACCCGATGGCCGGCGGCTATCCCGTGCCGCCGCTGCCGGGACAACAGGCGGAGCGGGTACCGCGCCGCCCCAGCCGGGCACAGCCCCAACTCGTCGGCGCGCCCGGACCGTCGGGCGCGGACGACGCCCAGACGGACAAGAAGGAGGACGGCGATGCCTGAGTTCCTCGGCCCGGTCGCAGGCTTCGGCGTGACCTTCAAGGCCATGTTCAAGAAGCGGCTCACCGAGCAGTACCCGGAGTACAAGAAGCCGACCGCACCGCGCTTCCACGGCCGCCACCAGCTCAACCGGCACCCGGACGGCCTGGAGAAGTGCGTCGGCTGCGAACTGTGCGCCTGGGCCTGCCCGGCGGACGCGATCTACGTGGAGGGCGCGGACAACACCGACGAGGAGCGCTACTCCCCGGGTGAGCGCTACGGCCGCGTCTACCAGATCAACTACGCGCGCTGCATCCTGTGCGGCCTGTGCATCGAGGCGTGCCCGACCAGGGCGCTCACCATGACCAACGAGTACGAGCTCGCCGACCGGACCCGCGAGTCGCTGATCTTCACCAAGGAGCAGCTGCTGGCCGGCCTCGAGGAGGGCATGGTCGAGTCGCCGCACTCGATCTTCCCGGGCATGGACGAGGGCGACTACTACCGCGGCGCGGTCACCGAGGCGGCGCCCGGCACCGTACGGCAGGTGGCGGTCTCCAAGGGCGAGACGCCGGAGCCGGCGGAGGCGCCCGAGGAGAGCGCGGCCACCGAGGCGCCCGAGGTCGTCCCGGCGCCCGGCGGGTCGCAGCCGGCCGGAACGGGGGCCGAGGTATGAGCGCCCTCGCCGCCGCCGCGTCGCAGACCTCTACCGGCGAGGCCGTCCAGTTCTGGGTGCTCGGCACCGTCGCCGTCATCGGCGCGCTCGGCACCGTCCTGATGAAGAAGTCGGTGCACAGCGCCCTGTCGCTGGCCGGCACCATGATCGTGCTCGCGGTGTTCTACCTCGCCCAGGGCGCGTACTTCCTGGGCATCGTGCAGATCGTCGTCTACACCGGCGCGATCATGATGCTGTTCCTCTTCGTGGTCATGCTGGTCGGCATCACCGCCGCCGACTCCCTCAAGGAGACGCTCAAGGGCCAGCGCTGGATGGCCGCGATCTGCGGCCTCGGCTTCGGCATCCTGCTGATCGCCGGCATCGCCAACGCCTCGCTGGACACCTTCGCCGGCACCGGGCAGGCCGACGCCGCCGGCGGCGGCAACGTCCAGGGCCTGGCCAAGCTGGTCTTCACCCAGTACGTGTGGGCGTTCGAGATCACCGGCGCGCTGCTGATCACCGCGGCGATCGGCGCGATGGTGCTCACCCACCGGGAGCGCACCGAGGAACGCAGCACCCAGCGCCAGCTGTCCGAGGCGCGGGTGCGGGCCGGCCTCCAGGTCACCCCGCTGCCCGCGCCCGGCACCTACGCCCGGCACAACGCGGTCGACATCCCCGGCCTGCTGCCCGACGGCACCGTCTCCGAGCTGTCGGTCAGCTCCACGCTGCGCGAGCGCGGCCAGATCCGCGACGTGTCCGGTGACGCGATGCGGCGGCTGGCGGCGCTGGAGCAGCGTTCCGAGGAGTGGCTGGAGCGCGACGAGCCGGAACGCCCGGTGCTGCCGGTCCGCGAGGACACCGACCGGGCCGCCGAGCGGATCCGCGACGCCGACCGCGCCGAGAGGGGTGCCAAGTGAATCCGGCCAACTACCTGTACCTGGCCGCGCTGCTGTTCACCATCGGCGCCGCCGGGGTGCTGGTCCGGCGCAACGCGATCGTGGTCTTCATGTGCGTCGAGCTGATGCTGAACGCGTGCAACCTGGCGTTCGTCACCTTCTCGCGGCTGCACGGCAACCTGGGCGGCCAGGTGATCGCCTTCTTCACGATGGTCGTCGCCGCAGCCGAGGTCGTGGTCGGCCTGGCGATCATCGTGTCGATCTTCCGTTCCCGCCACTCGGCCTCGGTCGACGACGCCAATCTGATGAAGCTGTAGAGGGGCTGCGACAGTGGAAACCCTGATCGGACTGGTGGTCGCGGCACCGCTGCTCGGCGCGGCCGTCCTACTGACCGGCGGCCGGCGGCTGGACCGGGCCGGGCACCTGCTCGGCACGTTGCTCGCGCTGCTGTCCTTCGTCTTCGGCCTGGTGCTGTTCGCCGACATGCTCGGCAAGGACGGCGACGCCCGCGCCCTGCACGCGCACCTGTTCACCTGGGTGCCGGTGGAAGGCTTCCGGGCCGACGCCGGCTTCCAGCTGGACCAGCTGTCGATGACCTTCGTGCTGCTGATCACCGGTGTGGGCACGCTGATCCACATCTACTCGATCGGCTACATGAAGGAGGACGAGCGCCGCCGCCGCTTCTTCGGCTACCTCAACCTCTTCCTCGCCGCGATGCTGCTGCTGGTGCTCGCCGACAACTACCTGCTGCTGTACGCGGGCTGGGAGGGCGTCGGCCTGGCGTCGTACCTGCTGATCGGGTTCTGGCAGCACAAGCCGAGCGCGGCGACCGCGGCGAAGAAGGCGTTCCTGGTCAACCGGGTCGGCGACATCGGCCTGTCGGTGGCGATCATGCTGATGTTCACCACGTTCGGCTCGTTCGCCTTCGGGGACGTGCTGCCGGCGGCCGGCCGGGCCGCGAGCGCCCAGCACGCGACCGTCACCGGCATCGGCTTCATGCTGCTGCTGGCCGCCTGCGGCAAGTCCGCGCAGGTGCCGCTCCAGTCGTGGCTCGGGGACGCGATGGAGGGCCCGACCCCGGTCTCGGCCCTGATCCACGCCGCCACCATGGTGACCGCCGGCGTCTACCTCATCACCCGGTCCGGGGCGATCTTCAACGCCGCCCCGGACGCGCAGACCGCGGTCGTCACCGTCGGGGCGGTCACCCTCCTCTACGGTGCGATCGTCGGTTGCGCCAAGGACGACATCAAGAAGGCGCTGGCCGGCTCCACGATGTCGCAGATCGGTTACATGATCATGGCGGCCGGCCTCGGCCCGATCGGCTACGTCTTCGCGATCATGCACCTGGTCACCCACGGCTTCTTCAAGGCCGGGCTGTTCCTCGGCGCCGGCTCGGTCATGCACGGCATGAACGACGAGGTCGACATGCGGCGCTACGGCGGCCTGCGCAAGTACATGCCGGTCACCTTCATCACCTTCGGCCTCGGCTACCTGGCGATCATCGGCTTCCCCGGCCTGTCCGGCTTCTTCTCCAAGGACAAGATCATCGAGGCGGCCTACGCCAAGGGCGGCACCGAGGGCTGGATCCTCGGCAGCGCGGCCCTGCTGGGCGCGGCGGTCACCGCGTTCTACATGACGCGGGTGATGCTGATGACGTTCTTCGGCAAGGAGCGCTGGAGCGAGACCCCGGCTCCCGACGCGCCGGACGCCGAGCCCGCGGCGGCCGGGGACGCGCACGGCGCCCCGCACCCGCACGAGTCGCCCTGGTCGATGACCGTTCCGATGATCATCCTGGCGTTCGGGTCGGTCTTCGCCGGCGCGCTGTTCAGCGTCAACAGCTCCTTCGTGAAGTGGCTGGAGCCGGTCACCGGGCACAGCGAGGGCGACTCGCCGGTCAGCACCGGCACCGTCACCGCCGCCACCATGGTCGTCCTGGTCGTCGGGGTCGGCATCGCCTGGCTGATGTACGGCCGCAAGCCCGTCCCGGCGGTCGCGCCCCGCGGCAGCCTGCTGACCAGGGCGGCCCGCCGCGACCTGCTCCAGGACGACTTCAACCACGTCGTGCTGGTACGCGGCGGGGAGCACCTGACCCGCTCGCTGGTCTACCTCGACCACTCCCTGGTCGACGGCGTCGTCAACGGCACCGCCGCCTCGGTCGGCGGCCTGTCCGGCCGCCTCCGCAGGCTGCAGAACGGCTACGTGCGCTCGTACGCCGTCTCGATGCTCGGCGGCACCGCGGTGCTGGTCGCCGCGACTCTTCTGATGAGGGCGGTCTGATAGCTCATGGCGGATTCCTTTCCCTTCCTCACGGTCACCGCCGCCCTGCCCGCGGTCGGCGCCGTGGTCACCGCGGCGGTGCCCGCGGCCCGGCGGACCGCCGCCAAGTACACGGCGCTGCTGTTCTCGCTGGGCACCCTGGTGCTGGCCGCGATCACCATGGCCCGGTTCGACCCGGGCGGCGACCGCTACCAGTTCACCGAGTCGCACGCCTGGGTGAAGAGCTTCGGCCTGCGCTACGAACTCGGCGTCGACGGCATCGCGGTCGTGCTGATCGCGCTGACCGCGCTGCTCATCCCGTTCGTGATGCTGGCCGGCTGGCACGACGCCGACACCCTCGAAGACCCCGACCCCAACCGGCGCTGGCGGCCCACCCAGGGCTTCTTCGCGCTGGTCCTGCTGGTCGAGGCGATGGTGGTGCTCTCCTTCGAGGCCACCGACGTGTTCCTCTTCTACATCTTCTTCGAAGCCATGCTGATCCCGATGTACTTCCTGATCGGCGGCTTCGGCGACCGGGCGCACTCCGGCGGTGAGGAGGAGGCGGGCCGGCAGCGCTCGTACGCGGCGGTGAAGTTCCTGCTCTACAACCTGGCCGGCGGCCTCATCATGCTGGCCGCGATCATCGGCCTGTACGCGGCCACCGCCAAGCAGCTCGGCACCGGCACCTTCTCGCTCCAGGAGATCCTGGCCGCCCGCGCCTCCGGCAAGCTGGACCTTGCGACCTCCACCGAGCGGTGGCTGTTCCTCGGCTTCTTCTTCGCCTTCGCGGTGAAGGCCCCGCTGTGGCCGCTGCACACCTGGCTGCCCAATGCGATGGGCGAGGCCACCGCTCCGGTGGCCGTGCTGATCACCGCGGTCGTCGACAAGGTCGGCACCTTCGCGATGCTGCGCTTCTGCCTCCAGCTGTTCCCGGAGGCGTCCAAGTGGGCGACGCCGGTGATCCTGGTGCTGGCGGTGATCAGCATCATCTACGGCGCGCTGCTCGCCGTCGGGCAGCGCGACATCAAGCGGCTGATCGCGTACGCGTCGGTGTCGCACTTCGGCTTCATCATCCTGGGCATCTTCGCGATGACCAGCCAGGGCCAGAGCGGCGCCACGCTCTACATGGTCAACCACGGCATCTCCACCGCCGCGCTGATGCTGGTGGCCGGCTTCCTGATCACCCGGCGCGGCTCGCGGCTCATCGCGGACTTCGGCGGGGTGCAGAAGGTGGCGCCGGTCCTGGCCGGCACCTTCATGGTCGGCGGCCTGGCCACCCTCTCGCTGCCGGGCCTGGCGCCCTTCGTCAGCGAGTTCCTGGTCCTGGTGGGCACCTTCAGCCGCTACCCGGTGCTCGGCATCATCGCCACCCTCGGCATCGTGCTCGCCGCCCTCTACGTCCTGGTGCTGTACCAGCGCACCATGACCGGCCCGGTCAAGGCCGGCATCGAGGGCATGGCCGACCTCAAGGCCCGCGAGGTCCTGGTGGTGGCCCCGCTGATCGCGCTGCTGCTCTTCCTCGGCGTGTACCCGAAACCGGTGACGGACATCGTCAACCCGTCCGTCAAGCACACGCTCTCCGACGTGCACAAGACCGACCCCAAGCCCGCGCTGGAGGCGAAGAAGTGAGCGCATCCGCATCCGCCGCCCCGGGGAGCGCCGTCCACAGCCTGTGGACGGCGGCGGCCCCCGTCGCGGACAAGATCCCGGCCCCGAAGATCGAGTACGCCCAGCTGTCCCCGGTCCTCATCGTCTTCGGTGCGGCCATGGTCGGCATCCTCGTCGAGGCGTTCGTACCGCGGAGGTCCCGCTACACCAGTCAGGTGGTGCTCGCCGTCGTCGGCCTGGCCGCCGCCTTCGCGGCCGTCGTCGCGCTGGCGGAGAAGGGGTACGGCACCACCAAGGCGCACATCGCGGCGATGGGCGCGGTCGCGGTGGACGGGCCCGCCCTGTTCCTCCAGGGCACGATCCTGCTGGTCGGGATCGTGGCCGTGTTCACCTTCGCCGAGCGCCGGCTGGACCCGAAGGCGCACGGCCGGCACGTCGACTCCTTCGCCGCGCAGGGCTCCGCGGTGCCCGGCGGCGAGCAGGAGAAGGCGGCCGTCCGGGCCGGCTTCGCCTCCACCGAGGTCTTCCCGCTGCTGCTGTTCGCGGTCGGCGGCATGCTGGTCTTCCCGGCCGCCAACGACCTGCTGACGCTCTTCGTCGCCCTCGAGGTCTTCTCGCTGCCGCTGTACATCCTGTGCGCGCTGGCCCGCCGCAACCGCCTGATGTCCCAGGAGGCGGCCGTGAAGTACTTCCTGCTGGGCGCGTTCTCCTCGGCGTTCCTGCTGTTCGGCATCGCGCTGCTCTACGGCTACTCCGGCTCGGTGTCGTACTCGACCATCTCGTCGGTGATCGACGGCACCGCCAAGACGACCCCGGCGCTGGCCGACACCACCGGCAACGACGCGCTGCTGCTGATCGGGCTCGCCATGGTCACCGTCGGCCTGTTGTTCAAGGTCGGCGCGGTGCCCTTCCACATGTGGACGCCCGACGTCTACCAGGGCGCGCCGACCCCGGTCACCGGCTTCATGGCCGCGGCCACCAAGGTCGCCGCGTTCGGCGCGCTGCTGCGGCTGCTGTACGTGGTGCTGCCCGGCATGCGGTGGGACTGGCGGCCCGTCATGTGGGGCGTCGCGATCCTCACCATGATCGCGGGCGCGGTCATCGCGGTGACCCAGACCGACGTCAAGCGGCTGCTGGCGTACTCCTCGATCGCCCACGCGGGCTTCATCCTCGCCGGTGTCATCGCCACCACGCCGGACGGCATCTCCTCCGTCCTGTTCTACCTGGCGGCGTACTCCTTCGTGACGCTCGGCGCGTTCGCGGTCGTCACCCTGGTCCGGGACGCCAACGGCGAAGCCACCCACCTGTCCCGGTGGGCCGGGCTGGGGCGGCGGTCGCCGCTGGTCGCGGCGGTCTTCGCGGTCTTCCTGCTGGCCTTCGCGGGGATCCCGCTGACCTCCGGGTTCGCGGGGAAGTTCGCGGTCTTCAAGGCGGCGGCGCAGGGCGGGGCGATGCCGCTGGTCATCGTCGGCGTCATCTCGTCCGCCGTCGCCGCGTTCTTCTACGTCCGGGTGATCGTGCTGATGTTCTTCAGCGAGCCCAAGGCCGACGGCCCCTCGGTCGCCGTCCCCAGCCCGCTGACGTCCACGGCCATCGCGATCGGTGTCGCCGTCACCCTCGTGCTGGGCCTGGCCCCGCAGTACTTCCTGGACCTGGCCGACAAGGCGAGCGTCTTCGTCCGCTGACCGGGGCGCGGCGCCGCCCCCCGCCCGACCGGCTGCCCGGGGGAGACCCCGGGCAGCCGTCGCGTCACCACTAGGTGGGGACCGCCAGCAGGAGCGCGAAGCGGTCGGCGGAGTCGGTCCACCACTGGCGGACGGTGAAGCCGCCGGCCTTCAGTTCGGCGGTGAGGGACTCGCGGCGGAACTTGCAGGAGATCTCGGTGCGCAGGTCCTCGCCGGGGCCGAAGTCGACGGACAGGTCCAGGTCGCGGACCTTGACGGTCTGCGCGGTACGGGAGCGCAGCCGCATCTCCATGCGTTCGTGCTCGGTGTTCCAGACGGCCACGTGCTCGAAGGCGTCCGGGTCGAAGTCCGCGCCCAGTTCCCGGTTGAGGACGTGCAGTACGTTCCTGTTGAACTCGGCGGTGACGCCGGCCGCGTCGTCGTAGGCGCGGATCAGCACCGCCGGGTCCTTGACCAGGTCCGCGCCCAGCAGCAGCACGTCGTCGCTGCTCAGCGCGAGCGACAGGGTGCGGTAGAAGACCTGCCGCTGCTCCGCGTCGAGGTTGCCGACGGTGCTGCCGAGGAAGGCCAGCAGCCGCGGGCCGGGTTCGTCGGACAGCGGCGGGCCGGACTCGAAGTCGGCGACGGTGGCGGCGACCTCGAGCCCCGGGTAGTCGCGGCAGATCGCCTGGCCGGCCTCCTCCAGGGCGGTGGCGCTGACGTCCAGGGGCGCGTAGCGGCGCAGCGTGCCGCCCGCGGTGAGCGCGTCGAGCAGCAGTCGGGTCTTGCGGGAGGAGCCGGAGCCCAGCTCGATGAGGGTGGCGGGCCGGATGAGGGTGGCGATCTCGGGGGCGCGGCGGGTGAGGATCTCCTGCTCGGCCCGGGTCGGGTAGTACTCCGGCAGCCGGGTGATCTGCTCGAACAGGTCGCTGCCGTGCTTGTCGTAGAACCACTTGGGCGGCAGGCTGCGCGGCGCCTCGGCCAGGCCGTGCCGTACGTCGGCGCGCAGGGTGCTGGTGAAGTAGTCGGCGGGCAGGCGGTCGTCGAGGGTGAAGCGGCTCTCGTTCATGTGGCGCGTTTCCTTGCGGTGGGGGCGCGGGGGGCGCAGGGGAACGACCCGCACGCCGGCCGTGGTGGCCAGCAGCAGCGAGTGGTCGGGGACTTCCCGCCACTCGGACGTGGTCCCGGTCATGTCACCGGTCACGCCGTCGGTGGGACTGACGGCCGCCTCGTCGTCCGGCTCGGAGGCCACCAGCGCGGTACCGGGCCCGGTGCGGTACCACAGCGTGTCGCCCCACGCCGTGGCCGCGACCGTACGGCCGTCGGTGAGCAGGAGGTTCAGCCGGGCGGTGGGCCGGGCCGCGGCGACCTCGCGGACCACCGCGGCCAGCGCGCCGCCCGGCGACTCGCCCCGCCGCAGCCGCCGGCAGATCAGGGCCCACAGCAGCGCGGAGTCGCTGTGCGTCTCCAGGTCCAGCGCCTGGGCGCCGCTGAGGTCGGTGGGCAGCCGGGTCCAGTCCGGGACGGCGCCGTTGTGGCTGAACAGCCAGCGGCCGTCCCGGAAGGGGGCCGCCGCCGACTCGTCCTGGGTGGTGCCCGCGGTGGCCGAGCGGACCGCGGCCAGCACCGCGCCGCTGCGGATGGTCCTGGCGAGCTCCGGGAAGTTGGCGTCGGCCCAGATCGGGACCGCCCGGCGGTAGCGGCCCGGCCAGGGGAAGCCGTCGTCCGGGTCCGCGTCCGGCGGATACCAGCCGAATCCGAAGCCGTCGGCGTTCACCGTCCCGTACCGCTGTCTGGCGGGCCGCCACGACTGCTCGTAGAGGCTGTGCGCGGGCTCGGTGAGCAGCCGTGCCAGCGGCACGGGCGGGCCGACGTAGGCGAGGTGCCGGCACATCAGGCGGGACTGCCGGAGGAGCCGTCCGCAGAACCGCCGCGGGCGCCGCCGCCCGGGGCGCCGGGGGTGGTGCCGGGGGCCGTGCCGTCCGTGCCGCCGGGAGCGGCGCCGGCCGGGGCGCCGCCCGCCGCGCCGGAGGCGTCCCGCGCGGTGCGGAAGCCCGCGAAGATCTGCCGCCGGACGGGGTAGTCCCAGTTGCGGAAGGTGCCCCGGACCGCCACCGGGTCGACGCCGAAGGCGCCGCCGCGCAGCACCTTGTACTCCGGGCCGAAGAAGACCTCCGAGTACTCCTTGTAGGGGAACGCCTCGAAGCCGGGGTACGGGCCGAAGTCCGAGGCGGTCCACTCCCACACGTCGCCGATCAGCTGCCGGGCGCCGCTGGGGGCGGCGCCCGCCGGGTAGCTGCCCGCCGGGGTGGGCTGGAGGTGGCGGGAGGCGAGGTTGGCGTGCTCGGGGCCCGGGTCGGCGTCGCCCCACGGGTAGCGCCGGGAGCGGCCGGTCGCCGGGTCGTGCCGGGCCGCCTTCTCCCACTCGGCCTCGGTCGGCAGCCGCCGGCCGGCCCAGCGGGCGTACGCGTCGGCCTCGTACCAGCACACGTGCAGCACCGGCTCGTCGGCCGGCACCGGCTCGACCCGGCCGAAGCGCCGCCGGATCCAGCCGCCGCCCGGCTCCCGCGACCAGAACAGCGGCGCCTGGAGGCCGACCTGCTCGACGTGCCGCCACCCCTCGGGCGTCCACCAGCGCGGGTCGCGGTAGCCGCCGTCCGCGATGAACTCCTGGTAGGCGGCGTTGGTCACCGGCACCGTGTCCAGCCAGAACGCGGCCACGTCCACGGTGTGCTCCGGGCGTTCGTTGTCCAGCGCCCACGGCTCGGCGCTGGTGCCCATGGTGAACGGGCCGCCGGGGACCAGCACCTCGCGCGGCAGCGTGGCGGCGTCGGCGGGCGCGGGCGGCGGCGCCGGCGCGTCGAGCACCGCCGGGCCCTTGCGGAGCTGGTGGGTGGCCAGCATCGTCTCGTCGTGCTGCTGCTCGTGCTGGGCGAGCATGCCGAAGACGAAGGCGCCGGCCAGCAGCGGCTCCGGGCTGTCGGCGGAGGTGTCCAGGGTGTCCAGGACCTCCCAGGTGCCGGACCGGACCTCGGCGATGTAGGCCCGGGACTCGGCGGGGCTGAGCAGCGGCAGCGCGGGGCGGTCGGCGCGCGCGTGCCGGAAGGCGTCGTAGAGCGTGTCGAGGTCGGGGCGCAGCCCCGGGCGGCGGCCGGCCTCCCGGATCAGCCACAGCTCCTCCTGGTTGCCTATGTGGGCCAGGTCCCAGACCAGGGGGGACATCAGCGGGGAGTGCTGGGCGGTCAGGTCCTCCTCGGAGACCGCGTCGGTGAGTTCGATGGTCCGGCGCCGGGCGGTCTCCAGCGCGGCGCGGGCCAGGGCGGCCGGCGACGGAACGGACGCCGGGGCGCCGGAGGCCGGGGAGCCCTCGGGTCCCGAAGCGGCCTCGGATACGGGAGGGGCCACCGTGTCAGGAGCGGCGGCAGGGACGGGAGTCGCGCCGCCTTGGGCAGCGCTGGAGCTCGTACGCGTGGAGTCGGTCACGACATGCCTTCCGGGGGATCAGGCGCGACGGAGCGCGTCCAACAGGTCATGGGCGGGGCTTCGGCCGCGGTCGGTATAGCGGTCGGCGAAGCCGGCGAGCGCCTGGATCAGGGCCGCGGGGTCGCCGGAACGCCCGAGGGCGCTCTCGGCCGCGGCGAAACAGGACCGGGCGGCCTTGGCGATGTCCGGATCGGCCAGGCCGAGCCGGGCCGCGCGCTGCCATATGACGTCGGAGGGGATCGGCTCCCCGTCCCGGCAGAGCGGCTCGGTGGCGGCGAAGGCCGCGTCGGCGGCGACCGGGTCGTCCAGCAGCGCCGCGGTCAGCGCGGTCGGCACGATCCAGTCGTCGCCGTACTGGGCGTCGATCATCCGCAGTTCCAGCCAGCCGCGCGGCCTGACCGGCGGGAACAGGGTGCTCAGGTGGTAGTCGAGGTCGGCGGTGGTGGGGGCGCGCAGCCCCGGGGCGCCACGCAGCCAGCCCCGGAAGGTCAGCCCGGCGGGCGCCGACCAGTCGCCGTCCTCGGCCCCGGGCACACACAGCACCTGGGCGTCCAGCGCGTAACGCGCCCAGGAGGTGGCCGGATCGGGGTGGTGGCCGGGCTGGTGGGTGCGGCCCGGGTCCATCAGCGCCCAGGTGGCCTGCCGGGTGGACAGCCAGCCGGTGGGCCGGCCGCCGCTCAGCGGCGAGTTGGCGAACGCGGCCACCAGCACCGGCCCGATCCGGTGGGCCAGCTCCCAGCGCGAGCGGTGGCCGGACACCCCGTCGGTGTCGTCGCCGCAGTCCAGATTGACCTGAAGTGAGGCGGTGCGCCGCATCATGGTGCGGCCCCAGGGGCCCTCGCGGTCGAAGTAGCCCTCCATCGCCCGGTAGCGGGGATGGTCGAGCACGCGGGGCGGTTCGCGGTACGGGTCCAGACCGCGGCCGACCAGGACCAGGCCGGCGCGCTCCAGGTGCTCTCGAAGGACCGCCAGGTCGGCGGTGGTGGCCTCGACGCACGCGGCGAGCGAGGGGGCGGGCGGGGAGCTGAGCTCCACCTGGCCGCCCGGCTCACGGGTGAGCCTGCCGTCCCTGGGCAGCGCGCCCGGGGCCTGGATCGGCGCGAGGGCCGCGTCCAGCCGTTCGACGGTGATCAGTTGCCGGGGGTCGGAGCGGTCCTGGACGAGCCATTCGAGCTCCACGCCGATGCGCTCGGGCGGGCCGGTCTTGAAACAGACACCGCGCACATGGGCTTCCGCCTCGTCTTCCAGCAGGTCCGCTGTCATCGGTCCACCTCCTCTCGTGATGCTCCGGAGCCGGGATCGCCGTCTCCCGGAGCGAGGACATGTCACATGTGCCGGCTCAACCTTAATTGGCCTCGTAACGGGGTGACCTTACGGAATACGGAACAGCGCTGGCTCAAGCGTTCGAATCAGCCAAATCATTCCCAGGCTCCCGCGGGTCAATCCCGCACCGCCCTTGTTGGCCTGTTTGCCATCCTTTCGGGTGGGACATAGGGAGAGAAATCCGGTTGTCAGGATTATACGGGCGGTGATCGTCCGCGTCCTGGCGTGGCCTGCCACAACGCCATGCCCCGGCGGTGATCCACACCCGACCGGCTACGCTGCCGGTGTAAGCAGCGTGACCTCGGCCCACCGCTCAGCGCCCACCCGATCCACGCCGGATCCGCAACCGAATCTCGCCAGATGCCAGATCAGCGACAGGAGTACCCCTCGTGACCGTCGTCGGGCCCTTCGGGCTGAGCGTGTGGGACGAAGCCCTCGAGGCCGACGTCCAGGCCGGCCTCGCGGCCGTGGAGGAGGGCCTGCAGGCGGCGACCAAGAGCGACGTGCCCTTCATCACCGAGACGGCCCGCCACCTGCTCCAGGCCGGCGGCAAGCGCTTCCGGCCGCTGCTGGTGATGCTGGGCGCCCAGTTCGGCGACCCGCACGCCCCCAAGGTCGTGCCCTCGGCCGTGGTGGTCGAGCTGACCCATCTGGCCACCCTCTACCACGACGACGTGATGGACGAGGCCGACGTCCGTCGGGGCGTGCCCAGCGCCAACGCCCGCTGGAGCAACTCGGTGGCGGTGCTGACCGGCGACTTCCTCTTCTCCCGGGCCTCGCACATCCTGGCCGACCTCGGCCCGGAGGCGGTACGGGTGCAGGCCGAGTCCTTCGAGCGGCTGGTCACCGGGCAGATCATGGAGACCGTCGGCCCCCGCGACGGCCGCGACCCGCTCGACCACTACCTGGAGGTCATCGCGGGCAAGACCAGCTCGCTGATGGCGGTCTCCGGCCGGTTCGGCGCGATGATGTCCGGCGCCGGCGAGTCGGTGGTCAGCATCCTCACCCAGTACGGGGAGCGGATCGGCGCCGCCTTCCAACTCGCCGACGACGTACTCGACATCGCCAGCGACGGCCGCGAGTCCGGCAAGACCCCCGGCACCGACCTGCGCGAGGGCATCCCCACCCTGCCCGTACTGCACGTGCGCCGCTGGTACATGCAGGCCGCCGGCAGCGTCTCGGCCGCCGACCGCCGGCTGAACGAGCTGCTGGACGGCGACCTCACCGACGACGCGCTGCACGCCGAGGCGCTGGAACTGCTGCGCGCCCACCCGGCCCTGGAGCAGGCCCGGCGCGACACCGTGCGGTACGCGGACGAGGCCCGCGCCGCCCTGGCCCCGCTGCCCGACATCCCGGCCAAGCTCGCCCTGGCGGGCCTGTGCGACGCCGTGGTCCACCGCACGGCCTGACCCCGCCCCCCGGGTACCGCGAGGTCGGCCCGACGCCTTCCGGCGCCGCCTGAGCACCTTCGGCGGGGAGAGCGGGGGAGCGGGGTGCCCATGGGTGGGTGCCGTCGGGCGTTATGGCACCGCCCTTTCCCCTTTTTTGCCGCCTTCTCGCCTCCGGGCGCTTCGATCCGGTGTCGACGGTCGACCGTGCTCATTCGCTCGTTCCTCGCTCGTTCCGCGCGCTCTTCCTTTCGACGCCGGCGCGCCCTTTGGCTCGCCGGCTACCCGGCCGGACGCACGGCGTGAGGTGGACGTGGGGGTGCCGTACGGCGGCGGGTTGGCCATGGGTGGGTGGCCGGTGGGGTTGGAGTGCCCATTCGTGGGTGCCGTTGGGCGCGGGGGTGCCGTCCTTTCTTTTTTTTGCCGCCTTCTCGCCTCCGGGCGCTTCGATCCGGTGTCGACGGTCGACCGTGCTCACTCCCTCGTTCCTCGCTCGTTCCGCGCGCTCTCCCTTTCGACACCGGCGCGCCCTTTGGCTCGCCGGCTACCCGGCCGGACGCACGGCGTGAGGTGGACGTGGGGGCGGAGTTGTCCGGCGCGGGGGTGCCGTCCCTCCTCTGGGCGCTTGGGGTCGGTGGGGGCGGTCGGCCGTGCGCGCCCTTCGGCTCACCGGTGCCGGGGGGTTGCTTGCGCTGGGCGGAGCTTTCCCTGGAACGTCCCCGAGGCTCGGGGACGCACGGCCTCGGGGGTTGTCATACCCGGGGCGTACATTCGGTTGCGTCCGGCGGCTGATGTGGTGAACCGGCCGGTTTGGTCAGATGGACACACCACTTCACGGCGGTCCGGGCGACAATGACCCGGGGAGTGGACGAGTGCGAGGCAGCCGACCGCCGCTGACGACGGAGGAAACGCAATGGCACGGATCCAGCCGGCACCGCCGGAAGCAGACGGCTTCGCACCCGGGACCGGCCGGGCCCGAGGACGCAGAGCCATGCGGTACGCCGTGCCCGTCGCGGTCGCGGGGGTCGCCGCGGCCACCATCAGCCTGGTGCCGGCCCTGGCCGACGCCGGCGCCCCGTCGCTGCCGCCGGTCACCGCGGAGCAGCTGCTGGCGAAGATCGCCGCCTCCGACACCCGGGCCCTGGACGGCTCGGTCCGGATCACCACCGACCTGGGCCTGCCCTCGGTCCTGTCCGGCGGCGCGAGCGGCCTCCTCGGGGGCGCCGCGGCCACCGGGTCCGGGAAGGACGCCGGCTCGCCGGCCGCGCCGCAGACCCGGCTCCCCGGGCTGCTGGTCGGCTCGCACCGGCTCCACGTGGCGGTCGACGGCCCCGACCGGCAGAAGCTGTCCGTCATCGAGTCGGCCGCCGAGTACAGCGTCGTCCACAACGGCACCCAGCTGTGGGCCTACGACAGCGCGTCCAACCAGGCGTACCACCGGACCCTGCCCCGGCCGGCGGCCGGCGACCGGCCCGAAGGGCAGCTGCCCGAAGACTTCCCGGCCACCCCGCAGGCCGCCGCCCGGCAGATCCTCAAGGCGGCCGACGGCACCGCCGCGATCACCGTCGACGGCACCGCCAGCGTTGCCGGACACAGCGCCTACCAGCTGCTCGTCACCCCGCGGCGCGCGGACGCCACCACCGTCGGCTCGGTCCGGATCGCGGTCGACTCCACCACCGGTGTGCCCCTGAAGTTCACCCTGGCCCCCAAGGGCGGCGGCAAGGCCGTCGTGGACATCGCCTTCACCAAGGTCAGCTTCACCGCGCCGGCCGCGAGCACCTTCACCTACAAGCCGGCCAAGGGCGTCAAGGTGACCGGGGGCGCCGCGGCGCCCGACCCCACCCGGAAGAAGAGGCCGGGCAGCTCCGCCGAACCCACCGTCGTCGGCAGCGGCTGGGACGCCGTCGCGGTGGTCAGGACCGGCGCCGGCCTGCCGGCCGGCGGCAAGGCGGACGGAAAGGACGCCCGGTCGCTGCTGGACGGCTTCGGCCGCCGGGTCAGCGGCTCCTACGGCAGCGGCACCCTCTTCCACACCCGCCTGGTCAACGCCCTGCTCACCGACGACGGCACCCTCTACGTCGGCGCGGTCACCCCGTCCGCGCTGACCCGCGCGGCCGGTGCCGCCGGGTGACGGTGCCATGGACACGCGCGGCGAAGTGGTGATCGAGACCCGCGGGCTCACCAAGCGGTACCACGGCACGCTCGCCGTGGACGGCCTGGACCTGCGGGTCCCGCGCGGCAGCGTGTTCGGCTTCCTCGGCCCCAACGGCTCGGGGAAAACCACCACGATCAGGATGCTGATGGGGCTGATCAGCCCGAGCGCGGGCAGCGCCGACGTGCTCGGCAGTCCGATGCCGCGCGCCGCCCGGACCGTGCTGCCGAGGGTCGGCGCGCTCATCGAGGGCCCGGCGCTCTACGGCTACCTGTCCGGCCGCGACAACCTGCTGCGGTACGACGCCGCCGACCCCGCCGCCGACCCCCGCACCCGGCGGGCCCGGGTCGGGGCGGCGCTGGACCGGGTGGGGCTGAGCGCCGCGGCGGCCAAGAGGGCGAAGGCGTACTCGCTGGGCATGAAGCAGCGACTCGGCCTGGCCGCGGCGCTGCTCCAGCCGCGCGAGCTGCTGGTGCTGGACGAGCCGACCAACGGGCTCGACCCGCAGGGCATGCGGGAGATCAGGACCCTGGTCAGGGAGCTGGCGGCGGACGGCACCACCGTCTTCCTCTCCTCCCATCTGCTGGACGAGATCGAGCAGGTCTGCACGCACGCCGCCGTGATGGCCCGCGGCCGGCTGGTCACCCAGGGCCCGGTCGCGGACCTGTCCGCCGGCGTCAGGGGCCGACGCCGGATCGCGGTCGGCACCCCGGACCCGGCGCTCGCAGCGGAGGTGCTGGCCGCCCACGGCGTACGGGAGCTGACCGCCGCGGGGGAGCGGGTCACCGGCGAGCTGCCGGTCGCCCCACCGGACCTCGCCGAGCTGACCGCGGCACTGGTCGCGGCCGGGGTCCGGGTCCGCGCGTTCGGCCCGGAACGGGCCTCCTTGGAGGACGCGTTCGTGGCACTGACCGGGGAGGGCTTCGATGTCGCGGGCTGAGCCGAACGCGGCGCGCGCGGGCGCGGAAGACGGCGGGCGGCGTATCGCGTCGAACGGGACAGGCGCGGGGACGGGCGCCGGTCGGGCCGCCGGTCCCGGCGCCCGGACAGGAGCCGGGGCCGGCCCTCTGGCCGCGAGCGGTATCGGCATCCCGACTGCCGCGGAGAGCGCGGCCGCGCCCGGGACCGGCGGCCCGAGCACCGCCCGGACCGGCACCGGCGCCGTACGGGCGCCCCGCTGGTGGTGGTCGCTCGGGCTGTTCCGGTCCGAGTTGGGCATCGTCTTCCGGCGGTGGCGGACGCTGGCGCTCCTGGCGGTGCTGGCGGGCGTGCCGCTGCTGGTCGGTATCGCGGTACGGATCGAGACCGGCGACGGCGGCTCGGTCGGCCGGGGCGAAGGGGACGGCCCCGCCTTCATCCAACAGGTCAGCGGCAATGGCCTGTTCCTGACCTTCGCCGCGCTCGCCGCGACCCTGCCGTTCTTCCTGCCGATGGCGATCGGCGTGGTCGCGGGCGACGCGGTGGCCGGTGAGGCGGGCGGCGGCACCCTGCGCTACCTGCTGGTCGCCCCGGCCGGCCGCACCCGGCTGCTGCTCGCCAAGTTCACCGCCGTGCTCGCGTTCTGCCTGGCCGGGGCGCTGACGGTGGCCCTCTCCGGGCTGGTGGTGGGCGCCGTGCTGTTCCCGGTCGGCGACGTCACCACCCTGTCCGGTACCACGGTCCCGCTGGCCGACGGCATCCTGCGGGCCCTGCTGATCGCGGTCCTGGTGGCCGCCTCGCTGGTCGGCCTGGCCGCGCTCGGCCTGTTCGTCTCCACCCTCACCGACAGCGGCGTGGGCGCGATGGCGGGCACGGTGGGCCTGCTGATCACCGTGCAGATCGTGGACGGCATCCCGCAGCTGCACGCCGTGCAGCCGTACCTCTTCCCGCACTACTGGCTGAGCTTCGCCGATGTGCTGCGCGACCCCGTGCAGTGGACGGGCATCGCCAGGAACCTGGGCCTGCAGGCCCTCTACGCGGCGGTCTTCGGCTCGGCCGCCTGGGCCCGGCTGACCAGCCGCGACATCACGGCCTGACCGGCTGCTGGGGCGCCTCCGCCGCCAGGCGGTCCGCCGAGGCCGCGGCGAGGGCGGCGCGGCCCCGGCCGGCGGTGCGCAGGGCGTCCCAGGCGAGCAGGACCAGCGCGGACCAGACCAGGAGGAACCCGGCCCAGCGCTCCAGCGCCATGTGCTCGTGGAAGTAGAAGATGCCGATCAGGAACTGCAGGACCGGGGCCACGTACTGCATCAGGCCGATCGAGGTGAGCGGCAGCCGGGTCGCGGCCATCCCGAAGCAGACCAGGGGCACCGCGGTGACCAGGCCGCAGGCGGCGAGCAGGGCCGCGTGCCCGGGGCCGTGGTGGGTGAACGTCGCGTCGCCTCGGGCGCCGAGCACCAGCAGGAACGCCAGCGCGGGCAGGAACTGCACGGAGGTCTCGGCGGCCAGCGACTCCAGGCCGCCCATGGCGATCTTCTTCTTCACCAGGCCGTAGATCCCGAAGGAGAAGGCGAGGGTGAGCGCGATCCACGGCAGCCGGCCGTAGCCGATGGTGAGCACCGCGACCGAGGCGGCCCCGATGCCGACCGCCACCCACTGCACCGGCCGCAGCCGCTCGTGCAGCACCAGCACGCCGAGCGCTATCGTCACCAGCGGGTTGATGAAGTAGCCGAGCGCCGTCTCCACCACATGGCCGGAGTTGACGCCCCAGATGTACATGCCCCAGTTCACCGAGACGGTGACCGCCGCGACCGCCACCAGCCCGAGCCGTCTGGGCTGCCGGACCAGCTCGGCCAGCCACGCCCAGCGGCGTAGCACCAGCAGGATGACGGCGACCACCACCAGCGACCACACCATCCGGTGGGCCAGGATCTCCATCGCGCCGGCCGGTTCCAGCAGCGGCCAGAACAGCGGGAAGACACCCCACAGGCCGTAGGCCGCGAAACCGTACACCAGTCCCGTACGCTGCTCGCCCATCTCGGGCCTCCCCCACCTGCCGTCGGCCGTCCCTTGCCGGGTCCGACGGTATCGGGGACACCCCCGCCCTGTCATGTCCGTTCCATGGGACGGTCATGACAGGGCGGCGGGACGGGGGATCCGGCGGTGACGGGGGATGGTCCGGGGCCCCGCCGGTCCCCGGGCCGCGGGCGGGGACCGGCCTCCCGCCGGGCGGCTCCCCGTCCGGGCCGGCGTCCGGCCGGACCCCGCAGCCAAGGGCGCTCAGTCCTTCAGCGCCGCCGCCACCGACTCCCGCAGCGGGGTGGTCGGGCGCCCGATCAGCCGGGACAGGTCGCCGCTGGTGCCGGCGATCAGCCCGCGGGCGATCGCCCGGTCCACGTCCGCCAGGATCGCGGCCAGGCCCTCCGGCAGCCCCGCCGCGACCAGCCCGGCCTGCTGCTCCTGCGGGGTCACCGGCCGGTAGACGATCTCCTTGCCGGCCAGCTCACCCACCACGGCCGCGTACTCCGCCAGGCTCCACGCGGTGTCGCCGCTCAGCTCGTACGCCCGGTTCTCGTGCCCCTCGCCGGTGAGCACGGCCGCGGCGGCAGCGGCGTAGTCGGCGCGGGCGGCCGACGCGATCCGCCCGTCGCCCGCGGCGGCCACCACCTCGCCCTGCTCCAGCACCCTGCCGAGGCCCTGGGTGTAGACCTCGGTGTACCAGCCGTTGCGCAGGAAGGTGTACGGCAGCCCGGAGCCGAGGATCAGCTCCTCGGTCGCCTTGTGCTCGTCGGCCAGCGTGAAGTCGGCGTCGGGTCCGCCGAGCACCGAGGTGTACGCGAGCAGCGCCACCCCGGCCCCGGTGGCCGCCTCGACGACCGCCGTGTGCTGCGGCACCCGCCGGCCGACCTCGCTGCCGGAGACGAAGAGCACCCGGTCGCCGGCCCGGAAGGCGTTCTTGAGCGTCTCCGGCCGGTCGTAGTCGCCGATCCGCACCTCCACGCCCCGCGCGGCGAGGTCGGCGGCCCGGTCCGCGTCCCGTACGACCGCGGTGATCCGGCCCGCGGGCGTCCCGCCGGCCAGCAGGTCGGCGATGACCAGGCGGCCGAGGTGGCCGGTGGCGGCGGTGACGACGATGCTCATGATGTGCTCCCGTGGTGCGGTGTCGTGGTGCGGTGCGGTGCGGTCCTGCGGTCCTGCGGTCCTGCGGTCCTGCGGTGCGGTGGCGCTGCGGCGCTGCGGCGCGCGGGTCGTCCGGTCCCCTGGTCCGGCGCGGGTCCCGTACCGGTTCCCGGCCTGGCGATGCCACCGTAACGGGCACGCTAACCAGGGGAAAGTACACACCTTCGAGTAGGGTACGCACATGAAGGTAATGTGCCCGGAGCGGGCCGTCCTGGAGCACCTCACCAGCCGCTGGGGGGTGCTCGTGCTGTGCGCGCTGCTCGGCGGCACCCGCCGGTTCGGCGAACTGCGCCGGGAGGTCGGCGAGGTGAGCGAGAAGATGCTCACCCAGACGCTGCGCACCCTGGAGCGGGACGGCTTCGTCCGCCGCGTGGCCCACCCGGTCATCCCGCCGCACGTCGACTACGACCTCACCGCGCTCGGCGAGCAGGCCGCCCGCCAGATCCGGGCGCTGTCCCGCTGGACCGAGGAGCACCTGCCGGACGTGTCCGCGGCCCGCGACGCCTACGACACCCGGCCGACCGCGGGCTGACCGCGAGCCCTGTATGGGACGTGCCGGCCGGCCGCGGGCCCGTCCGCCGGCCCCGTACCGGACGTGCCGCCCGGTCCCGTACAACGCGACGCCCGGCGCCGGGCGGGCCGGGCCGGGCCGGGCATCGCGGGCGGACGGGTCAGCCGACCGTCCAGGTGTCGCCGCCGGCCAGCAGCGACGACAGCTCGCCGCGGCCCTGCCGCGCCACCGCCTGCTCCAACTGGTCGGACATGTCCGTGTCGTAGACCGGCCGGGTCACGTCCCGCAGCACGCCGATCGGCGTGTGGTGGAGCGTGTCGGGGTCGGCCAGCCGGGACAGCGCGAAGGCGTTCGTCGGGCTGGCGGCGTGCGCGTCGTGGACCAGGACGCCGTCGGTGCCCTCGGCCGCGACGTCGACCACCTTCAGATCACCGGTGGCCGGGTCGCGGACCACGCCCTTGCCGCCGAGCCCGTCGCCGCCCCGCTCCTCGGCGAAGGGCGCCCCGAAGCGGATCGGCTGCCCGTGTTCCAGGCGGACCAGCGCCTCCAGCGCGCTGTCCTTGTCCTTGAGCGTGTCGAAGGCGCCGTCGTTGAAGATGTTGCAGTTCTGGTAGATCTCCACCAGCGCCGTGCCCTCGTGCGTGGCGGCGGCCCGCAGCACGCTCTGCAGGTGCTTGCGGTCGGAGTCGATGGTGCGGGCCACGAAGGACGCCTCGGCACCCAGCGCCAGCGAGATCGGGTTGAAGGGGGCGTCCAGGGAGCCCATCGGCGTGGACTTGGTGATCTTGCCGATCTCGGAGGTCGGCGAGTACTGGCCCTTGGTCAGCCCGTAGATCCGGTTGTTGAACAGCAGGATCTTCAGGTTGACGTTGCGGCGCAGCGCGTGGATCAGGTGGTTGCCGCCGATGGACAGCGCGTCGCCGTCACCGGTGACCACCCACACGCTCAGGTCCCGCCGGGACGCGGCCAGCCCGGTGGCGATCGCCGGGGCGCGGCCGTGGATGGAGTGCATGCCGTAGGTGTTCATGTAGTACGGGAAGCGGCTGGAGCAGCCGATCCCGGAGACGAACACCACGTTCTCGCGGGCCAGTCCCAGCTCGGGCATGAAGGACTGGACGGCGGCCAGGATCGCGTAGTCCCCGCAGCCGGGGCACCAGCGCACTTCCTGGTCGGTCTTGAAGTCCTTCATGGTCTGCTGGGCCGTCGCCTTGGGCACCAGTGCCAGCGCCTCAGACATTCTCACGCTCCTCAACGCTCGCCATGCCGCTCAGTTCGACGATAGCCGTGGCCAACTGCTCGGCCTTGAACGGCAGTCCGGTGACCTGGTTGTACGACACCGCGTCCACCAGGTACTTCGCCCGCAGCAGGTGGGCCAGCTGCCCGAGGTTCATCTCCGGCACCACCACCCTTTGGTAGGCCGCCAGCACCGCCCCCAGGTTCGCCGGGAAGGGGTTCAGGTTCCGCAGGTGAGCCTGTGCGACCCGGCCGCCCCCGCCGCGGATCCGGCGGACGGCCGCGGTGATCGGCCCGTACGTCGAACCCCAGCCGAGCACCAGCGTGGTGGCCTCCCCGCTCGGGTCGTCCACCGTCACGTCCGGCACCTCGACACCGTCGATCTTGGCCTGCCGGGTGCGGACCATGAAGTCGTGGTTGGCCGGGTCGTAGCTGATGTTGCCGGTGCCGTCCTGCTTCTCGATGCCGCCGATCCGGTGTTCGAGCCCGGGGGTGCCGGGCACCGCCCACGGCCGCGCCAGCGTCCGCGGGTCCCGCAGGTACGGCCAGAAGGTCCGCGTGCCGTCGGCCTCCGTGTGGTTCGGGCCGCTGGCGAACTCCACCCGCAGGTCCGGCAGTTCGGAGACCTCCGGGATCCGCCACGGCTCGGAGCCGTTGGCCAGGTAGCCGTCGGACAGCAGCAGCACCGGGGTCCGGTACGTCAGGGCGATCCGGGCCGCTTCCAGTGCCGCGGCGAAGCAGTCGGCGGCCGTGGCCGGCGCCACGATCGGCACCGGCGCCTCGCCGTTGCGCCCGTACATCGCCTGCAGCAGATCCGCCTGCTCGGTCTTGGTCGGCAGCCCGGTGGAGGGGCCGCCGCGCTGGATGTCCACGATCAGCAGCGGCAGTTCGAGGCTGACCGCCAGCCCGATCGTCTCCGACTTGAGCGCCACCCCGGGCCCCGAGGTGGTGGTCACCGCCAGCGACCCGCCGAAGGCCGCCCCCAGCGCGGCGCCGATCGCGGCGATCTCGTCCTCGGCCTGGAAGGTCCTGACCCCGAAGTTCTTGTGCTTCGACAGCTCGTGCAGGATGTCGGAGGCCGGGGTGATCGGGTACGAGCCCAGGAACAGCGGCAGCCCGCTCTGGGTGGCCGCGGCGATCAGCCCGTACGACAGCGCCAGGTTCCCGGAGATGTTCCGGTAGCGGCCGACCGGGAAGGCCGAGGCGGCCGGCTGCACCTCGTAGGAGACCGCGAAGTCCTCGGTGGTCTCGCCGAAGTTCCAGCCCGCCCGGAACGCGGTGACGTTCGCCTCCGCGATGTCCGGCTTCTTGGCGAACTTCTTCCGCAGGAACGCCTCGGTGTTGTCCGTCGGCCGGTGGTACATCCACGACAGCAGTCCGAGCGCGAACATGTTCTTCGCCCGCTCGGCGTCCTTGCGGGCCAGGCCGGAGTCCTTGAGCGCCTCCAGCGTCAGGGTGGTCAGCGGCACCGGGTGCACCGCGTACCCGGTCAGCGTGTCGTCCTCCAGCGGATTGGCCGCCCAGCCGACCTTGGCCATCGCCCGTTTGGTGAACTCGTCCGTGTCCACGATGATCTCCGCGCCCCGCGGCAGATCAGCCAGGTTGGCCTTGAGCGCCGCCGGGTTCATCGCCACCAGTACGTCGGGCGCGTCGCCCGGGGTGAGGATGTCGTGGTCGGCGAAGTGCAGTTGGAACGACGAGACCCCGGGCAGCGTCCCCGCGGGCGCCCTGATCTCGGCCGGGAAGTTCGGCAGCGTCGACAGGTCGTTGCCGAAGGACGCGGTCTCCGAGGTGAAACGGTCACCGGTCAACTGCATCCCGTCACCGGAGTCGCCCGCGAACCGGATGATCACCCGGTCCAGGCGTCTGGTCTCCTTCTCCCGTTGACGCTGTTCGCCGAGGACGTCTGTGCCGACGGGCGGTTGTCCCGTGCCCGTACTGGTGGGGGTGCTGACCTGGCTGGTCACTGAATCGGACCTCCTTCGAGGCGGCGGCTCACCGGTCATGGTACGTCGGTAAGGGTCGCCTACCCCGTACGTCCCGGAATGTGGAAGTCGCGGGTCCGCAACGGGATGGACCGGCCTTCCGGCGCGGACCGCCTGGTGTGGTGGGACGGGCTGTCAGCAACCTTTACGAGTTGAGGTAGGTCAGTACCGCCAGCACCCGACGGTGATCCCCGTCACTCGGCGCGAGGCCCAGCTTGAGGAAGATGTTGCTGACGTGCTTCTCGACCGCGCCGTCGCTGACCACCAGCTGCCTGGCGACCGCCGAGTTCGTCCGGCCCTCCGCCATCAGGCCCAGCACCTCGCGCTCCCTCCGCGTCAGCCCGGCCAGCACGTCCTGCTTGCGGCTGCGGCCCAGCAGCTGGGCGACCACCTCCGGATCCAGCGCGGTGCCGCCCTCGGCGACCCGGACCACCGCGTCCACGAACTCCCGGACGTCGGCCACCCGGTCCTTCAGCAGATAGCCCACCCCGCGCGAGGACCCGGCCAGCAGCTCGGTGGCGTACTGCTCCTCCACGTACTGCGACAGCACCAGGACACCCACCGCCGGGTGGTCGCGCCGCAGCTGTACGGCCGCGCGCACGCCCTCGTCGGTGTGCGTCGGCGGCATCCGCACATCGGCCACCACCACGTCGGGGGCCCCGCCGCGCGCAACCAGGTCGTCGACCGCCTTCAGCAGGCCCACCGCGTCGCCCACACCCGCCACCACGTCGTGGCCGCGGTCGGTCAGCAGCCGGGTCAGACCGTCCCGTAGCAGTACCGAGTCCTCGGCGATGACCACCCGCACACCGTCCTCCACCGTTCGTGGGCCCCCGCCGCGTCCGGCGGTCCGCCCTGAGTCTCCCAGCATCCCAGCAGGCGCGGGGCGGTGGGGATTACGGTTCGGTCGGGCAAGGTTGCGCCACCCGTTCACGCGGGGGGATCCTGCCCGGTCGTAGACCCGGGAGTCAGGAGGCGCCGTGATCCGGTGGCGCCCAGGGGACGCCCACGAGAGAGGAGAGCGTGTGCGCGCGGTCGGATTCGATGTCAACGGCGGCCCTGAGGTGCTGCGGCCGGTGGAGCTGCCCGTTCCGGAGCCCGGCCCCGGCCGGGTCCTGATCCGCGTCGCCTACGCCGGGGTCAACTTCGGCGAGGTGCAGCACCGGCTCGGCGACTTCGGCCCGGCCGACGGGATCGAGGTGCCCGGCCTGGAGATCTCCGGCGAGGTCGCCGAGCTCGGCGCCGGCGTCACCGGCCTGGCCCCGGGCGACCCGGTCGCCGCCTACCTGCCGGACGCCGGCGGGTACGCCGAGTACGCGGTCGCGCCGGCCGCCTTCGTCTTCCCGCTGGACGGGATATCGCTGCGCGACGGCGGCGGGGCGGCGCTGGCGCTGACCACCGCGTGGGGGGTGCTGACCGGTGCGGCCCGGCTCACCGCCGGCGACACCGTGCTCATCCACGCCGCGGCCGGCGGGGTCGGCTCCGTCGCCGCCCAGCTCGCCAGGGCGCTGGGCGCGGCCTCCGTGCACGGCACGGTCAGCTCCGCCGCCAAGGCCCGCTACGCCGAGCGGTTCGGCTACGACGCGGTGCACCTGCGGGACGGCTTCGCCGCGCACGTCTCCGACCTCGACGTCGTCCTCGACCCGATCGGCGGCCCGACCCGCCAGGCCAGCCTCACCGTACTGGCCCCCTTCGGCCGCCTCGCGGTCTACGGCGACGCCGCCCGCCGCCCCGACCTGAACCTGCCGGTCCTCCCCTTCTGGAAGAACAACCGCTCACTGACCGGCTACGACATCGCCGACCTCGCCCGCCGCGCCCCGGACCGCGTCCGCTCCCACGCCCTGTCCGCCCTCTCCCTTCTCGCCTCGGGCACGATCCGCCTCGACATCAGCGCGGAGCTCCCCCTGACCTCCGCCGCCCAGGCCCACGAAACCCTCCAGTCCGGCCTGAACGTGGGCAAGACGCTGCTCACGGTGGGGTAGCCCTGCGGGCGGCCGACCGGGGGGGCGCCCCGGTGGCCCGCCGACCGCCCTGCCCGCCGCCCTGCCCGTCGGCCGACCCGCCGCCCTGCCCGTCGGCCGACCCGTCGGCCGACCCGCCTCGGCCGGTACGGCGGGCCGCGGGACGGCAGGGGCGGCCCGGCCATGGCTGCGTCGAGGGTTCGGCGGACTGCCGGCGGGTGGCGGGGCGGTGACTGCCGGCCGCCCAGCGCCGGCCCGGCTTCTGCCCGCGGCCGCCGGGCCGGGCGCACGCACCCGCCGCTGTCGGCGGGCCGCCCCGCCCCCGAACGGGCGGACGGCGTTCCGGGGCGGCCCGGCGGGTCCGGTCAGGCCCGCCAGGGCAGCTCCGCGGTGATGCGGGTCGGGCCGCCCGCGGGGGAGTCGACGGCCAGCAGGCCGTCCACCGAGCCCAGCCGCTCGGCGAGCCCGGCGAGGCCCGAGCCGGCCGCCGCGTCCGCGCCGCCGCGGCCGTCGTCCCGGACCAGGATCATCAGCCGGTCGGCCGCCTGCCACACCTCCACCGACGCACCGCGCGCCCCGCTGTGCTTGCTGATGTTCTGCAGCAGTTCGGAGACGGTGAAGTACGCGATCCCCTCGATCGCCTCCGCCGGCCGGGCCGGCAGCTCGACGGTCACGGCGACCGGGACCGTGCAGCGGGTGGCGACCGACGACAGCGCCGCGTCCAGGCCGCGGTCGGTGAGGATCGCCGGGTGGATGCCGCGGGCGAGGTCCCGCAGCTCCTGGAGGGCGATCTTCACCTCGCCGTGCGCCTCCGCCACCATCGCCGCCCCCACGGCCGGGTCCTCCAGGAGTTTCTCCTTCGCGAGTCCGAGGTCCATCGCGAGTGCCACCAGCCGGGCCTGGGCGCCGTCGTGCAGGTCGCGCTCGATCCGGCGCAGGTCGGCCGCCGCGGTGTCGACCACCACCCCGCGGTCCGACTCCAGCTCCGCGATCCGCCGCTCCAGCTCGTCCGACGGCTGAAGCAGCCCGCGCACCAGCGCCCGGTCCACCGTCGCCATCGCCCTGGCCAGGAACGGCAGCACCGGCCACAGCACGAACAGCGAGGCCAGGGTGACGGTGAAGGTGACGACGCCCCACGGCAGCCGGATCGCGGAGTACAGCGCGTGCCGCCACGCCACCGGGTCCTTCACCGACGCGACCACCCACGGCAGGAAGCCCATCCGGCCCGGCCGCAGCGGGCGCGGCTCGTCCACCCGGACACCCAGCAGCGCCCGCGCCCGCGCCCGCTCCAGCCGGCCGAGACCGCGGCAGCCCACCAGCCCCAGCGCCAGCAGCGGCAGCCCGATCACGGTCACCGACAGGCCGGCGCCGAGGCTGAGCGTGGTGACGACGTAGACGAAGCCGACGATCGACGTGAAAAGGTTGACCAGTAGATGCGCGATCTCCTTCCACGTCACCGCGTCGAACATCGCGAACCGCGCGGGCGGCAGCGGATCGGCCGGCGGGCCGGCGGGGGCGGGCGAGGTGTCCATGCCCTCAGCCTGCCGGGCCCCGGGGCGGGTCCGCCATGGGGAGCGCTGTCCGGCCCGGGGTGGGGTTATCCCCCGGTACGCCGCCGGGCCCGCCCGCCGGGCGCGGACCGTACGCGGACAGGTCCGGGCGACGGCGCGGCGAAGGGCGCGGGGCCAGTACGGGGACGGGGGATGCGCCCGTGAAGCCAGGGCCTAGACTCCCTCCGTGTAAATCGTCTAAAGATCCATCCGGATCGCTGGACACCACGGTCAACGAGTCAAACGAGGGGCGGACGGACGTGGACTACTTCCACGGCTACTCGGTCGTCGGGCTGGTCGCGGTCGTCGGTGTGCTCTTCGTGACGGTCGCGTTCGCGGGCGGCCGGCTGCTGCGGCCGGTCGTGCCGACGCGGGAGAAGATGCTCACGTACGAGTGCGGGGTCGACCCGGTCGGCGAGGGCTGGGCGCACACCCAGATCCGCTACTACGTGTACTCCTTCCTCTATGTGATCTTCGCGGTGGACGCGATCTTCCTCTTCCCCTGGGCCACCGTTTTCGCCGCGCCGGGCTTCGGCGGCACCACGCTGGCCGAGATGTTCGTCTTCATCGGCTTCCTGGCGGTCGGACTGCTCTACGCCTGGAAGAAGGGCGTTCTCGAATGGACCTGACCCCCGCCACCACTCCGGCGGTCGAGCTGCTGCCCGAGCCGCGCCGGCTCGGCCCGCTGGCCCGGCTGGCACCCGAGCCGATGAAGGTGGTGCTCAACTGGGGCCGCCGCTACAGCCTGTGGGTCTTCAACTTCGGCCTGGCCTGCTGCGCGATCGAGTTCATCGCCGCGTCCATGGCCAAGCACGACTTCATCCGGCTCGGCGTGATCCCCTTCGCGCCCGGCCCCCGGCAGGCCGACCTGATGGTGGTCTCCGGCACGGTCACCGACAAGATGGCCCCGGCCGTCCGGCGGCTCTACGAGCAGATGCCCGAGCCGAAGTACGTCATCTCCTTCGGCGCCTGCTCCAACTGCGGCGGCCCCTACTGGGACTCGTACTCCGTGACCAAGGGCGTCGACCAGATCATCCCGGTCGACGTCTACGTGCCCGGCTGCCCGCCCCGTCCCGAGGCGCTGCTCCAGGGCATCCTCAAGCTCCAGGAGAAGATCGCCCGGGAGTCGCTGGGGGAGCGGTACGCCGCCCCCGCCGCGGCCGCCGTCCCGGCTGCCGCGCGCCCGTCCGCCGCCGCGCTGACCAGCGGCCTCGTCCGGCCGCCGGCCCCCGGCGGCGCCCCGGAGGCGGGAGACCGGTGAGCGGATTCGACCGGCTGCCGGCCGGCGCGGCCGAGGTGTTCGGCGCGGGCGCCACGGCCGCCGAGGCGTACGGCCTGCTCACCGTCGACGTCCCACCCGACACCTGGATCGCCGCGCTGACCACCGCCCGCGACGAGCTGGGCTGCACCTTCTTCGACTGGCTGAGCGCGGTCGACGAGCCGGGCACGGGCTTCCTGGTCTGCGCCCACGTCGTCTCGCTGAGCCCCGCCGCGTCCGCAGCCCCCGCTTCCGTCGGCGGTCCGGGCCCGGCCACCGCGGTCCGCCGGCTGCTGGTGCGTACCACCGTCCCGTACGGCGCCGCGGAACTGCCCACCGCGACCGGTGTCTACGCGGGCGCGGGCTGGCACGAGCGGGAGACGTACGAGATGTTCGGCGTCGCCTTCGCCGGACACCCGCACCTGGCGCCGCTGCTGCTGCCCGAGGAGTTCGAGGGGCACCCGCTGCGCAAGGACTTCGTGCTGGCCGCCCGGGTCGCGAAGGCGTGGCCGGGCGCCAAGGAGCCCGGTGAGTCGCACGAAGGGGGCCCGAAGCGGCGGCAGATGCAGCCGCCCGGGGTGCCCGACCCCAACGACTGGGGCCCGCTCAAGGGCCAGCTGCCCCCCGCCCCGGCCCGCGCCCCCCGCGCCGGCCGCCCGGCGGGCACCGCGACGGCCCGCCCGGCGGGTGAGCGTCCGGCCCGCCGCCCGAGCGCGCCTGACGCGCCCTGGGAGCAGCGGCCGACCGAGCCACCGGCCGGGCACAGCGGGCCGTCCGCCGAGCCGCCGGCCACGCCCGCCGCCGGCGACGGGCCCCCCGCCGAGGGAGGTGGGACCCCGTGAGCGACACCCTCCACGTCCTGCTGCGGCTGATCGCCGTCCTCGTCGTGTTCCTGGTCTTCCCGCTGCTGGTGGGGCAGGCCGAGCACAAGGTGATGGCGCACATGCAGGGCCGGCTCGGCCCGATGTACGCGGGCGGCTTCCACGGCTGGGCGCAACTTGTGGCCGACGGCGTGAAGTTCGCCCAGAAGGAGGATGTGGTGCCGGCCGACGCCGACCGCCGCGTCTTCCAGCTCGCGCCGGCCGTCGCCCTGCTGCCGTACCTCCTGGTGCTGATCGCGATCCCGGTCGGCCCGCACGGCTTCGTCGGCGAGGCCCTGGACGCCGGCCTGCTGTTCGTCCTGGCCATGCTGGGGGTCGGCGTCCTCGGCTCCCTGATGGCGGGCTGGGCGTCGGCCAACAAGTTCTCGCTGCTCGGCGGCCTGCGCACGGCCGCCCAGCTGATGGCGTACGAACTGCCGATGCTGCTCGCCGCCGCCTCGGTCGCCATGGCCGCCGGCACTCTCTCGCTGCCCGGGATCGTCGGCGCTTACCACTGGTGGTGGACGCTCTGGCAGCTCATGGGCGGCCTGGTCTTCTTCACCGCCGGCCTCGCCGAGCTGCAACGCCCGCCGTTCGACATGCCGGTGGCCGACTCCGAGATCATCTTCGGCGCGTACACCGAGTACACCGGGCTGCGCTTCGCGCTGTTCCTGCTCGCCGAGTACGCCGGCATCGTGGTGCTGTGCGGGCTGACCACGGTCCTGTTCCTCGGCGGCTGGCACGGCCCGTGGTCCGGCAGCGTCGGCTGGCTGTGGACGCTGCTCAAGGCCGCGGTGCTCGCCTTCGTGGTCATCTGGCTGCGGGTCAGCTACCCGCGGCTGCGCGAGGACCAGCTGCAGAAACTCGCCTGGACGGTGCTCATCCCGATCTCCCTCGCCCAGATCGCCCTGACCGGCGTCGTCAAGGTGGTGACCTCCTAAGCCATGGGTATCCCCGGATCAGGTCTGGCCAAGGGCCTCGCCGTCACCCTGCGGACGATGACGAAGCGTTCAGTCACCGCCCAGTACCCCGACGCGCAGCCCGAGCTCCCTCCCCGCTCGCGCGGTGTGATCGCGCTGTTCGAGGAGAACTGCACGGTCTGCATGCTGTGCGCCCGCGAGTGCCCCGACTGGTGCATCTACATCGACTCGCACAAGGAGACGGTGCCGGCCGCCGCCCCGGGCGGACGGGAACGCAGCCGCAACATGCTGGACCGCTTCGCCATCGACTTCTCGCTGTGCATGTACTGCGGTATCTGCATCGAGGTGTGCCCCTTCGACGCGCTGTTCTGGTCCCCGGAGTTCGAGTACGCGGAGACCGACATCCTCGACCTGACGCACGAACGGGACAAGCTGCGCGAGTGGATGTGGACGGTCCCCGCGCCGCCCGCGCTCGACCCGGCGGCGGAGGAGCCCAAGGAGATCGCGGCGGCCCGCAAGGCGGCCGACAAGGCGCTGGCGTCCCGCCCGGCCGCGCCCGCCGCGCCTGGCGGCCCTGTGCCCGGCGGCCCCGCGCCCGTCGGCCGGGCGTCCGGCGATCCGGCGCGGCCCGCCGAGCCCGGGGAGTCCGCCGAGCCGGGGCAGTCCGCCGACCCGGGGCAGTCCGCCGACCCGGGGGAGGGCCGGGCGTGAACCTCAGTGCCGCCGGCCACCATCCCGGCTTCCTCTCCCCGACCGGCGTCGAGATTACCTTCGTGCTGATCGGCCTGGCCACCCTCGGCGCGGCCGTCCTCACCGTCACCACCCGCCAACTGGTGCACGCCGCCCTCTGGCTGGTCGTCGCCCTCGGCGGCCTCGCCGTCGAGTACCTGCTGCTCACCGCCGAGTTCATCGCCTGGGTACAGGTGCTGATCTACGTCGGCTCGATCGTCGTCCTCCTGCTGTTCGGCCTGATGCTGACCAGAGCGCCCATGGGCCGCTCCCCGGACGCCGACTCGGAGAACCGCCTGGTCGCCCTGGGCGTGGCGACCGCCGCCGCGGTCACCTTGGTGTGGGTGGTCGCGGACGCCTTCCGGTCCACCTGGATCGACCTGCACGGCGTGGTCCAGGGCTCCTCGCGGGTCACCGGCGAGAGCCTCTTCCGGCACTGGGTGCTGCCTTTCGAGGCCCTGTCGGTGCTGCTGCTGGCCGCGCTGGTCGGCGCGATCGTCCTCTCCCGCCGCGACACCGCCGTCCGCGGTCCGGGCATCGACCTCGGTGCCGGATCCGCCGCCCGGTCCGGCACGGGCACCGGACCCGGTACCGGATCAGGCACCGGACCCGGCGCAGCCCCGGGCAAGGAGAACTGATGCACCTCGCCTATCCCGCCGTCCTCGCCGCCCTCCTGTTCTGCGTCGGCGTCTACGGCGTCCTCGCCCGGCGCAACGCGATCCTCGTCCTGATGTCCGTCGAGCTGATGCTCAACGCGGTCAACCTCAACCTCGTCGCCTTCGACGTCTGGCTGCGCGACACCCTGCACGCCGGCCAGGCCCTGACCCTGTTCACCATCACCGTCGCCGCAGCCGAGATCGGGCTCGGCCTGTCGATCGTGCTGCTCGTCTACCGCAACCGCGGCAGCTCCGACATCGACCGCCTCACCGCGCTGGCCGACCCGGACCCCGGCCCCGGGACCGGGCACCCCGGCGCTCCCGGCGCGCCCCGGCCGGCCGCCGACGACAAGAAGGCAGAGGCCACCGCGTGACCCTGACCGCCCTTGCCGCGCTCGTCCCCCTCCTCCCGTTCCTGGGCGCGGCGGCCGGCCTGCTGCTCGGCCGGCGCGCGCCCGGCTTCGTACGCCCGCTGGCCGTGCTGCCCACCGCCGCCGCGTTCACGCTCGCCGCGGTCGTGGCCGCCCGGCAGGGCACCGGGCAGCCCACCGACGCCGCCCACCGCCTGACCGCCACCGGCTCGGTCCCGATCGACCTCGCCCTGCACCTGGACGGCTTCTCGGTGCTCATCGCCGTCCTGGTCGGCCTCGTCGCCACCTGCGTCCAGCTCTACTCCCTCTCCTACCTGCGCGACGACCCGCGCTACCCGTCGTACGCCGCCCTGGTCTCCCTGTTCACCGCCGCGATGTTCCTGGTGGTCTACTCCGGCGACGTGATGGTGCTGCTCGTCGGCTGGGAGATCATGGGCATCTGCTCCTACTTCCTGGTCGGCCACTACTGGGAGACCGAGACCGCCCGCTCGGCCTCGATCAAGGCGTTCCTGGTCACCAAACTCGGCGACGTCCCCTTCCTGATCGGCGTGTTCGCGCTCGCCGCCGACGCCCGCACCTTCCGGATCAGCGGCATCCTCACCGCCGCCGCCCACGGACAGCTGCACCACCCCACCCTGGTGGCCCTGCTGCTGCTCGCCGGAGTGGCCGGCAAGTCCGCGCAGTTTCCGCTGCACACCTGGCTGCCCGACGCGATGGCCGGCCCCACCCCGGTGTCCGCCCTCATCCACGCCGCCACCATGGTCGCCGCCGGCATCTACCTGGTGGCCAGGCTGCTGCCGGTGTTCACCGCCTCCGCCACCGCACTGGCCGTCCTCGCCGCGATGGCCGCCGTCACCATGATCGGCTCGGGTCTGGCCGCCCTCGCCCAGGACGACATCAAGCGGGTGCTCGCGTACTCCACCATCGGCCAGCTCGGCTACACGGCCGGCGCGCTGGCCGTCGGCAACCGCGACGCCGCCGTCTTCCACCTCCTGTCGCACGGCGCCTTCAAGGCGCTGCTCTTCCTGGGCGCCGGCGTCGTCATCCACGCCGCCGGCACCAACTCGCTGAGCGCCATGTCCCGCATGGGCGGCCTGGCCAAGCGCGCACCCGACGCCGTGTGGACGATGGGCATCGCCCTCGCCGCCCTCGCGGCCCTCCCGCCGCTGTCCGGCTTCTTCTCCAAGGAGTCCGTGCTCCGAGCCGCCGAGCACGCCTCCGCCGGCCACACCGCGCACGTCCCGGCCGCCGTCGGCTGGACCGTCTTCGTGGCCGGCCTGGTCGCCGCCGTCCTCACCGCCGCCTACGCCGGGCGGCTGTTCCTGATGGCGTTCCGCGGCAGCGGCCCCGAGGCCGCCGACCACGGCAGGCAGCCCGTCCTGATGACCGCCGTGCTGTGGGTGCTCGCCGTCCCCACCCTCGCCTTCGGCGGCCTGGCCTACCGCCGGCTGCCCGACTGGTTCGGCCACGCCCCGCTCGGGCCGACGCTGATCACCTCCGTGCTCGGCACCGGACTCGCCCTGGTGGGCGCGCTGATCACCTACGGCGCCTGGAAGGCGGCAGCCGCCGCCCGCCGAACCGTCCCGCTGGGCGCGGTCACGGCCGAACCCGCCGCCGCCGAACCCGAACGCGTCGAAGCCGAGGCCGCCGCTGACCACGAGGCGGTCTACGGCGACGTCGGCGCCGCCCACGACCCGGGCGACCCCGGCCGGCTGCTGCTGGGCCCGCTGCACTGGCACGCCGCCCGCGGCTTCCACCTCGACACCCTGTACGCGGCGCTGTTCGTGCGCCCCGTGCTCGCCGCCGCCGAGCTCGTCCGCTTCCTGGACCGCGAGGTCGTCGAGACCTACGTCCGCGGCGCGGGCGGCGCCCCCCGGCTGCTCGGCGCGGCCGTCCGCAAGGCCCAGACCGGAAACGTCCAGACCTACCTCAGCGCACTGCTGGCCGGTGCGGTCGTCCTCGCCGTCCTCGTCGCCGTCGGAACGTGAGATCCCGTGAACGACACCGCCCTCCAGTACGTCCTCGCGGCGATCCTCGTGCTGCCGCTGCTCGGCGCGGCCGGCGCCCTGCTCCCGCCCCCGCCGGGCCTGCGCGGCCGCGGCCCCGACCAGGCGGTGCTCCGCCACGGCGTCACCGTCACCGGCGCCGTACTGGTCCTCACGATCGTGCTCGCGGCCGGCTTCGACCACGACCACCCCGCGACGATGCAGGCCACCACCGACCTCGACTGGATCCCCGCGCTGCGGATCCACCTCCACCTCGGCGTCGACGGCATTTCCCTCCCCCTTCTCGTGCTGAGCGCGCTGCTGACCTTCCTCTGCGCGCTGTACTCCTTCTTCCGCCCGCCCCGGTCCGACACGGCCCCGTCCCCGAAGGCGTTCGTCGCGCTGCTCCTGCTCCTGGAGTCGGGCACGCTCGCCACCTTCGCCGTCCTCGACCTGATGCTGTTCTTCCTGGCCTTCGAGACGGTCCTGATCCCGATGTACTTCCTCATCGCCCGCTGGGGCGGCGGGGACCGCGAGCGGTCGGCGCTGCGCTTCATCGTGTACACCCTCCTCGGCTCCGTGGTCATGCTGCTCGGCCTGCTTCTCATCGGGGTGAAGGCGGGCACCTTCGACATGGTGGCACTCACCACTGACAACGGGTCGTCGCTCGGTCACTCCACGCAGCTGATCGCGGTCCTCGCCATCGGCCTCGGGCTCGCCGTGAAAGCCCCCATGTGGCCGCTGCACAGCTGGCTCCCTGACGCCCACACCGCCGCCCCGACCGTCGGATCGGTGCTGCTGGCCGGCGTCCTGCTGAAGATGGGCACGTACGGCCTGGTCCGGATCGCGCTGCCGATGGCCCCCGACGGCATGCGCACCTTCGCCCCCTACCTCGGCGCCCTCGCCGTCGTCGGCATCGTCTACGGCTCGCTCGCCTGCCTCGCGCTCGCCCGGCAGGGCAACGGCGGCGACCTCAAACGCCTCATCGCGTACTCGTCCGTCGGCCACATGGGCTTCGTGCTGCTCGGCATCGCCTCGATGAGCCCCACCGGCGTCAACGGCGCCCTGTTCGCCAACATCGCCCACGGCCTCATCACCGGCCTGCTCTTCTTCCTGGTCGGCGCGGTCAAGGACCGCTACGGCTCCAGCGACCTCGACCAGCTGGCCGGCCGCTCCGGCGCCGCGCTGTACGGCCGGGCGCCGCGGCTGGGCGGCCTGCTCGCGTTCGGCGCCGTCGCCTCCCTCGGGCTGCCGGGACTGGCCGGGTTCTGGGGGGAGATGCTGGCGATGTTCGGCGCGTTCAAGCCCGCCGCCGGCCTGTCCCGCCCGGCGTTCCTGACCTTCACCGCCGTCGCCGCCTTCGGCACCCTGCTCACCGCCGGCTACCTGCTCACCGTGGTCCGCCGGGTCTGCATGGGCGACCGGGAGACCGGCCGCGCCCAACCGGCCCTCGCCGACGTCCACGGCTACGAGTTCGCCGCGTGGACGCCGCTGGCCGCACTCACCGTCCTCGCCGGGCTGTGGCCCGCCGTCCTGCTCGGGCTCACCGATCCGGCCGTACGCTCCCTGCTCGGAGGCAACTGATGCCGTCCCTCGTGCAGTCCGTCGACTGGACGGCCCTGACCCCGGTGGTCGTGCCGGCCGCGCTGGCCGTGGCGGTGCTGGTCGCCGACCTCTTCCTGCCGCCCGCGCGCAAGGCGCTGCTCGGCTGGGCCACCGCCGCCGGGTTCCTGGCCGCGGGGCTGACCCTGATCCCGCTGCGGGACGGCCGGCGCAGCACCTTCTGCCAGGCCGGCGGCCAGGAGTGCTCGTACGCCGCCGACCACTTCGCGCTCGTCGTCCAGGCGCTGGTGCTCGGCGGGGCGCTGCTCACCGCGCTGCTGTCGCTCACCGGCGAGACCGACGGCGACCCCGCGCCGCCGCCGGGCGAGTACTGGTTCCTGCTGCTGTCCTCGGCCGCGGGCGGCGCCCTGCTGCCCGCCTCCCGCGACCTGGCCACCCTGCTCGTCGCGCTGGAGGTCACCACGCTGCCCGCCTTCGCCCTGGTCGCGCTGCGCCGCGGCGACCGGCTGGCGAGCGAGGCCGCGCTGAAGTTCTTCCTGTCCTCCGTCACCGCGACCGCCGTCTCGCTGCTGGGCATCAGCTTCGTCTACGCCGCCACCGGCACCCTGAACCTGGCCGCGGTCGCCGACGGCCTCACCCACACGCCCGGTCAGCTCGACCACCTCGCCAAGGCCGGCGTCGCCCTCACCCTGGTCGGCTTCGCCTTCAAACTGGCCGCCGCGCCCTTCCACTTCTGGGTGCCCGACACCTACGCCGGCGCCCCGCTGCCGGTCGCCGCGTACCTGTCGGTGGTCGGCAAAGCGGCCGGCTTCTCCGGGCTGATCCTGGTCACCGTCGTCGCGTTCCGCCCGTACCACCACGTGTGGGGGCCGGCGCTGGGCGTCCTGGCCGCGCTGACGATGACCGTCGGCAACGTGGGGGCGCTGCGCCAGCGGCCCGACGGCGACCGCGCCGCCGTACGGCTGCTCGCCTGGTCCTCGGTCGGCCAGGCCGGCTACCTGCTGGTGCCGCTGGCCGCCGCGTCCGCCGCCGACACCCCCGCGCACACCGTCGGCACCACCGTCGCGTACGCCCTGATGTACGGCGTGGTGAACCTCGGTGCCTTCGCGGTGGCCGCGCTGGTGACGCGGACCGCCCCCCGCGGCCGGATCACCGACTACCGCGGCCTGTACGCCACCCGCCCCGCCGCCGCGCTCGCGCTCGGCTTCTTCCTGCTGTGCCTGGCCGGGCTGCCACCGGGTGTCATCGGCCTGTTCGCCAAGGTCGCGGTCTTCTCGACGGCGGTCGGCGCGGGGAAGGGGTGGCTCGCGGTGATTATGGCGGTCAACGTCGTCGTCGCCCTCGTCTACTACCTGCGGTGGACCGCGCTGCTGTTCGCCCGGCGGGAGGAGGGGGCGGGGGCCGCCGGCTCGGGTGACGTGGCGGGCGCGGGCGCGGATGCGGGTCTGGGCCTGGGCGACGCGGCCGGGGCGGCGCCGGCCGCGGCCCGTACCCCGGTCGGTCTGGCCGCGGCCATCGCGCTCACCGCCGCGGCCGGCATCGCGCTGTCCGGCGCCCCGCAGATCGTGCTCCGGTACGCGCAGGGCACGCTGCTGTAGCCGCTGCCCGCCGCTCCTCCCGCCGCGGCCGGGACCGGGGCCGTGCCTGTGCCCGCGCCCGCGCCCGCCGCCGCGGCCGGTGGCACCGGAGGACGGTCGCGCTGCGTGTGCGTCAGGGAACCAGGGGCGCTCAGGTGGCGTTGACCTGGGTAGGAGGTTCTCCTGTAGGGGGAGGGTCCCCCGCCACACACTTTGGAGGGCGTACCGTGCACCGCCGGCACAACGGGCTCAAGACCGCCGTACTCCTCGGTGGCCTTTCCGCACTCATCCTGGTCATCGGCGGTTTCTTCGGCCGGACCGGGCTCATCGTGGCGCTCGTCATCGCCCTGGGCACCAACGCGTACGCGTACTGGAACAGCGACAAGCTGGCACTGCGCGCGATGCGGGCCCGCCCGGTCAGCGAGTTCGAGGCGCCAGGGCTCTACCGGATCGTGCGCGAGCTGTCGACGGCCGCCCGGCAGCCCATGCCGCGGCTCTACATCTCGCCCACCGAGGCCCCCAACGCCTTCGCCACCGGCCGCAACCCGCGCAACGCGGCGGTCTGCTGCACCGAGGGCATCCTGCGGATCCTCGACGACCGCGAACTGCGCGGTGTCCTCGGCCACGAGCTGAGTCACGTCTACAACCGCGACATCCTGATCTCCTCGGTCGCCGGCGCGCTCGCCTCGGTGATCGTCTTCCTGGCGAACTTCGCCTGGATCATCCCGATCGGCCGCTCGGACGACGACGACGGCCCCGGCATCCTCGGCGTGCTCATGCTGATGATCCTCGGCCCGCTCGCCGCCACCTTGATCCAGCTCGCCGTCTCCCGCTCCCGGGAGTACGAGGCCGACTCCTCCGGCGCCCGCCTCACCGGCGACCCGCTGGCCCTGGCCTCCGCGCTGCGCAAGCTCGACGCCGGCACCAGGCAGCTGCCGCTGCCGCCCGAGCCGCGGCTGGAGACCGCCAGCCATATGATGATCGCCAACCCGTTCCGGCCGGGCGACGCCTCCAAGCTGTTCTCGACCCACCCCCCGATGGCCGAGCGCATCGCGCGCCTTGAGGAGATGGCAGGACACTCCCGATGAAGACAATCCTGAACGTCGTCTGGCTGGTGCTGTGCGGTCTGTGGATGTGCCTGGCGTACTTCCTGGCCGGTCTTGTCCTGTTCGTCACCGTCATCGGCATCCCGTTCGGCATCGCCGCCTTCCGGATCGGGATGTACGCGCTCTGGCCGTTCGGCTACACCGCGGTCGAACGCCGTGACGCGGGCGCCGGCTCGTTCGTCGGCAACATCCTGTGGGTGATCCTGGCCGGCTGGTGGCTGGCGCTGGGCCACATCGTCACCGGGGTGCTGCTGTGCCTGACCGTCATCGGCATCCCGTTCGGCATCGCGAACTTCAAGCTGATCCCGCTGTCGCTGATGCCGCTGGGCAAGGAGATCGTGCCGACGGACGAGCCGTTCGCCGTCCGCTGAGGGGGCCGGGGGCTGAGTGCGCGCGGGCCGGGGGAACGGGCCCGCCGGGGGCGATCCGGGCGGGCGGCCGTCGGGCGCCGACTGCCGGGTGGTCGGTCGGCGGGGTGGTCGGCCGGCCGGGGGCGCGGGCTGAGCGGCCGGGCCGGTGCGGCCGCCGCTCCGGCGGAGGGCGCGCGGCGCGGGCCGGGCGAGGTGCGCGAGGATGGCCGCTGTACACGTACGTACGGGGGCGCCGCTGTGCCCGTCACAGCCCAGCCACGCCAAGTCAAGCCAATGCCCAGTCCGGCCAAACCCAGCCAAGGAGACGGCGATGAGCCTGCAGGTCGGCGACAAGGCCCCGGACTTCACGCTCCCCGACCAGTCGGGAGCCCCCGTGACGCTCAGCGAGAAGCTGGCGCACAAGACCGTGGTCCTCTACTTCTACCCGAAGGACAACACCCGCGGCTGCACCGCCGAGGCGTGCAGCTTCCGGGACAGCTACGAGAGCTTCACCGACGCGGGCGCCGAGGTGATCGGCGTCAGCTCCGACACCGTCGCGTCGCACGAGAAGTTCGCCGGCCGCCACGAACTCCCCTTCACCCTGCTCGCCGACGCCGACAAGGCCGTACGCAAGCAGTACGGCGCCACGACGCTGGGCGTGGTCCCCGGCCGGATCACCTTCGTCATCGACCAGGAGGGCGTCATCCGGCACGCGTTCTCGTCCATGACGAACGTGGGCGCGCACGTGGACGACGCGCTGGCGGTGGTGAAGCAGCTGCAGGAAGCGTGACCGGAGGCGTCGGCTCCGGCTGACCGGGAGCGGGGGACCGCGAGCTGCCGCAGACCGGGTCGCGTCGGACCGGGTCGCGTCGGACCGGACCGCGTCGGACCGGACCGCGTCGGACCGGACCGCGTCGGACCGGGTCGGCTCTGGCCGGGTCGCTCCGCGTGGCGTCGGACCGGGAGCTGGGGCGGAGGCGGGTACGACCGCCCCAGCGCGGTCCGTCCTACGGCACCGGCGGGCTACCGGTAGTTGACGAACTGGAGCGCGAAGTCCAGGTCCTTGCCCTTGAGGAGGGCCTGCACGGCCTGGAGGTCGTCCCGGCTCTTGGAACTGACCCGCAGCTCGTCCCCCTGGACCTGGGCCTTCACGCCCTTGGGACCCTCGTCGCGGATGATCTTCGCGACCTTCTTGGCGTTGTCCTGCGAGATGCCTTCCTCGATCGACGCGAAGATCTTGTACTCCTTGCCGCTGAGCTGCGGCTCATCCGCGTCCAGCGCCTTCAGCGAGATGCCCCGCTTGACCAGCTTGGTCTCGAAGACGTCGAGGATCGCCTTCACCCGCTCCTCGGAGTTCGCCTCCATCAGGATCTTCTCGCCCGACCACGCGATCGACGCCCCGACGTTCTTGAAGTCGTACCGCTGGGAGATCTCCTTGGCGGCCTGGTTGAGGGCGTTGTCGACCTCCTGCCGCTCGACCTTCGAGACGATGTCGAAACTGGAGTCGGCCATCTTCTGTAGGCTCCTTGACTGTGTTCCATCGGCGTTCCATCGGTTCCATCACATCCGCGGCCCACCCCGGGGCCACCCCGCCAGCCTAGCCACCCCACCCACCCCCGGCCCTGATCAATCCAGTGGCGAACCACCCCTCCACATCGGGTATCGTTTACCCCGTCGCCAAGACCCCCGCCTCCAGCGGGACCCACCCGGCGTCACCTCCATGGCGGTATGCCCGAGTGGCCAATGGGAACGGACTGTAAATCCGTCGGCTCTGCCTACCGTGGTTCGAATCCACGTGCCGCCACACTTCGAGGGGCCCCTTACCTGCGCTTGTGCGGGAGAGGGGCCCCTCGCGTTGTTTGATTGCTGGCGCGAGCTGTCCCGAAGGGGCCCGCCTTGATCCACTCTCTACCGGTGCGTGTGGACTAGACGTGGACCGAGGGTTGTCGCCTTGACCTCGGAGTGCGGGCATCCGCAGGGCGGCGGCGCGGTGGGCAGGCCGAGGGTGCTGTGTCGCGTTAGGGGTGTATCGGCAGTGAGGCGATTTACGTCCTGGCGCCGAGTGGCGTGAACTGGTGCTTGTACCTCCAAGCGCATTTGGGGGGAGATAAACTGACGGTGGTGAACTCGGGCCGGTACGGCGGGTGGTAGGTCGCGCCCGCAGTGTCACCGTACGAGCGACGGTGGTCGCGGTTCTCGCCGTGGCCGCCGCAGCCAGCGCGGCGGGTTGCACCACCGCCCCGGCGGACTCCCCTGAGGCGACCTCCGGGCCGTCGCGGGGGGAGCCGCCCCTGTCCGCCCCGACATCCACCTCCCCTTCCACTCAGCCCGACGGCGGGCGGACGCCGCAGGTGGATCCGATCCAGGACGTGCTGCACCACCTGGCGAAGCCGTAGGACGCGCCGAACGCCGACGGGGTGACCCGGATCGCCTCAGGAACGCGGATGACCCGCTACTTCTGGGAAACCCAGGGCGGTCGGATGTGCCTTGCCTTGGCGTTCTCGGCCACCGATTTCACGTTCGACTGCGCCGGTCCCACAGCGGCCGAGCGTGGCCATCAGCCGGAGCTGCGGGCGTTGTTCGGCCCGGGTGCCGACCTGAGCGCCTCCTTTTATCCTGCTTTCCGTATCGGCCACGGCAACCTGATCTCACTCACCCTCGGCGGAAAGCCGGTGAAGGCCGAGTGGATCAGACGGCTCGGCCCGCAAGTCGGCGGCGGCGACGCGTACTTCGTCCCGCTATCGCACTGGCCGCGCAGCGAGCGGCTGTCCGCGAAGGTCGCCGTGAACGGCCGGCAGAAAACACTGAGCATGAACGTCGATCTCTGACCGACCGCCGGCTGCCCCTGCCCTTTGGCGCGGGTAGTCGGCGGTGCTCCGGCCGACGCGGTGGGCGACGGGTCGGGGTCCCACGTCGGAGCCGAGCCAGGCGGCGGCCGCGGGCCGCAGGCCGTAAGGCTGTTTGACGGGCTCGGACTTCAGCTCAGTGGAGGTGGATCAGGATGCGGCCGGTGTTGGTGGGGTCGGTTTCGATGCGGAGGTAGAGCTTTTTGATGTGTTTTTGGGCCAGGAAGGCCAGGACGCGCTTTTTGAGTTGGCCGGTGCCCTTGCCGGGGATGACCTGGATGGTGTCGACGCCGGTGCGGGCGGCGCGGAAGAGGGTTTCGCGCAGGGCGAGGTCGATGTCGCGGTTGTTGCGGAAGATCGGGTGCAGGTCCAGCGTGAGCACGGTGATCGCCTCCGACGGATGCGGGCCGGGGCGCGGCCCCCGGTATGCGGAGGGTACGTCCTCGGGCGCCTGGGGGACCGGTGTCACCGGCACGTTCGTGGTGCCGCTCGGGTCCGCCCGGTGGGCGGCGTCCGGCCGGGGGCCGGAACGGCCCCGGGGGACCGGGCCGTTCGGCCCACCGCGTCGGGACCTCGGCCCCCAGCGCGGCCCCCTCGCCGGGCGGGACATTGGTGTCGTAGCCGAAAGGGCCACCACCAACCGACCGAGGAGCCCGCCATGACCGTCCACCAGGAATCCCGTCCCACCGCCCAGGGTGCGCGGGCCGCCGGGGTGCCGCAGGCCGCGCGAGCGGAAGTCCCGGCGCCGCGGGTCCCGGCCGTTCGGTCCGAGCGGCCCCAGCGGTCCGAGCGGCCCGCGCAGCCCGTTCGGTCCGAGCGGCCCGTGCCGGGTCGGGCTGTTCTCGGTGGTCCGGTGGTCGGCAGGGTCGCCGCCGTGGTCCGGGTCGCCACCGGTCTGGTGTTCCTGTGGGCGTTCCTCGACAAGCTCTTCGGCTGGCACTACGCCACCGCCTCCGGCAAGGGCTGGACCGACGGCGGCTCACCCACCAAGGGCTTCCTCAGCAACGTCCAGGCAGGACCCCTCCAGTCCTTCTTCCACACCATCGCCGGCCAGGGCTGGACCGACACCCTCTTCATGCTCGCCCTCCTCGGCATCGGCCTCGCCCTCACCACCGGCGTCGCACTCCGCGCCACCGCCGTCGCCGGCACCGCCCTCATGGCCATGATGTGGGCCGCCGAATGGCCCCCTGCCCAGCACCTCACCACCGGCGACCCCACCGGCTCCTCCAACCCCCTGGTCGACTACCACGTCGTCTACGCCCTGGCCATGGTCCTGCTCGCCGTCCTCTACGCGGGCAACACCTGGGGCCTCGGCCGCACCTGGGCCCGCCTCCCCCTCGTCCGCGACCACCGCTGGCTCCAGTGACCCGCGGCTCCGCACCCGGGACCCGGACCCGGGACCCGGACCCGCTCCAAGGGGCACCGCCACTGACGGCGGTGCCCCTTTCCGTTCCCGTCCGCCCGGACCGCCGCCGCCCGTCCGCCCGGACCGCCGCCGCCCGTCCGCCCGGACCGCCGCCGCCCTCCCGCGGAGTGACGTAAGTCTCGCCGCGCGCCGGCCCGGACCCCGCGAAGACCGCCGTGCGTCAAGTCCGCTGCCGGGCCCGGGAGATGTCCCCGGAGGGCCCGTCCCGGCCGGCCGCAACCTCCGCTCGGACCGGTGGCCGGCGGCCCCGCCCGGTCGCTGACCTGGGACAACCGCGCTACGCTAATCGAACGTACGTACGAGGAGCGTATGGGGCGAAGCCGCGGACGAGCGGCGGAGAAGGGGCGCGGCGACGGAGGTGCGGCATGGCGGGCTTCGCCCATCTGCATGTCGCGTCCGGTTACTCCGAGCGGTACGGCGCCTCCCATCCCGAGCAGCTCGCGCGACGGGCCGCAGAACGGGGGATGGAGGCGTTGGCGCTCACCGACCGGGACACCGTGACCGGGGCCGTACGGTTCGCGCTGGCCTGCGGGGAGGCCGGGATCAGGCCGGTCTTCGGGATCGACCTGGCCGTCGAGGCCCTCGCCCCACACCCCCCGGGACGGTACGGCGCCACCCCACCCGCGTACGGCGGCGCCCCACACCCCCCGGGACGGTACGGCGCCACCCCACCCGTACCGCGCCACGGCACCCCGCCGCCCCCGGAACGGCACCCCGGCCCCCACACCGCCCAGCGACACGGCACCCCGCGTCCCCCGGAACAGCCCCCCGGCGCGGCGCCCCCGCGCCCCCGCACCCCTGTCCACGGCGGCGCCCACGTCCTCGAACCGCCGCTGCGCTGCGTACTGCTCGCGCAGGACGGCGAAGGCTGGGCCCGGCTGTGCCGGATCACCAGCGCCGCCCACGTGGGCACCGCCGGCAACAAGGCCCCGGTCCAGGTGCCCTGGGCAGCGCTGCGCGCGCACGGCGGCAAGGGGCTGACCGTCCTGCTGGGACCCCTCTCGGAGCCGGTGCGGGCGCTGGCGGCCGGGCGGGAGGACGCGGCGGTGCGGCTGCTCGCACCCTGGCAGGAGGTGTTCGGCGACGGGATACGGCTGGAGGCGGTCGTGCACGGCCGCCCCGGCACCGGCCCCGGGTCGCTGCGGCTGGCCGCCCGCACCCTGGCGCTGGCCGACCGGACCCGTACCACCGCCGTCCTGGCCAACGCCGTCCGCTACGCCGACCCCGGTCAGCACCGCCTCGCCGACGTACTGGACGCCGCCCGGCTGCTGCGGCCGATCGACCGGCGGCGGCTGGACGGCGGGCAGCGCTGGCTCAAGGCCGAAGCCGACATGGCGCGGATCGCCCAGGCGGTCGCCGAGCAGGCGGGGTCCGGCCCCCGGCGGGCCGGCCGGCTGCTCGCCGACACCGCCGCCACCGCCGCGGCCTGCCGCCTCGACCCGGAAGCGGACCTCGGCCTCGGCACCCGGCACCTCCCCGAACCGGAGGTCGTCGGCGCCGGCCCCGGCGGCGCCGCGGAACTGCTGCGGCGGCGTTGCGCGGACGGCCTGGCCCGGCGCGGCCTGGACCGGGACCCGCGGGCGTGCGACCGGCTGGCCGAGGAGCTGAGGGTGATCACCGAGCTGGAGTACCCCTCGTACTTCCTCGCCGTCGGCCAGGTCGTGACCGACATCCGGGAGCTGGGCATCCGGGTCGCCGCCCGCGGCTCCGGCGCGGGCTCGATGGTCTGCCACACCCTCGGCATCGCCACCGCCAACCCGCTCGACCACCGCCTGCTCTTCGAACGCTTCCTCAGCGAGAGCCGCCAGGGCCTGCCCGACATCGACATCGACGTGGAGTCCGCCCGCAGGCTGGAGTGCTACGACGCGATCTTCGCCCGTTTCGGCGGCGAGCGGGTCGCGGTCACCGCGATGCCGGAGACGTACCGGGCCCGCCGGGCGCTGCGCGACACCGGACTGGCGCTCGGCATCGCCCCGGACGAGGTGGACCGGATCGCCAAGTCCTTCCCGCACCTGCGGGCCTGCGACATCACCGGCGCGCTCGCCGAACTGCCCGAACTGCGGCAGCTCGCCGCCGAGGCCGGACGGTACGGCCCGCTGTGGGAGCTGGCCGAGGGCCTGGACTCCCTGGTGCACGGCATGGCCATGCACCCCTGCGGGGTCGTCATCGGCGACGCGACGCTGCTGGACCGGCTGCCGGTGCAGCCCACCCCGCAGGGCGACTACCCGATGGCGATGGCCGCGAAGGAGGAGATCGAGGCACTGGGCAACATCAAGCTGGACGTGCTGGCGGTACGGATGCAGTCCGCGATGGCGTACGCGGTGGCCGAGATCGAACGGGTGACCGGCGACCGTGTCGACCTCGACGACTCCCGGCAGGTGCCGCTGGACGACGTGTTCGCGTTCAAGCTCATCCAGGAGAGCCGGACCATCGGCATGTTCCAGCTCGAGTCCCCCGGGCAGCAGGACCTGCTGTCCCGGCTCCAGCCCCGGGGCGTGCAGGACGTCATCGCCGACATCAGCCTCTTCCGGCCGGGGCCGGTCCGCTCCGGGATGCCCGAGCGGTACATCGCCGCGCGGCACGGCGGCGATCCGCAGTACGCCCACCCGCATCTGGAGAAGGTGCTCGCCGACACCTACGGGGTGACGATCTGGCACGAGCAGATCATCGAGACGCTGGACGTGCTGACCGGCTGCGGCCTGGCCGAGGCCGAGGCGGCCCGGCGGGGGATCGGCGACAAGGCGCGGCTGCCGGTGGTCAGGGACTGGTTCCACCGCGAGGCGGCCGCCCGCGGCTACGCCGCCCCGGTCCGGGACCAGGTGTGGGCCACCGTCGAGGCGTTCGGCGCGTACGGCTTCTGCCGGGCGCACGCGGTCGCCTTCGCCGTCCCCGCCCTGCAGTCGGCCTGGCTGAAGGCGCACTACCCGGCGTTCCTGCTGGCCGGCCTGCTGGAACACGACCCCGGCATGTGGCCCAAGCGGGTCATCGTCTCCGACGCCCGGCGGCACGGCGTCCCGGTGCTGCCCGTGGACGTCAACCGCTCCCGGGCCGGGCACGCCGTGGAGCGGACCGGCGCGGACCGGTGGGGAGTACGGCTGGCGCTGTCCGGAGTGCGCGGCATCAGCGAGGACGAGTGCGCGCGGATCGCGGCCGGGCAGCCGTACGGATCCCTGTCGGACTTCTGGCAGCGGGGGCAGCCCAGCCGCCCGGTCGCCGAACGGCTCGCCGGGATCGGGGCGCTGGACGCGCTGCACGACGGGCGGCTGACCCGGCGGGACCTGCTGCTGCAGATCACCGAACTCCACCGGCAGTCCAGGACCCGTACCGCGGGGCCGGGCCAGCTGCCCCTGGAGGCGGACGTGGCCGGCACCGCGGAGCCGACCGGGCTACCCGAGATGACCGGCCGGGAGGCGCTGGGCGCGGAGCTGAACACGCTGGGGATCGACGTCTCCCGCCACCTGATGGAGCACCACCACCGGCTGCTGCGGGAGATCGGCGCGACCGACGCGGCGCATCTGGCGGCGGTGGCGGCGGGGCGGCAGGTCCTGGTCGCGGGGGTGCGCGCGTCGACCCAGACGCCGCCGATCGCCAGCGGCAAGCGGATCATCTTCGTCACCCTGGAGGACGGCTCCGGCCTGGTCGACCTGGCGTTCTTCGAGGACTCGCACCCCACGTGCGCCTATACGGTCTTCCACTCCGGGCTGCTGCTGGTCCGCGGCACCGTCCAGGTCCGCGGCACCCGGCGCACGATCGTCGGCACCATGGCCTGGGACCTGGACAAGATCGCCGCCGCCCGCCGCGACGACGGCCCCGAGGCGGCCCTGGCCCTCCTCGGCGCCACCCGCCCGCAGCCCACCCCGGCCCAGCCGGGCCGCACCCTCCCCGACGGCACCGCCGGCGCCCGCCTCCACCCCTACGCCGACCTCCGGCCCGCCGGCACCCGCGCGGCCGACCTCCGGAAACTGGGCCACCGCAGCCAGGGCAGCGCGGGATGAGGACACGCGGGGTGCCGGGGGTGCCGGAAGCGCCGGAAGGCGGGCGCGGGGAGTCGGTGGCGCCGGGCGGCGGGTCCGGGGAGTCGGTGGCGCCGGGTGGCGGACGTAGGGGGTCCGGGGTGTCGGGCCGTGGGTCCGGTGGGCGCGGGGAGTCGGCGGCGCCCACCGCCGGGCCCGGTGGAGCCGGCGAGCCCGGGGAGGTCCGCGCCCAGCAGCCGCCCAGGGCGCGGCACATCGCCCACCTGCGCCTGCACGGCCCCCTCGACGACGAGCGCTACGCGGACGTGCTGGAGCTGCTGGCCGGCTTCACCCCGCACGTCCAGGCCCTTCCGCCCGACGCCGTCCAGCTTGATCTGACCTCGGCACTGCGGTACTTCGGCCTGGGGCCGTACGAACTGGTCCAGCGGGCGGCGCTGCGGCTGATGGCCCTCTACGGCATCGGGACCAGCGCGGGACTGGCCGGGAACCGGATGCTGGCCGCCATGGCCGCCGCCGCGTCGGAACCGGGCCGCACCACGTACATCCCCGCCGACCGGGCCGCCGCCTGGCTGCGGCCCCGGCCGCTGACCGCGCTGCCCGGCATCGGCCGGGCGACCGCCACCACCCTCGGCGGATACGGCCTGCACACCGTCGGTCAGATCGCCGACCTCCCGGCGGTCACCCTGCAACGGCTGCTCGGCGCCGGGCCGGCCCGGCTGCTGGCCGAACGCGCCCGCGGCCACGACCCCCGCCCGGTCACCCCGGCCGAACCCTCCACCCACCTGACCGCCGACCTCGTCCTCGACCGGGACTGCCTCGACCCGGACCGGCACCACGCCGCGGTCCTCGGCCTCGCCGAACAACTCGGCCTGCGGCTACGGGCCGACGGCCAGGTCGCCGGCCGGCTCGCTCTCACCGTCCGCTACGCCGACCGCAGTTCGACCACCCGCACCCGTACCCTCGCCGAGCCCGCCGCCCACTCGCCCGCCCTCACCGCCGCCGCCCTCGCCGTCCTGGCCGGCCTGGGCCTGCAACGGGCCCGCGTCCGCGGCTTCGTCCTCCGCGCCGAGAACCTCCGCCCCGCCGCCGACGCCCACCACCAGCTCCGCCTGGACCGCACCGACACCCGCGCCCGCGCCGCCGAGGCCGCCGCCGACCGGGCCCGCCGCCGGTTCGGGGCGGGCGCGGTGGGCCCGGCGACCCTGGCCGGCGACGGACAGCCGGGAGGGGGCCCTGTATACGACTAGCTGGCCGGCGGCCCGGGCGGACGGTCGCGGCGGGTGGTGAGAGCGGCTTCGTCGAACGGCCGGTCCGGGCCCCGCACCGGCCCGATGACGTGCGCTTCGTCCGGGAGATCGCGACGGCGCCGAGAACGTTGCGCGCGGTCTGGACGAGCCGTTCCCACCGGAGCGGGCCCGGCCGCCCGGCCGGCCGCCAGAACACGCGGGTCCGCCACCAGGGAGGCGGACCCGCCCAGATCCGCGGGCAGCACGGTGAACAGGGTGTCCGGCGGTCTGGTGTCCCGCAGGACCGCGAGCGCCGTCGCGGCGACCCGGGCCGGCGGGAGGTCCAGCGCGTCGCGGTGGGCGCTGAAGACGGCGACGGCGGTGACGCCCCGCACCTGCCGGAGGAAGGGTTCGAACCCGATCCGCCCTGTCGTGCCGCGGTCCACCAGCCGCTCGCGGACATCCGGCTCCGCCATGCGGTCCGCGATGACGACGGCGGCCTGCCGCTCACACCGGTCGAACGGGCCCACGGTCTCCTCCGTCTCTCATACGGTCAGGACACCGGGATCCCGGCCCACCGACAGGACGGACAGCTCCGCGATACCGCCGGCACAGGCCCGGCAGCAGGTCCCGGACGGCCGCGGGCCGGGACAGGAACGGGTGGTGGCCGGCGTCGAGTTCGACGACTCGGCCGGCCCGGCGGGCGAACTCGCGCTGGAGCCGCGGCGGGGTGCCCCGGTCCTGGGCGCAGACGAGGTACGTCGAGGGAACCTGCTGCCATGCGGCCGCCCCGACCGGCTGTCCCATCACCCGCACGCTCTGCCGGGCGGGGTGGTCCGCCGCCTGCGTCTGGACCTCGGGGTCGCAGTCCTGCAGGAACGTGTCCACGAGCAGCTCGGGGCGGACCCCGAAGGTGCCGGCGTCGGGGTCGACGTCGAGGAACGGGGCGGGGCCGCCGTTGCCGAAATCCGACAGGCTCTGCCCGGCCTCGGGCAGGTAGCTGGAGACCGGCAGCAGGTGGCGCACCGAACCGATTCCGCGGCGGCCTCCGCGGTGACGACACCGCCGTGGCTGTGGGCGACCACGACGGTCGGCTCGTCGCCGGCCTCCAGCGCCTGCCGCACCGCGGCGACGTCCTCGGCCAGCCCCGGCCCGCCGGCGCCGCCGGCGCCTCTGCCCGCATGCTGGTCTATCACTTCGGCACCCGTGACGCCCTGCTGCGGGCCGTGCTCGGGCGGGCGCGGCAGCGTCAGCTCGACCTGTTCAACGACCTTCTGCGGGTGCGGCCCGGCGAGCCGTACACGGCCACCCTGGGCCATGCCTGGACCTCCATCACCGGCCCGGACGGGCAGCCGTACCTGCGGATGTTCGGTCGGCTGCGGGAGAGCGCCGAGCAGCAGCTGTGGCCCGACTTCCGGCGCACCGCGACGACCGGCTGGCTCGGGCCGTTGGAGGAGGGTCTGCGCAGCATCGGCCGGCCCGATCTCGCGACGCTCGTACTCGCCGTCATCCGCGGCCTCCTCATGGATCTCGACGCCACCGGCGACACCGCCCGCACCGACCGGGCCTTCCGCGACTTCCTCGGCTCGATCGAGCACCTGTCCACCACCCACCGCCCCTACGAGCCCGCGACCGCGACGACCGGCACCGGCACCGGCACCGGCACGGAACCATGAGGCGAGGTCCGGGTCGGGGTCCCGTCCGGGTCGGGGGCCGGGCCGGGTCGGGGGCCGGGCCGGGGCCGTCAACGGCCGGGTGGCGGGGGCCGGCTCGCTGGGACCGGCTCGCTGGGACCGGGGGCGGTGATCGTCGGGGGCGGTTCCTCCTCGCCCTGAGGGAGGGCGAGGAGGAACGGGGTGTCAGGCCAGGGCGAACTTCTGGGCGGCGGAGCCGTTGCAGTCCCAGATCTGCAGCCGGGTGCCGTTCGCGGTGGCGTCGGACGGGGAGTCGACGCACCGGCCCGTGGTCGGGTTGGACAGCGAGCCGTCGGTGTTGGCGACCCAGTTCTGGTAGCCGCCGCCGTTGCACGTGGCCAGCTGGAGTTTCGTGCCTGCCGCGTTGACGCCGCCGGCGATGTCCAGGCACTTGCCCAGTGTGCGCAGGGTCTGGCCGCTCCAGGTCCACTTCTGGTCGAGCGAGGTCGCCTGCAGGCAGTCCCACAGCTGGACCGCGGTGCCGTCGCCGCCGGTGTCGTCGCCCGCCACGTCCACGCACTTGCCGCCCGGACCGTAGATCGGGGTGCCGATGGCGAACCTTTGGGCGTCGGAGCCGTTGCAGTCCCAGATCCGCAGCCGGGTGCCGTTCGCGGTGGCGTCCGACGGGGAGTCGATGCACCGGCCGCTGGTCGGGTTCCGCAGCGTGCCGTCGGGCTGCCGCACCCAGCTCTGGTAGCCGCCGCTGTTGCACGTGGCGAGCTGCAACTGCGTACCCGCGGCGCTGTTGCCGCCGGCGATGTCCAGGCACTTGCCGAGGGTCTGCAGGGTCTGGCCGCTCCAGGTCCAGTGCTGGTCCTTGGCCGCCGACTGGCAGTCCCACAGCTGGACCGCGGTGCCGTCGCCGCCGGTGTCGTCGCCCGCCACGTCCACGCACTTGCCGCCCGGACCGGTGATCGTCTGGCCGGTCACCGAACCGCCGCCGCCCCCGGAGCCGGGCCCCTTGTTGTACACGGCCACCGAGTCGATGACCAGCTTGCCGCCGGAGACCGTGTCCGCGTTGGGGCCACCACCGAAGGCGTCCGGGAATCCGCCGCCGATCGCCAGGTCGTAGATGATGAAGAACGGGTGGTCGATCGCGTCGGACCAGGTGGTCGCGTCCACCTGGTTGGCGCTGACGGTGTAGAAGTTGTTCCCGTCCAGGTAGAACCGGATCTGCTCCGGCGACACCGAGCGGTCGATCTCCGCCGCGTAGTCGTGGAAGCCGGTCTGGCAGCCGGAACAGGCGCGTTCACCCGAGCCGATGCCGCTCGACTCGTTGCACGGCCCCCCCGGGCTCACGCCACAGTGGATGGTGCTGAAATCGGAGCTGCGGCCGTTGATGTCCTCCATGATGTCGACCTCGCCGGACTTCGGCCAGGTCACACCGTCGCGCAGCGGTGCGCCGAGCATCCAGAACGCCGGCCAGTAGCCCGCGCCGTTGGCGGTGGTGACGTTGGGCTGCTGGAGGACGGACTCGATGCGGACGACTCCGCCCGCCGGGGCGCCGAAGGTCGCCGCCTGGGTCTCCACACGGCCGGACGTCCATCCGCTCCGCGGGTCGGAACCGGAGTGCTGGGCCTGGAGCACCAGGTGGCCCTGGCCGTCGTAGTAGACGTTCGACGTGCTGCTCGTCATGGTCTCGATCTCACCGGTGCCGAAGTTGCTGCCCGGCCCGGTGTCGTACTTCCACAGGCTCTGGTCGATGCCGGTGCCGGACGCGCCGTTGAAGTCGTCGCTCCAGGTGAGTGTGAAGCCGGACGGTGTCGGGGGCACTGCCGCCTCGGCGTTCAGCGTCACGGCGAGGGTGGCCGCCGCCGTGACCGTGACGACGGGAACCAGGATGAACGCTCTCTTCCACCCGCCGCGCCGTGCTCTTGTGAAGGTGAAGCGCATATGTCTGACCTCCGGGGAAAAGGCAGGATGGTGCGTGTCCGCTATGCCGTCTCCGGCAGCCTGCCACGGTGGCGCGTGATGCCGACGTACGGCGGCATCACGCGCCGGACAGGCGCCGTGAGGGTGTCATGTACCGCACATAGCTTGTCGATCGGCCCGGCGTTCGACAAGACGGCTGCCGCGTTTCCCGTTCGCCCGCAGTCGACCCCGCCTCGCCCTGCCTCGCCCTGCCCCGCCTCGCCCCGCCTCGCCCCGGCCTGCCCCGCCTCGCCTCGCCCTGCCCCGCCTCGCCTCGCCCTGCCCCGCCTCGCCCTGCCCTGCCCCGCCTCGCCCCGGCCTGCCCCGCCCCGGCCCGGCCGGGCCGCGTTCCCCCCGATGTGCGGCGACGCGCCGGTGGCCGCCGCCCGCGCTCGGACGCCGGACCGGTGGAATCCCCGGACCGGCGCCTTGTTCCGGCGGCCTCGGAAACGGATCCGGGTCACTCTGATTCCGCGCGGAGGAATGACATAGGGAATCTCGCGGTCCGCGGCGCGGATTCAGCCTTCCGCGGTGCCCTGGTCGGCGTCGTCGCCTTCACTTCGGCCGTCGAGTTCACGCAGGCAACGGTGAACGGCCTCGGCCGCGTGTGCGACGGTGCCGACGCCGACGCCGAGATGAACATCCTCGGCGGCATGGCGGGTCTGGCGCTCGCCGCGTCGTTGACCGCCCGGCGGCAGCCGATCGCCTGGCCGGCCGGCGTGAAGGCCGCGCTGATCGCCTCCGCGCTGCTCCTGGTGTCGGCTGTCGGAGTGGGACCACTGCCGACCTTCCGGCACATGGACCGCACCGGACCGTCGGCCGCGAACTCGCAGCAGCGGCGGGCCGTGGCAGAAGCCGTGCGGGAATCCTTCGGAGACCACTACGAACTGGGGGAGGTGGCCGGTCAGCCGTGCGTCGGAGCCGCGTGCCGGAACATCATCTTCACCATCTTCACCCTGCTCAGTCGGGACAGGGCACACCCGGAGGCGTTCGGCAACGGCAGTCTCTCCTGGCCGGACCGGGACCATCTGAACGTGCTGCTGGAAAACAGCGACCGTCCCGGTCCCCATGGGATATCCCGTGCCGGGGGCGAAGCCTCCAGCCAGTGGGCAGGAGGCTTATCAGGTGGCCCGCTCGTACACGGGCCGGCACTACCCGTGGACGCGGCGGACGGGACCGTCTACGACGGCCTCGGGACGCGGGTCGGGACCGGCTGACCTCCGTCCGGCGCGCGGAGTCAGTCCCGCCGGCCCGCGCGGCGGACCGCTTCGGGGACGGTGATGTCGCCCGCGACGAGTTCAAGGGTGCGGCCCGCGGTGGCGGGGGCGTCGAGGAGGGCGAGCAGGACGGCGGCCACGTCGTCGCGGGGGATCGAGCCGCGGCCGGTGTCGGCGCCGAGGTTGACGCGGCCGGTGCCGGCCGCGTCGGTGAGGGCACCCGGGCGCAGGATCGTCCAGTCCAGGCCCGCGCCGCGGGCCCGGATCGCGTCGTCGGCCGCGCCCTTGGCCCGCAGGTAGGCGGTGAAGATCGGGTCGGGGTTGGCCGCCCCGGCGTCGGCGCCCCGGGAGGAGACGATCAGGAAGCGCCGTACGCCCGCCAGCTCGGCCGCGTCCGCGAGCAGCACCGCCGCGTCCCGGTCGACGGTCAGCTTGCGCTCGGCGCCGCTGCCGGGCCCCGCCCCCGCCGCGAAGACCGCCGCGTCCGCGCCGCGCAGCACCTTCGCCACCTCGTCCACCGCGGCGGCCTCCAGGTCCAGCACGACGGGCTCAGCGCCCACCGACACCAGGTCCTCGCTCTGCGCCGGGTTGCGGATCAGCCCGACCGCCTCGTCCCCGCGCCCGGCGAGCAACCGCTCCAGCCGTAGCGCGATCTGTCCGTGTCCACCCGCGATGACGGTACGCATACGCCCGACGGTACGCCGCCCGGCCCTCCTTTTGCCGCCGCCTCGCCTCCGGCCGCTTCGACCCGGGGGTGCCGTCGGGCGTGTCGGCGCCCCAGGGGGGGGTGCCCCAAGGGGGGTGCCCGGTGGGGTTGGGGTGCCGTGGTGGGTGCTGTCGGGGGGCAGGGGTGCCCGGCGGCGTGGAGGTGCCCGTGGTGGGTGCCCGGTGGGTTGGGGTGCCCCAAGGTGGGTGCTGTCGGGCGTGAGGGTGCCCGTGGTGGGTGCCCACCAGGGTTGGGGGTGCCGTGGGGTGGGTGCTGTTGGGCGTTGTGGCGCCGTCCTTTCCTCTTTTTTTGCCGCCTTCTCGCCTCCGGGCGCTTGGGTCCGGTGTCGACGGTCCTCGTCGTACGGTCGCTCCTTCGTCGCTTCCTTCTCCTCGTCTCTTTCGACACCGGCGCGCCCTTTGGCTCGCCGGCTACCGGTGGACCGTCGGGCGGATCGGTGGCCGAGGGTGGGTGCCCGTCGGGGTGAGGGTGCCCCTTTGGTGGGTGCCGTCGGGCGTCAGGGCACCCAAGGGGGGCGCAGGCCCGGGGTGGCTGGGTTACCCCACCCGGCGCCGTACGGTCCGCCGGTCCGTTCACCTGACGCCGTACGGCACCCACCCCGGGGCACCGACACGCCCGACGGCGCGCCCCCACGTCTACCGACCCGCTCGACGGTTCGCCGGGTAGCCGGTGAGCCGAAGGGCGCGCCGGTGTCGAAAGGGAGAGCGCGCGGAGTGAGCGAGGTACGAGCGAGTGAGCACGGTCGACCGTCGACACCGGGTTTAAGCGCCCGGAGGCGAAGCGGCGGCAAAAAAGGAGAAACCCGCTACTCCTCCCGGTGAGACTGCCGTGGCAGGTCGAGTACCACCCCGGCCGCCGAGTCGCAGTACTCGCGTACCGCGCTGGTCCTGGACACCACCCGGCCGCGGTGGATCACGATCCGGCTGTAGGCCAGGGAGAGGATGCCGGCGACGGTCTCGCCGCGTACCGCGAGGAGTTCGGCGGGGAAGCCCGCCTCGACCCGGACCTCGGGCAGTCCGACGACCGCTCGGGCCTCGCCGCTGACCAGGTCGTACGCCTGGGGCGCCGCGCACTCGCCGTAGGAGGCGAGCAGGAAGGCGGCCTCCAGGGGGTCGCCGCGGCCTACCGGGTTGGTGAGGTCGCCGAGCGCGCCGCTGCCCGCGGCCACCCGTACGCCCGCCGAGCGCAGCGCGCGCACCGGCGTCGAGCCGTACCGGTCCTGGACGCAGCAGCCGCCCTGCGGCAGCGCCACCACCGAGACGCCGGCCGCCGCCAGCCGGGCCGCGGTGGTGGCGACGGCCGTCGCGGGCAGCCGGCTCAGGCCGTGGCAGGGGCCGAGGGTGACGCCGGGCCGCAGGCCGCCGGCCATCGCGGCCAGCCGGGCCAGCCGGGCCGGGTCGTCGGCGGCGGTGTGCAGGTCGACCGGGACCCCGAACTCGGCGGCCAGCGACACCACCGCCTCCGTGTATCCGCTCGGATCCGGGTCCAGGTCCGGGCAGCCGCCGACCGCCGCGGCGCCCATCTTCAGCGCGTCCCGCAGCATCGCCAGCCCGTCCGCGCCCGCGGCCCCGGTCAGCAGTCGCGGCAGCGCGACCGGTTGCACCTCCACCAGGCCGCGCAGCGCCTGCCGGGCCTGCAGTACGGCCTCCAGCGCGCGCAGCCCCTGCACGTCGCCGATCCGTACGTGGCTGCGTACCGCGGTCGCGCCGTGGCCGAGTTGCAGCAGGGCGGCCTCGGTGGCCCGGCGCTGGACGTCCTGCGCGTCGCCGGTCGGCGGGCCGCCCGCGGTCAGCGCCTGGTCCAGGTGGGCGTGCGGTTCGGCGGGTGCGGGCAGCAGCAGGTAGCCCCGCAGGTCCACGGAGGTGCCGGTGGCCGCCGCGGCGGCCGGGACGAGGCTGCCGGCGGTGCCGACGGCCTCGATCCGCGGGCCGTTCAGCCGGACGTCCACGATGCGGCCGTCGGTCAGCCGGGCGCCGCACAGCAGCAGGGTGGCGGTCTCCGCGGCGGTCTCACGAGGGCTGTCGGTCATCGCGCTCCTCCGGGTGCGGGCAGGCGGACGGCGGGGCGAGCCAGGATCACGCCCCCCGACCCTAGGCCCCGCACCCCGCGCCGCCCGCCACCTGCGATTAGTACGACCGCCGTGCGCCGTCCTCTTCCCCCGGGGGCGTCCCCGGGCCCGCCCCGAGCGGGAGCCGGCTCCCCGCCCCGCCCCGCCACCGGGACGCACACCCCCGGCCGCCCGCGCGGCAGGCTCCCCGCCGCTCACCGCTCACGGCACGCCGCTCGGCCCGCGCCGTCCGCGAGCCCCCCGATCGAGCGAAGCCCGGCGTCGATGAGGTCGGCCGCGCGGCGGACGTCGGCGCACACCGCCGCATGCACCCGGGCGGGCGCGGAGCCGTCGCCGAGGTGCCTGCGCAGGCTCTGGAACTGGATGGTCCAGAGTCCGACCAGGGCGGTCGCCGCGATCTGCGGCTCCGGGTCGTCCGGGCTCGTCCCGGCCAGTGCCTCGGCGGCCGTACGGACGAGCCGGTCGGTCATGTCGCGCTGGTGGGCCCGCAGTGACGGCGTGGACTGGAGGAGTGCGCCGAAGCGCATGACCAGGCGGCCGGCCGGGACCGGGTCGTCCTGGCCGGCGAGCCAGGAGGTCATACCGCCCAGTTCGTCGGACAGCAGTCCGAGCACCGCCTCGACGGGCGACCGGCCGGGTTCGGCGGGCGCGACGTCACCGAGGTCGCCTACCGGCTCGAACCCCGCGCCGGGGGAACCCGCTTCGTCTACGAGCACACCGGCTTCACCGGCGTCGGCGGCCTGTTCACGGCGAAGCCGCTGGGCGGCGTCCGCCGCAAGATGCTCACCGTGGGGCTGCCCCGGTCCTCGCCGACCACGACGAGGAGGGCCGGCTCCGTCCCGGAAGCACGCTCCGACCGAGGTCCCAGCCGTAGTGCTCCGCGCGGCCGGGACCCGGTGCCGGCCGGTCCCCGGACCCCGCCCGGCAGGGGGGCCGCAGAGGTCGGCGCAGAGGCCGGAGCAGGGGGCGGAGCAGGGGGCGGAGAGGGTCCGCCGGGGTCCGATCTGCCCCGGGGGATACGGATTTCACGTATGGCAGCGGAGCGTGTAATGTCTTCCTCGCTCGCCCCAATAGCTCAGTCGGTAGAGCGTCTCCATGGTAAGGAGAAGGTCTACGGTTCGATTCCGTATTGGGGCTCTGATGGTCGGCCCCCCGCCTCACGGGGCGGGGACCGCCATCGCAGCGGCGTAGCTCAGTCGGTAGAGCAAGCGGCTCATAATCGCTGTGTCACCGGTTCAAGTCCGGTCGCCGCTACTCTCCGTAGCCGATTGTGGGATCGGTCCCTCAGTCGGCTACTATCCATGTGTTCATCACACCCGTTCGTCAAGGAGCACTCACGTGGCCGCCACCGACGTCCGCCCGAAGATCACGCTGGCCTGCGTGGAGTGCAAGGAGCGGAACTACATCACCAAGAAGAACCGGCGCAACGACCCGGACCGTCTTGAGATGAAGAAGCACTGCCCGCGTTGCAACGCGCACACCGCGCACCGCGAGACGCGCTGACCCGCACCCCAAGCCCACGCCGCCGTCCGCGCACAGCGCCACCGTGCGCGGACGGAACAGGACGGCAGGACTCCCACCTCCACCGGGAGTCCGCCCATCCGGCAGCTCTACGTACCGCGAGGCCGTCCCCGTGTCACCGCCGGGGGCGGCCTCGCGGCGCGTTCGGCCCGGCGTTACCGCAGTCGATCCCGCAGCCGTTCCCGTGCCCGGAGGTGCCGATGGCCCTGGACCAGTCGTTCGTGGGGCGGAGTTATCCGCCCACCGCCCCCTATGAAGTGGGCCGGGAGAAGATCCGCGAGTTCGCCGAGGCGATCGGCGACCCGCATCCCGCCTACGTGGACCCGGACGCGGCCAAGGCGCTCGGCCATTCCGACGTAATCGCCCCGCCGACCTTCGCCTTCGCCATCACCTACAAGGCGGCCGGCATCGTCATCTCCGACCCCGCCCTCGGCCTGGACTACAGCAGGGTGGTGCACGGCGACCAGAAGTTCGCCTACACCCGTCCGGTACGGGCCGGCGACCGCCTCACCGTGACCTCCACGATCGAGCGGATCAAGACGCTGGGCGGCAACGAGGTCCTGGACATCCGCGGCGAGGTCCACGACGAGTCGGGCGAGCACGTGGTGACCGCCTGGACGAAGCTGGTCGCCCGTGCGGCGGACGCGGACGACGCAGACGACGCGGCCGGCGGGGCGGCGGACGGACCGGCCGGTGGGGCCCCGGAGGGCGCGCCCGGCGAGGCGCCCGCCGTGTCCGCGCCCGCCGGGTTCGAGAGCGGGTCCGAGAGCGGGTCCGAGGCCGCGCCCGAAGGCGCGGCCGACGCGAAGGGGGAGGCGTGATGGCCGCGGCGATCGCTTACGGGGACGTGGAGGTCGGCACCGAACTGCCGTCGCGCGCCTTCCCGGTCACCCGGGCCACGCTCGTGCAGTACGCGGGTGCCTCCGGTGACTTCAACCCCATCCACTGGAACGAGAAGTTCGCCCGCGAGGTCGGCCTGCCCGACGTGATCGCCCACGGCATGTTCACCATGGCCTCCGCGGTCCGGGTCGTCACCGACTGGGTGGGCGACCCGGGCGCCGTCGTCGAGTACGGCGTCCGCTTCACCCGGCCGGTCGTCGTCCCCAACGACGACCAGGGCGCCACCGTCGAGGTCGCCGCCAAGGTCGCCGCACTTCTCGACGACAACCGCGTCCGGGTCGACGTCACCGCCACCAGCGCCGGCCAGAAGGTCCTCGGCGTCGCCCGCGCGGTCGTCCAACTGGCCTGAGCCCGATCCCTGGCCTGAGCCCGATCCCTGGCCTGAGCCCGAGCTCCGGGACGGGGCCGGCACCCGGTCCCTGACCCCCGGGCCGAGCCCGGGATCGGGGCTGGGGCTGACGCCCGCTTCCCCGCTTGCGGCTGAGCCGCGCCCGGCCCGCACACCACGCGCCCGGCCCCCGCCACCCCGGGGGGGCCGGGCGGCGGGCGTTCCAGGGCTCCCGGGGGCGGGATACGGCGGCGCCGATGATCCGACGACCGGACCGGGACGACCCCGCCTTGACGCAGGTAGTGATTGGCCACTAACTTAATCGCATGGTCAGGATGAGCGCACAGGACCGGCGTCAGAGCGTCATCCGCGCGGCGATGAGCGAGTTCGCCCACGGCGGGTACAAGGGCACCTCCACGGAGGCCATCGCCCGCCGGGTGGGCGTCTCGCAGCCGTACTTGTTCCGGCTCTTCCCCAACAAGCAGGCCATCTTCCTGGCCGCCGCCGAGTACTGCATGGACACCACCCGCGAGGCCCTCACCGCCGCCGCCGACAAAGTGCCGGCGGAGGAGCGGCTGGAGGCGATGGGGCGGGCGTACCAGGAGCTGATCCACGACGACCCGGAGCGGCTGCTCATGCAGATGCAGACGTACGTCGCGGTGGCCTCCTCCGAGGCGGCCGGGGACCCGGGGTTCGGCGAGGCGGTACGGGAACGGTGGCAGGCGCTGTGGGACGCCGTGCACCTGGAGCTGGGCGCGGACGTGGACGAGACCACGGAATTCCTGGCCTATGGAATGCTTATCAACACGCTGGTGTCGCTCGGTTTTCCGGCCGACCACCGCAACTGGGAGGGCTTCTACGTGGCGGCCAGGCCCTAGGGTCCGTTGTTCCCCAGGGGGGTGAGCGGGCGGGTGTGAGGGCGCCCGGGGCAGGGGAGGGCGTTTTTTTGCCCGCGGAAGTTAGTCATCAATAACTAATCTGAGGGGAAACGGAACGATGAACAGGCAAGCCGTAGAACGACCGGCGAGCGCGGCCTGGGCACTGGTCATCACCAGCGTGGCCGGGTTCATGGCCGCGCTGGACAACCTCGTCGTCACCACCGCGCTGCCGTCCATCCGCAAGGACCTCGGCGGCGCGCTCTCCGACCTGGAGTGGACGGTCAACGCGTACACGCTGACCTTCGCCGTCCTGCTGATGTTCGGCGCCGCGCTCGGCGACCGGTTCGGCCGCCGCCGGCTCTTCGTGGCCGGAATCGCGCTCTTCACCGTCGCCTCGGCCGCGGCGGCGCTGGCCCCCGGCATCGACGCGCTGATCGCGGCGCGGGCGGTCCAGGGCGTGGGCGCGGCCGTCATGATGCCGCTGACGCTGACGCTGCTCACCGCCGCGGTGCCGGCCGAACGCCGCGGCATGGCGTACGGAATCTGGGGCGCGGTCAACGGCCTGGCGGTGGCCAGCGGCCCGCTCATCGGCGGCGGGCTGACCGAGCACATCTCCTGGCACTGGATCTTCTGGTTGAACGTGCCGATCGGCATACTCCTCATCCCGCTGGCCCGGCTGCGGCTGCGCGAGTCCTACGCGCCGGACGCCCGGCTGGACGGGCGCGGCACGGTACTGGTCAGCCTCGGCCTGTTCGGCGTCGTCTACGCGCTGGTCAGCGCGACCTCGCACGGCTGGACCAGCGGGCGGGTGCTCGGCGGGCTGATCGGCGGCGCGCTGCTGGTGGCGCTGTTCGTCCGGCACGGGCTGACCGCGGACAAGCCGATGCTGCCGATGCGGATGTTCAGGAACCGCGGGTTCGCGGCCATCAACGCGGCGAGCCTGCTGATGTTCGTCGGCATGTTCGGCTCGATCTTCCTGCTCAGCCAGTTCCTGCAGAACGTGATCGGCTACGGGCCCACCGAGGCGGGGCTGCGGATGCTGCCGTGGACCGGAATGCCGATGATCGTGGCGCCCATCGCGGGGTACCTGTCCGACCGGATCGGGGGGCGGTCGGTGGCGGCGACCGGGCTGGCGCTGCAGGCGGTCGGGCTGGGCTGGTTCGCGCTGATCATCTCGACGGACGTGTCGTACGCGGCGCAGCTGCCGGCGCTGATCATCAGCGGGACGGGGATGGCGCTGTTCATCGCGCCGGCGACGAATCTGCTGATGTCGTCGGTGCGGGGGGCCGAGCAGGGGATCGCCTCCGGTACGAACAACGCGTTGCGGGAGATCGGTGGGGCGCTGGGGATCGCGGCGCTCGGGTCGATCTTCGCGGCGCGCGGTGGGTACGGGTCGGGGTCGCTGTTCGTGGACGGGCTGGTGCCGGCGCTGTGGGTCGGGGCGGGGATTTTGGTGGCGGGGGTGGTGGCGGCGGTGCTGTACCCGCGGGGGCGTGCGGGGGATGGTGGCGGGGCTGGGGCTGGGGCTGGGGCTGGGGACGAGGCGGCGGTGGGGGTGCGGGTGGGGGCGTGAGGGGTTTTGGTACCGGGAGTCGGGCTGCGGTCGCCGGTGCGGGGGGCTCGGGGCCGATTTCGCCCGCGGCAACCGACCGCGGCCCTGATGCCTCCGCCCCGCCGGGCGCTCCCGGCTCGCGGTCGGTCACGGGTGGACGGTGGCGTTGTCGCCGGTGACCGCCGTCCCGATGTGCTGGGCGGCGATCGCACGCCCACCCGACGCCGTCACCGTCACCCGCCCGCTCCACCAGCTGAACGACCTCCCCGTCCACACCCGCCCCCTGACCACCCGTCACCCACCGACGGGACCAGCGTAGAAACACGTTCGTCCCCGCGAGAGCGGAACGCCGAACCCACCCGCAGCGGTTCCGGCACCAGCCCACCGGACCGGAACCCGACACGCAGCCGGAATCCCCAGGCGCGTCCGCCTCTGTGGCGTCGGCGTGCGGTCGGTTGCTCGCCGGCCGGAGACGGCCGGACCTGCGCGGGCAAGAAGCAGGCGTCGTTGCAAGCGGTGAGCCCTCGCCGGGTTTCCGGCGAGGGCTTCGCTGAGCGCTGTCCTGCGCGCGGGCAGGCACGTCCTTGAGGAGGTACGGGAACAAGCGGGGGAGGATCCCGGGGCGGCCGGGCAGGGGCGCCCCGGGGCAGGGTGGGCTGATCGGGTGGGGTTACGCCGCGATGGCGTGGCGGGTGTCCGCGCCCTCGATCTGGATCTTGCGGGGCTTGGCCTTCTCGCTGACCGGGATGTGGACGGTCAGGACGCCGTGCTCGTAGGACGCGGTGATGCGGTCCGTGTCGAGGGTGTCGCCGAGGAAGACCTGCCGGGTGAAGGTGCCCAGGGTGCGCTCGTCGGCGACGAGTTCCGCGCCGTCCGGGGTGTGGCCGGGCCGCTGGGCCCTGACGGTGAGCACGTTGCGCTCGATGTCCAGGTCGATGGACTCCGGGTCGATGCCCGGGAGGTCGAAGCGGACCACGAAGTCCCCGCCGTCGCGGAAGGCGGTCAGCGGCATGGCGGCGGGCTTGGCCTGGGTGCCGAGCAGCTGCTGCGCGAGCCGGTCGAAGTCACGGAACGGGTCAGTACGCATCAGCATGGTCTGTCAGCTCCTCACGTGCTGAGAAACGGTTCGGTCGGTGTCCTGGGCGCTTCCCGCGGGTGGGTCGCGGCTTTCGGACATCACCTTTATACCCCCGGACGAGGAAAGTTGACAACTACCGACTCAAGAAGATGGATGCTTGTGTCCGCCTGTCAGAGGTGGGTGCCGACGAGGACGGGCTCGTTGGTGAGGGGGATTCCGAAGGTCTTCCGGACGCCGTCGCGGACCTCGCGGGCGAGGGTGAGGAGGTCTTCCGTGGTGGCGGTGCCGCGGTTGGTGAGGGCGAGGGTGTGTTTGGTGGAGATGCGGGCCGGGCCGGTGCCGTAGCCCTTGGGGAAGCCGGCGCGGTCGATCAGCCAGGCGGCGGACGTCTTCGTACGGCCGTCCTCCGCGGGGTAGGCGGGGGGTTCGGTGCCGGCGCCCAGGTGGGCGTGGACGCGGAGCAGGAAGGCGTCCCATGCGGCGGGGGTCAGGACCGGGTTGGTGAAGAAGGAGCCGGCCGACCAGGTGTCGTGGTCGGCGGGGTCCAGGACCATGCCCTTGCCGCGGCGCAGGGCCAGGACGGCCTGTGCGGCCTCGGCCAGCGGCACCCGGTCACCGGGTTCGACGCCGAGCGCGCGGGCGGTCTCGGCGTACTTCAGCGGCCCGGACAGGCCCCCGGCGTCCTCCAGCTCGAACCGGACCCGCAGGACGACGAACCGCTCCGGTTCCGTCTTGAACCGGCTGTGCCGGTAGGAGAACCGGCACTCGGCGTTGCCGAGGGTGACGGTCCCGCCCGCCACCCGGTCGTACGCGACCACCTCGGTGATCGTGCTCGACACCTCTTGGCCGTACGCGCCCACGTTCTGGATCGGCGTCGCCCCCGCCGACCCCGGGACGCCGGCCAGGCACTCCACCCCGGCCAGGCCGGCCGCCACCGTGGCCGTCACCGCGCCCGCCCACTCCTCCCCGGCGGCGACCTCCACCCGGGTGCCCGCCACGGTGATCCCCCGCGTGGCGACCTGCACGGCGGTGCCGCGGAACCCGCCGTCGGCGATCACCACGTTGCTGCCGCCCCCCAGCACCAGCACCGGCTCGCCCCGCCGGTCCGCCGCCGCCACCGCCTCGACCAGCTCCCCGTCCGTCCGCGCGACGACCAGCCGGTCAGCGGGCCCCCCCAGCCGAAAGGTGGTCAAATCCGCGAGCGAGGCATTCTCCTGTACGTCCACCCGCTCACCCTAAGTGCAGGGTTGCACGGCGCCCCCACTCTGCCGGGCACCCCCGCGCCGTACCGCACCTGCCCCTCGGTGCCGTTGCGCCCGACGGCCCGCCCCCGCGTCCACCGACCCGTTCGACGTTCGGCCGTGTAGCCGGTGAGCCGAAGGGCGCGCCGGTGTCGAAAGGGAGAGCGCGCGCAGTGAGCGAGGTACGAGCGAGTGAGCACGGTCGACCGTCGGCACCGGACCGAAGCGCCCGGAGGCGAAGCGGCGGCAAAAAGAGGGATTGGGCGGTGCCACAACGCCGTACGGCGCCCACCCGTGGGCACCCCTCCATGGGCGCCCACCCCACCGCACCCCACCCCACGGCGCCGATCCCCCCGGCAAAACCCCCCCTGCCACCCCCGCGCCACCCCCCCCGTGCCCCGCCCCCACCGCCCCGCCGAGCCCGACGGCCCCCACCGCCCCGCCGAGCCCGAAGCCCCCGGTCGCCCTCTAACCCTCCGCCCACGCGTCGATGTCGGCCAGGAGGCGGGTGCGGGTCTCCTCGGGGGCGCGGGAGGCGTAGACCGAGTGGCGGGCGAGTTCGGCGAGTTCGGGGTCGGTGAAGGCGTGGACGTCGCGGGCGATCTCGTACTGGGCGGCCAGCCGGGAGCCGAACAGGAGGGGGTCGTCGGCGCCCAGGGCCAGCCGGACGCCCGCGTCGAAGAGGGTCCGCAGCGGGACGTCCTCGGGCTTGTCGTAGACGCCGAGGGCGACATTGGAGGCCGGGCAGACCTCGCAGGTGACGCCCGATTCGGCGAGCCGTTTGAGCAGGTGCGGGTCTTCGGCGGCGCGGACGCCGTGGCCGATGCGTTCGGCGTGCAGGTCGTCCAGGCAGTCGCGGACGCTGGCCGGGCCGGACAGCTCGCCGCCGTGCGGGGCCGCCAGCAGGCCGCCCTCCCGGGCGATGGCGAAGGCGCGGTCGAAGTCGCGGGCCAGGCCGCGCCGCTCGTCGTTGGACAGCCCGAAGCCGACCACCCCCCGGTCGGCGTACCGGACCGCGAGCCGGGCCAGCGTACGGGCGTCCAGGGGGTGCTTCATCCGGTTCGCGGCCACCACCACGGCCATCCCCACCCCGGTCTCCCGGGAGGCGCTGCGCACCGCGTCCAGGATGATCTCCAGGGTCGGGATCAGGCCGCCGAGCCGGGGGGCGTACGAGGTCGGGTCGACCTGGATCTCCAGCCAGCCGGAGCCGTCCGCCGCGTCCTCCTCCGCGGCCTCGCGGACCAGCCGCTGGATGTCCTCCGGGGTGCGCAGGCAGGAGCGGGCGATGTCGTAGAGCCGCTGGAAGCGGAACCAGCCGCGCTCGTCGGTGGCCCGCAGCTGCGGCGGCTCGCCGGAGGTCAGCGCCTCGGGCAGGTGCACTCCGTGCTTGTCGGCCAGCTCCAGCAGGGTGCCGGGGCGCATGGAGCCGGTGAAGTGCAGATGCAGATGTGCCTTGGGCAGGCTGCGGATCTCCCGCGGAGCGGGCGGCCGGCCGCCGGGCGCCGCCGGAGCCCGGTCGCGGACCGCCGCGTACCCGCCCGGGGCCGCCGGGGCCTCCGCGTACCCTTCCGGGGCGGCCGGGCCCCGGTCCTCGGCCGCCTGGGCCCCGCCTGTCGTACGTACCTCACGTGCCATTCCAGGATCCTGCTATACCTCGGCCCCCGCCCGGTACCACTTTCTCCGAACGGGGGCTTGCCCGAATACACGGACGGCACGCGGCGGCGGCCGGAACCGGCCGGTAGCCGACCGGAAACCGCAAAGGCGGCCGGTCCGGCAACCCGGTCCGGCAACCCGGTCCGGCAACCCGGCCCGGTGTGGTCAGTCGGCGGCCTCGCCGAGCAGCTTCTGGAGCCGCGAGACGCCCTCCACCAGGTCGTCGTCACCCAGCGCGTAGCTCAGCCGCAGGTAGCCCGGGGTGCCGAAGGCCTCACCGGGGACGACCGCGACCTCGGCCTCGTCCAGGATCAGCGCGGCCAGGTCCACCGAGGTCCGCGGGCGCTTGCCGCGGATCTCCTTGCCGAGCAGTGCCTTGACCGACGGGTACACGTAGAACGCGCCCTCGGGGACCGGGCAGACCACGCCCTCGATCTCGTTGAGCATCCGGACGACGGTCTGCCGGCGCCGGTCGAAGGCGACGCGCATCTCCGCGACCGCGTCCAGGTCGCCGGAGACGGCGGCCAGCGCGGCGACCTGCGCCACGTTGGAGACGTTGGAGGTGGCGTGCGACTGGAGGTTGGTGGCGGCCTTCACCACGTCCTTCGGACCGATGATCCACCCGACCCGCCAGCCGGTCATGGCGTACGTCTTCGCCACGCCGTTGACCACGATGCACTTGTCCCGCAGCTCGGGGAAGACCGCCGGCAGCGAGGTGAAGGCCGCGTCGCCGTACACCAGGTGCTCGTAGATCTCGTCGGTGAGCACCCACAGGCCGTGCTCGACCGCCCAGCGGCCGATCGCCTCGGTGTCGGCCTCGCTGTAGACGGCGCCGGTCGGGTTGGACGGCGAGACGAAGAGCAGCACCTTGGTGCGCTCGGTGCGGGCCGCCTCCAGCTGCTCGACCGAGGCCCGGTAGCCGGTCGTCTCGTCGGTCACCACCTCGACCGGGACGCCGCCGGCCAGCCGGATCGACTCGGGGTACGTGGTCCAGTACGGGGCCGGGACGATCACCTCGTCGCCCGGGTCGAGGATCGCCGCGAACGCCTCGTAGATCGCCTGCTTGCCGCCGTTGGTCACCAGTACCTGGGACGCGTCCACCTCGTAGCCGGAGTCGCGGAGCGTCTTGGCGGCGATGGCCGCCTTCAGCTCCGGCAGGCCGCCGGCCGGGGTGTAGCGGTGGTACTTCGGGACGCGGCAGGCCTCGGCGGCGGCTTCGACGATGTAGTCGGGGGTCGGGAAGTCGGGCTCGCCGGCGCCGAAGCCGATCACCGGGCGCCCGGCGGCCTTGAGGGCCTTCGCCTTGGCGTCCACGGCCAGCGTGGCGGACTCGGAGATGGCCCCGACCCGGGCCGAAACCCGTCGGTCGGTGGTGGCGGGCCGGGCAGGCGGTACAGGGGGAGTAGCAGCGCTCATGACGAGCATGGTCCCAGACCCGATGCGGGCGCGGCACCCGTGTTTGCGGGGTATTACGGCCGGATGAACGGCCGGATCGGTGCGGGTCGCGAAACCGGTGGCCGCAAGGCGTTCGACGGGGAGCGCCGGACCACGTACACTCATCCGTCGGTGGCCCTCCCGGCAGCAGGACTGAGGTACGTTGGGGGAGTCAGCATAGGGTCGTAGCTCAATTGGTAGAGCACTGGTCTCCAAAACCAGCGGTTGCGGGTTCAAGTCCCTCCGGCCCTGCTCCACACGTTCCAGCAGGGGCGTGGGCTGTAAGCACTCGCCGTACCGCGCGACGGGCGCGGCATGGCACACGACCGGAGTCAGGTGAGGACGAGTGACCGAGATCACGGACTCCATCGATGTTCCTGAGCCTGGTACGACTCAGGACGACCAGGAGACCGAGAAGAAGCCCCGCCGCGGTGGCAAGCGCGGAAAGAAGGGCCCGCTCGGGCGCCTTGCTCTGTTCTACCGCCAGATCATCGCGGAGCTGCGCAAGGTCGTCTGGCCGAATCGTAACGACCTGGTGACGTACACCACGGTGGTGATTGTCTTCGTCGTGGTCATCATCGCGTTCGTGAGCGTGGTTGACTGGGGTTTCTCGAAGCTCGTCTCGTACGTCTTCGGCTGATCCCCGCGGCGGGCGCGATCACCATGTCGCGCGCCCGTCGCATGTCCCACCCTTGAGAGTCAGGAAGAGCAGCCACCGTGTCTGACCCGAACGTGTACGACGCCGCCGCCGATGACGAGTCTGCCGAGGGCGACGACACCGCGCTCGACATCGTCGAGGGGGCCGACGCCGACATCGACCAGGCAGAGGCTGCCGATCTTGCCGCGGGCAAGGCCGCCGAGGAAGAGGCGGTCCAGGACGCCGCGGACGCTCCCGAGGCCGCTGAGGACGACGAGGAACCCGACTCCTCGGTTCCGGACGAGGCCGCGGCGGCCCCCGGGCCGGTCGACGCGGTGGCCGCCTTCCGCGAGGAGCTGCGGACGCTGCCCGGCGAGTGGTATGTCATCCACACGTACGCGGGTTACGAGAACCGGGTGAAGTCCAACCTGGAGCAGCGTGCCGTCTCGCTCAACGTCGAGGAGTACATCTACCAGGCCGAGGTGCCCCAGGAAGAGGTCGTCCAGATCAAGAACGGCGACCGCAAGACGATCCGGCAGAACAAACTCCCCGGTTACGTCCTGGTGCGCATGGATCTGACGAACGAGTCGTGGGGCGTCGTCCGCAACACCCCCGGTGTCACCGGCTTCGTCGGCAACGCCTACGACCCGTATCCGCTGACCCTCGACGAGATCGTCAAGATGCTCGCCCCCGAGGTGGAAGCCGCCGCCGAGGCCGCCGCGATCGCCGACGGCACGGCCCAGCCCCGCAAGGTCCAGGTCCAGGTCCTCGACTTCGAGGTCGGCGACTCGGTCACCGTCACCGACGGCCCCTTCGCGACCCTCCAGGCCACGATCAACGAGATCAACCCGGACTCCAAGAAGGTCAAGGGCCTCGTCGAGATCTTCGGCCGGGAGACCCCGGTCGAGCTCAGCTTCGACCAGATCCAGAAGAACTAGGCTCCTCCCGCTTCGAAAGGGCCCCCGGTCGGCGCGTCTGCGCCGACCGGGGGCCCTTTCGGCTGCGCGGGGGCGTCGGCGCCGCAGGCCGCTCCTCCGGTGCTGCCCGCCCGGCGGGTCCGGCGGCGCATGGCCGGCCCCCTGCTCGTCGACGGACTGCGCCACGGGCAGCCGCTGAACACCGCCGCAGCCCCCGGCGCGCGGGTGGACGCGGGCGGGGGCTGCGGCGGGTGCGGGGGCGCGCGAGGCGTGAGGGACGCGCGCGGCGCCGTAAGGGTCAGTCGTCGGCGTTGAGGACCGGGAGGTAGCCGGCGGAGTGGCCGACGGCGGTGGGGTGGTAGGACTCCCAGATGGGGAGGGCCAGGTCGTGGAGGTAGTTGTCGCCGGAGCAGAGCTCGTGGCCGCGGAAGGTGCTGCGGACGTCGCCGAAGACGAAGCCGTGGGCGGCGGCGCGGGTGGCCGTGGTGGTGTCGATCAGGTCGGCGGCCTCGTCGATCTTCTGGTGCTTGGTGGCGCTGAGGCCGATGCAGAAGACGTTGAGCGTGTAGATGTCCGGGTATCCCAGGACGACGACGCGGGCCGAGGGGGCCTTGGCGTGGATTGCGTTGTAGACCGCGTCGAGCCGGCCGGGCAGGGTGTTGCGGACGTAGCTCTCGGCCGTGTTGACCCGGTTGACGCAGGTGCTGTCGGAGCCGGTGACGCAGGTGGTGATCACGTCGGAGAAGCCCGCGTCGTTGCCGCCGATGGTGACGGTGACCAGCGTGGTGGCTGAGCTCAGGCCGCCGAGCTGACTGTTGATCACATCGGTCGTCACCGCCCCGGAGCAGGCGGCGAACGTGAACGACGACGGCGCGTGGGCGGCGGCCCACAGTGCGGGGTACGCGCTGTTGCTGCGGTGGCAGTCGCCACTCGAACTGATGTAGTTCCCGGCCCCGTTGCCGGCCGAGTACGAGTCCCCGAGGGCGACGTACGAGGGTCCGGCCGCCTGGGCCGGACCGGTGCCCACGATGGCGAGGGCGAGAGCGGCTACCAGCGCGCCGAGCGCTGACAGTGACCTGGTGAGTCTCACGGAACCTCCTGGTCGGGCAGGATCGCTGCCTGGGAAAGGTGACCAGGTGATTACGTAACATCACTTGATTGACGATGTCCATGCCAAGGGCAACGCGTGTAGATTTTCTTTGCGCTTCCGTTAGGTCACGGACGGTGGCCAAGAGGCCGCTGCCCTGGGCCGCTCACCGCCGGTGGCGTGCCCGCGGGCCGGGTGTCCTCAGGCGGTGGGCGCGGTGGGCGCGTTGGGCGCGGAAGGCGCCGCGAGTGCCGCGCGGTACGGGCGGAAGAAGGCACGCAGCTCCGCCGCGTACAGCTCGGGCTCCTCGAACGCCGCGAAGTGGCCGCCCCGCGCCGGCTCGGTCACCCGGACCGCGTTCGCCGTGCGTTCGAGCCAGGCCCGCGGCGGGCGGACGACGTCGCCGCCGAAGATCGAGAAGCCGGACGGCACCTCGACCCGGCGGGCCAGCTGCGCGGGCGGGATCGCGGCGTTCGCGCTGTACATCCGCATCGAGGAGCCGATCGTCCCGGTGAGCCAGTAGAGCGTGACGTTCGTCAGGATCTCGTCCTTGGTGAAGCTCCGCTCGATGTCGCCGCCGCAGTCGCTCCACGACCGGAGCTTCTCGACGATCCACGCGGCCAGCCCGACCGGCGAGTCGGTCAGCCCGAAGGCGGCGGTCTGCGGCTTCGTCCGGTGCACGGCGGCGTACGCGCCCTCGCTCGCGCCCCAGGCCGCGGCGCCCGCCATCCAGGCGCGCTCCTCCGGCGTGAGGTCCGCCGGGTCGCCGCCGAAGATCGGCAGGCCCGCGTCGGTGCGGTGGACGGCCACGACCCGGTCGGGGTGGTCGAGCCCGAGGTAGCGGCTCACGTGGCTGCCGATGTCGCCGCCCGCCGCGCCGAACCGCGGGTAGCCGAGGACGGTCATCAGCTCGGCCCACAGGCCCGCGACGTCGACGGAGTTCAGCGGCGCGCCGGTGGGGCGGTCGGAGTACCCGAAGCCGGGCACGTCGGGCACGACCACGTCGAAGGCGTCGGCCGGGTCGGCGCCGTGCGCGCCGGGGTCGGTGAGGAGCGGGACGACCTTGGCGTAGCGCCAGAAGGAGTCCGGCCAGCCGTGGGTGAGGACCAGCGGCAGGACGGGCCCGGTCGGCGCGGCGGCCCGCACGTGCGCGAAGTGGACTCGCAGGCCGCCGCCGAGCGGGACGCGGAAGCGGGGGAACCGGGCCAGCGCCGCCTCCTGTGCCGGCCAGTCGAACCCGTCCGCCCAGTACGCGACGAGCTCGCGCAGATAGCCGAGGTCGGTGCCGAGCGACCACCCGGCGTCCTCGGGCGCGTCCGGCCAGCGCGTCGCACGCAGCCGCGTGCGGAGGTCCTCCAGCGCCGCGGGCGCGGCCCGCGGGCTGTACGGCTCGGGGCGGGGAGCGGCATCCGGCATGAAACGCATCCTACGACCCGCGCGCCGCCGGCCCGCGAACGCCCCGGCGCGTGCCGCCGGGCCGGTTCCGCGGGCCCCGGAAGCGTGCGGCGGAGGGGCCGCGCTACCCCGGGGTGCGGCGGCCCGCTGCGGGTGCCCGGCTCACCGCGCACCCCCGCGGGCGTGCAGCCAACCCCGCGCGTACGAGACGAAGCGCCGGACCGCCGGGTCCGCCTCGTCCGCCCGCCAGGCCAGGGACACCGCGTACGCCGGCGGTACGCCCCGGAAACGGCGCACGGCCACCTCGGGGGGCGCCAGCTTGCGGGCGCGGCCCAGGTCCATGACGGAGATGCCGGCGCCGGCCGCGACCGCCGCCACCACCTGCTCGAAGTCGGGCTCCTCCGCGGCCAGTTCGGGCGGCCCGTCCGGCCATACGTCGCCGACCAGTTCGTCGTACAGGCTCGGGCCGGACTCCCGCGGCCACAGCACCACCGGCAAACACCGCAGGTCCTGACGGTCCATCAGCTCACACGCGGCCAGGGGATGGCCGGCCGGCAGCACCACGGCGGCCTCCTCGCGGCTCACCACCGCGGAGTCGACGCCCGGCTCGCGCACCTCACCCCGTACGAACACCGCGTCCAACCCGCCGTCGAGCAGCAGCCGCAGGCCCCACGCGGACATCGTCGTGGTCACCGTCACCCGCACGCGCGGGTGTTCGCCGCGGAAGCGGCGGATCAGGTCCGAGACCAGGTCGTCGGCGCCCGAGCGCGAGTACGCCACCCGCAGCCGGCCGTCCGCCCCGTCGGCCACCGCCCGTACCCGCTCGCCGAGTTGGTCGGCCGCGGACAGGACGGGACCGGCGCCGGCCAGCAGGGCCTCGCCAGCCGGCGTGAGGGCGACGCCCTGCGGTCCCCGGTCGAGCAGGACCACCTTGAGCTCCTTCTCCAGCACCTTGATCTGCTGGCTCAACCCCGGTTGGGCGATCCGGAGTTCGGCCGCCGCCCGGCCGAAGTGCAGATGCCGGGCAAGTACCACGAAGTACCTCAGGCGGCGCAACTCCATGCGCTCAGCGTAACGTTCGCCGCAACCGCGCCCCGGGCCGCGCGCACCCCGCCGGGCCCGGCGGCCCCTCGCCCCCCGTACCGGCCCGACGGCCTTCACGCGCCGGCTGCTCGCCCCGGCCCCCGGCCCCGCCCGGCCCCGCCCGGCCCCGCCCGGCCCGTCGGCCCCGCCGTACACACGGCGACTCCCGTCCGCGCCCCCACCGATAAGCAACCGTGATCGCCCGCCGCACAAAGGCTATTGGACCGCCCCCGCCCCCCACCCCCAGACTCGGCAGTACCGCCGTGAGAAGGCGGTCACCCGACCATGGGCGGACTCCGCCCCGCACGCGGCGGACCGGGACGGCCCCGCCGGGCGCGGGGCAGCCCACCGCCCACGCGGCAACCCCGGCGGACCGGGCGGCCCCGCCGGCCGGTCCCGGTCGACCCCGGCGGACGCCGGCCCGCATCGGAGAGGGCGAGCATGCGCACAGGCAAGGCCGAGGTGATCACCACGGCCGAGTACGTGATGCTGTGCGGCGTCTTCTTCCTCATGGGCGCGGAGACCTACCTCGTCTCCCCGCTGCTGCCCACCCTCTCCGCCGACCTCGGCGCCTCCACCCCCGCCACCGCGCTCGTCGTGACCGCCTTCGTCGTCGCCTACGGGGTCGCCGGACCGCCGCTGGGGGTCGTGGCCGACCGCGCCCCCCGGTGGATCTTCATCGTGGCCGGCGGCGGCCTGTTCGCGGCCGGCAACGTCTTCTCCGCGCTCGCCCAGAGCCTGCCGCTGCTGGTCGCCGCGCGGGCGCTGAGCGGCCTGGGCGCGGCGATGGCCGCCCCCTCGTGCTGGGCCTACCTCGCCGAGCGCACCGCACCGGCCCGCCGGGGCCGCGCCATATCGGTCGCGGTCGCGGTCTACGGCCTCGGGCAGGTGCTCGGCGTGCCGCTGGGCACGGTCTGCGCCCAGTTCCTGGGCTGGCGGGTGGCGTTCGCCGGTATCGGCGCGGGCTTCGCCGTGATGGTCCCGCTGCTGGCCCGCCGGCTGACCCGTACGCCGGCGGTCGCGGCTCCGGCGGGTCTACGCGCGCTGATCAGGCCCTGGCGGGCGCCGCGGATCAGCCTCGGGCTGACCGCGACCCTGCTCTTCCAGGCCGGCCGGCTTGGCGCGTACACCTACGTCGGTGCCCTGTTGGCGCAGCGCTTCGGGTTCTCCCTGGCCCAGCAGGGCGCGGCGGGGCTGCTGGTCGGGGTCAGCTCGATGCTGGGGTCGCTGGCGAGCGGCCCGGTGATCGACCGGCTGCGCTCCCGGGGCCGCAGCGAGATCTGGCTGTCGGTGGTGTCCGCGGCGGTCTTCGTCCTGTCGGCGCCGGTCGCCCTGACGACCGGTCACCTCGCCCTGTGCCTGGGCGCGTTGTTCGTCTGGTGCGTGGCCGGGAGCGCCTTCTACTCCACCCAGCAGGCGTATCTGGCGAGCGCGGATCCCAGCCAGCGCGCCTCGGTCCTGGCCTGGAACAGCTCGATGATGAACGTCGGCATCGCGGCCGGCACCTCGCTGCTGGGGATGACCGCGGTGGGCTCCGCGGGGTTCGCGGCGACGGCGGCCGGGTTCGGCCTGTTCGGCGGGGCGGTGGCGCTGGCGCTGACCCGCAGCGGCCGCGGCGCGTCCGCCACGGCCACGGCGGAGGGACTCCCGCCGGCGGTCCCGCGGTACGCCCGCCCGGGTGCCCGCAACGCGTCGGGCACCTGAACCGACGGGCCGACGGGCCCGGGGGTCGCCTCGGACCGTGCGGGACGGTCGGCGGTGGTCGGTGACGGTCGGTGGTCGGTGGTCGTCGGCCATCCGGGACCCCTCGGGCGCAGCGCCCGCCGCGCCCCCGGCCGACCCGGGCCCGCCCCCGGCCGACCCCGGCAGCCGCCCCGGCCCGCCCCGGCCCGGCCCGCCCCGGCCCGCCCCGCCCCGGAAAACCCCGTTGACCCACAGTTCACCAGCCATTACACACAGAATTAGCAATTCTGAAGTGATTCCCGTCGGATCTATTTCGGAAAACGCTTGACTCCCGTGCGCCGGGTGGGTCAGAATCATGAGTATGCGAGAGCTTCGAGGTCGTTCGGGCGCGCCGTCGGCGGATTACTGCCGGGTCCGCGCCGACGCGATATGTTGCTCTCCCCTTCGGGTTCGCTGACTTTCGGCGCCGACCCCCCTCCTCCATCTGAGGTCCGACGCCAGAGCCGGGGCATTCACACTGCCCTGCGTCGGGCCGCTCATTCGCGCGATCACCCCGTGCGACCTGCGCTGGATCCCCAGAACACCCTCCGGGAATTCGGCGCGCCGACACGCGCACATTCAACCTGAGGGAAATTCATGGAAGCCGCTACGGAATCCACCAATAACCTGTACGACAGCTCGCGTCCGCTGCGGCGTACCACGCCATTCGCCTGCTCCTGCCACGCCTTCACGGACCGTGTCCAGGGCGCCCTGGAACTCCAGCGGCGCATTTACGCCACCCCGGCGGAAACCGTCCGGCAGGTATTCGAGGACATACTCGGCCAGTCCGCCGACACCGAGTTCGGCCGGGCGCATTCCCTCGGCAGGGTCCGGACCCTGGCCGAATGGCGGCGGGCCGTCCCCATCCAGCAGTACGAGGACATCGAGCCGTACGTCCGGCGCGCGCAGCTGGGCCACGACGCGGTGCTGACCACCAGCCGCCCGTACGCGTACCTCAAGACCTCCGGCTCCAGCGGGGCGCCCAAGCACATCCCGACCACCCGGCACTGGCGCGACCACTACCGGGGCTCGGCCCTGTACGCCCAGTGGGGGCTGTACTTCGAGGCGCTGGCGGTGGCCGATCCGGCCGCCGGCGGGACCGGGCACATCCCGCAGGTGCTCGACCTGTCCTGGGAGCGCGCTCCCGGCACCGTGGCCCCGGGCGCCTTACAGCCGGTGTACAGCATCTCCAACCGCCCGGCCGCCGTCAGCTCCCGCGACTGGCTCCCGCCGTGGTACGACGAGCCGTGGTTCGTCGCCGACCCCGGGGAGAGCTGGGAGGCGGCGATGTACCGCAAGCTGCGGCTGCTGGCGGGCAGCGACGTACGGGCCGTGGTCGCGCTCAACCCGTCCAAGGTCATCAGCCTCGCGCAGACCCTCGTCCGCAGGGGGGAGCAGCTGGTCGCGGACCTGCACGACGGCACCCTGGACGGCCGGCCCGCCGCCGGCCTCACCGCCGACCGGGAGGGCGCGGCACGGCTGCGGCGGGTGTTCGACGCGACCGGCGGCGCGCCCACCCTGGTGGACCTGTGGCCGCGCCTGTCACTGGCGGTGGCCTGGAACTCCGCCTCTGCTTCCCTGTACCGGGACTGGCTTGCGGAGGTGCTGCCGGGCGTGCCGCGGCTGCCGTTCAGCACCACCGGCACCGAGGGCATCGTGACCCTGCCGGTGGACGGCCACCCCTCGGCCGGGCCGCTCGCGGTCAACCAGGGCGTCTACGAGTTCGTGCCCGTCGACGACCGCGACCTGCTCGCCCCCGACACCCCGACCCTGGACTTCGCCGACCTGGAGGAGGGCCGCGAGTACCGGCTGGTGATGAGCCAGGCCAACGGGCTGCTGCGCTATGACGTGGGCGACGTGTACCGGGTGGCCGGCCGCTACGGCGCCGTGCCGCGCCTGGAGTTCACCGGTCGGGCCGGCTTCCGCAGCTCCTTCACCGGCGAGAAGCTGACCGAGACCCATGTGCACCAGGCGGTGGTGGACGCGCTGCCCGCGGGCTTCGGCAGCCGGCCGCTCTTCAGCTGCGTACCGGTCTGGGGCACCCCGCCCGGCTACCACGTCGTCATCGAGGGCGCCGCCGCGCTGGGCGCCGCCGGCCTCGAGCGTTTCCGGGAGGGCGTCGACGCGGCCCTGCGGCGGATCAACGTCGAGTACGGCGAGAAGCGCCGCTCGCAGCGGCTCGGCCGGATCGAGGTCACCGCCGTACCGGTCGGCGCGTTCGCCGCCGCCGAGGAGCGGCTGCGGGCCCGCGGCGCCTCGGCCAACCAGGTCAAGCACCACTGGTTGCAGCGCGACGGCGAGCTGCTGGACGTCTTCCGCGACCGCGGCCTGATCGCGGCGAGCACCGACGGCCGGGACGCCGCCGGCGGCGCCGAGGCCCGGGGGAGCGGCGCCGGCGGCACCGATGGTCGGGATGGCAGCGGCGGCAGCGGTGGCCGGGCCGCGTGGACCGCCGAAGGGGCCGGTGCCCGGTGACCGCCACGGCCGACCGGTCCGGCGAGTACACCACGCTCGCGCTGACCGCCGACGACGGCACGGACCTCGCCCTGCACCACTGGTCGCCAGGTGCCGACCCCGCCGCCGCGGTGTTCTACGTCCACGGCATCCAGAGCCACGCGGGCTGGCTCTACGAGACCGGTCCCGCGCTCGCCGCCCGGGGGATCGCGGTGTTCGCGCTCGACCGGCGCGGCAGCGGCGTCAGTGGTGGTCCGCGCGGCCACCTGCCGTCGGTCGGCCAGGTCTCGCGCGACTACGCGCTGGCCCTGGCCCGTACCCGCGAACTCGCCCCCGGGCTCGACCTGACGATCGTCGGGCAGAGCTTCGGCGGCAGCGTGCTGGCGGCGCTTGTCACGCAGGGCCTGGTGCCGCGGGCGCGGCTGGTGTTCTGCGCGCCCGCGCTCGGCCAGCAGCGCGCCCGGCTGGGCTCCGGCGAGGCGCTGGCGGCGGTCCGGGCCGCGGCCGGCCCGCACAGCTCGCCGCTGTCGCTGGCCGACGCGGACTACACCGACGTCAGCGGCTACCTGGACTTCATGGCCAACGACCTGCTGATGATCCGCCGGATCACGGCGGACACCCGCGCGGTGATGGTCGGCCTGGAGGACACCTACATGCGCGGCGGCTTCTGGGACGACGCCCCGGGCGCCCCCGCCTCCGTCCACTTCGCCCGCCCGGAGCACGACGCGGTCATCGACCTCGCGACCTCCTGGCAGGTCCTGTCCGGCCTCACCCACCGGGCGACCGCGGTGGACTTCGCCGGATCGGGCCACTACATCGAGTTCTCGGCGGCCCGGCACGGCTACTGGCAGTGGCTGAGCGAGGTGGCGGCCGGGCGCGCGGCGTGAGCGCGCCGCCCGGCCGCGCGCCCGGCCGTGCGGCCGGCCTCGCCCCCGCCCCCGGCCCCCGCCCGGCCCCTCCCCTGCGATCCACCTTCGCGCCGCCCGCCGCGGCGGCCCGTACCGACGAGCAGACCTACCACGAAGCGAGGACATCGGCATGACCACCACCACGCCTTCTCCCAGGGCCGCTTCCGGCCACCCGGCCGACGACACGGGCGGCCGTACCCCCGGCCGCCCGGCCGGCGGCGCGATCGAGGCGCCGCGCCCGGCCGCCTCCCTGGTCTCCGCCCGGATCGCCGGGCTCTCGCTGTCCGCCCCCTACGCCGTACCCGCCCGGCAGCCCGGTCCCGACTTCGTCAACCTGGTCAGCGGCGCGCCCGCCGTCGAGGCGCTGCCGCTGCGGGAGATCCGGGAGGTCACCAACGAGCTGTTCTCGCAGTTCGGTTCGGGCGGCCGGGCGCTGGCCTACGGCGCCAACGCCGGCGACCGCGGGCTGCGGGACCTGATCGCGGCGAGCGAGGGCGTGGACGTCGAGCGGATCCTGATCACCAACGGCGCCCTGCACGGCACCTCCCTCGCCCTCCAGGTCGTCGCCGAACCGGGCGACGTGATCGTCGTCGACGACCCGGTCTTCCCCGACACCATCCGTGTCGTGGAGAGCACCGGCGCCGACATCCACACCGTCCCGGTGGGTCCGCGCGGCTTCGACGTCGAGGTGCTCGCCGACCGGCTGCGCGCCGGACTGCGCCCGAAGGCCGTCTACACCGTGCCGGACTTCCACAACCCCGGCGGCGGCCTGCTGCCGTACGACCGGCGGCTGCGGCTGGTCGAACTCGCCGAGCACTACGGCTTCGTCATCGTCTCCGACAACCCCTACCGCCAGTTCGCCTTCGACGGCACCCGCGAGCCCGACTTCCCGCTCGGCAGCGACCGGGTGGTCGTCGCGCACACCTTCGCCAAGACCCTCGGCCCCGGCCTGCGGCTCGGCTGGCTGGTCGCCCCCGAGTGGCTGGCGCCGCACGTGGTCAACCTGCGCCGCCGCTACGACTTCCAGAGCTCCACCCTGTCCCAGGCCATCGCGCGGGCGCTGCTGGAGCGGCCGGGCTGGTTCGACGGACTGCTGCGCCGCGGCCGGGCGCTGTACCGGGCGCGGGCCGACCTCGCGGTGCGCGCCCTCCAGGAGGCCGGCGACCGGTTGGAGTTCACCGCGCCGGAGGGCGGCTTCTTCGTCTGGGCCCGGGTCACCGGCGGCCCCGAGGCCGCCGAACTCCTCGCCGACCGCGCCCTGGCGGCCGGGGTGGTCTACTCCAAGGGCACCTTCTACGACCCGCACCAGAGCGGCCGGTACGCCGACCACCTGCGCCTGGCCTTCTCCGCCCCGCAGGAGGCCCATCTGGTCGCGGGCCTGGAGCGGCTCACTTCTGTGGTGAAATCGCTGCCGTGACCACCGACAGGACACCGCGCGGCGGACCGGACAGTGACGACACGGGCCCGGCGGGGCCGGTTTCCCCCGGTACGAGCCCGGGGCCGCCGTACTCCTCGGGCGCCGACCCCGGCCGGGCGGATCTCCCGGCGGCTATCGGCGCGGGCGCGGGCGCGGGTACGGGGCCCGGCCGGGCGGATCCCCCGGGTACGGGCTCCGGGCCGGCGGGTCTGCCGGGCCCGGCCCCCGCTCCGGCCCCCGCCCCGGCCGGATCCGCGGGCGCCGCGGCCTCCGTCGGCGCCGGTGTCCCCTCCGTATGGGCCGTCCTGCGCGGCACGGACGCCGCGTCGGAAGCCGGCGCCGGTACGGACTCGGCGGCGGTCGAGCGGGGACCCGCGCCGCGGGTGGTCCGGGCCGTACCGCCGCGGACCCTGCGGGTGGCCGTGGCGCAGATCGGCAGCGGGACCGACCCGGCGGCGAACCTCGGCCTCATCGGGTCGGGCGCCGAGCGGGCGGCGGCGGCCGGCGCGGATCTGGTGGTGTTCCCCGAGGCGGCCATGTGCCGCTTCGGGGTGCCGCTGGCCTCCGTCGCCCAACCGCTGGACGGCCCCTGGGCGCGGGGTGTCCGTGCGATCGCGGCGGCGAGCGGCGTCACGGTGGTCGCGGGCATGTTCACCCCCGCCGACGGGGGCCGCGTCCACAACACCGTCGTGGTCGCCGGCCCCGGCCGCCCGCTGCGCCACTACGACAAGATCCACCTCTACGACGCCTTCGGCTACCGCGAGTCGCAGACCGTGGCACCCGGCCACGAGCCGCTGACCGTGGACGTCGCCGGCGTCACGGTCGGCGTCGCCACCTGTTACGACATCCGCTTCCCCGGCCTGTTCACCGAACTGGCCGGCCGGGGCGCCCAGGTGATCGTCGTCCCGGCGTCGTGGGGCGCCGGCCCCGGCAAGCTCGACCAGTGGACGCTGCTGGCCCGCGCGCGGGCCATGGACACGACCGCGTACCTCGTCGGCTGCGACCAGGCCGACCCCGGCGAGGCGGTGCCGCCGGGCCCGGCCCCCACCGGCGTCGGCGGCAGCCTCGCGGTCTCGCCGCTCGGCGACGTACTGGACCGGCTCGGGCCCGAACCGGGCTTCGCGGTCTGGGAGTTGGACCTCCGGGAGGTGGGCGCCGTCCGGGCGAGCATTCCCGTCCTGGCGAACCGCCGCTGGTAGCCGCCCGGCCCCGCCGCCTCGGCCTCCGCCCCGCTTCCGCCCCGCTTCCGCCTCGCCCCGGCCTCCGCCCCGGCCCCGCCGCCCCGAGGGGGCCTGCCCGCATGGCGCGAGGGCGGGGCGGGGGCGGGGCGCCGGGATCAGTCCTGGTCGAGGGCGACCTGCGTGGAGCGGTTGAGTTCCACGACGCTCTGGGAGGCGAGGAACCAGGGGGCCAGCGGGTGCCCGTAGGGCAGGTAGTGCCCGGAGTCCTCGGGAGCGAACTCACCTGTCGGGGTGACCATGTCGCCGTAAACCCCCCAGACGCGGGGCTTGCGGGAGCGGACGAAGACCGGCGCCGTCAGATGCGGGCAGTGGCGCAGCGCGAGAGCCGCGCAGGGCCGGCAGATCGGCGGCTTGGTGGTGCGTACCCCTTCGATGACGCGGGACTCCGTCCCCTCGGGCCGGGGCAGCAGGAACAGCCAGCCCCGCGAGGTACGGTCGGCCGGCCCGCCGCAGACCTGGCACAGCTTGTGCAGCATCGTCCGGTGCTGCCGCCGGGGGTGCATGGACCGGTAGTCGGGCCGCCCGACCCCGGGCGACTGCCGCGTCCGGGACCACAGCACGCCGTTGGTGTCGCGGTCGGCCGGGGTCTCGTCCCGGTACCCGATCCCGTGCGGCCGGACGATGAGACCGGACCCCGTGCCGGAGGTCTCCGCACTCCACGTGGCGGCGTACGGGACCGGCAGGTTCTTCGGCCCCCACCTCAACAGCTCCGGGGACGCGGCCGGTTGAACGGACATAACGGCGGTACTCCTTGTCTGGTGTTCTGTCGGTGCGGGTTCGCTGCGCGGGCTCTTCGCGCGGGTTTTTCGTCGGGGCCCATCGCGCGGGCCCTTCATGCGACCTCTTCATGCGGGCCCTTCGCGCGGGCCGTTCATGTGGGCCCTTCGTACGGCTCTTCGTGCGGGCTTTCCGCGGGTGCGCTTCGCGCGGCTCCGGGTGCGGGTTCCGCGGCGGAGGCGGGGGTTTTCCGGGCGGGCCCCTCGCGCGGGCTTTGCGTACGGGTCCGGTCGCCGTCAGCGCGCGCCGCCGATCTGGGCCAGCTCCGCCCAGACCCGTTTCCCGCACGGCAACGGGTCCGTTCCCCACCGGTCCGCCAGCGCCGCGACCAGCACCAGCCCGCGCCCGCACACGTCCTCGTCGCCCGGCTGCGCCCGCGGAACCGGCCGCACATACGACCCGTCGGCGACCGCCACCCGTACGGTGCCCCGCGCGGGCCGCGCGACCGAGACCTGGATCAGCCGGCACCGGGTGTGCCGTACGGCGTTCCCGACCAGCTCCGAGACGACCAACTCGGCCTCGTCGGCGAGAGCGTCCAGCCCCCACACGCCGAGCGCGGTCCGGACGAGCCGCCGCGCCTCGGCCGCGCTCGGTGCCGCGCACGGCAGGGGCTGGGTGTATGCGGGGTGCCCGGCGGGGCTGGGCGTGGAGGGCGACGCGATCATCCGACTACCTCGGGCGGGGTTGGGGTCGCACGGGTGTGCGGACCTGCAGCTTTCACTGCCCGTGACAGGCGGTGGCGTTAGGTACTAGCTTGGTACTACGCGGAGGGCTCGGCAACGCTGTCCGTAACTTTCGGACCAAATGGCATATGTAACTTGGTGGGCTCTGCGCGACATGACAGGGACTTCCCGTCGCGGCCTCGGCACTGACACGGCGGGCGCCTAAACTCGAAGCTCGGGGAGGGAAACTCATGGCAGCACCGACCGGACCCACCGTTCGGCGTATGCAACTGGGTGCGGAGCTGCGCCGGTTGAGAGAGAAGGTGGGCTTTACGCTCGCACAGGCGGTCGACGGCCTGGACCTCTCGACCACGAAGCTCTACCGCGTGGAGAACGGCCTCACCGGCCTGAAGTCGGCGGCAGAGTTGCGCGTACTGCTGGATCGGTACGGCCTGACCGACGAGGACGATATTCAGTTCCTCGCGGAGATCCACCGGGACTCGCTGAACCGGGGCTGGTGGTCGCAGTATCGCAGCGTCATGCCGTCAGGGATGGCGATGTACGTGGGACTGGAGAGCGGCGCCCGCGCGATTCGGGCCTGGCAGCCGGACGTGATCTTTTCGCTCCTGCAGGTCGAGGACTACGTCCGGGCGATGCTGCAAACCGCGAAGCCGGTCGAGGAACACACGACGGAGATCATCGAGCGCACCGTCCAGTTGCGGATGGAGCGCAAGGCACACCTGACCCGCAGGGGCAGCGGCTTGGAGCTGTGGGCCATCCTCGACGAGGCAGCGCTCCGACGTGTGATCGGCGGCCCGGATGTGATGCGGGAACAGTACGAGGAGATCATCCGGCTGACGAAGCTCGATAATGTGACCATCCAGGTCCTGCCCATGGCTGACAGCACGTACCGGTCGAGCTTCAATTTCACCCTGATGGAGTTCGACGCGCCGCAACTGACGGTCGTTCAGTCCGATGTACCCGAGGGGTCCGGCGTCAGCGACAAGGACACCACGATCTGGGCCTTCAACCGGAGGTTCGACGCCCTGCGCGCTGGGGCGCTGGCTCCGGGCGAGAGCCCGACCTTTCTGCACCGACTAGCCGGAGAGATCTGATCTGCATGACGTACCGCATGGCACCCGACATCGCCTCCGAGGGCGCTTGGTTCAAGTCCTCGTACAGTTCGGAAAACGCCACCAATTGTGTAGAGGTCGCGGACCTCACCGGCACGGGTCGGGTCGCGATCCGTGACTCCAAGGACAAGTCCGGCCCGGCCCTGGTGATCCCGGCGGAGTCCTTCGCCGCCTTCGTCACCGCCGTCCGCGAGGGCCGCTTCCCCCTCTGACCCATTCGGCCGATTCCACCCTCCTCCTCCCGTACGGCCTGCTCCCACACTGCGGGTAGCAGGCCGTACCCCTACTCGCCGAGGAGACCGCCATGCCCCCCGCCCTGTCCCTGAAAACACCTGGGATAACTGGGCCAAGAGTCCGGCGCCCTTTGACAACGGCCCGACAAGGAACAGCTCACCCGTCAGGGCAGCCAACTGGAGGTGTGGGCCATCCTGGACGAGGCCGCACTGCGCCGGGTCGTCGGCGGCCCTGACGTGATGGGCGAGCAGTACGAGGAGATCATCCGGCTGACGAAGCTCGACAATGTGACCGTCCAGGTCCTGCCCATGGCTGACAGCACGTACCGGTCAAGCTTCGATTTCACTCTTCTGGAGTTCGACGCGCCGCAACTGACGGTCGTTCAGTCCGATGTACCCGAGGGGTCCGGCGTCAGCGACAAGGACACCACGATCTGGGCCTTCAACCGGAGGTTCGACGCCCTGCGCGCTGGGGCGCTGGCTCCGGGCGAGAGCCTGATCTTTCTGCATCGACTAGCTGGAGAGATCTGATCTGCATGACGTACCGCATGGCACCTGACATCGCTCCCGAGGGCGCTTGGTTCAAGTCGTCCTACAGCCAGGAGAACGCCAATGCCTGCGTGGAGGTCGCGGACCTCACCGGCACGGGCCGGGTCGCGATCCGCGACTCCAAGGACAAGTCCGGTCCGGCCCTGGTGATCCCGGCGGAGTCCTTCGCCGCCTTCGTCACCGCCGTCCGCGAAGGTCGCTTCCCCCTCTGACCCACTGCTACCTGCGCGTGGCCGTGACCGGTGAACCGGCCCTCGGCGGCTGTCGCCGACGAGTTCCAGCACAGAGAGGGGGCCAGTGATTGACGGCACCGCTTCGGAGGGATGCGAGCAGACCCGCCCCGGTGGTGAAATCCTCGTCGCGGTCCGCGGGTGGATGAACGCCTCCGAACTCGTACGCCTCGACATGGCGGAGGACGGGACGGCGAGCGGTCCCGTACTGGGCGGAGACGTGTCGTTCATGCTCGCACGGCCCCACCTTCCCCCGGCGCTCGGAATGCTGCCCGACCTCGACGCGGGGGAGTCCGTTCCGGGGGGGCGTATCCGCTGACGCCCGGCCCGGCCGATGGCCGGAACACGGACGAGCTGTGGTCGGGGGCGGGACGCCGACGGCCGGGCCGCGTACCGTGAGAGGACCCCATTCACTTCGACCGTGAAGGCGAGGGGTCTTGTACGCACAGCAGAAGCGGCAGGGTGCGAAGCCCGGCCCGGCGAACCGGACGGTACGTACTCCCTCCGACTCGGCGGGCGGTCGCGTCGCCGGGCCGGTGCCGCCCCTTTCTCCCGCCCTGTTAGGTGCACTCCAGCGTTCCATCGGCAACCAGGCCGTCTCCCGGATCCTCGCCCGGAACAGGCCCGACGGCGTGGACCAGCGATCTGACCAAGGCCGGGACCCCGCTCACGGTCCCGGCCGGGACAGCGACTTCGGCCAGAACCGGGACCGGGACCGGCCGGAGTCGCAGGCCGAAGGCACCCTGGGCGCACCCGGTGCCGCGGGCGGCGATGAGCCCGGCGTTTACGTCTCCGGCGCCGATGAGCCCGGCGTTCAGCGGGACCTGGTGGAGCAGGCACTGCGATCGCCCGGCCGGCCGATCGATCCCGCCCGGCGCGGGGCGCTGGAGACCTTCCACCAGACCGACCTCTCCGGTGTCCGGCTGCACACCGGTGCGGTGGCGCGGCGGTCCGCCGCGGCGATCGGGGCGCGCGCCTACACGGTCGGTGCGGACATCGTCCTCGGCGCGGGCGGCGAGGACGCGGAGACGATCGGGCACGAGACCCGGCACGTCGGGCAGCAGAGCGAGGGCAGGGTCGCCGGTGTCGACAACGGCGGCGGGCTGCGGATCAGCGACCCCGGCCACACCGAGGAGCGCGAGGCGGCGGCCGACGGCGTCGCCTTCCGGCAGGGCATGCCGTACGCCCCCTCCGCCTTCGCGCGGCGGGCCGTCACCGAGCACCTCGCCGCAGCCCCGCCGCCCGGTCCCGGGGGCTCCGCGACGGTCCGGCGGGCCGTGCAGCGGATGAGGGACGACGCGGAACCGCCCGCCAAGAAGGCGCGTACGAAGGGGAAGTCCCAGAAGGACCTCGTCGACGACGTCACACAGGTGGTGATCGACTCGGGAGCCGCGAGTTACGGCGGCGGCCGGCACGGCAGGGCGACCGACGAGGTCCGGCTGCGCTATGCCCGGGACAAGGAGGAGGAGCGGTCCGGACAGACGCTGTCCCATCTGAGCTTTCTGACCTACGACGCCATCCGCGCGGCGCAGGACGCGGCCGGCGGCGGCGAGTCCGGCCGGGCCGACGTCGACGACCGCGAGGTCCAGGGGATGCTGATCAACGACCGGCTGCTCTTCGCGTCCAACTTCAACGACTCAATCGACTCCCTCAAGAAGGCCGGCGACGAACAGCGCACCCTGCGGGACCTGCTCAGGGCACAGCAGAGCGAGGAGAACCGCAGGGCCGGACTGCACGACCAGGACGCGACCGAGTACGTCGACCGGTTGAAACGGGCCGAAGCGAAGATCAACCAGGTGTTCGACGGCGAGCGCGGTGTGGACGGCGAGGACGCCACCGCGGAGGCCGTACGCGCCAGCCTGGGCCGACCGGTCATGTACGTCGATGCCGCGGATCCCCGTATGAAGGCGCTGCTTACCGAACCGCAGTACGCGGGCTCGGTGATGATGCTGCGCTTCGGGGCGACGGACAAGACGGCGAAGACGGCGAAGACGGCGGGCGCGGAGGAACCCGGGGCGAAGGCGAAACGCGCGCCCAACGCGAGCGCCACGTCCCACTCGATGCACGCCGAACAGAAACTGCTGGTGGCCATCCGCAGCGCCGGTCTGCGGCCCGAAGAGGTCAAGGGCGACTTCGCCATCGAGGGAAAGTACCGGGGCTGCCTCGGCTGCAACGCGGCCCTGCGCTACTACCGGGACGTCGCCGGCTTCGGCAACCTGGAGTTCAACCCCAACTACGGCTTCTACTACGAGAAGTCGGTGAAGACCCTCGCACAGCACCTGCGTCACGTCGTGGACGATCCGCAGTACCTGGAGTACGTCAAGGCGATGCTCGACGCACCGATGAGCACCGCTGCACCTTCCTGGCAGGCCCCGCCGCGAGACGATCCGACGTTCACCGACGACAACGGCCCGCAGACCCTGACCTCGGCCGCCAACGCGCAGGGGCGCGGATACACCACCGCGTCCGACACGGACGCCGAATCCCGAACCGCCTCGTCCGACTCCGACTCCGACAGCGGGTCCGATCCCGACCGCATGCCCGGCATCGAGGGCGCCTCCCGCACCCGGAGGCGCAAGCTGGTCACCGGCACGCGCAGCGGCGGCAGGAAGCTCGGCCCGGGAAAGGCGGGCGCCGCGACCAGGCCGACCCGCGCCGCCCGCGTCGCCGACGACGCCGACGTGGCCCGGCTCGTAGCGGTGTGGGGGAAGGGTCCGGCCGCGCGTGAGGAGCAGGGCCGGGTCTTCCGTGACATGGCCGCCGGCGGGCCCAGCGGGAAGAAGAAGATGAGCGCCGTCGAGATCGTCGAGATCACCGGTGCGTCGGAGAGCATCGTCCGCCGCCTGCTCAAGGGCACGACCGGCCACGAGGCGCGGGACGGCAGGCAGGCCGACCCCGAGCGGAAACGTGTGCCGCAGCGCGCCGGGGGCGGCGGGAAGGCCAAGAAGACGGCGACCACCTTCACCAAGGGCGCGAACGTGCTCCCCGAGAAGGACAGGGCCGACATCCAGGAGGCGCTGCGCGCCGCCGGCAACCATGCGTTCTACCGGGACTGGCAGGAACTGCACGACACGGGTAATCCGACGGGCAGGACCCTGTCCCCCGGGGACATGGACGACCGACTCGCCCGGACGCTCGACGGAATCCGCGAGCGGGTCGCCATCCCGCAGCTGGCCAGGGAGCTCTTCCTCACCGCGGACGCCCTGCGGAAGTTCCTCAACAGGAAGTTCGGGACGCTCAACGCCGGCGGGAAGCCGGCGGTGCGGCCTCCGGCCGCGCCGCCGCCCAGCACTCCGGGAGGTGACGTCGAGATGGGCGACCCGGAGCCGGCCGCGGCTTCGTCGTCGGCGGCGGCCCCGCGCGAGCCGGCCGGTTACGACCACCGGGTCGACGCCCAGGGCCAGCACACCTATGTCCGGACCAGCACCGGGGACGTCTACTACTTCGGCGACGACGGGCGCCTGGCACTGCTGCCCCCGGACCGTTCGCCCGGCCCGCAGGAGGAATCCTCCGCATCCGAGGACGACGCCGCGTCCGAGCGGGAATCCGGGCCGGAGTACAGCGACGCGGGGGACACCGACAGCGACGTGCCCTACGAGGGCAAGGGGAAGGGGAAAGCTCCGGCCAGGAGACGGTGACCGCCCGCACGGCGCGCCCGGCACCTTTCTTCTCCTCTTGCGGCTTTCCTGCGGCTTTTCTGAGGCTTTCCCACGGCTTTCCTGCGGCCTGCCTGCGCCGCGTGCTTTCGCTGGCCGCGGTGGAGACGCCCCAGGTTGTGTCGCGTGTGCTTTCGCTGGCTGCGGTGGGGGCGCCTGCGATGGGGAGGCGCGGGTTTTTGCCGCGTGTGCTTTCGTCGATGGGGGTGGGGGTGGGGGTGGAGTGGGGGTGTGCGGGGTGTGCGGGGTGGGGAGGCGCGGGGTTCCGCCGCTTGTGGTGGCGAGGTCCCGGGGGGAGATGCGCGCGGTTCGCTGCCTGGGGCGGTGTCCCGCTGGGGTCGGCGTGGTCGTGCGCGGTCCGGTAGGGCGGAGCGGGACCGGCTTGGTGCGGCGCCGCCCCCGCGGCAGGAAGCGGGCGGCCGGAATGCGGAGGCGCCGCTCCGGCAATCGCAGTACGGTCGGCCGGTGGACGATGAGGACGGCTACTTCGGAGAGCGGGTCGCGGCGGCGTACGACGCGTCGTCGGCGGACATGTTCGAGCCCGGTGTCGTGAACGAGGCGGTTACCGTGCTGGCGGGGCTGGCCGGTGACGGGCGCGCCCTTGAGCTGGGGGTCGGCACCGGCCGTCTCGCGCTCCCGCTGGCCCGCCGCGGGGTCCCGGTGCACGGCATCGACCTCTCCCGGGCGATGGTCGCGCGGCTGCGTGCCAAGCCGGACGGCGATTTGGTCGGCGTGACCGTCGGCGACTTCGCCACGACCCGGGTCGAGGGGACGTTCAGCGTCGCCTACCTGGTCTTCAACACGATCATGAACCTGACGACCCAGGCCGCCCAGGTCGCCTGCTTCCGCAACGCCGCCGCCCACCTCGCCCCCGGCGGCTCCTTCGTCATCGAGGTCGCCACCCCCGACCTGCGCCGACTCCCGCCCGGCCAGAACGCCGTCCCCTTCCACACCGGCCCGACCCGCTGGGCCTTCGACCTCTACGACGTCGCCACCCAGTCGATGAGCTCCAACTACATCGACCTGGCCGACGGCCGCGGCGACTACCGCTCCATCCCCTTCCGCTACGTCTGGCCCGCCGAACTCGACCTCATGGCCCAACTCGCCGGCCTCCACCTCCACACCCGCTGGTCCACCTGGACCGGCGCCCCCTTCACCAGCGAAAGCCCCGGCCACGTCTCGACCTGGCGAAAGCCGCTGGCGTGACCGGCGCTGCGGCGCCCCTACGCTGCGGCGCCCCGCCCCGCCCCGCCCCGCCCCGCCGCGCCCCGCCGCGCCCCGCCGCGCCTACGCTTCGGCGCTGCGGCGCCCCGCCGACGGCCTCTCGGCTCGAACCAACGGGGATCCCCGGCGCGCGCGGTGACACGTCCCCGTACGTCCCCGTACGGCCCGGGGGCCCCGCGGGACCCCCGCGGCCGCGACGCCCCACGGCCTCCCGCGGCGGGCGGGCTGCCGGAGCGCAGGGTAATCCCTGACCTCACCTGGGGCCGGGTCGGCTGGGGAAATGGGGACGCTCGTCAGGCGACGACGACCAGCTTCGGGAGCCGCCCGCGCCCGCCCTGCGGCCGCTGCGCTGCGTGGGCCTTCGTCGGCGGGCAACGGAGGGCGCTCGTCTCCGGCGAGGCAGACCGGGGCAGCCCGACACGGTGCCCCCTCGCAAGCGTCCGCGATCCGGCGAGCTGACGATCCCGGCGCCACGTCCCCGGGGGCCGGCTGCGTGCGCAGTTCCGCGACCGAGCCAGCCGTACCCTTCTTGCCTGAAGGGGCACGCGCGGCGACTCGCCTGGCGTGCTGGCCGTTTTGCCCGTTTCCTCGAAAGTGGTCCGAGACGACCAACCTCGCCGACAAAGCCGCAGGTCACCAAGACTGCTCCCCGCGCCCGCGGGGATGAACCCGATCGGGTCGCTTACGCCGCTGTCGTCAGGCACTGCTCCCCGCGCCCGCGGGGATGAACCCTTGGCAACCGTGAAAAACTGCGCGCCGGTCGTCTGCTCCCCGCGCCCGCGGGGATGAACCCTTGTGCGCCCATCGCGGGATCGAGCCAGAGGCCTGCTCCCCGCGCCCGCGGGGATGAACCCTCGCTAAGGCCGTAACCGGAAAGGGGTGACGCCTGCTCCCCGCGCCCGCGGGGATGAACCCGCGGCCGGCCGGCCGCTGCTCTGGGGGGTGTGCTGCTCCCCGCGCCCGCGGGGATGAACCCGCCATGTCGGAGTTCCTGACCCGGCCGCCCGTCTGCTCCCCGCGCCCGCGGGGATGAACCCGATGATCGGGGGCGGCGACCCCACGGCCCCGGCTGCTCCCCGCGCCCGCGGGGATGAACCCGGGTCGGTCACCGGCCGGCCCACCGGCTGCCCCTGCTCCCCGCGCCCGCGGGGATGAACCCCGCGGGTCCGTCACCGTGGGCCGGGCCACCGGCTGATCCTCGCGTCCGCGGGGATGGCCCTTGCCGTGATGGTGTTGGGAGTCCTGTGGGTGTGCTTTTCATTCCGCCGAGTCCTGGGGCCGGACGCTGGGTCGGTCCTGGCTGGGGCTTGACGTTCCGGCGTCCCCTGCGCCGGTCACGCTGGGCGGCGGGTTTTATGATCGGGCTGGCCGTACCCTTTTGCGTGAAGACGTGCGTGCAGCCCCCGTTGTGGGCGCTGGTTGATTTGTCCGTTTCCTCGAAAGTGGTTCAAAACATCGATTCCTGTCGGTAAAACCGCAGGTCATCAAGCCTGCTCCCCGTACGCGCGGGGATGAACCGCGTCCGGCCGTCGTACTCGTCGGCGTTGGTCCCTGCTCCCCGTACGCGCGGGGATGAACCCGTCTGGTAGGTGCCGGTGTAGCGGCGGTCGAGCTGCTCCCCGTACGCGCGGGGATGAACCCGACATGGCGTGCTCCTCTGGAACGGTGGTGGTCTGCTCCCCGTACGCGCGGGGATGAACCCTCGGCGTACACCGCCTGCACACGGCTGTGTGCCTGCTCCCCGTACGCGCGGGGATGAACCCGTTGTTACCGAGATTGGCCGCTAGACAGCGGGCTGCTCCCCGTACGCGCGGGGATGAACCCAGTGACGACACCATCCGCCGCTACGCCGAGGCCTGCTCCCCGTACGCGCGGGGATGAACCCGTTTCCGGGTAACGTCCTCCGGTACGGTCTCCCTGCTCCCCGTACGCGCGGGGATGAACCCGTAGTCGGGGCCGGTGTAGTCGCCGTGCGCGTCTGCTCCCCGTACGCGCGGGGATGAACCCAACCGGCAGCCCGGGATCATCCCGCAGAACCCCTGCTCCCCGTACGCGCGGGGATGAACCCACGGTGTCCCCGACATGTATGGACCCGATGGCCTGCTCCCCGTACGCGCGGGGATGAACCCGGCTATGACCCGACCGAGCGCGACGAACCCACCTGCTCCCCGTACGCGCGGGGATGAACCCGCGGCATCGATCCGTACGCGGTCATCGACTGCCTGCTCCCCGTACGCGCGGGGATGAACCCTTCACCAAGCACGGGTCGTTCGCCGCGAAGGACTGCTCCCCGTACGCGCGGGGATGAACCCGACCGTGAGCAGGACCGCGAACGCCGCCGAGGCTGCTCCCCGTACGCGCGGGGATGAACCCATGCCCAGCTGAGCCATGCCCCGTGCTAGGGCCTGCTCCCCGTACGCGCGGGGATGAACCCTTCAACGACCTGCCCGTCCTCGGTTCGCCCGGCTGCTCCCCGTACGCGCGGGGATGAACCCATCGGCAGCGCGCTCCGCCTGATCCTCCTGGACTGCTCCCCGTACGCGCGGGGATGAACCCGACGCCCATCGGCCGATCCTCGCGCCGGTGCACTGCTCCCCGTACGCGCGGGGATGAACCCCACGGAGGAGCTGCGGGCCGAGCTGCGGGGCGCTGATCCCCGTACGCGGGGGGATGAACCCGTGCCGCCCGGCCTGTATCTGAGCCTGTCGGCTGATCCTCGCGTCCGCGGGGGTGGCCCTTGCCGTGATGGTGTTGGGAGTCCTGTGGGAGTTCTTTTCGATCCGCTGAGTCCTGGGGACGGGCGCTGGGTCGGTCCCGGCTGGGGCTTGACGTTTCGGCGTCTCCTGCACCGGTCATGCTGGGCGGCGGGTTTTGTGATTGGGCTGGCCGTACCCTTTTGTGTGAAGACGTGCGTGCAGCCCCCGCTGTGGGCGCTGGTTGATTTGTCCGTTTCCTCGAAAGTGGTTCAAAACATCGATTCCTGTCGGTAAAACCGCAGGTCATCAAGTCTGCTCCCCGTACGCGCGGGGATGAACCCGGGAGTGAGCCCGATAGAAGCGCTCGTTGGTTCTGCTCCCCGTACGCGCGGGGATGAACCCGCCTCCGCGACGGACACCGGGTCCTTCGGGATCTGCTCCCCGTACGCGCGGGGATGAACCCGCTGCGGGTGATGGCGGGCGTGGGATGGGTCACTGCTCCCCGTACGCGCGGGGATGAACCCCTCGTCCGCCTCGCCGGTGCCGGCGGCGCGGGCTGCTCCCCGTACGCGCGGGGATGAACCCTCCACCGCCGTCAGGCCGTCTGGGCTGCCGACCTGCTCCCCGTACGCGCGGGGATGAACCCCCCGCCGGTGAATCGATCATGAAATGAGAGACCTGCTCCCCGTACGCGCGGGGATGAACCCTGCTCGCCCGGACCAATCCGAACCCGGGCGAGCTGCTCCCCGTACGCGCGGGGATGAACCCTCTACGCTTAGCTATCCCCATCCCGAGACGGGCTGCTCCCCGTACGCGCGGGGATGAACCCACACCGGTTCTCGCCGATGGCGATTACGTGTGCTGCTCCCCGTACGCGCGGGGATGAACCCGGCACCCAAGAAGAGCGCCCCCGACGTACCGCCTGCTCCCCGTACGCGCGGGGATGAACCCCCGCTGGGGGTTGTGCCCCTAGTGGAGATTGCCTGCTCCCCGTACGCGCGGGGATGAACCCCGGCCGGCGCACCGCGAGCGGCACCGACGACCCTGCTCCCCGTACGCGCGGGGATGAACCCGACCAGCCGGACGGCATGGTCGGCGACCAGCTCTGCTCCCCGTACGCGCGGGGATGAACCCGACACCGTGGTCCGGCTCGGGCGGCGGCTGGGCTGCTCCCCGTACGCGCGGGGATGAACCCGCGGACGGCGGCAAGGGCGCCTACCGCTGGAACTGCTCCCCGTACGCGCGGGGATGAACCCAGCCCGCCGATGTCGCCACCACGCTGCGCTGGCTGCTCCCCGTACGCGCGGGGATGAACCCTGGCTGCCGTTGAAGCCCAAGCCGAAGCTCGGCTGCTCCCCGTACGCGCGGGGATGAACCCGCGGTGCGGGCCAGCAGATCAACCATGTCGTCCTGCTCCCCGTACGCGCGGGGATGAACCCGCACTGGGCTGACGGCACCACCGCCATTACCGCTGCTCCCCGTACGCGCGGGGATGAACCCGCACTGGGCTGACGGCACCACCGCCATTACCGCTGCTCCCCGTACGCGCGGGGATGAACCCGGCAGGAAACACGTCGTCTTGGTCGGGTCGTACTGCTCCCCGTACGCGCGGGGATGAACCCGGACACGAACCTAGGTGCGTTTGCCGACCGGGCTGCTCCCCGTACGCGCGGGGATGAACCCGGGGGGTCCATCACCACCGCGTCGACCGGGTCCTGCTCCCCGTACGCGCGGGGATGAACCCGGGGGGTCCATCACCACCGCGTCGACCGGGTCCTGCTCCCCGTACGCGCGGGGATGAACCCGGGAGACGCCCCCCGCCGTGAAAGCCGGCGGGCTGCTCCCCGTACGCGCGGGGATGAACCCAGCGATGCGAACATGGGGTCGCCTCCGGTGGTCTGCTCCCCGTACGCGCGGGGATATACCCGGGATACGCCGAGCGGTGATCCGAGCGGTGATCTGCTCCCCGTACGCGCGGGGATGAACCCCTCTACGCCGACCTGCGCGACCAGCTCGCCGACTGCTCCCCGTACGCGCGGGGATGAACCCGATCCACCGCGCCATCCTCGACCTGAACGCCGCTGCTCCCCGTAGGCGCGGGGATGAACCCTCAGCAGCGAGCCGACCAAGACCGCCCGCGGTCTGCTCCCCGTACGTGCGGGGAGCGTCGCGCTCCCGGGCGGTGGGTGGGGTGAGGCTGCCGCGTCGGGTGTATCTGCCCGGTGGGATGGGCTGACCTTCTCAGGGGGGCGGGTTCGCCGAGGGCGGGGTCCGTGCCGCGTCGGGCCCTGCCGCGCCGGGAGCAGCTGGGAACCTGGCCCGCGCCGGAGGCGGACGGCGGCCGGAGCTTGGCGGTGGCGGCAGCCTGGTCGCGGCAGCTGGTCGCCCGGGGCCGGGCCCGGGGCCCGGGGGTCAGGCTGGGCCCCGGGAGCGGGCCCGGGAGGGGGAGCGGGGGGGCGCCGGGGCGAGAGGCTGACCTCTCGGTTTCGGGTCGTGACGCGATACCCGCTATCGTGGTGCGGTATGCCTGCTCGCAGGCACGAACACTCTCAACAGGACCCGGAGAGAGCAATGCCTCCCAAGAAGAAGAAGGTCACGGGGCTGATCAAGCTCCAGATCAACGCCGGTGCGGCCAACCCGGCGCCGCCGGTCGGCCCCGCGCTGGGCCAGCACGGCGTGAACATCATGGAATTCTGCAAGGCGTACAACGCGGCGACCGAGTCGCAGCGCGGCATGGTGATCCCGGTGGAGATCACGGTCTACGACGACCGCAGCTTCACGTTCATCACCAAGACCCCGCCGGCCGCCAAGCTGATCCTCAAGGCCGCGGGCGTGGACAAGGGCTCCGGCGAGCCGCACGTGAAGAAGGTCGCCAAGCTCACCCGCGACCAGGTCCGGGACATCGCCACCACCAAGCTCCCCGACCTGAACGCGAACGACCTGGACGCCGCGGAGAAGATCATCGCGGGGACGGCCCGGTCCATGGGTATCACCGTCGAGGGCTGAGACCTCGGGCGCCGAGCTCTCGAGCGCTGAGAACTCAAGCACGTACGACCTTTGTGGGAGGGCCTGCTCGGCCTGGACCACGACTCCATCGAACCAGGAGCACATCCATGAGCAAGCGCAGCAAGACTCTCCGCGCTGCGGACGCCAAGATCGACCAGGAGCGCCTGTACGGGCCTCTGGAGGCCGTCCGTCTCGCCAAGGAGACCGCCAGCACCAAGTTCGACTCGACCGTCGAGGTCGCCTTCCGGCTGGGTGTCGACCCGCGCAAGGCGGACCAGATGGTCCGTGGCACCGTGAACCTTCCGCACGGCACCGGCAAGACCGCCCGGGTCCTGGTCTTCGCGACCGGTGACCGTGCTGCGGCCGCGGAAGCCGCGGGGGCCGACATCGTCGGCTCCGACGAACTGATCGACGAGGTGGCGAAGGGCCGGCTGGACTTCGACGCCGTCGTCGCCACCCCGGACCTGATGGGCAAGGTCGGCCGGCTCGGCCGGGTGCTCGGCCCGCGCGGTCTGATGCCGAACCCGAAGACCGGCACCGTGACGCCCGACGTGGCGAAGGCGGTCACCGAGATCAAGGGCGGCAAGATCGAGTTCCGCGTCGACAAGCACTCGAACCTGCACTTCATCATCGGCAAGGTCTCCTTCGACGAGACCAAGCTGGTGGAGAACTACGCGGCGGCGCTGGACGAGATCCTGCGGCTCAAGCCGTCCGCCGCCAAGGGCCGTTACGTCAAGAAGGCCGCCGTGTCCACCACCATGGGCCCCGGCATCCAGGTCGACCCCAACCGCACCCGCAACCTGCTGGTCGAGGACGACGCCGCGGCGGTCTGACGCGGCGCCGGACGACATGGCCGTGGGCGGGCCTCCTGGTACGTCCGTACGCGGGTACGCGCGCGTGTACGGACGTGCCGGGCGTCCGCGGCCCGTCGGCACGGACCCCGGCCCCGGTGACACACCGAGGCCGGGGTCCGTGCTTTCCGCCGGGGCGGAGCCGCGGCCACCCCCGGGCCGCCAGGCCCGCCGGAAGCCGGCCGCCGGCCCGCCTCGGCCCGCCTCGGCCCGCCGCCCGGTGCAAGCCCGCAGCCTCGCCGCCCCCGCGGCACCACCCCGCCCGCCGGCAGCCGTTCCGCTGGCCCCGGCGTCGCGCACCTCCCCGCCCGCGCCAAGCCGGCCCCCGCAGCCCGCCCGGCCAGGGCACCGCAGGGGGATTTGCCCGCCGGCCGCGCCGTCCCGTAGGCTTGGTACGAAGCCATAGACCGCTGGTTGCCGCCATGCCCCGCAAGGGTGAGGTGGCCGAAGGATCCGCCGAGTGCGGACGGCCCGCGTAGGTGACCGAGACGACCTCCGGAAGCGCCAGCCGCCTCCGTCGAGTTCCGCCCCGTGCGCCTGCGCAGGGGGCGTTCCGTGTTTTCCCCCTCGGGTTCCTCCTTCAACGCCGGGCGGTCCGCAATCACCCGGAAGGAGGCCGAGACTCATGGCGAGGCCCGACAAGGCTGCCGCGGTTGCCGAGTTGACGGACAAGTTCCGCACCTCGAACGCCGCGATGCTGACCGAGTACCGCGGTCTCACCGTGGCGCAGCTCAAGACGCTGCGCCGTGCACTCGGTGAGAACGTCACGTACGCCGTGGTGAAGAACACGCTGACCAGGATCGCGGCCAACGAGGCCGGGATCAGCACGCTCGACGACCTGTTCGCGGGTCCGTCGGCCGTCGCCTTCGTCGCCGGTGACCCGGTCGAGGCGGCGAAGGGTCTGCGTGACTTCGCCAAGGACAACCCCAACCTCGTCATCAAGGGCGGTGTCCTTGACGGCAAGGCGCTGTCCGCCGACGAGATCAAGAAGCTCGCGGACCTCGAGTCCCGCGAGGTGCTGCTCGCCAAGCTGGCGGGCGCCATGAAGGCCAAGCAGTCGCAGACTGCCGCGCTCTTCCAGGCGCTGCCGTCGAAGTTCATCCGCACCGCGGAGGCGCTTCGGGTCAAGCTGGCGGAGGACGAGCAGGGCGGTGCCGGTACGCCGGCTCCCGCCGAGGCCACCGAGTCCGAGTAACCGGCTCGACGGTCCAGCGGGCACCGAGTACGCCCGCCGACATGTACACCCGGCACCAGCCGAATTAGCGGAAGGACCCCGCCATCATGGCGAAGCTCAGCCAGGCCGAGCTGCTGGAGCAGTTCGAGACCCTCACCCTCATCGAGCTCTCCGAGTTCGTGAAGGCGTTCGAGGAGAAGTTCGACGTCACCGCCGCCGCGCCCGTCGCGGCGGTCGGCCCGGTGGGTCCGGGCGTCGTCGCCGAGGCCGTCGAGGAGCAGGACGAGTTCGACGTCATCCTCACCGGCGCCGGCGAGAAGAAGATCCAGGTCATCAAGGTCGTGCGCGAGCTGACCTCGCTGGGTCTGAAGGAAGCCAAGGACCTCGTGGACGGCGCTCCGAAGGCCGTTCTGGAGAAGGCCACCAAGGAAGCCGCGGAGAAGGCCAAGGACGCCCTTGCGGCGGCCGGCGCCTCGGTCGAGGTCAAGTAACACCAGCGGCACCCAGCAGCACCTGGTTACCCCGGGTAGTCCCCGGGGTGACCCCTGCTCCACCCGCCGGGGGCGGCCACTCGAAAGGGTGGCCGCCCCCGGCCGTTTCCGATCTACGCGAGGCCGGGGCCTTGACGGATGGCACGCGGCGCGCAATTCTCAGGACGCGCCGCCGGTACCCCGCGGACCGGCCGCTCCTTCGATCCGGGACGGATCCGGGGCGGACCCCGGGCCGTTCCGGGGCCTCCGGGCCCGGTCCTACGGCTGGTCCGGGATCGATCCGGTTGGATCCAGGTCGGATGCATGGATCGGCGCCGAAGCGGGAATGCATGGCAATGCAGCGTGACGGATAGTGGGTCCGGGCTCCGAGGGCCGGACCCCGCGAGATGGGCGAGGGGGCGACGATTCGGTACTCCGAATCTCAGCTCTGGACATCAGTGGGCCAAGTGGCTACACTGACCCTTTGCGCTGCCTGTTAGCTGCCGCCTGGCCCGTCACCAGGGGCATGCCCGTATCTGAGCGACACTGAAGTGGCCCGTCATCAGGGTTTTCGCTTCAGCTCAGGGGTGGACCGGTACGCGCGTAGTGAGTCCGAGCCCTCGGAAGGACCCCCTCTTGGCCGCCTCGCGCAACGCCTCGACTACCAACTCGAACAACGGCGCAAGCACCGCACCGCTGCGCATCTCTTTCGCGAAGATCCGTGAACCGCTCGAAGTTCCGAACCTCCTCGCGCTCCAGACCGAGAGCTTTGACTGGCTGCTCGGGAACGCCGCGTGGAAGGCCCGGGTCGAGGCGGCCCTTGACAGCGGGCAGGATGTCCCCAGGAAGTCCGGTCTGGAGGAGATCTTCGAGGAGATCTCCCCGATCGAGGACTTCTCCGGGTCGATGTCGCTCACGTTCCGTGACCACCGCTTCGAGCCCCCGAAGAACTCGCTGGACGAGTGCAAGGAGCGCGACTTCACCTACGGGGCCCCGCTCTTCGTCACCGCCGAGTTCACCAACAACGAGACCGGCGAGATCAAGTCCCAGACGGTCTTCATGGGTGACTTCCCCCTGATGACCAGCAAGGGCACCTTCTGCATCAACGGCACCGAGCGTGTCGTCGTCTCGCAGCTGGTCCGCTCGCCGGGCGTCTACTTCGACAGCCAGATCGACAAGACCTCCGACAAGGACATCTTCTCCGCCAAGATCATCCCGTCCCGGGGTGCCTGGCTGGAGATGGAGATCGACAAGCGCGACATGGTCGGTGTCCGTATCGACCGCAAGCGCAAGCAGTCGGTCACCGTGCTGCTCAAGGCGCTCGGCTGGAGCACCGAGCAGATCCTGGAGGAGTTCGGCGAGTACGAGTCGATGCGCGCCACCCTGGAGAAGGACCACACCCAGGGCCAGGACGACGCGCTGCTGGACATCTACCGCAAGCTGCGTCCGGGTGAGCCGCCGACCAAGGAGGCCGCCCAGACCCTGCTGGAGAACCTCTACTTCAACCCCAAGCGCTACGACCTGGCGAAGGTCGGCCGCTACAAGGTGAACAAGAAGCTCGGCGGCGAAGCCCCGCTGGACGCCGGCGTGCTCACCACCGACGACATCATCGCCACCATCAAGTACCTGGTGAAGCTGCACGCCGGGGAGACCGAGACCTCGGGCGACAACGGCTCGCAGATCGTGGTCGAGGTCGACGACATCGACCACTTCGGCAACCGCCGTCTGCGCAACGTCGGCGAGCTCATCCAGAACCAGGTCCGTACCGGCCTGGCCCGGATGGAGCGCGTGGTCCGCGAGCGGATGACGACCCAGGACGTCGAGGCGATCACGCCGCAGACCCTGATCAACATCCGGCCGGTCGTCGCCTCCATCAAGGAGTTCTTCGGCACCAGCCAGCTGTCCCAGTTCATGGACCAGACCAACCCGCTGTCCGGCCTGACCCACAAGCGCCGCCTGTCCGCGCTGGGCCCCGGCGGTCTGTCCCGTGAGCGGGCCGGCTTCGAGGTCCGCGACGTGCACCCGTCCCACTACGGCCGGATGTGTCCGATCGAGACCCCGGAAGGCCCGAACATCGGCCTGATCGGCTCGCTGGCCTCCTACGGCCGGGTCAACGCCTTCGGCTTCGTCGAGACCCCGTACCGCAAGGTCGTCGAGGGTGTCGTCACCGACGACGTGGACTACCTGACCGCCGACGAGGAGGACCGCTTCGTCATCGCGCAGGCCAACGCGCCGCTGACCGAGGACCTGCGGTTCGCCGAGTCCCGGGTGCTGGTCCGCCGCCGCGGCGGCGAGATCGACTACATCCCCGGCGACGACGTCGACTACATGGACGTCTCGCCGCGCCAGATGGTGTCGGTCGCCACCGCGATGATCCCGTTCCTGGAGCACGACGACGCCAACCGCGCGCTCATGGGATCGAACATGATGCGCCAGGCCGTACCGCTGATCAAGTCCGAGGCGCCGCTGGTCGGCACCGGCATGGAGTACCGCTGCGCGGTCGACGCCGGCGACGTGATCAAGGCCGAGAAGGACGGTGTGGTCCAGGAGGTCTCCGCCGACTACGTCACCGTCACCAACGACGACGGCACGTACACCACGTACCGGGTCGCCAAGTTCTCCCGCTCCAACCAGGGCACGTCCTTCAACCAGAAGGTCGTGGTGGACGAGGGCGCCCGCGTGGTGGCCGGCCAGGTGCTCGCCGACGGTCCGTCCACCGAAGAGGGCGAGATGGCCCTCGGCAAGAACCTGCTGGTCGCGTTCATGCCGTGGGAGGGCCACAACTACGAGGACGCGATCATCCTGTCGCAGCGCCTCGTGCAGGACGACGTGCTGTCCTCGATCCACATCGAGGAGCACGAGGTCGACGCCCGCGACACCAAGCTGGGCCCCGAGGAGATCACCCGGGACATCCCGAACGTCTCCGAGGAGGTCCTCGCCGACCTCGACGAGCGCGGCATCATCCGGATCGGCGCCGACGTGGTCGCCGGCGACATCCTGGTCGGCAAGGTCACCCCCAAGGGCGAGACCGAGCTGACCCCGGAGGAGCGGCTGCTGCGCGCGATCTTCGGCGAGAAGGCCCGCGAGGTCCGCGACACCTCGCTGAAGGTGCCGCACGGCGAGACCGGCAAGGTCATCGGCGTCCGGGTCTTCGACCGCGAGGAGGGCGACGAGCTGCCGCCGGGTGTCAACCAGCTGGTGCGCGTGTACGTGGCGCAGAAGCGGAAGATCACCGACGGCGACAAGCTGGCCGGCCGGCACGGCAACAAGGGCGTCATCTCCAAGATCCTGCCGGTCGAGGACATGCCGTTCCTGGAGGACGGCACCGCGGTCGACATCATCCTGAACCCGCTCGGCGTCCCGTCCCGGATGAACCCCGGCCAGGTGCTGGAGATTCACCTCGGCTGGCTGGCCAAGCAGGGCTGGAACGTCGCCGGGATCGCCGAGGAGTGGGCGACACGGCTGGACGCCATCGGCGCCGGCCGGGTCGAGCCCGACACCAACGTCGCCACCCCGGTGTTCGACGGCGCCCGCGAGGACGAGATCGCCGGCCTCTTCGAGGCCACGGTCCCCAACCGTGACGGCGACCGGATGGTGCTGCCCTCGGGCAAGGCGCGGATGTTCGACGGCCGCTCCGGCGAGCCGTTCCCGGAGCCGATCTCGGTCGGCTACATGTACATCCTCAAGCTGCACCACCTGGTGGACGACAAGCTGCACGCCCGCTCCACCGGCCCGTACTCGATGATCACCCAGCAGCCGCTCGGTGGTAAGGCGCAGTTCGGCGGCCAGCGGTTCGGCGAGATGGAGGTGTGGGCGCTGGAGGCTTACGGCGCCGCGTACGCACTCCAGGAGCTGCTGACGATCAAGTCCGACGACGTGCTCGGCCGTGTGAAGGTCTACGAGGCCATCGTCAAGGGCGAGAACATCCCCGAGCCCGGCATTCCCGAGTCCTTCAAGGTCCTCATCAAGGAAATGCAGTCGCTCTGCCTCAATGTGGAGGTGCTGTCCTCGGACGGCATGTCCATCGAGATGCGGGACACCGACGAGGACGTGTTCCGGGCGGCGGAAGAGCTCGGAATCGACCTGTCCCGGCGCGAGCCGAGCAGCGTCGAAGAGGTCTGACGGGTTGCCGCCCGGCCGTTCCCCGGCCGGGCGGCCCTCGCCCCCGCAGCCGCGCCGACGCGGCGCGGGGGAACCCTCACGGCCCCCCGATCAGACCATTTGAGAATCAACCCTGAGAGGGATTGACGACACAGTGCTCGACGTCAACTTCTTCGACGAGCTGCGGATCGGCCTGGCCACCGCGGACGACATCCGGACCTGGTCGCACGGCGAGGTCAAGAAGCCCGAGACCATCAACTACCGCACCCTCAAGCCGGAGAAGGACGGGCTCTTCTGCGAGAAGATCTTCGGCCCCACCCGGGACTGGGAGTGCTACTGCGGCAAGTACAAGCGCGTCCGTTTCAAGGGCATCATCTGTGAGCGCTGCGGCGTCGAGGTCACCCGCGCCAAGGTGCGGCGCGAGCGGATGGGTCACATCGAGCTGGCCGCCCCGGTCACCCACATCTGGTACTTCAAGGGTGTCCCGTCGCGTCTGGGCTACCTGCTGGACCTCGCCCCGAAGGACCTGGAGAAGGTCATCTACTTCGCGGCGTACATGATCACCTGGGTGGACGAGGAGCGCCGCACCCGCGACCTGCCGTCGCTGGAGGCCCAGGTCTCCGTCGAGCGCAGCCAGGTCGAGCAGCGCCGTGACGCCGACGTGGAGGGCCGCCAGAAGAAGCTGGAGGCCGACCTCGGCGAGCTGGAGACCGAGGGCGCCAAGGCCGACGTGCGCCGCAAGGTGCGCGAGGGTGCCGAGCGCGAGATGAAGCAGCTGCGCGACCGCGCCCAGCGCGAGCTGGACCGGCTCGACGAGGTGTGGGCCCGCTTCAAGAACCTCAAGGTCCAGGACCTGGAGGGCGATGAGCTGCTCTACCGCGAGCTGCGCGACCGCTTCGGCACGTACTTCCAGGGCTCGATGGGTGCCGCGGCGCTGCAGAAGCGCCTGGAGTCCTTCGACCTGGACGAGGAGGCCGAGCGCCTCCGCGAGATCATCCGCACCGGCAAGGGCCAGAAGAAGACCCGGGCGCTCAAGCGCCTCAAGGTCGTCTCGGCGTTCCTGCAGACCACCAACAAGCCCGGTGGCATGGTGCTGGACTGCGTCCCGGTGATCCCGCCGGACCTGCGCCCGATGGTGCAGCTGGACGGTGGCCGCTTCGCGACCTCCGACCTGAACGACCTGTACCGCCGGGTGATCAACCGCAACAACCGGCTGAAGCGGCTGCTCGACCTCGGCGCGCCCGAGATCATCGTGAACAACGAGAAGCGGATGCTCCAGGAGGCCGTCGACGCGCTCTTCGACAACGGCCGCCGCGGCCGCCCGGTCACGGGCCCCGGCAACCGTCCGCTGAAGTCGCTGTCCGACATGCTCAAGGGCAAGCAGGGCCGCTTCCGGCAGAACCTGCTCGGCAAGCGCGTCGACTACTCCGCCCGTTCGGTGATCGTCGTCGGCCCGCAGCTGAAGCTGCACCAGTGCGGCCTGCCCAAGGCCATGGCGCTGGAGCTCTTCAAGCCGTTCGTGATGAAGCGCCTGGTGGACCTGAACCACGCGCAGAACATCAAGTCGGCCAAGCGGATGGTCGAGCGCGGCCGTACCGTCGTGTACGACGTGCTGGAAGAGGTCATCGCCGAGCACCCGGTGCTGCTCAACCGGGCGCCGACGCTGCACCGCCTGGGCATCCAGGCCTTCGAGCCGCAGCTGGTCGAGGGCAAGGCGATCCAGATCCACCCGCTGGTGTGCACCGCGTTCAACGCGGACTTCGACGGCGACCAGATGGCGGTGCACCTGCCGCTGTCCGCGGAGGCGCAGGCCGAGGCCCGCATCCTGATGCTGTCCTCGAACAACATCCTCAAGCCGGCCGACGGCCGGCCGGTCACCATGCCGACCCAGGACATGGTGCTGGGGCTGTTCTTCCTGACCACGGACTCCGAGGAGCGCCAGGTGGTCGGCGAGGGCCGGGCCTTCGGCGCCACCGCCGAGGCGATCATGGCGTTCGACAACCGCGAGCTGTCGATGCAGGCGCCGGTCGACATCCGGTTCCCGGTGGGCACCGTCCCGCCGCGCGGCTGGACCCCGCCGGAGCCCGCCGAGGGCGACGACGCGGACGCCCGCCCGTACCAGCTGGGCGACTCGTTCCGGCTGCGCACCACGCTGGGCCGCGCGCTCTTCAACGAGCTGCTGCCCGAGGACTACCCGTTCGTCGACCAGCCGGTCGGCAAGAAGCAGCTCTCCGAGATCGTCAACGACCTCGCCGAGCGCTACCCGAAGGTGATCGTGGCGGCGACGCTCGACAACCTGAAGGCGGCCGGCTTCCACTGGGCCACCCGCTCGGGTGTCACGGTGGCCGTCACCGACATCGTCGTGCCCGAGGCCAAGAAGGCGATCATCGCCTCCTACGAGGCGCAGGACGAGAAGGTGCAGAAGCAGTACGAGCGCGGCCTGATCACCAAGCAGGAGCGGTCGGACGAGCTGATCGGCATCTGGACCAAGGCGACCAACGAGGTCGCCGTGGCGATGAACGCCAACTTCCCGCGGACCAACCCGATCTTCATGATGGTCGACTCGGGCGCCCGAGGGAACATGATGCAGATGCGGCAGATCGCCGGTATGCGCGGTCTGGTCTCGAACGCCAAGAACGAGACCATCCCGCGGCCGATCAAGGCGTCCTTCCGCGAGGGCCTGTCCGTGCTGGAGTACTTCATCTCCACCCACGGTGCCCGCAAGGGCCTGGCCGACACCGCGCTGCGCACCGCCGACTCGGGTTACCTGACCCGTCGTCTGGTGGACGTCTCGCAGGACGTGATCATCCGCGAGGAGGACTGCGGCACCGAGCGCGGTCTGAAGCTGCGGATCGCCGAGCGCGGCCCGGACGGCGCGCTGCGCAAGACCGACGACGTCGAGACCAGTGTGTACGCGCGGATGCTCGCCGAGGACGTGGTGGTGGACGGCAAGGTCGTCGCGCCCGCCAACGTCGACCTCGGCGACGTGCTGATCGACCAGCTGGTCCGGCTGGGGGTCGAGGAGGTCAAGACCCGCTCGATCCTCACCTGCGAGTCGGCCGTCGGCACCTGCGCCTACTGCTACGGCCGCTCGCTGGCCACCGGCAAGCTGGTGGACATCGGTGAGGCCGTCGGCATCATCGCGGCCCAGTCGATCGGTGAGCCCGGCACCCAGCTGACCATGCGTACCTTCCACACCGGCGGTGTGGCCGGTGACGACATCACGCAGGGTCTGCCGCGTGTGGTCGAGCTGTTCGAGGCCCGCGTCCCGAAGGGTGTCGCCCCGATCTCCGAGGCGGCCGGCCGGGTGCGGATCGAGGAGACCGAGAAGACCAAGAAGATCGTGGTCACCCCGGACGACGGCGCCGACGAGATCGCCTACCCGATCTCCAAGCGCGTCAAGCTCCAGGTCGCCGAGGGCGACCACGTCGAGGTCGGGCAGAAGCTCACCTACGGCGCGACCAACCCGCACGACGTGCTGCGGATCCTCGGCCAGCGCCAGGTGCAGATCCACCTGGTGCAGGAAGTGCAGAAGGTCTACAACTCGCAGGGTGTGTCGATCCACGACAAGCACATCGAGATCATCATCCGGCAGATGCTGCGCCGGGTGACGATCATCGAGTCGGGCGACGCGGAGCTGCTGCCCGGCGAGCTGGTCGAGCGCGGCCGGTTCGAGCAGGAGAACCGCCGTGTGGTCGCCGAGGGCGGTCACCCGGCCTCCGGGCGCCCGCAGCTGATGGGTATCACCAAGGCGTCGCTGGCCACCGAGTCGTGGCTGTCGGCGGCGTCCTTCCAGGAGACCACCCGGGTGCTGACGGACGCGGCGATCCACGCCAAGTCCGACTCGCTGCTGGGCCTGAAGGAGAACGTCATCATCGGCAAGCTGATCCCGGCCGGTACGGGCCTGTCCCGCTACCGCAACATCCGGGTGGAGCCCACCGAGGAGGCCAAGGCCGCGATGTACTCGGCCGTCGGCTACGACGACATCGACTACAGCCCGTTCGGCACCGGCTCCGGCCAGGCGGTCCCGCTGGAGGACTACGACTACGGCCCGTACAACGGCTGAGGTCGCAATTCCCCGTCACAAGGCGGCCGTTCCTGCGGGAACGGCCGCCTTGCGGCATGATGGACGGATGCTGGCCGGCGACGCGGATCGAGAGCGGGCGGTGCGGGTCCTCAAGGACGCCTTCACCGAAGGGCGCCTGGCCCTGGAGGAGTACGAGGACCGGGTCGGCCATGCCTACCAGGCGCGGACCTACCGCCAGCTGGACGTACTGACCGGGGACATCCCGCGTCCCGTGCCGCCGGCCGGGACCGGCCGCCCGGCGCCGGGGGCGGCCCTGAGCGGTTATCCGCCGCCGCCGCGGAAGACCAACGGCAAGGCGGTCGGCTCGTTGGTCGCCTCGCTGGGCGGCAGCTTCTGCTGCGGTGTCGGCTCGGCGACCGGCGTCGTGCTCGGCCACCTCGCCAGGCGCGAGATCGCCGCGAACGGCTACCGGGGCGACGGTCTGGCGACCGGCGGCCTGGTGATCGGATACCTGGGGCTGGCCTTCTGGATCCTGGTCTTCGTGCTGGGCGCGTCCGGAGGGTGAGACGCGCGGGCACGGGTGCCCGTATGCATTTGTTTTGACCGCAGGGGATGCGGTAGGTACGCTCTCATCTTGTGCCTGGGGTGTGCCCGGGTTCTTGCGCGTGCCATGCGACCGTGCGGGGATACCGAGGCCGCGGCACCCGTCCAACGCACGTCGTCCGAGCGTTCGGGTGTGTGCGGGGTCCGCGACACACCCGACCGCGTGGGTCGGTCCCCAGGTTAGATGTAACGAGATCGGCACACAGAAACCGGAGAAACGGTGCCTACGATCCAGCAGCTGGTCCGGAAGGGCCGGCAGGACAAGGTCGAGAAGAACAAGACGCCCGCGCTGAAGGGCTCGCCCCAGCGCCGCGGCGTGTGCACGCGTGTCTACACGACCACCCCGAAGAAGCCGAACTCGGCGCTCCGCAAGGTCGCGCGTGTGCGTCTGACCAGTGGCATCGAGGTCACCGCTTACATCCCGGGTGAGGGCCACAACCTGCAGGAGCACTCCATCGTGCTCGTCCGCGGCGGCCGTGTGAAGGACCTGCCGGGTGTCCGCTACAAGATCATCCGCGGCTCGCTCGACACGCAGGGTGTCAAGAACCGTAAGCAGGCCCGCAGCCGCTACGGCGCCAAGAAGGAGAAGTAAGCATGCCTCGTAAGGGCCCCGCCCCGAAGCGCCCGGTCATCATCGACCCGGTTTACGGCTCCCCGCTGGTGACGTCGCTGGTCAACAAGATCCTGCTGCACGGCAAGCGCTCCACCGCCGAGCGCATCGTGTACGGCGCGCTGGAGGGTCTTCGCGAGAAGGCCGGTGCCGACCCGGTGATCACCCTCAAGCGCGCGCTGGAGAACATCAAGCCGACCCTTGAGGTCAAGTCCCGCCGCGTCGGTGGTGCGACCTACCAGGTGCCGGTCGAGGTCCGTCCGGGCCGGCAGAACACGCTGGCGCTGCGCTGGCTGGTCGGCTACTCCCGCGCCCGCCGCGAGAAGACCATGACCGAGCGCCTGATGAACGAGATCCTCGACGCCAGCAACGGCCTGGGTGCCTCGGTGAAGCGCCGCGAGGACACGCACAAGATGGCCGAGTCCAACAAGGCCTTCGCGCACTACCGCTGGTAGTCACCACCCACATCGAGACCGAGAGAAGACTGAGCCACTATGGCCACCACTTCGCTTGACCTGGCCAGGGTCCGCAACATCGGGATCATGGCCCACATCGACGCGGGCAAGACGACGACCACCGAGCGGATCCTGTTCTACACCGGTGTCTCGTACAAGATCGGTGAAGTCCACGACGGCGCAGCCACCATGGACTGGATGGAGCAGGAGCAGGAGCGCGGCATCACGATCACGTCCGCCGCGACCACCTGTCACTGGCCGCTCGACGACGTCGACCACACCATCAACATCATCGACACCCCGGGCCACGTGGACTTCACGGTCGAGGTGGAGCGTTCGCTCCGCGTCCTCGACGGCGCGGTCACCGTGTTCGACGGTGTCGCGGGTGTGGAACCGCAGTCCGAGACGGTCTGGCGGCAGGCCGACCGCTACGGCGTGCCCCGTATCTGCTTCGTGAACAAGCTCGACCGCACCGGCGCCGAGTTCCACCGCTGCGTCGACATGATCTCGGACCGCCTCGGCGCGACCCCGATCGTGATGCAGCTGCCGATCGGGGCCGAGGCCGACTTCAAGGGCGTGATCGACCTCGTCCGGATGAAGGCCCTGGTGTGGTCCGCCGAGGCGACCAAGGGTGAGATGTACGACGTCGTCGACATCCCGGCCACGCACACCGAAGCGGCCGACGAGTGGCACGGCAAGCTGCTGGAGGCCGTCGCCGAGAACGACGACGAGATCATGGAGCTGTACCTGGAGGGCACCGAGCCCACCGAGGAGCAGCTGTACGACGCGATCCGCCGTATCACCATCCACTCCGGCAAGGGCGGCGGCACCACCGTCACCCCGGTGTTCTGCGGCAGCGCGTTCAAGAACAAGGGTGTCCAGCCGCTGCTCGACGCGGTCGTACGCTTCCTCCCGTCGCCGGTCGACATCGAGGCCATCGAGGGCCACGCGGTCAACAACGCCGACGAGGTCGTCAAGCGCCGGCCGTCCGACGACGAGCCGCTGTCCGCCCTGGCGTTCAAGATCATGAGCGACCCGCACCTGGGCAAGCTCACCTTCGTCCGGATCTACTCCGGGCGCCTCGAGGCGGGTTCGGCCGTGCTGAACTCGGTGAAGGGAAAGAAGGAGCGCATCGGCAAGATCTACCGCATGCACGCGAACAAGCGTGAGGAGATCGAGTCGGTGGGCGCCGGCGACATCGTCGCCGTGATGGGCCTGAAGCAGACCACCACCGGTGAGACGCTGAGCGACGACAAGAACCCGGTGATCCTGGAGTCCATGGACTTCCCGGCGCCGGTCATCCAGGTCGCGATCGAGCCCAAGTCCAAGGGCGACCAGGAGAAGCTGGGTATCGCCATCCAGCGGCTCGCGGAGGAGGACCCCTCCTTCCAGGTCCACTCGGACGAGGAGACCGGCCAGACCATCATCGGCGGCATGGGCGAACTGCACCTGGAGGTGCTGGTCGACCGGATGCGGCGCGAGTTCAAGGTCGAGGCCAACGTCGGCAAGCCGCAGGTCGCCTACCGCGAGACCATCCGCAAGACCGTCGAGCGCATTGACTACACCCACAAGAAGCAGACCGGTGGCACCGGTCAGTTCGCCAAGGTGCAGATCATGCTCGAACCGCTCGAAGGCGGCGACGCCACCTACGAGTTCGTCAACAAGGTCACCGGTGGCCGTATCCCCAGGGAGTACATCCCGTCGGTGGACGCGGGCGCGCAGGAGGCCATGAAGTTCGGCATCCTGGCCGGCTACGAGATGGTGGGCGTCCGCGTCACCCTGATCGACGGCGGCTACCACGAGGTCGACTCCTCCGAGCTGGCGTTCAAGATCGCCGGATCGCAGGCGTTCAAGGAGGGTGCCCGCAAGGCGAGCCCCGTACTCCTCGAACCGATGATGGCCGTCGAGGTCACCACGCCCGAGGACTACATGGGCGATGTCATCGGCGACCTCAACTCCCGCCGCGGCCAGATCCAGGCCATGGAGGAGCGCAGCGGCGCCCGGGTCGTCAAGGGCCTGGTCCCGCTGTCGGAGATGTTCGGCTACGTCGGTGACCTGCGGTCCAAGACCTCGGGCCGGGCCAGCTATTCCATGCAGTTCGACTCCTACGCCGAGGTTCCGCGGAACGTCGCCGAGGAGATCATCGCGAAGGCCAAGGGCGAGTGACACTGCTCTAGGCTTGACAGCAGGCTATCGGGGCATTCCGCCGCAATCCGCGAGGACGGCGGGCGGATTGCCCCGGCGGTCGGCATCCCAGCAAAGATCACCTGGCGCCGATGAAGCAAGGCGTACAGATCCACTCCCAGGAGGACCCCAGTGGCGAAGGCGAAGTTCGAGCGGACTAAGCCGCACGTCAACATCGGCACCATCGGTCACATCGACCACGGTAAGACGACCCTTACCGCGGCGATCACCAAGGTGCTGCATGACGCGTACCCGGACCTGAACGAGGCTTCGGCCTTCGACCAGATCGACAAGGCTCCTGAGGAGCGCCAGCGCGGTATCACCATCTCCATCGCGCACGTCGAGTACCAGACCGAGTCGCGTCACTACGCCCACGTCGACTGCCCCGGTCACGCGGACTACATCAAGAACATGATCACCGGTGCCGCCCAGATGGACGGCGCGATCCTGGTGGTCGCCGCGACCGACGGCCCGATGCCGCAGACCAAGGAGCACGTGCTCCTGGCCCGCCAGGTCGGCGTCCCCTACATCGTCGTCGCGCTGAACAAGGCCGACATGGTGGACGACGAGGAGATCCTGGAGCTCGTCGAGCTCGAGGTCCGCGAGCTGCTCTCCGAGTACGAGTTCCCGGGCGACGACCTGCCGGTCGTACGGGTCTCCGCGCTCAAGGCGCTGGAGGGCGACAAGGAGTGGGGCGAGAAGCTCCTCGGCCTGATGGCCGCCGTCGACGAGGCGATCCCGACCCCGGCCCGTGACGTCGAGAAGCCGTTCCTGATGCCGATCGAGGACGTCTTCACGATCACCGGTCGCGGCACCGTCGTCACCGGCCGTATCGAGCGCGGTGTGCTCAAGGTCAACGAGACCGTCGACATCATCGGCATCAAGACCACCAAGACCACCACCACGGTCACCGGTATCGAGATGTTCCGCAAGCTGCTCGACGAGGGCCAGGCCGGTGAGAACGTCGGTCTGCTGCTCCGTGGCATCAAGCGCGAGGACGTCGAGCGCGGCCAGGTCATCATCAAGCCGGGCACGGTCACCCCGCACACCGAGTTCGAGGCGCAGGCGTACATCCTGTCCAAGGACGAGGGCGGCCGTCACACGCCGTTCTTCAACAACTACCGCCCGCAGTTCTACTTCCGTACCACGGACGTGACCGGCGTGGTGACCCTCCCCGAGGGCACCGAGATGGTCATGCCGGGCGACAACACCGCCATGACGGTTCAGCTGATCCAGCCGATCGCCATGGAGGAGGGCCTGAAGTTCGCCATCCGCGAGGGTGGCCGGACGGTCGGCGCCGGCCAGGTCACCAAGATCAACAAGTAGTCGGTACCGGGCTCCGGCCCGAACAGCAGGCCCCGCACCGCCTCAGGGCGGCGCGGGGCCTGCCCGCGTTTCCGGCGGCGGGCCGCCGGGTCAGGCGACGGTCTCGGCGACCGGGACCCGCTCCTCGATGAAGGTCGCGGCCTGGTCGAAGCCGCCCAGCCGCAGCGCGTGCCGGATCTCCTCCCGGGCGCCGTCGACCAGGATCTCCACCTCCCGGGCCAGGTGCTGCTGGGCGAAGGCCAGGCAGCGCACCCCGGTCGGGGCCAGCGAGTTCAGCTCGTGCACCCGCAGCACCAGCAGCCGCGGCTGTTTGCGCACGGCCTGGTCGACCAGGGAGCGCAGGATCTGGGCGCTGGGTCGTCGCAGTCGCCGGACAGGTGGATGCTGGCGACGGAGCCGGAGAATCCGAGGAAGGCGTCAAAGCTCATGACGGGTGTCCTTTGTCGGGGCGGGCGGTGAGTACGACGGTGCTGCGGCCGGCCAGCAGCAGGCTGTCCCGGCCGGGCAGCGGGATCTCCCCGTGCGGCGGCCGGGCGGGGAACCCGTCCGCCGCCGCGGTGTCGGCGAACAGGTGCCAGTCCGTGCCCGGCGGCGGTGCCGGCAAACCGGCCCTGGCCGGTTCCGGGCCGCTGTTGGCGGCCAGGTAGACGGTGTCCTGGCGGCCGTCGGCGTCCTGCCGGTGCAGCGCCATGGCGTGGCTGTCCTTGAGCCGCTCGTTGCCGGGCAGGTACGGGGTGCCCTGCGCCTGGACGGTGAAGGAGACCGCGCCCTCGTCGTGGTCCAGGAAGAACGCGCTGTAGACGCCGGTGGCCGCGCCCAGCTGCTGGGCGGTGGACAGCAGGGCGCTGGCCGGGCCCTGCTCGTGGTCCGGCACGCCCGGGGTGCCGGAGACGGTGACCATGACGACACCGGTGACGTCGCCGAAGCCGGCCGGCGCGGTGCCGGTCAGAATCAGCGTCAGGTCACCGCTGTGCGGCAGGAAGGCGCACAGCGGCATGCCGACGGCCTGCAGGGCCAGACCGGAGAACGCGGTCACCCCGAGGCCGAGCTTCCCCGACAGCCTGGCCGCCGCCATGCCGGCGCCGGCCGCCGCGAAGCCGAGCACCGAGAACGTCAGGCCGGTCTCCAGCGGCGAGCACCCCTTGACCAGCTGGAGGTTCAGCGTCATCGCCGCGCTTCTGGTGTTCCTGTTCCACCCGCTCTACGAGCACCCCTTCGCCGACAAGGGGGCCGCGCACGTCTACAACGCGATATTCGGGCAGGGAGGGTGGGTCGGCGTCGGCTTCTTCTTGGTGCTGAGCGGCTTCGTCCTCACCTGGCCGGCGCGTCCCACCGATACCGTCGGGCGCTTCTACCGGCGGCGCTTCCTCAAGGTCGCGCCCAACCACCTCGTCACCTACGGCGCCGCCCTGGTGATCTTCCTGGTGATCGGCCAGACGCTCGGCGGCTGGAAAACCCTGCCCCACCTCTTCCTGCTGCACGCCTGGTTCCCGCAGTTCGCCATCGAGACCAGCGTCAACCCGGTCTCCTGGTCGCTGTCGGTCGAGGCGCTGTTCTCCGTGTCCTTCCCGTTCCTGCTCCGGCTGGTCGACCGGATCCGCCCGGGGGGCCACGGGCCCGCGGGCGGCCCGGGTTTGGGCCGCCGTGGCGTGCGGGTAAGCTACCCGGCTCGATTGGCGTCGGGTACGTGCGTTGTGGCAGACTACCCAAGTTGCTCGGTCGAGCGCCGATGCTGCGCGCCTCCCGTCGGGAGGACCGGAAGCGAGTCCCACAGTACTCGTCGCCTTATCTGCCCCCGCGGGGGCAGCGCTGAGGCGGACGTACGGGAATCTTCCGGGAAGCGCCAGCGCGGCTCCGGCCAGGCATCCGGTGGGTGAGATCTCCCACGCAGACCCTTCGGGCAGGGCTTTCCGGGCGTTCGCGTATCCGGGAAACCATGGCGAGGGGTGCGACACGCCCGACCGCGTGGGTCGGGCAAGCGGGTGCCAGAGCGTAAAAAAGAGACAAGGACTACGGAGTAGCCATGGCGGGACAGAAGATCCGCATCCGGCTCAAGGCCTACGACCACGAGGTCATCGACTCCTCGGCGAAGAAGATCGTCGAGACGGTGACGCGTACTGGTGCGCAGGTCGCGGGCCCGGTGCCGCTGCCCACTGAGAAGAACGTGTACTGCGTCATCAAGTCGCCGCACAAGTACAAGGACTCGCGCGAGCACTTCGAGATGCGCACGCACAAGCGCCTGATCGACATCCTCGACCCGACGCCCAAGACCGTTGACTCGCTGATGCGCCTGGACCTGCCGGCCGGCGTCGACATCGAGATCAAGCTCTGAGAGGCACGGAGAAGATGACCAAGCAGATCAAGGGCATTCTGGGCGAGAAGCTCGGCATGACCCAGGTCTGGGACGAGAACAACCGTGTCGTCCCGGTGACCGTGGTCAAGGCCGGCCCGAACGTCGTGACCCAGGTGCGTACCAACGACACCGACGGCTACGAGTCGGTGCAGCTCGCCTTCGGCGAGATCGACCCGCGCAAGGTGAACAAGCCGCTCAAGGGCCACTTCGCGAAGGCCGACGTCACCCCCCGCCGCCACCTGGTGGAGCTGCGCACCGCCGACGCCGGCGAGTACTCGCTCGGCCAGGAGATCACCGCCGAGGTGTTCGAGGCCGGCGTCAAGGTCGACGTGACCGGCAAGAGCAAGGGCAAGGGCTTCGCCGGTGTCATGAAGCGTCACAACTTCAAGGGCCTCGGCGCCGGGCACGGCGTGCAGCGCAAGCACCGCTCGCCGGGCTCCATCGGCGGCTGCGCCACCCCCGGCCGCGTGTTCAAGGGCCTGCGGATGGCGGGCCGTATGGGCAACGAGCGGGTCACCACCCAGAACCTGACCGTCCACGCCGTTGACGCGGAGAAGGGCCTGCTGCTCATCAAGGGCGCGGTCCCCGGTCCGAACGGCGGCCTCGTCCTGGTCCGCACCGCGGCCAAGGGGGCCTGAGGGATATGACCACTGTTGACATCCTGTCGCCCGCGGGCGACACCACCGGGACGCTTGAGCTCCCGGCCGAGATCTTCGACGCCAAGGTCAGCATCCCGCTGATCCACCAGGTCGTCGTCGCGCAGCTGGCCGCGGCCCGCCAGGGCACGCACAAGGTCAAGACGCGCGGCGAGGTCCGCGGTGGTGGCAAGAAGCCGTACCGCCAGAAGGGCACCGGCCGCGCCCGCCAGGGCTCGACCCGCGCGCCCCAGTTCGCCGGCGGCGGCGTCGTGCACGGCCCCGTGCCGCGCGACTACTCGCAGCGGACCCCCAAGAAGATGAAGGCCGCCGCGCTGCGCGGTGCCCTCACCGACCGGGCCCGCCACGACCGCGTCCACGTCGTGACCGGCGTCGTCGAGGGCGAGTCCCCGTCGACCAAGGCCGCCAAGACGCTGCTCGGCAAGATCAGTGAGCGCAAGAACGTGCTCCTGGTCGTCGAGCGGAGCGACGAGGCCGCGTGGCTGTCCGCCCGGAACCTGCCCCAGGTGCACATCCTGGACGCCGGCCAGCTGAACACCTACGACGTGCTCGTCTCCGACGACGTCATCTTCACCAAGGCGGCCTTCGACCGTTTTGTCGGTGTCCCCGGTAACGGCGCCGCCGAGACCGAAGGGAGCGACGCCTGATGGCCGAGCCGACCGACACGCAGACCGAGACCCTGGTCACCAGCAAGACGTACACGGACCCCCGTGACCTCTTGATCAAGCCGGTGGTCTCGGAGAAGAGCTACGCGCTGCTGGACGAGAACAAGTACACGTTCGTCGTCGACCCGCGCGCCAACAAGACCCAGATCAAGCAGGCCGTCGAGGCGGTCTTCCGGGTCCGGGTCACCGGGGTCAACACGATCAACCGGCAGGGCAAGCGCAAGCGCACCCGCACCGGTTTCGGAAAGCGCGCCAACACCAAGCGCGCCATCGTGACCCTTGCCGAGGGCGACCGCATCGACATCTTCGGCGGCCCGGTCTCCTGACGGAGGCCGGATCGAGTCGAAGTCCTGAATTCATCCGAGGACTGAGAAATGGGTATCCGCAAGTACAAGCCGACGACCCCGGGCCGTCGTGGCTCCAGCGTCGCCGACTTCGTCGAAATCACGCGGTCCACGCCGGAGAAGTCGCTGGTCCGCCCGCTGCACAGCAAGGGCGGCCGTAACAACGCCGGTCGTGTGACCGCTCGTCACCAGGGCGGCGGCCACAAGCGCGCCTACCGGGTCATCGACTTCCGTCGGCACGACAAGGACGGCGTGCCCGCCAAGGTCGCGCACATCGAGTACGACCCCAACCGCACCGCGCGCATCGCGCTGCTGCACTACGCGGACGGCGAGAAGCGCTACATCCTCGCCCCCGCCCGCCTGCAGCAGGGCGACCGGGTGGAGAACGGCGCGGGCGCCGACATCAAGCCGGGCAACAACCTGCCGCTGCGCAACATCCCGGTCGGTACCACGATCCACGCGATCGAGCTGCGGCCCGGCGGCGGCGCGAAGATCTCCCGCTCCGCGGGCGCTTCGGTCCAGCTGCTGGCGAAGGAGGGCAACATGGCCACCCTTCGCATGCCGTCCGGCGAGGTCCGGATGGTCGACGTCCGCTGCCGCGCCACCATCGGCGAGGTCGGCAACGCCGAGCAGTCGAACATCAACTGGGGCAAGGCCGGCCGCATGCGGTGGAAGGGCGTCCGCCCGACCGTCCGCGGTGTCGCCATGAACCCGGTGGACCACCCGCACGGTGGTGGTGAGGGCAAGACCTCCGGTGGTCGCCACCCGGTCTCCCCGTGGGGTCAGAAGGAAGGTCGTACTCGTTCGCCGAAGAAGGCGAGCAGCAAGTACATCGTCCGCCGCCGCAAGACGAACAAGAAGCGCTAGGAGCGGGTGTAGATGCCGCGCAGTCTCAAGAAGGGCCCCTTCGTCGACGACCACCTGATCAAAAAGGTGGACGTGCAGAACGAGGCCGGCTCCAAGAACGTCATCAAGACCTGGTCCCGCCGCTCGATGATCATCCCGGCCATGCTGGGCCACACGATCGCGGTACACGACGGCCGTAAGCACGTCCCGGTGTTTGTCACTGAGTCGATGGTCGGCCACAAGCTCGGCGAGTTCGCGCCGACCCGTACCTTCCGCGGCCACGAGAAGGACGACCGCAAGTCGCGTCGTCGCTGACAGCGGCCCGTGACCAGGCGCGTCGGACGCGACGACAGACATGACAGACACTGAAGGGACGACCATGGAAGCCAGGGCCCAGGCGCGGTACATCCGCGTCACGCCCATGAAGGCCCGCCGCGTGGTGGACCTCATCCGTGGCTTGGATGCCACGGAGGCTCAGGCGGTCCTGCGTTTCACCCCGCAGGCCGCGAGCGTGCCGGTCGGCAAGGTGCTGGACAGCGCCATCGCCAACGCCGCGCACAACTACGACCACACGGACGCCGAGTCGCTGTTCATCAGCGAGGCGTACGTCGATGAGGGCCCGACCCTGAAGCGGTTCCGGCCGCGCGCCCAGGGCCGTGCCTACCGGATCCGCAAGCGGACCAGCCACATCACCGTGGTCGTCGCCAGCAAGGAAGGGACCCGGTAATGGGCCAGAAGGTTAACCCGTACGGGTTCCGGCTCGGCATCACCACGGACTTCAAGTCCCGGTGGTACGCCGACAAGCTGTACAAGGACTACGTCAAGGAAGACGTCGCCATCCGCCGGATGATGACGCAGGGCATGGAGCGGGCCGGCATCTCCAAGGTGGAGATCGAGCGCACCCGCGACCGCGTCCGCGTCGACATCCACACCGCCCGGCCGGGCATCGTCATCGGCCGCCGCGGCGCGGAGGCCGACCGGATCCGCGGCGACCTGGAGAAGCTGACCGGCAAGCAGGTCCAGCTGAACATCCTCGAGGTCAAGAACCCGGAGATGGACGCCCAGCTGGTGGCCCAGGCCGTCGCCGAGCAGCTGTCCTCCCGCGTCTCCTTCCGCCGTGCCATGCGCAAGAGCATGCAGGGCACCCTGAAGGCCGGCGCCAAGGGCATCAAGATCCAGTGCGGCGGCCGTCTCGGCGGCGCCGAGATGTCCCGCTCGGAGTTCTACCGCGAGGGCCGGGTCCCCCTGCACACCCTGCGCGCCAACGTGGACTACGGCTTCTTCGAGGCCAAGACCACCTTCGGCCGGATCGGTGTGAAGGTCTGGATCTACAAGGGCGACGTCAAGAACATCGCCGAGGTCCGCGCCGACAACGCCGCCGCCCGCGCCGGCAACCGCCCGGCCCGCGGTGGCGGCAACGAGCGTCCGCAGCGCCGCGGTGGCGAGCGCGGTGAGCGCGGCGCCGAGCGCGGTGGCCGCGGCCGCCGTCCGCAGACCGACGGCGCCCCCGCGACCGCCAAGGCGGAGGCCCCGGCGGCCGTCGCCGAGGCCCCGGCCGCGGAGACCCCCGGAACGGAAGGCTGAGTACCATGCTGATCCCCCGCAGGGTCAAGCACCGCAAGCAGCACCACCCCGGCCGTGACGGCATGGCCAAGGGCGGCACCGAGCTGGCGTTCGGCGAGTTCGGCCTGCAGGCCGTCACCCCCGCCTACGTGACCAACCGGCAGATCGAGTCCGCTCGTATCTCCATCACCCGGCACATCAAGCGCGGCGGCAAGGTCTGGATCAACATCTACCCGGACCGCCCGCTGACCAAGAAGCCCGCCGAGACCCGCATGGGCTCCGGCAAGGGCTCGCCGGAGTGGTGGATCGCGAACGTCAAGCCCGGACGGGTGATGTTCGAGCTGTCCTTCCCGAACGAGAAGGTTGCCCGCGAGGCGCTGACCCGCGCCGCGCACAAGCTTCCGATGAAGTGCCGCATCGTGCGGCGCGAGGCAGGTGAGTCGTGATGGCGGCCGGTACCAAGGCGACCGAGCTGCGCCAGCTCGGCGACGAGGAGCTCGTCGGCAAGCTGCGTGAGGCCAAGGAGGAGCTGTTCAACCTCCGCTTCCAGGGCGCCACCGGACAGCTGGAGAACAACTCCCGGCTCAAGACCGTCCGCAAGGACATCGCCCGGATCTACACGCTGATGCGCGAGCGCGAGCTGGGCATCGAGACCGTGGAAACGGTGGAGACGGTGGAGAGCGCCTGATGAGCGAGAGCAACGTGACGACTGCAGACAACGGCTCCGCCGCGGACGCCACCGAGCGCGGCTTCCGCAAGACCCGTGAGGGTCTGGTGGTCAGCGACAAGATGGACAAGACCGTGGTGGTCGCCGTCGAGGACCGTGTCAAGCACGCCCTCTACGGCAAGGTCATCCGCCGTACCAACAAGCTCAAGGCCCACGACGAGCAGAACGCCGCCGGTATCGGCGACCGCGTCCTCCTGATGGAGACCCGGCCGCTGTCCGCCACCAAGCGCTGGCGCGTCGTGGAGATCCTCGAGAAGGCCAAGTAGTCCCAGGCCCGGATTCGAGGCAGTAATTCCTGCGGGGAGTCCCTCGCAGGACGGTTCCGCCAGGCTCGGCGGGGCCGCTCGGCACAGCCGCGCGGCCCCGCCGGGAACCGGCAGACACACAGGAGACAGACGTGATCCAGCAGGAGTCGCGACTTCGCGTCGCCGACAACACAGGCGCAAAGGAAATCCTTTGCATCCGTGTTCTCGGGGGCTCGGGTCGCCGCTACGCGGGCATCGGTGACGTCATCGTCGCCACCGTCAAGGACGCGATCCCCGGTGGCAACGTGAAGAAGGGCGAGGTCGTCAAGGCCGTCGTCGTGCGCACCGTCAAGGAGCGCCGCCGTGCCGACGGCTCGTACATCCGCTTCGACGAGAACGCGGCCGTCATCCTCAAGAACGATGGCGACCCGCGTGGCACCCGCATTTTCGGCCCCGTCGGCCGTGAGCTGCGCGAGAAGAAGTTCATGAAGATCGTCTCGCTGGCGCCGGAGGTGCTGTAACCGATGAAGATCAAGAAGGGCGACCTGGTCCAGGTCATCACCGGTAAGGACAAGGGCAAGCAGGGCAAGGTCATCGTGGCCTACCCCCGCGAGGACCGGGTCCTGGTCGAGGGCGTCAACCGGGTCAAGAAGCACACCAAGACCGACCAGACCGACCGCGGCACGAAGACCGGCGGCATCGTCACCACCGAGGCGCCGGTCCACGTGAGCAACGTGCAGCTGGTCGTCGAGAAGGACGGGAAGAAGGTCGTGACCCGCGTCGGCTTCCGGTTCGACGACGAGGGCAACAAGATCCGCGTTGCCAAGCGGACCGGTGAGGACATCTGATGACTGCCACCGACACGACGCACGCCCAGCCGCGCCTCAAGACGCGCTACCGTGAGGAGATCACGGGCAAGCTGCGTGACGAGTTCAAGTACGCCAACGTCATGCAGATCCCGGGTCTCACCAAGATCGTGGTCAACATGGGTGTGGGCGACGCCGCCCGCGACTCCAAGCTGATCGAGGGCGCCATCCGCGACCTCGCCACGATCACCGGCCAGAAGCCGCAGGTCACCAAGGCCCGCAAGTCCATCGCGCAGTTCAAGCTCCGCGAGGGTCAGCCGATCGGCGCGCACGTCACCCTGCGCGGCGACCGGATGTGGGAGTTCCTGGACCGCCTGCTGTCGCTGGCGCTGCCGCGTATCCGCGACTTCCGCGGCCTGTCGCCGAAGCAGTTCGACGGCCGGGGCAACTACACCTTCGGTCTCACCGAGCAGGTCATGTTCCACGAGATCGACCAGGACAAGATCGACCGCGTCCGGGGTATGGACATCACCGTGGTCACCACGGCGACCAACGACGACGAGGGCCGCGCCCTCCTCCGTCACCTCGGCTTCCCGTTCAAGGAGGCGTGAGCCGTGGCGAAGAAGGCTCTCATTGCCAAGGCCGCCCGCAAGCCCAAGTTCGCTGTGCGCGGGTACAACCGCTGCCAGCGCTGTGGCCGGCCGCACTCCGTCTACCGCAAGTTCGGCCTGTGCCGCGTGTGCCTTCGTGAGATGGCCCACCGCGGTGAACTGCCGGGCGTGACCAAGAGCTCCTGGTAGTCCCGTTCTCCTCCACGGGCACGACACCAGGACCGATCCACTACGCCGTAGGTCCCCGCACCACACCCGTCCCCGGCTCCGGCCGGGGGAGAGGGACGGAGCAGACAGGAAACCCCGGCGAGAGAGGCCCAGGGCCAACTCATGACCATGACCGACCCCATCGCAGACATGCTGACCCGTCTGCGTAACGCGAACTCGGCGTACCACGACGACGTCGTGATGCCGTTCAGCAAGATCAAGTCGCACATCGCGGAGATCCTCCAGCAGGAGGGCTACATCACCGGCTGGAAGGTCGAGGACGCCGAGGTCGGCAAGAACCTCGTCCTCGAGCTGAAGTTCGGCCCGAACCGCGAGCGCTCGATCGCCGGCATCAAGCGGATCAGCAAGCCGGGTCTGCGGGTCTACGCAAAGTCCACCAACCTGCCACGGGTGCTGGGCGGCCTGGGCGTGGCGATCATCTCCACGTCGCACGGTCTGCTCACCGGCCAGCAGGCGCAGAAGAAGGGCGTGGGTGGGGAAGTCCTCGCCTACGTCTGGTAACCGGGAAAGAGAGGTAGAGCAATGTCGCGCATCGGCAAGCTGCCCATCTCGGTTCCCGCCGGAGTGGACGTCACCATCGACGGCCGCACGGTCGCGGTGAAGGGCCCCAAGGGCTCGCTCACCCACACCGTCGCCGCGCCGATCGAGATCGCGAAGGGCGAGGACGGCACCACCCTGCTGGTCACCCGCCCCAACGACGAGCGTGTCTCGAAGGCCCTGCACGGCCTGTCCCGCACGCTGGTGGCGAACATGATCACCGGCGTGACCGCGGGCTACAGCAAGGCCCTCGAAATCAGCGGTGTCGGCTACCGCGTCCAGGCGAAGGGCTCCGGCCTGGAGTTCGCCCTGGGGTACAGCCACCCGATCCTCGTCGAAGCCCCCGAGGGCATCTCCTTCAAGGTCGAGTCCCCGGTCAAGTTCTCGGTCGAGGGGATCGACAAGCAGAAGGTCGGCGAAGTGGCGGCCAACATCCGCAAGCTGCGGAAGCCCGACCCGTACAAGGCCAAGGGCGTCAAGTACGCCGGCGAGGTCATCCGCCGCAAGGTCGGAAAGGCTGGTAAGTAGCCATGGCATACGGTGTGAAGATCGCCAAGGGCAAGGCGTACAAGGGTGCCGCTCTCAAGCGGCGCCACATCCGGGTGCGCAAGCGCGTCTCCGGTACGGCCGAGCGTCCGCGCCTGGTGGTGACGCGGTCCAACCGCGGCATCGTGGCGCAGGTCGTCGACGACCTCGCGGGCCACACGCTCGCGTCGGCTTCGACGCTCGACGCGTCCATCCGTGGCGGCGAAGGCGACAAGAGCGCCAAGGCCAAGCAGGTCGGCCAGCTCGTGGCCGAGCGTGCCAAGGCCAAGGGCGTCGAGGCTGTCGTGTTCGACCGTGGCGGCAACCAGTACGCGGGGCGCATCGCCGCCCTGGCGGACGCCGCCCGCGAAGCCGGTCTGAAGTTCTGAGCCCGGTTCCGTAGCTAGCGGAAATACGCCGAAAACAGGGAGAGGTAATTCCAATGGCTGGACCCCAGCGCCGCGGAAGCGGTGCCGGTGGCGGCGAGCGACGGGACCGTAAGGACCGGCGGGACGGCGGCCAGCAGGCCGAGAAGACCGCCTACGTCGAACGGGTCGTCGCGATCAACCGCGTCGCCAAAGTAGTGAAGGGTGGTCGTCGCTTCAGCTTCACCGCGCTGGTCGTGGTGGGCGATGGCGACGGCACCGTCGGTGTCGGCTACGGCAAGGCCAAGGAGGTGCCGGCCGCCATCGCCAAGGGTGTGGAGGAGGCCAAGAAGCACTTCTTCAAGGTCCCCCGCATCCAGGGCACCATTCCGCACCCGATCCAGGGCGAGAAGGCCGCGGGCGTCGTCCTGCTCAAGCCGGCTTCCCCCGGTACCGGCGTGATCGCCGGCGGCCCGGTGCGAGCCGTGCTGGAGTGCGCGGGCATCCACGACGTGCTGTCCAAGAGCCTCGGCTCGGACAACGCGATCAACATCGTGCACGCCACGGTGGCGGCTCTGCAGGGCCTTCAGCGGCCCGAGGAGATCGCCGCCCGCCGCGGTCTGCCGATCGAGGACGTCGCGCCGGCCGCCCTGCTGCGCGCGCGTGCCGGGGTTGGTGTGTGATGGCGCGCCTGAAGGTCACGCAGACCAAGTCCTACATCGGCAGCAAGCAGAACCACCGTGACACCCTGCGTTCGCTCGGCCTGAAGCGGCTGAACGACGTGGTGGTCAAGGAGGACCGCCCGGAGATCCGCGGCATGGTCCAGACCGTCCGCCACCTGGTCACGGTCGAGGAGGTCGACTGATCATGGGCGACAACCCGATCAAGATCCACAACCTTCGTCCGGCCCCGGGCGCCAAGACCGCCAAGATCCGCGTGGGTCGTGGTGAGGGCTCCAAGGGCAAGACGGCCGGTCGTGGTACCAAGGGCACCAAGGCCCGCTACCAGGTTCCGGAGCGCTTCGAGGGCGGGCAGATGCCCCTCCACATGCGGCTCCCGAAGCTCAAGGGCTTCAAGAACCCGTTCCGTACCGAGTACCAGGTGGTCAACCTGGACAAGCTCGCGGCCCTCTACCCCGAGGGTGGCGAGGTCACCAAGGACGACCTGGTCGCCAAGGGTGCGGTACGGAAGAACCAGCTCGTCAAGGTGCTCGGCACCGGCGAGATCTCCGTGGCGCTGCAGGTGACCGTTGACGCGGCCTCCGGCTCCGCCAGGGAGAAGATCACCGCCGCGGGCGGGACCGTGACCGAACTCGGCTGATTTCCTGCCGAGTCCATTGCGGCCTGTCTGAGGTCTTTGTCACACCTGACCGGGGATGCCCAGCACCTGAGGGCGTCCCCGGTCGTTCTATCTCTGGGTTTCCTTGACCGAACCCCGGCCGATTGCTGGCTGATTGGTCATTCCTAGGGGGCCCGCCTCGCGGGTAGGGTGGCGAACGCTGTTACTCTCCGGGAGCCTGTGTGCTTTCGCGGGTGTCACAGATGGTAAGCCGCCCGTTTCTGTCAGAAACTCACCAGACCGTCCTTCCGCCGCGCGCGGGGGGTGCAGGAGGCACCGTGCTCACCGCGTTCGCCCGGGCGTTCAGGACGCCCGACCTGCGCAAGAAGCTGCTGTTCACGCTCGGCATCGTGGTGGTCTACCGCCTGGGTGCTCATGTCCCGGTGCCAGGAATCGACTACACGGTCGTCAATGAGTGCATCAAGGACACGAAGGGCAACAACAGTCTCTTCGGCCTGGTCAACATGTTCAGCGGCGGCGCGCTGCTGCAGCTGACGATCTTCGCGCTCGGGATCATGCCGTACATCACGGCCAGCATCATCCTGCAGCTGCTCACCGTGGTGATCCCCCGGCTGGAGGCCCTGAAGAAGGAGGGCCAGGCCGGCACCACGAAGATCACCCAGTACACCCGGTACCTGACCGTGGCGCTGGCCGTGCTGCAGGGCACCGGCCTGGTCGCCACCGCCCGCTCCGGCAGCCTGTTCTCGAACTGCCAGTCGGCCAACCAGATCGTGCCGAACCAGTCGATCTTCACCACGGTCACCATGGTCGCCTGCATGACGGCCGGCACCGTGGCGATCATGTGGCTCGGTGAGCTGATCACCGACCGCGGTATCGGCAACGGCATGTCCATCCTGATGTTCGTCGCCATCGCGGCCGGCTTCCCCGGCTCGCTGTGGGCGATCAAGGTCTCCGGCAAGATCGCCGGCGGCTGGGTGGAGTTCCTCGCGGTGATCGCGGTCGGCCTGGTGATGGTGGGCCTGGTGGTCTTCGTCGAGCAGGCCCAGCGCCGGATCCCGGTGCAGTACGCCAAGCGCATGATCGGCCGGCGGTCCTACGGCGGCACGTCCACGTACATCCCGCTCAAGGTCAACCAGGCCGGTGTCATCCCGGTCATCTTCGCCTCGTCGCTGCTCTACATCCCGGCGCTGATCGTCCAGTTCTCCGGGTCGACGGCCGGCTGGGCGCAGTGGATCAGTCAGAACCTGACCAAGGGCGACCACCCGATCTACATGGCCATCTACTTCTTCCTGATCGTCTTCTTCGCCTTCTTCTACGTAGCGATCTCCTTCAACCCCGAAGAGGTCGCCGACAACATGAAGAAGTACGGTGGCTTCATTCCCGGTATCCGGGCCGGCCGTCCCACCGCCGAGTACCTGAGTTACGTGCTCAACCGCATCACGTGGCCCGGTGCGCTGTACCTGGGTCTCATCGCCCTCGTTCCCACCATCGCCATCGCGATCTTCAACGGGAGCAACGGCAACTTCCCGCTGGGCGGCACCAGCATCCTGATCATCGTGGGTGTCGGCCTGGAGACCGTGAAGCAGATCGAGAGCCAGCTCCAGCAGCGTAACTACGAAGGGTTTCTCCGCTGATGCGAATCGTCCTGGTCGGGCCGCCCGGCGCCGGCAAGGGGACGCAGGCCGCGTACCTCGCCAAGAACCTGTCGATCCCGCACATCTCCACGGGCGACCTGTTCCGCGCCAACATCAGCCAGGGCACGGACCTGGGCAAACAGGCGAAGGCGTACATGGACGCCGGCGACCTGGTGCCCGACGAGGTGACCATCGGCATGGCGGAGGACCGGCTCGACCAGGCCGACGCGGTGGAGGGCTTCCTGCTGGACGGCTTCCCGCGCAACGTGAACCAGGCGCGGGCGCTGGACGGCTACCTGGAGCGCAACGCCATCCGGCTGGACGGCGTGCTCGACCTGGAGGTGCCGGAGTCCGAGGTGGTCAGGCGGATCGCCGGCCGCCGCACCTGCCGCAACAACAGCGCGCACACCTTCCACGTGGAGTCCAGGAAGCCGAAGACGGACGGCGTCTGCGACGAGTGCGGCGGCGAGCTGTACCAGCGCTCCGACGACAGTGAGCAGACCGTCCGCAACCGGATCGAGGTCTACCACCGCGAGACCGAGCCGATCATCGAGTTCTACAAGCAGCAGGGCCTGGTCGTCACCATCTCGGCGCTCGGCCCGGTGCACGAGGTGACCCAGCGGGCGATGGACGCGCTGCGGCGCGACCAGGCGTAACCGGGGAGCGGCCGGTCCAGTACGACCGGTACGCCCGGTACGGACGAGGCGGCGGAACGCAGTACCGCACGGCATGAGGCCGTGGTGCCCTCAGGGGTGCCACGGCCTTATGGTTGACCAGGTGGGTACGGGCACGTACGGGTGTGCGTACGCGACAAAACGAGGAGGGCGTCGGCGGCGATGGTGGAGATCAAGACCCCGGAGCAGATCGCGAAGATGCGTGCCGCGGGCCTGGTCGTCGCGGCGGTCCACGACGCCACCAGGGCGGCCGCGGTGCCCGGCGCGAGCACCAGGGACCTGGACGAGATCGCCGCGAAGGTGATCGCCGACCACGGCGCCAAGCCCAACTTCCTCGGCTACGGGGGCTTCCCCGGCACCATCTGCACCTCGGTGAACGACGTGGTGGTGCACGGCATCCCGGACCGCACGACGGTGCTCAAGGACGGCGACGTCATCTCCGTCGACGCCGGCGCGATCGTCGACGGCTGGCACGGCGACGCGGCCTTCACCTGCTTCGTCGGCAGCGGCCACGCGCCCGAGCTGGTGGAGCTGAGCCGGGTCACCGAGGAGTCCATGTGGGCCGGCATCGCGGCCTTCCGCAAGGGCAACCGGCTGGAGGACATCTCCCGGGCCGTCGAGTCCTACATCCGCCGCCAGCCGCGCCCGTCGTCGGGGAAGTACGGGATCGTCGAGGACTACGGCGGCCACGGCATCGGCAGTGAGATGCACATGGACCCGCACCTGCTGAACTACGTCTCCAAAAAGCGCGGCCGCGGCATCAAGCTGGTCCCGGGCGTCTGCCTGGCCATCGAGCCCATGGTGACCCTCGGCTCGCCCGCCACCCACGTGATGGCCGACGAGTGGACGGTCAGGACCGTCGACGGCTCCAAGGCCGCCCACTGGGAGCACACCGCCGCCCTCACCGAGGCGGGCGTGATCGTGCTGACCGCCCCGGACGGCGGCAGGGCCAAGCTCGCGGAGTTCGGCGTCACGGTGGCCCCCGACCCGCTGGGCTGACCCGGGTCCGCCGGGCCGGCCGGGCCGGGCCGGCCCCCTGGCCCCGCTCCGCGGCCCGGCAGCGGACCCGCCGGGTTACCCCGGACGAGCGACCCGGGCGCCGCTTAGCGATCTTGTAGGGTGGGCATACATGCCTGATTCGTCTTTCGGGAACCCGTGACGTAGACTCATACGTCGGCTCTCGCGTGTCCTCAGGCATGTCCCGGAGCCGCCCCCAGGTAGGCGATCCCGAAAGTAGGACATGGCCAAAAAGCAAGGCGCCATCGAAATCGAGGGCACCGTGATCGAGTCTCTGCCGAACGCGATGTTCAAGGTGGAGCTGCAGAACGGTCACAAGGTCCTCGCGCACATCAGCGGCAAGATGCGGATGCACTACATCCGCATCCTCCCGGATGACCGGGTCGTCGTGGAGCTGTCTCCGTACGACCTGACGCGCGGACGGATCGTCTACCGATACAAGTAACCGCCTGTGGATCTCACCAGACCCGGAGAACCAGACCCATGAAGGTCAAGCCGAGCGTCAAGAAGATCTGCGACAAGTGCAAGGTGATCCGCCGCCACGGCCGGGTCATGGTCATCTGCGAAAACCTGCGCCACAAGCAGCGCCAGGGCTGACGCACCCGACCACCGACCACCTGATCTCGCAGAACTTCGCGCGACGCACACCCGCATATACGCAGTCGCCCATCCCCTGCCGAAGGGGATGACACCCCCGGTGGAGGCCGGGGACCCGGTCCGTACCTGGTACGGCGGACGGGGAACCGGCGCTGCGGAAGACCTCCGAAACCATCAGGAGCCAAGAACATGGCACGCCTTTCAGGCGTTGACCTCCCGCGCGAGAAGCGCGTGGAGATCGCCCTCACCTACGTCTTCGGCATCGGGCGCTCCCGCTCCCAGGAAGTGCTGAAGGAAACCGGTGTGAGCCCCGACATCCGCGTCCGCGACCTGTCGGAGGACGACCTCGTCAAGCTCCGCGACTACGTGGACGCCAACTTCAAGACCGAGGGCGACCTCCGTCGTGAGATCCAGGCCGACATCCGCCGCAAGGTGGAGATCGGCTGCTACCAGGGTCTGCGCCACCGCCGGGGCCTGCCGGTCCACGGCCAGCGCACGCACACCAACGCCCGCACCCGCAAGGGCCCGCGTCGCGCCATCGCCGGCAAGAAGAAGCCGGGCAAGAAGTAGTCCTCAGCCGGACGCTCATCAGCGGTCTTCGCTGTAGGACCGACCACCTCCACCGGGAGAGACCCAACACATGCCTCCTAAGGGCCGTCAGGGCGCAGCCAAGAAGGTGCGCCGCAAGGAAAAGAAGAACGTCGCTCACGGGCACGCCCACATCAAGAGCACGTTCAACAACACCATCGTCTCGATCACGGACCCCGCCGGGAACGTGATCTCCTGGGCCTCCGCAGGTCACGTCGGCTTCAAGGGCTCGCGCAAGTCCACCCCCTTCGCCGCGCAGATGGCCGCCGAGTCGGCCGCCCGCCGGGCGCAGGAGCACGGCATGCGCAAGGTGGACGTCTTCGTGAAGGGCCCCGGCTCCGGCCGGGAGACCGCGATCCGCTCCCTCCAGGCCACCGGCCTGGAGGTCGGCTCGATCCAGGACGTCACCCCGACCCCGCACAACGGCTGCCGCCCGCCGAAGCGCCGCCGCGTCTGACCAGCGAAACAACAGGAGACTAGACATGGCGCGATACACCGGGGCCGACTGCAAGCGTTGCCGTCGGGAGAAGCAGAAGCTCTTCCTCAAGGGAGCGAAGTGCGAGAGCGCGAAGTGCCCGATCGAGATCCGTCCTTACCCCCCGGGTGAGCACGGACGCGGGCGCACCAAGGACAGCGAGTACCTGCTTCAGCTGCGGGAGAAGCAGAAGTGCGCGCGGATCTACGGTGTCCTCGAGAAGCAGTTCGTGAACTACTACAAGGAGGCGAACCAGAAGACCGGCAAGACCGGTGAGAACCTTCTGCGCATCCTTGAGACCCGCCTCGACAACGTGGTGTACCGGGCCGGCTTCGCCAAGTCCCGCGACCACGCCCGTCAGCTGGTCCGGCACGGCCACATCACCGTCAACGGCCGCAAGAACGACATCCCGTCGGCGCGGGTGGCCGTGAACGACATCGTCGAGGTCCGCGAGTCGTCCCGGAACCTGACCCCGTTCGCGGTGGCGCAGGGCGAGGCCGGCGACAAGACCGTGCCGGCGTGGCTCGAGGCCAACGCGGGCAAGCTGCGGATCCTCGTGCACAGCATGCCCGAGCGCCAGGTGATCGACACCCAGGTGCAGGAGCAGCTGATCGTCGAGCTCTACTCGAAGTAATTCGGGGATCGCTCACGGTGACGGGTGGTACGGAGCCGCTCCGCGTTTTCGCGGTCGGCGCCGTACCACCCGTACCCTCGTAAGAACAGGGGGCGTCAAATAGCGGGCGCCCACGACTGAAGGACCGACACCATGCTGATCGCTCAGCGTCCCTCGTTGACCGAAGAGGTCGTCGACGAGTTCCGCTCCCGGTTCGTGATCGAACCGCTGGAGCCGGGCTTCGGCTACACCCTCGGCAACTCCCTGCGGCGCACTCTGCTGTCCTCCATCCCGGGCGCGGCCGTCACCTCGATCCGGGTCGACGGGGTCCTGCACGAGTTCACCACCGTGCCGGGCGTCAAGGAGGACGTCACCGACGTCATCCTCAACATCAAGCAGCTCGTCGTCTCCTCGGAGCACGACGAGCCGGTCGTGATGTACCTGCGCAAGCAGGGCCCGGGTGTCGTCACCGCCGCGGACATCGCGCCGCCGGCCGGTGTCGAGGTGCACAACCCCGACCTGGTGCTGGCCACCCTGAACGCCAAGGGCAAGCTGGAGATGGAGCTGACCGTCGAGCGCGGTCGCGGCTACGTCTCGGCGGTGCAGAACAAGCAGCAGGGCCAGGAGATCGGCCGGATCCCGGTCGACTCGATCTACAGCCCGGTGCTCAAGGTCACGTACAAGGTCGAGGCGACCCGTGTCGAGCAGCGCACCGACTTCGACAAGCTGATCGTCGACGTCGAGACCAAGCAGGCGATGCGCCCGCGTGACGCCATGGCGTCGGCGGGCAAGACGCTGGTGGAGCTGTTCGGCCTGGCCCGCGAGCTGAACGTCGACGCCGAGGGCATCGACATGGGCCCGTCCCCCACGGACGCCGCCCTGGCCGCGGACCTGGCGCTGCCGATCGAGGAACTGGAGCTCACCGTCCGCTCCTACAACTGCCTCAAGCGCGAGGGCATCCACTCCGTGGGTGAGCTCGTCGCCCGCTCCGAGGCGGACCTGCTCGACATCCGCAACTTCGGCGCGAAGTCGATCGACGAGGTCAAGGCGAAGCTCGCCGGTATGGGCCTGGCCCTCAAGGACAGCCCCCCCGGATTCGACCCCACCGCCGCGGCGGACGCCTTCGGCGCCGACGACGACGTGGACGCGGGCTTCGTGGAGACCGAGCAGTACTGACCTGCCGGCAGCAACCGGGACCCCGGCCCCGTCCGGGCGTCCCACCTCCCGGGGCCCCGGACCCCGGCTCCGGCCGGATGCCCTGCCTCCCGGGGCTGCCACCCCGGAGCCCGGCTCCGGCCGGGTGGTTTTCCCGGGGGCGCCCCGGACCCGCGCCCTGGGGGGCGCCGTCCCCCGGTTTCGCCCGGGGTGCCGTTCCCCGGTCGGGGGGCGGAACGCCCAGGGCGTCGGCCCCGGACTTCCGGGTCTGCAGCCGCAGGCCCGGCACTGACATCGGTACCTGATACGGCCGGTGCAGCGAAGAAGGAGAAAGACCATGCCTCAGCCCGCAAAGGGTGCCCGCCTCGGTGGCGGCGCCGCGCACGAGAAGCTGCTGCTCGCGAACCTCGCGAAGTCGCTCTTCGAGCACGGCCGGATCAAGACCACCGAGGCCAAGGCGCGCCGGCTGCGTCCGGTCGCGGAGCGGCTGATCACGAAGGCGAAGAAGGGCGACATCCACAACCGTCGCCAGGTACTGCAGACGATCACGGACAAGGGCGTGGTCCACGCGCTCTTCACCGACATCGCGCCGCGCTACGAGAACCGTCCGGGCGGCTACACCCGGATCACCAAGATCGGTCCCCGTCGCGGCGACAACGCCCCGATGGCGATCATCGAACTGGTCGAGGCGCTGACCGTGGCCCAGCAGGCCACCGGTGAGGCCGAAGCCGCCACCAAGCGGTCCGCCAAGGACCGCGCCGGCGACGAGGCCCTGGCCGAGGTGAAGAAGGACGACGCCCCGGCCGAGGACGCTCCCGCCGCGGACGCCGAGCCCGCGGACGCCGCCCCGGCCGCCGCGGACGAGGAGTCCAAGGACGCCTGAGCGTCCTGACGACCGGCCGGCGGGCCCGTACCCCATGGGGTACGGGCCCGCCGCGCGTGCCCGGCCACCAGCGGCCGGGAGCGGCGACGAGCAGCGACGAGGAGCGACACGTGAGCGACGACCCGGCACCCGGTTTCGTACGGGTACGGCTCGACCTGGCCTATGACGGGGCGGAGTTCTCCGGGTGGGCCAAGCAGCGCGCCCGCCGGACGGTGCAGGGGGAGCTGGAGTCGGCGATCGCGACGGTGCTGCGGCTCGCCGAGCCGGTGGAGCTGACGGTGGCCGGCCGCACCGACGCCGGGGTGCACGCCCGCGGCCAGGTGGCGCACGTGGACCTGCCGGCCGAGGTGTGGGCCGCCGAGCAGGACAGGCTGCGACGCCGGCTGGCCGGACGGCTGCCCTGGGACGTACGGGTGTGGAGCGCGGTCCGCGCGCCGGCCGGCTTCAACGCCCGGTTCTCGGCGGTCTGGCGGCGTTACGCGTACCGGGTCGGCGACCACCCGGGCGGGGTCGACCCGCTGCTGCGGGGGCACGTGCTGTGGCACGACCGGCCGGTGGACGTGGCCGCCATGAACGCCGCCGCCGAGCTGCTGCTCGGCGAGCACGACTTCGCCGCGTACTGCAAGAAGCGGGAGGGCGCGACCACCATCCGCACCCTGCTCGACCTGCGCTGGGAGCGGACCGCCGACGGGCTCGCGGTGGCGACGGTACGGGCCGACGCCTTCTGCCACAACATGGTGCGGGCGCTGGTCGGGGCGATGATCCTGGTCGGCGACGGGCACAGGCCGGTCGGCTTCCCCGGCGAGGTGCTGGCGGGCAGGGAGCGGCACTCGGCCGTCAACGTGCTGCGCCCGCACGGCCTCACTCTTGAGGAGGTCGGTTACCCGGCGGACGGGCTGCTGGCCGCGCGCAGCCGGGAGGCCCGCAACAAGCGGACGCTGCCCGGCTGCCTGTAGCGCGCCGTCCGGCTGCCGGCGTAGGGGGCCGTGCCGTCGTCGGGCAGCCGGACCACGGCCGGCCGGCGGCCCGCCGTCAGCCGGCGTTCGGGTCGGCCGCCGCCGCGTCCCGGCCGCGCTGGACGATCCGCTGGAAGGCGAAGTTCGACGCCTCGTTGGCGGCCTGCTTGGCGACGGTGTCGGCCGGGGTCAGCGTCTTGCCGTTCTTCAGCCCGGCGATGGCGAAGTAGGCGTAGCGGCCGACCGCGTTCGAGGTCATCTGGCAGGCCACCGCGTGGCAGAAGTCCCGCACGCCGCCGCCGTTGAGCGGGGCCAGGTACTTGGCGGTCTTCTGCAGCTTCACCGCGTGCTGGGAGTCGGCGAAGACGGCGACCCCGACGGTGACGGCCAGGCCGCCGTTGGTGTAGGTGGCGCGGACCAGCCGGGTGCAGCCGTTCGCCGCCAGGCCCGCGGCCACGTCGTCGCGGGCGGCGCTCGCGCAGTTCACGGTGACGGAGGTGGCGGTCTTGACGTACGCCCGGCCGTTCATCAGGAACTGCTTGCCGGGGAAGAGGGTGTCCGCGGTGAGCGGGGCGGTGTCCTTGGCGGCCGTGCCGAGGTAGTCCAGCGGGTTGGGGGGCGGCGGCGGGGCCACCGGGGAGAAGGACGGCGCGGGCGGCAGCGGCAGCTGGCTCGCGGTGCCGGTCGCCGAGGCGGACGGGCCCGCGGTGTCGTCCGAGCTCCTGCCCGACAGCACCACGGCCGCGGCCACACCGCCGGCGACCACCGCGACCGCCACGACGCCGCCGACGAGCTTGGCGACCCGGCGGCGGCGGGCGTCGGCCGCGGCCTGCCGGTCGGCGAGGGCGGTCCAGTCCGGGGTGCCGGGGCCGCCCGCCGCCGTCGCCGCTTCCGCCGCCGCTGCTTCCTCCTCCGCCGCGGCCTGGCGTATCCGGCGCATGCGCTGCTGGAACGCCTCGGCCTGGCCGCCGAAGCCGGCCGCGGCGCCCGGCGGGGTCCCCGGGGTCCCCGGGGTCCCCGGCGCGGGCTGCCGGACGGGCGGGCCCTGGCGCGGCTCCGGCCCGGGGGCACCCTGCGGGCCCTGGGCGGGCGGCTGCCGGGTGTACGCCTGGGGGTCGGTGCCGGGGCCCTGCTGCTGCGCCGCGCCGCCCTGGGGCTGCTGCTGCGGGCTCCAGGCCGGTCCGGCGCCGGGGGCCTGCGGCCCGGCCGGCGGCGGCGCGGCGTACTGCTGCCGCGGGTCGCCGTGCGGCGCCGCCTGCGGTGGCTGACGCGCGTCGTACTGTCGCTGCGCTTGCGCCGGTGAGGGGATGACGCGTCCCTCCAGGACCTCGCGCCCGCCCTCGGTGGGACGCGGATCCTTCGGCGGCTGCTGCCCGGCCCGTTCAGTCATGTCGCGCATCATATTGCCGTACCGATGGTGCCGGTGTTCCGGGAAGCGCCCGGGGCACCGGCCGCCGGTCCCTCCGGTGGCCACGGGAAATCCGGGGCCGAAAACGACTTGGGGCGCAACCGGACGCCCAGGGAGAATTCCGTCCATGGGACATGTGGAAGCAGCGCACATCGAGTACTACCTGCCGGACGGGCGGGCGCTGCTCGGCGACGTCTCGTTCCGGGTCGGCGACGGCGCGGTGACGGCCCTGGTCGGGCCGAACGGTGCCGGCAAGACCACCCTGCTGCGGCTGATCGCCGGCGAGCTGAAACCGCACGCCGGCACCGTCACGGTCAGCGGCGGCCTCGGGGTGATGCGGCAGTTCGTCGGCAGCGTCCGCGACGACCGCACCGTCCGCGACCTGCTGGTGTCGGTGGCCCACCCGCGGATCCAGGCCGCCGCCAAGGCCGTCGACGTCGCCGAGCTGGCGATGATGGCGCAGGACGACGAGCCCGCGCAGATGGCGTACGCGACCGCGCTCGGCGAATGGGCGGAGGCGCGCGGCTACGAGGCCGAGACGCTCTGGGACATGTGCACCACGGCCGCGCTCGGCGCGCCGTACGAACGGGCGCAGTGGCGCGAGGTCAAGACGCTCTCCGGCGGCGAGCAGAAGCGGCTGGTGCTGGAGGCGCTGCTGCGCGGCCCCGACGAGGTGCTGCTGCTGGACGAGCCGGACAACTACCTGGACGTCCCCGGCAAGCGCTGGCTGGAGGAGCAGCTCGCGCAGACCAGGAAGACGGTGCTGTTCGTCAGCCACGACCGTGAGCTGCTGGCCCGCAGCGCCGAGCGGATCGTGAGCGTGGAGACCGGCGCGGCCGGCTCCACGACCTGGGTGCACGGCGGCGGCTTCGGCACCTTCCACGAGGCGCGCAAGGAGCGGTTCGCCCGCTTCGAGGAACTGCGCCGCCGCTGGGAGGAGGAGCACGCCAAGATCAGGGCGATGGTGCTGAGACTGCGTCAGCAGGCCGCCATCAGCCCTGACATGGCCTCCCGCTATCACGCCGCCCAGACCCGGCTGCGCCGCTTCGAGGACGCCGGACCGCCGCCGGAGCCGCCGCGCGAGCAGGACATCAGGATGCGGCTCAAGGGCGGCCGTACCGGAGTACGGGCGGTGACCTGCCACCAGCTGGAGCTGACCGGCCTGATGAGGCCGTTCGACCTGGAGGTCTTCTACGGCGAGCGGGTCGCGGTGCTCGGCTCCAACGGCTCTGGCAAGTCGCACTTCCTGCGGCTGCTGGCCGGTGACCCGAGCGTGGCGCACACCGGCACGTACAAGCTGGGCGCGCGGGTCGTGGTCGGGCACTTCGCCCAGACGCACGCGCACCCGGAGCTGATGGGCCGGACCCTGGTGGACATCCTGTGGGGCGAGCACGCGCACGACCGCGGGCGGGCGATGTCCGTACTGCGCCGCTACGAACTGGAGCGGCAGGGCGACCAGCCGTTCGACAAGCTCTCCGGCGGGCAGCAGGCGCGGTTCCAGATCCTGCTGATGGAGCTGGCCGGCACGACGGCGCTGCTGCTGGACGAGCCGACCGACAACCTCGACCTGGAGAGCGCGGAGGCCCTCCAGGAGGGCCTGGAGTCCTACGACGGCACGGTGCTGGCGGTCACCCACGACCGCTGGTTCGCCCGGTCCTTCGACCGGTTCCTCGTCTTCGGCTCCGACGGTCTCGTCCGCGAGAGCCCGGAACCGGTCTGGGACGAGCGCCGCGTCGACCGCACCCGCTGAACCCCGTGCCGCGCGGCGCCGTTGCGCCCCGCGGAGAGCGGCCGGCGCCCGGCCGGCGCCCGGCCGGCGCCCGACCGGCCCCCGACCGGCCCCCGGCCGGCCCCCGGCCGCTCTCCGCGGCCGGCGGTCCCGGCGTCGCCCCTCACCGGTCGCCGCCGCCGGCGAAGGCGCCCCAGCCGGGAGGGGACCGCCCGGGAAGGGCGCCGCATGACCGCCGCGGCCCCCGCCCGGGGAGCCGCGTTTTGACCCGTGGCGGCCCCCACGGGTATCCTCCGAGTTCGTTATGCGTATTGGCTTGCTCTATCTCACGTGAGGGGCCCTTACGCCGGTTCACCGGGCCGATGGACAGCGGCAGGCCGACGGGTTGCGTCCCCGAAGGCGGTCAGGGCTGTCGTGATCGTCCGGGTGGCCTTGTCAGGACACATTCACTGAGAAGAAGCGAAGGCTACGACCGTGCGTACGTTCAGCCCCAAGCCCGGCGACGTTACTCGCCAGTGGCACGTCATCGACGCCCGGGATGTCGTCCTGGGCCGTCTGGCGACCCAGGCCGCGACCCTTCTGCGGGGCAAGCACAAGCCCATCTACGCCCCGCACGTCGACACCGGTGACTTCGTCATCATCATCAACGCCGACAAGGTTCACCTGACCGGCAACAAGAAGACCCAGAAGATGGCCTACCGCCACTCCGGCTACCCGGGCGGCCTGCGCTCCGTGCGCTACGACGAGCTGCTGGACAAGCACCCGGAGAAGGCCGTCGAGAAGGCCGTCAAGGGCATGCTCCCCAAGAACACCCTGGGCCGTCAGATGCTCACCAAGCTCAAGGTCTACTCGGGTGACCAGCACCCGCACTCGGCCCAGCAGCCGGTGCCGTTCGAGATCACCCAGGTCGCGCAGTAGTCCCGGCCACCAGCTACCAGAAGGAATCTGAGGAGAATCGTGGCTGAGACCACTGCCGAGACCGTTCTCGAGGGCGACGAGTCCTACGGCGAGATCACGACCTTCGAGTCGGAGGCCGTCGAGTCGGAGTACACCTCCGAGTCGCTCGCCTCCCGCTTCGGCGACCCGCAGCCGGCCGCCGGCACCGGCCGCCGCAAGCAGTCCATCGCCCGCGTCCGGATCATCCCGGGCAGCGGCAAGTGGAAGATCAACGGCCGCACCCTTGAGGGCTACTTCCCGAACAAGGTGCACCAGCAGGAAGTCAACGAGCCGTTCAAGGTGCTGGAGCTCGACGGCCGCTACGACGTCGTCGCCCGTATCAGCGGTGGCGGCATCTCCGGCCAGGCCGGCGCGCTGCGCCTGGGCGTGGCCCGCGCGCTCAACGAGGCGGACGTGGACAACAACCGCGGCCCGCTGAAGAAGGCCGGCTTCCTGACCCGCGACGACCGTGCGGTCGAGCGGAAGAAGGCCGGTCTGAAGAAGGCCCGCAAGGCGCCGCAGTTCAGCAAGCGCTGACGCCTCCGGCGGACGACCCACCCCCGCCCGGCGTGTCCGACGCCCCGGAGACACATTTGGTGCCTCCGGGGCGTTCGCGTTACGCGGGCTGGGCGTATATAGGCGTATACGCGTATCGGTGTATGTGTGGATCGGTGTAGAACCGAGAACGCGGCACGGGTACGGCACAGCCGCCGCACCTCGCACGTCATCGGTCATCGGAGGAAACAACAGTGGGACGACTCTTCGGCACCGACGGGGTACGCGGCATGGCCAACGCCGACCTCACCGCCGAGCTGGCGCTCGGCCTGTCCGTCGCGGCGGCACACGTGCTGGGCGAGGCGGGCGGCTTCGAGGGGCACCGGCCGGTGGCCGTGGTCGGCCGCGACCCGCGGGCGTCCGGCGAGTTCCTGGAGGCCGCGGTGGTGGCGGGCCTGGCCAGCGCGGGCGTGGACGTGCTGCGGGTCGGGGTGCTGCCCACCCCGGCGGTGGCGTACCTCACCGGCGCGCTGGGCGCCGATCTCGGGGTGATGCTGTCCGCCAGTCACAACGCCATGCCGGACAACGGTGTCAAGTTCCTGGCCCGCGGCGGCCACAAACTGGACGACGAGCTGGAGGAGCGGATCGAGGCGGTCTACGAGGAGCACCGCACGGGCGCTCCCTGGAACCGCCCCACCGGCGCCGGCGTCGGCCGGGTCCGTGACTACCACGAGGGCTTCGACCAGTACGTGGCCCACCTGATCGGAGTGCTGCCGAACCGGCTCGACGGACTGAAGGTGGTCCTGGACGAGGCGCACGGCGCGGCCTCCTGGGTGTCGCCCGAGGCGTTCTCCCGGGCCGGTGCCGAGGTCGTCACGATCGGCGCCCAGCCCGACGGCCTCAACATCAACGACGGCTGTGGCTCCACCCACCTGGAACTGCTCAAGGCCGCCGTGGTCGAGCACGGCGCCGACTTCGGCATCGCCCACGACGGCGACGCCGACCGCTGCCTGGCGGTGGACGCGGCGGGCGAGGAGGTCGACGGCGACCAGATCCTGGCCGTCCTGGCGGTGGCGCTGCGCGAGCGCGGCGGGCTGCGGGAGAACACCGTGGTCGCCACCGTGATGTCCAACCTCGGCTTCAAGCTGGCGATGGAGGCCGAGGGCATCGAACTGGTGCAGACCGCGGTCGGCGACCGCTACGTGCTGGAGGCGATGAAGGAGCACGGCTACGCGCTCGGCGGCGAGCAGTCCGGGCACGTCATCGTGCTGGACCACGCCACGACCGGCGACGGCACGCTGACCGGGCTGCTGCTGGCGGCCCGGGTCGCCGAGACCGGCCGTCCGCTGGCGGACCTCGCGACCGTCATGCGGCGGCTGCCGCAGGTGCTGGTCAACGTGCCGGACGTGGACAGGAGCCGGGTCGAGTCGGCGCCCGAGCTGGCGGCGGCGGTCGCCGAGGCGGAGAGCGAGCTGGGGTCCACCGGGCGGGTGCTGCTGCGCTCCTCGGGCACCGAACCACTCGTACGGGTGATGGTGGAGGCGGCCGACATCGACCACGCCCGGACGGTGGCGGGCCGGCTGGCGGACGTGGTGAAGTCGGCGCTCGGCTGAGAAGGGGCGGCGGCGCGTCGGGCCGGCGGCCGGAGGGCGGGGCCGGCCCCGCCGCCCGCCCGGCTACAGCTTGCGCAGGCTCAGCCGCCGCACCCGGTGCTGCGGCCCCTTGCGGAGCACCAGCGTCGCCCGGCTGCGGGTCGGCAGCACGTTCTCCTCCAGGTTGGGCCGGTTGACGGTGTGCCAGACCAGCTGGGCGAACTCCAGCGCCTCGGTCTCCGACACCTCGGTGAACCTGCGGAAGTACGATCCGGGATCCTGGAACGCGGTCGCGCGCAGCTTGCGGAACCGGTCGAGGTACCACCGCTCGATGTCCTCGGTCCTGGCGTCCACGTACACGCTGAAGTCGAAGTGGTCGGCGAGGCCGATCCTGGTCCGGCCGTCGCTGCCCGGCAGCGCCGGTTGCAGCACGTTGAGCCCCTCCACGATGAGCACGTCGGGGCGGCGGACGGCGAGCCGCTCGCCGGGCACGATGTCGTAGCTCAGGTGGGAGTACACCGGCGCGGTGACCTCGGGCTTTCCGGACTTGACGTCGGCGACGAAGCGGGTCAGCGCGCGGCGGTCGTAGGACTCGGGGAAGCCCTTGCGGGACATCAGGCCGCGCCGGGTCAGCTCGGCGTTGGGCAGCAGGAAGCCGTCGGTGGTGACGAGTTCGACCCTGCGGGGCGGCTCGGGCCGGGCGGCGCCGCCGGAGGGCGCTCGGGGAAGGGCGAGCAGGGCCTGGAGGAGGCGGGCGGTGGTGGACTTGCCGACCGCGACGCTGCCGGCCACCCCGATGACGAAGGGCGTGCCGGGCTGGGTGCTCTGGCCGCCGTCCGCGAGGTCGCCGAGGAAGGTGTTGAGGGCGCCGCGCAGCCCGCTGTGGGCCGCTATGTAGAGGTTCAGCAGCCGGGCCAGCGGCAGGTAGACGTCCACCACCTCCTCCAGGTCCACCACGTCGCCCAGCCCGCGCAGCCGCTCGACCTCGGCGGCGGTCAGCGACAGCGGGGTGCGGTCGCGCAGCCCGCGCCACTGCTCACGGGTGAGGTCGACGTACGGGCTGGTGGGGGCGGGTGTCGTCGGCACCGGCCCATTGTCCTGCGCGGCGCGGGGCGGGACACGGCGGGGTCGGCCGGACGGCGGTCCGGGGGCGTGGGCCGGGTGCCGTGGCCCGGGTGCCGTGGCCCGGGTGCTGTCGTCCGGGCGCCGCGGGGCGGCGGACACCGCGGCGCCGGCCGGCCCGGGGCTCCGGGCCGGTCATGGGACAGCGCAGGGCGTCCGCCTTAAGCTGGCGGCCATGCGCGTACGCCGTGAAGTGGTCGTCGGATGATCGTAGGAGTCGGGATCGACGTGGCCGGGATCGACCGCTTCGAGGCGGCCCTCACCCGCACCCCCGGTATGGCCGAACGCCTCTTCACCCCCGCCGAACTGTGCCTGCCCAGCGGTGAACGCCGCGGCCTCGCCTCCCTGGCCGCCCGCTTCGCCGCCAAGGAGGCCCTTGCCAAGTCCCTCGGCGCGCCGCCCGGCCTGCACTGGCTCGACGCCGAGATCACCACCACCCCCTCGGGGCAGCCCCTGCTCACCGTCCGCGGCACCGTCGCCCGCCGCGCCGCCGTCCTCGGCGTCACCAACTGGCACGTCTCCCTCAGCCACGACGCGGGCATCGCCTCCGCGGTGGTGATCGCGGAGAGCTGAGGGCGGCTCCGCCCGGCCGGTCCGCGCGGCGGCGGCAGGCGGCCCTGACCCCGTCACCGGCGGACTCCCGCACGAGCGCCCGGAGCTGACGCGGCGTGACCGGGCACCCCGCACGCCGCGCTTCGGGGACTCCGGCCCGCCGACGGCCGCGTGGCACCGCGTACCGGGCGTCCGTATCCTCGGGCTGACCGCCGACCGGAGGGTCGCTGACTGGAGGTTCGCGATGAGGTACGGGCACAGCGTGGCGACCGTACGGGCGGCGGAGGGGGCACTCATGGGGCGGCTGCCCGACGGGGCGCTGATGCGGCGGGCGGCGGCCGGGCTGGCCGCGGTGTGCGCGGAACTGGTGGGGCGGGTCTACGGGGCCCGGGTGGTGGTGCTGACCGGGAGCGGCGACAACGGCGGCGACGCCCTGTACGCGGGCGCCCGGCTCGCGCGGCGCGGGGCGGGGGTGACCGCGGTGCTGCTGGCCCCGAACCGCGCGCACGCCGGGGGGCTGGCGGCCCTGCTGGCGGCCGGCGGCCGGACCGCCGCGGCGGGCGACGGACCCGGCCTGGTCGCCGGGGCCGATCTGGTGCTGGACGGGATCACCGGCATCGGCGGCAAGGGCGGCCTGCGACCGGAGGCCGCGGCGCTGGCGCGGGCCGCGCACCGGGCGCGCGCCGCCGTCGTCGCGGTGGACCTGCCGAGCGGCGTGGACGCCGACACCGGCGAGGTGCCGGGCGAGGCGGTGCGCGCCGATGTGACGGTCACCTTCGGCACGTACAAGCCGGGCCTGCTGGTCGACCCCGCCGCCGAACACGCCGGCGCGCTGCGGCTGATCGACATCGGGCTCGGCGGCGACCTGGGCCCCCCGGCGCTGGAGGCCCTCCAGCACGCCGACGTGGCCGCCCTGCTGCCCGGCCCCGCCGGTGAGAGCGACAAGTACAGCCGGGGCGTGGTCGGCGTCGCGGCCGGCTCCCAGCGGTACCCGGGCGCGGCCGTGCTGGCGGTCTCCGGCGCGCTGCGGGCCGGCGCGGGCGCCGTCCGCTACGTCGGCCCCGGCGGTGACGCGGTGCTCGCCCGCCACCCCGAGGTGCTGGTCTCCGCCGGCTCGCCGCGCGACGCCGGGCGGGTGCAGGCGTGGGTGGCCGGCCCCGGGCTCGGCGACACCGCCGACGCCCGGACCGCCGTGGACGAGGCGCTGGACAGCGCCGTCCCCGTCCTGGTGGACGCCGACGGCCTGCGCCTGCTGGACGCCGGCACCGTACGGAAGCGGCCCGCGCCGACCGTACTGACCCCGCACGCCGGGGAGGCGGCCGGCCTGCTCGGCTGGGAGCGCGCGGACGTCGAGGCGCGGCGGCTGGACGCGGTCCGGGCGCTGGCCGACCGCTTCGGGGCGACCGTGCTGCTCAAGGGCTCCACGACGCTAATCGCCGACCCGGACGACGGCGTCCCGGTCCGGGTCAACCCGACCGGCACCGCCTGGCTGGCCACCGCGGGCAGCGGCGACGTGCTGTCCGGCCTCACCGGCTCGCTGCTGGCCGCCGGCCTCGCCGCCCGCGACGCCGCCTCGGTCGGCGCGTACCTGCACGGCCTGGCGGCCCGGCTGGCCGGCGGCCCGCTCGCCGCGCTCGACGTGGCCGACGCGGTCCCGGCGGCTTGGCGCAACGTCCGGGCCTGAGAGACTGGGCCGGATGAACGACACGGACACGCGCGCCCGGGCACGGATCGACCTGGGCGCGCTGCGCGCGAACGTCGCGGCACTGCGGGCGAAGGCCCCCGGCGCCGCGTTCATGGCCGTCGTCAAGGCCGACGGCTACGGGCACGGCATGGTGCCGTGCGCGCGGGCCGCGCTGGCGGCCGGCGCCACCTGGATCGGCGTCGCCACCCCCGAGGAGGCCCTGGCGGTACGGGCGGCCGGCATCGGCGCCCGGGTGCTGTGCTGGCTGTGGACGCCCGGCGGCCCCTGGCGGGCGTGCGTCGAGGCGGACGTCGATGTGACGGTGAGCGCGCGATGGGCGCTCACCGCGGTCACCGAGGCGGCCCGCGCGGCCGGCCGCACCGCCCGGGTGCAGCTCAAGATCGACGCCGGGCTCGGCCGCAACGGCGCCCAGCCCGCCGACTGGCCCGCCCTCACCGCCGCCGCCCGTGCCGCCGAGCGCGCCGGGCTGATCGAGGTGACCGGCGTCTGGGCGCACTTCTCCTGCGCCGACGAGCCCGGCCACCCCGCGATCGACCGCGAACTGGGCGTCTTCCTGCGGGCCGTCCGGCAGGCCGAGGACGCGGGCCTGACCCCCGAGGTGCGGCACATCGCCAACTCCCCCGGCACCCTCACCCTCCCCGAGGCGCACTTCGACCTGGTGCGGCCGGGCATCGCCATGTACGGCATCTCCCCGGTGCCGCAGCTCGGCGGCCCCGCCGACTTCGGGCTGCGCCCGGTGATGACGCTCAGCGCCCACCTCGCCTCGGTCAAGCGGGTGCCCGGCGGACACGGCGTCAGTTACGGCCACCACTACGTCACTCCGGGCGACACGACGCTTGCCCTGGTCCCGCTGGGGTACGCGGACGGAGTACCGCGGCACGCGTCCGGCGCGGGGCCGGTGCTGGTGGCCGGGAAGTGGCGGGTGGTGGCGGGACGTGTCGCGATGGACCAGTTCGTCGTCGACCTCGGTGGCGACGCCGCCGGCCCCGGTGACGAGGCCGTCCTCTTCGGCCCCGGCGACGACGGCGAGCCCACGGCCGAGGACTGGGCCCGAGCCGCCGGCACCATCGCCTACGAGATCGTCACCCGGATCGGCCCCCGGGTCCCCCGTACGTACCTGGACGGCGCCGCCGGCGCCGTCGACCTCGGCGGGCGGTAGCGGCCACATGCCCGAGAAGACATGGGAGAAGGCCGGACTGGTCGGCGCCGCGATCGGCGTGGTGGCGGCCGGCGCCGCCGCCGGAGTGGCGATCGAGCGGGCCACCGTCGGCCGCGGCACCCGCCGCCGGGCCCGGCTCGCCCTGGACGCGGCCGGCCCCTACGGCACGCTGCGCGGCGCCCCCGGCACGGCGGTCGCCGAGGACGGCACCGAGCTGTACTACGAGACCGAGGAGGCCGACCCGCTGCCGCCGTCTGAACCGCCGCAGCCGCAGAAGCGCGGCCGGGGCTGGCTGCGCCTGCCCGGCCAGGCCAAGGGCCGGCCGGTGCGGGCCCCGCTCCCGCTCACCGTCGTCTTCTCGCACGGCTACTGCCTGACCCAGGACGCCTGGCACTTCCAGCGCGCCGCCCTGCGCGGCACCGTACGGGCCGTCTACTGGGACCAGCGCAGCCACGGCCGCAGCGAACGCGGCCGGGACCAGGCGGCCGGCAAGCCCGCCACCATCGACCAGCTGGGCCGGGACCTGAAGGCGGTGCTGGACGCGGCCGTGCCCGAGGGCCCGGTGGTGCTGGTCGGGCACTCCATGGGCGGCATGACGGTGATGGCCTTCGCCGACCAGTTCCCGGAGTACGTCAGGGACCGGGTCGCCGGGGTGGCGTTCGTGTCGACCTCCGCGGGCAAGCTCGCCGCCGTCACCCTCGGCCTGCCGGCCGCCGGCGCGCGGGCCTTCCGGCTGCTGGCCCCCGGTGTGCTGCGGCTGCTCGGCAGCCAGGTCGACCTGGTGGAACGCACCCGCCGGGCCACCGCCGACCTGTTCGCCGGACTGATCAAGCGGTACTCCTTCGGCGCCGAGGACATCGACCCGGCGGTCGGCCGGTTCGCCGAGCGGCTGATCGAGTCCACGCCGATCGACGTGGTGGCGGAGTTCTACCCGGCGTTCACCGAGCACGAGAAGGGCGCCGCGCTCGCCGTGCTGGACGGGACGCCCGCGCTGGTGCTGGCCGGTGACAAGGACCTGCTGACGCCCAGCGCGCACAGCGCCGAGATCGCCGAGAAACTCCCGGCCGCCGAGCTGATCATCGTGCCGGGCGCCGGGCACCTGGTGCTGATGGAGCGGCCGGCACTGGTCACCACCGCCCTCGCCCGGCTGACGGCGGAGGCCGCCGACACCGTACGCGCCCCCGTCGCGCCGCGGCTTCGGCAGCTGGCGGCCATGACCGACGAGTAGCATGCGCCTTCATGGGCAAACCGCACGACCGGCACCCCGCCGATACCGCAGAGGCCGCTCCCGTGGTCCGCATCACCGTCCGCGACCCCGAGCGCATGCACGAGCTGGGCCGGCGGCTCGCCGCCCTTCTCACCCCCGGTGACCTGGTCCTGCTCAGTGGCGAGCTGGGCGCCGGCAAGACCACCCTGACCCGCGGGCTGGGCGAGGGCCTCGGCGTCCGCGGCGCCGTCACGTCGCCGACCTTCGTCATCGCCCGGGTACACCCCTCGCTCGGCGACGGCCCGGCCCTGGTGCACGTGGACGCCTACCGGCTGGGCGGCGGCCTGGACCAGATGGAGGACCTCGACCTGGACGTGTCCCTGCCGGAGTCGGTGGTGGTCGTCGAGTGGGGCGACGGAAAGGTGGAGGACCTCTCCGACGCGCGGCTGCACGTGGCCATCGCCCGTACGGCCGGCGGGGAGGAGCAGGAGCGGGCGGACGACGTCCGCGAGGTGACCGTGACCGGGGTCGGGCCGCGCTGGGCGCAGGAGGACCTGGGCACGCTGCGGGTGTGAGCCGACATGAACCGACACGGTGTCGGGAAGATGTTGCGCACCGGCGGGCGCCCGTGGTCTGCTGGAGGCGGGCAGCTGGTTAGGGCTGCCTAACTTCGCCGTACGAGGAGGCGCGCATGCCGGCCCAGCCCCCGCACGACCAGCACCCCACCCCCTCGGTGAGCGATGTCCTGGCCTCCTGCGCGGCGGCCCGCACGGTCTCCACACCCCCACGGGACCCCGCCCGGGGCGACGCCGCCGAAGGCACCCCGGAGGGCGCCGCCGGACCGGACGGTGCCGCCGGGCGCGGCGCGGGCTCGCCGGCGCGGGCCGCGACGCCGCCTGAGGATCATCCGGGCGGGTGAAGCCCGCGGTTTCCCGGCGGGCAGGGTGACCGGCCCCCGGCCGGTGGTCCAGGTACGGCAGGAGCAGCCCCTTTCGGGCCGGTGGCGACGTGCGCCCTCGTCGTGGTTCATCGCGCGTTTCTCCGCGCCCCTGGGCGGAGCACCTGCCCGGCGCAACGGCAATCCCCGGGGCGTGGGCCTTTGCCGCCGGCGGCAGCCCACCCGAGGGCGCGGCCATCCTCCCCGCCGGACGGCAACGCACCAGGGCCGTGGGGAGCGGCGCGCGCAACCGGCCACCGGTCGGTGGCGGGAGAGCACGTCCCCGGGCGCTGCACGACGCGCAGGCGCGCGCCCATTCGGTCGGTGGGCGAAAGAACGGAGCCGGCGTATTCCGGCAGCCCCGGTGGACGTTTTCGGGGGCGGGGGCCGTGTGTGCCGGCTTCCAGGCTACCGTCGCGGTTGCGTACCGTGATCTCCCGATGCCGCCTATGTGACGGCGGAGGAGAGGGGAACAGGCATGCGATCTCACGGTTTCACGACATACGCGGTGCACGGCGGGGACGGCGGAGAGGGAGACGGGGACGGGCATCCCGGGACGCCGTGGACCCCGCCGGAGGAGCCGCCGTCGCCGGACGGCGACACCCCGTCCGGCGACGGAAAGCACCGCCGATGACGTTGACCGGCCATCAGGTCCGGACGGCCTGGGCGGACCTGGTGTGCTCCCTGGTCGAATCCGGCACGATGACGCCGCAGTGGGCGACCGCGTTCCGGGAGGTCGACCGGGCACGGTTCCTCCCGGCGGTCGTGTGGCCGTACGACATGGCCACCAGGACCAGCACGCGCAGCGACCGGAACGCCGATCCGGACGGCTGGTACGGCCACGCCGACGCGAATGTGCCGGTCACCACCCAGTGGGACGACGGCCGCCACGAGGGGCCGGGCCCCGGCCGCGTACCCACTTCCTCCGCCTCCGCGCCCTCGGTCGTCGCGGCGATGCTGCGCGACCTGGACGTGCGCGACGGCCTGCGCGTACTGGAGATCGGAACGGGGACCGGCTGGAACGCGGGCCTGCTCACCCGCCGTCTTGGCGACGGGCAGGTCACCAGCGTGGAGGTCGATCCGGCCGTCGCGGCCACCGCCGCCACCGCCCTGCACGAGACCGGCCTGTCGCCGGAGCTGGTGGTCGCCGACGGGCTGCCCGGCCACCCGGCGGGCGCCCCCTACGACCGGGTGATCGCGACCATGGCGGTGCGCGCCGTCCCCTACGCGTGGGTGCGGCAGACCGTTCCCACGGGTGTGGTCGTGACACCGTGGGGCACGCACTACTCGCCCGCCGACGCGGTGGCACGCCTGGTCGTCGCGGGCGACCACAGCCGCGCCGAGGGACGGTTCACCCGGCCCGTGGAGTTCATGAAGGCGCGCACACACCGCCTGGCCAGAACCGCGCACGCCCAGTACGTTCCCGGCGGCGATGTCGCCGCCGCGGCCGAGTCCGTCACCGGCACCGACCTGGCCGCGACCGACCTCGGACATCCGTTCGGGTTCGTCGCCGGCCTGTTCGTCGGCCACGACTGCGTCAGCGCCACGGACCGCCGGGGCGCCGATCTCAGCTTCTGGCTGTACGGGATCACGGACCGCTCCTGGGCGGCAGCCGTCCTGCACGACGGCCGGCGGACGTCCACGGTCTACCAGGGCGGCCCCCGACGCCTGTGGGACGGCATCGAGACCGCACACACGTGGTGGGCCGGAACCGGACGCCCCGACATCACCCGCTTCGGCCTGACCGTCACCCCCGACGGCCAGACAACATGGCTCGACACCCCGCACCGCCCGCTGCCCGTGCCGCAGGCGGCTGCCGACGGGGACTGAAGCCGGGGGTCCGTGGCGTCCGCCCGGCGCAACGGCAACCCCCGGGGTGGTGGGGCTTCCTGCCGTGGGCGGTCGGGGTGGGGGTCAGGCGGCTTTCCCGTATCCGCGGGGTGGCTGCCGTCGGGCCCGGGCGGTGTCGCCGCCGAGCTCGGCCCACACCGACTTGCCGAACCGCAGGGTGTCCACGCCCCAGTTGCCGCCGGTCAGGGCGTCCACCACGACCAGACCGCGCCCGTACGCGTGCCGCTCCGGCTTGGCCGCGCTCGCGTCGTGCACCTCGACCCGCACCCCACCCGCGAGGCGCACCACCCGCACCCGAACACCCGCATACGCCGGCGGCACCGCGTACATCACCGCATTGGTCACCAGCTCGCTCACCACCAGCCCGGCATCGTCCGCCAGATCCGCCAGCCCCCACCCGTCCAGCACCCGCACCACGAAACCCCGCGCCCTGCGCACCGACCGCGCCTCCCGGGCCATCAGCACACACCCACCCCGGTCCCCCACCACCGAAAGCTCCGAGGCGGGCAGGACCCCCACCACCTCCGCGAACACCACACACACCGGCACACCGGGACGCTCCACCGCACTCACCGCCGCACCGCCCCCTCGAAGTGCTCCTGCACACAAGGGCGGACGAGCGCGTCCCCCCGGCATCGGCCGACCACGACCCCGCCCCGCATCACTTCGCGCGACACCGGATCCCGGCTGGCAGTGGACCGCCGCGGCACCTCCGCCGGGGTCCCGGGCTGTTCAGGGGGCTCGGTACGAGGCGCGTACACCCCATCCACTCGCTGCGCCCCAGGGCGACCAAGAAGGTCTGCCCGTACACAGGCGACAATTCGGCGGATAAGCTCGATCACGTCCGATCAGCCGCCGGGGTCTGTGCTCCTCCATCGAATCGGCCGGGCTCGTCGAGGTGAGGAACCAGACGAGTGGCCAGGAGGGGGCCACACCGGAGAGGAAGGGGGCCAGGGATGAGCGAAAGCGAGCGCCGGCGCAGGTTCGGCGCCTATCTGGCGCAGTTGCGGCGGCGGGCTAAGAAGTCGCAGCGGGCGCTGGCGGTTTCCCTCTGCGCGGTCTCGGGGACCGCTTCAATCACCCGGAACGAGGTCTCGCGCTGGGAGCGCGGTGAACGCATTCCCGACACCTGGCTTCCCTTCCTTGCGGAGGCCCTCGGCGCGCCGCTGCACGAGCTGGAGCGTGCCGCCGCCTACGCCCGCGACGAAGCAGGCGGATTCCTGCCCGGCCCCACAGCGACCTTGGCCGAATTGCTGCCCGGCGACCCCCTGGCCCCCCTCACCACGCCGCGGGGCCGCCATATCGGTGCCGGGAACGTCAGCGATCTGGCTGCCCGGGTGCACGGTCTGCGGCTGGCGGACGATGTGCTGTCCGGCGGGGACCTGATCGGCCCGGCCTTCCGCGAGCTGCGTGCCGCCGTCCTCCTCCACCAGGGAGCCGCGTTCAGCGACGAGACCGGGCGCGCGCTGCTGGTGCAGATCGCCGAACTCGCCCAGATCGCCGGGTGGATCGCCTCGGACGCGGGCCGCCACGCCGACGCCGAACGCGCGTACACCATGGGCATCTCCGCCGCGCGGCAGGGCGGGGACCGCACCTTGGCCGCCAACCTGGCCGGGTCACTTGCCTACCAGCACACCAACTCCGGCCGGCAGCGGGAGGGCATCGACCTGGCGCACGCCGCCGTCGAGGAGGCCGGACCGGACGTACCCGCCAGGCCGCTGGCACTGTTCCTGGACCGCATCGCGTGGGCCCACGCGAAAGCCGGGGAGGCACAGCCCGCGATCCGAGCCCTCGGACAGGCCCACGCGGCCCTGGCCGACGATGACGGGACCCCGTCCCCGGCGTGGGCGTACTGGGTGACCTCCGAAGAGCTGGACATCATGGACGCACGGGCCTTCACGGAACTGCGCAGGCCGCTACGGGCGGTCCCCCTGCTGTCCGACGTCCTCGGCCGCTACGACGCCACCCACGTACGGGAAGTCGCCCTCTACCGCTCCTGGCTGGCGGAAGCCCTGGCCGACGCCAACGAACCCGAGCAAGCGGCACACGAAGCACGGCGGGTCATCGAACTCTCCGCCGACCTGCCCAGCGAGCGGACCGCCGAACGCACCCGCGTCGTACTGCACCGCCTCGCAGAGCACGAGGACGTGCCCGAGGTCCACGACCTGCTCACCACCCACGGCCACCTCGCGCTGCTCTAGGGTCTGCCGTTCGGCCCACCGTGCCCACCCCTCAAAGCCGCCCGGCGCAACGTCCGCCGCGCCCCGGGCGCCTCTGCCGCCGCCGGCGGCGGCGGCCACCCACCCGAGGACCCGGGCGCCCCTTCGCCGTACGGCGACCCACCGGAGGCGCGGCGAACGGCGCGCCCGCCCGACCGCCGGCCGGTGGGCCCGCTACGGCAGGAGTCTGCTCGGGACGGTGGCCCCCCGCGGCCCCGCCGCCGGCACGGGCGGACCCCGTCCCGGCAAAGGGGCAGAATAGGGCCGTGGACGTGGAGGGGTTGCAGGGGCTGCTCAGCCCGGAGGGGCAGGCGCTGCTGGAGGCGCTGCGCGGGCACGACCCCGCCGACGAGCTGGCGGCGGCCACCCGGCTGCGGCGGTCGTACGACACCGCGCTGGTGTCGGCCGCGCTCGGCCAGGCGCGGCTGCGGCAGCGGGGCGCCGCCAAGTTCGGGGCCGACGCCGGGCGGATGTACTTCACGCCGGACGGGGTCGAGCAGGCGACCCGGACGAGTGTGGCCGAGCACCGGGCCGCGCGGTTCCGGGCGCTGGGGGTGCGGCGGCTGGCCGACCTGTGCGGCGGGGTCGGCGGCGACGCCATCGCGCTGGCGCGGGCCGGCATCGAGGTGCTGGCCGTCGACCGCGACCCGCTGACCTGCGCGGTGGCCCGCGCCAACGCCGGCGCGCTGGGGCTGGCGGACTGGATCGAGGTGCGCTGCGCGGACGTCGCCGAGGTCGCCACCGACGGCTACGACGCGGTGTTCGTCGACCCGGCCCGCCGCACCGGCCGCGGCCGTACCTTCGACCCGGAGGCGTACTCCCCGCCGCTGTCCTGGGCCCTGGCGGCGGCGCGCACCGTGCCGTTCGCCGCGGTGAAGGTCGCCCCTGGCGTCCCGCACGAGGCGGTGCCCGGGGACGCCGAGGCCGAGTGGGTCTCGGACCGCGGCGACGTGAAGGAGGCGGCGCTGTGGTTCGGCACCGGCCCCGGCTCCTTCCGCGCCACCCTGCTGCCCTCAGGGGCGGCGCTGAGCGCCGCGGAACTCCCGCCGGACCCGCCGGTCCGGGCGGTGGGCCGGTTCCTGTACGAGCCGGACGGCGCGGTCATCCGCGCACACCTGGTCGCCGCGGTCGCCGACGAGCTGGACGGCGGCCTGATCGACCCCAGCATCGCCTACGTGACCGCCGACGCGCCGCGCCCGACGCCGTACGCGACCGGGTACGAGATCGACGACGTGCTGCCGTTCAACCTCAAGCGGCTCAAAGCGCTGCTGCGGGAGCGGGAGGTGGGCACGCTGACGGTGAAGAAGCGCGGTTCCGCGGTGGAGCCGGAGGAGGTGCGGCGCCGGGTGAAGCCGCAGGGCCCGAACGCGGCGACGGTGTTCCTGACCAGGGTCGCGGGGGCGCCGTCGATGCTCGTCGGGCGCCCGGTGACACAGGGTCAGCTCTCCACCGAGACCGAGACGAACCGCCAGCGGTGCACCTGACGGCGGACCAGTTCCTCCGGCGGGTCGGGCAGTTCGGGCGGTTCGGCGTCGTACGGCGCCTCCCACCAGCTGATCACCAGCACCCGGTCGCCGGGCGCGATCAGGAACTCCAGCCGCCGGGGGGCGGCGGGCAGCTGCTGCTCCCTCGCCCAGTCCAGCAGCCGGGGGCCGCAGCCCTCCGCGGCGGCGGCCTCCCACATCAGGGTGACGGTCATCCGTAGAGGTTGTCCTTGCTCAGCTCGTGCACGTGGTCGTGGCGGTGGGCGGCCCCGCCGTGGACGGCACCCGCGGGCACGCCGTCGCGTCCGCCGTCGCGTCCGCCGTCGTGGCCGCCGTCGTGTGTGTGCCCCGGCACCGACACCTCGGTGACCGGCAGCGAGGAGTCGGCCGGCAGGTCCAGGGCGGAGGCCGGGCGGCCTCGCGCCACCATCTCGGCGCCGAGCGCGGCGACCATGGCGCCGTTGTCCGTGCACAGCCCCGGGCGCGGCACCCGCAGCCGGATCCCGGCGTCCGCGCAGCGCTCCAGGGCGAGCGCGCGCAGCCGGGAGTTGGCGGCCACGCCCCCGCCGATCATCAGGTGGTCGACGCCGTTGTCCTTGCAGGCCCTGATCGCCTTGCGGGTCAGCACGTCCACCACGGCCTCCTGGAAGGACGCGGCGACATCGGCGACCGGCACGTCCCGCCCCTCCTTGCGCCGGGCCTCGACCCAGCGGGCGACGGCGGTCTTCAGACCGGAGAAGGAGAAGTCGTAGAGCGGGTCCCGGCCGCCGGTCAGGCCGCGCGGGAAGGCGATGGCCCCGGCGTCGCCCTCGCGGGCGTACCGGTCGATCACCGGGCCGCCGGGGAAGCCGAGGCCGAGCACCCGGGCCACCTTGTCGAACGCCTCGCCTGCCGCGTCGTCGATGGTGGCGCCCAGCGGCCGTACGTCGGCGGTGATGTCGGGGGCCAGCAGCAACGAGGAGTGGCCGCCGGAGACCAGCAGCGCCATCGTCGGCTCGGGCAGCGGCCCGTGCTCCAGCTGGTCCACGCAGATGTGCGAGGCGAGGTGGTTGACACCGTAGAGCGGCTTGCCGAGCGCGTAGGCGTACGCCTTGGCCGCCGAGACGCCGACCAGCAGCGCGCCGGCCAGCCCGGGGCCGGCGGTGACCGCGACGCCGTCGAGGTCGCGGGCGCTGACCCCGGCCGCCTTCAGGGCCCGCTGGACGGTGGGGACCATCGCCTCCAGGTGGGCGCGGCTGGCGACCTCCGGCACCACGCCGCCGTAGCGGGCGTGCTCGTCGACGCTGGAGGCGATCGCGTCGGCCAGCAGGGTGTGGCCGCGCACGATGCCGACACCGGTCTCGTCGCAGGAGGTCTCGATGCCGAGGACAAGGGGTTCGTCAGCCATGGATCTCGGTTCCCGGTACGTCGTCGGGGCCGGTCGGGTCGCCGGCGGGCACGGTGGAGGCGGGGTCGGCGAGCCGCATGACGAGCGCGTCGACGTTGCCGGGCTGGTAGTAGCCCTTGCGGACGCCGATCGGCTCGAAGCCGAAGCGCAGGTAGAGGCGCTGGGCGCGCGGGTTGTCCACCCGCACCTCCAGCAGCACCTCGTGGCACTCGGCGGCGGTCGCGGTCCGCAGCAGTTCGGTCAGCAGCCGGGCGCCGAGGCCGGAGCCCCAGTGGTCGCGGGCGGCGGCGATGGTCTGCACGTCGCCGGTGCCGGCCACCGCGGCGAGCCCGGCGTAGCCGACGATCCGGCGGCCGTCGGCGGTCTCGGCGACGACGTAGCGGCGGCTCGCCGCCGGGTGGCCGGTGTCGGCCAGCTCCGACCAGAACATGCCGCGCGACCAGGAGTCCTCGGGGAAGAGGTCGTGTTCGAGCGCGGTGACGGCGTCCAGGTCCCACCAGCGCATCTCCCGCAGGACCACGTCCTGCCCGGCGGCGGTCACTGCGGCAGTACCGCCTTGTAGCCGGCGGGCACCTGGGCGTCGGGGCGGCGCAGGTAGAGCGGCAGCGCGGGTTCGAAGGGCTCGCCGGCGGCCAGCCGGTGGGCGGCGAGGGCGGCGAGGGCGCCGGCCGACTGGTGGGCGGGGTCGGGGCGGCGGTCGGCGAAGACCTCCGGGTACAGGTGCGCCCCGGCGCCGACCGCGGGCAGCCCGGCGACCTCGCGGGCGATGTCGCCGGGGCGGTTCACCGCGGGTTCGGTGATCCGGCGGTGCGGGCCGGCGTAGCGCGCCCAGTACACCTCCTTGCGGCGGGCGTCGGTGGCCACGGTGAACGGGCCCAGCAGCCCGGCCTCGCCGGCCGCCCACGCCAGGCCGTCCAGCGTGCACACGCCGTGTACGGGGATGCCGAGGGCGTCGCCGAAGGCGGCGGCGGTCACCAGGCCGACCCGCAGCCCGGTGTACGGGCCGGGGCCGACGCCGACGACCACGCCGGTGACCTGGCCGATCACCGCGCCGGCGGCGGTCAGCACGCGGTCGACGGCGGGAACCAGCAGTTCACCGTGCCGCCGCGCGTCGACCACCGTCGACTCGGCGAGCACCCGCTCCCCGTCGTGCAGGGCGGCGGTGACGGCGGGCGTGGCGGTGTCGAAGGCAAGCAGCAGCACGAGCCCAGCCTACGGCGCGCACTCGCGGTACCGGGGTGGCGGGCGGGGTGACTGCTACCGTCGAACCGGATGAAACGCGCAATTCATATGAAGTAGCGCAAATGGGATCGCCCGGTGGGGCGCCGGCAGCGGGAGGACGGCAACCGTGGTGAGGATCAAGGCCGGCATGCTGGTCACCGCGCTCGTCGCGGCGGCCCTGGCCGGTGTCGGCGCGCTGGCGGTGGACGCCGCCGGCTCCGCGCCGGGTGCGGCGGCGACGGCCGCGGCGCGCGCCGCGCGGGCCGGGCAGGCCCTGGGCAAAGGGGTGGCGGCCGGCGGCGGCGCCGGGCGCGGCGCCGCGCTGTGGGCGCTTCCCGCGCACTCCGGCGCGGGCGAGCGGGTCGTCTACAGCATCGGCCTGCGGCGGGTCTGGCTGGTGGACGACGAGGAGCGCGCGCTGCGGACGTATCCGGTGACCGGCGGCGGCGTACGGCCCGCGCTCGGCACCCACCAGGTGTTCGCCCGGCGCGCGCAGGGCCGCGGCGGCGACGGGGCGCCGGTCGAGCACGTGGTGCTGTTCGCGTCCACCGACGGTACGAACATCGGCTTCAGCGCGGCCACCGACCGCGCCCCGCACCCGCCCCTGCGGACAGCGGCGATCCGCCAGAGCCGCCCGGACGCGGCGGCTCTGTGGCACCAGGCGACGATCGGCAGCACGGTCGAGGTCGTCCGCTGACACCGACCCGAGCACCTGTCCGCGGACGGCGGCTACGACAGGTGCCGCCGTCAGCTGTGGAAGCGAAACATCAAGCCGATGACCGACGACGCGGTATCGCCCACGGATCCGGCGCCGGACGCATCCGCCGGGTAGCCGAGCGGGCCTCCGCCCGGCTCCACCCGTTCAAGCGCCTCCGTAACCGCGAGGAGGCACGCACCGACCTCCACCAAGGTCTACCCGAACTCGCCTGCAGCGTCATTTACCTCAGACGACTGCGCAAGTGATCCTGAAATGATCAGTAGGTCTCAAGATCTGTCGCAACATCCTCGATCACGGCGGACTGTGCCGACGATTCGTAGGGGCCCGCTGCCGAGTGAGGGCACCTGCTGTTACTCGGGCCCATGTTTGGCATATGCCATCGTCGGAGGCTCTCGTCCCCCTCTTGCCCCCTCCTGGTGCGGACCCAACATTGGTGGAGTCGGCCATCGGCAGGGGAGGGGGAAATTCTGCTGGAGAGAAGTGCGTTACGAATTTCCGCCGCGGTGGGCTCGGTGGTGCTCGTCGGCGTCTGGACCAACATCTACACCAACAACCTACCTCATTCGGGTTATCTTTCTACCGCAACTTCCATGGGGTGGGCCAATCTGCTGCTTGCTCTCGGAATCGTATGCCTGTCTCTTGGAGAATGAGGCTCGCGGAGGTGGCGCGTGAACCAGGAAGAAGAATTTCAGGTACTCTACAAAACCTTGCAGCAGCGGTAGAGGCGTGTCCTGGAAAGCACTCTCCGGATCGTATGCACTCTCATCTCTCAGACGCTCAGGGTCCCGGTCAATGCACGGTATTTCCCGGTTGAGGAGGAGTTGCCCGACGATCACGCGGACTGGTACGAGCCTGACGTGGGGCGGATGATCGAGCCCAGGCAGCGTTGGGTCCTCGCGTGTCCGGTGTTGAAGCTGGATACACTCACCAATAGTCATCGCCTGGAACACGCGCCGCACGGCGTTATCGTTTTCTACGGAACGCAGGTACCCGCCGGTTCGGGCGCGCCTGCCCGTATTCAGACCTGCTTGAACTTCGCCGAGCAGTTCGCAGAACAGATGTCGCACGTCCTGAACATGCTGGAATTGTCCAGCCGTGCGGAGGAGAGAGACGATGACCAGCCGCGAAACGATTCCTAGTTCCCTGTGTCTGCGGATCACTCGCCGCTGTAATGCGGCCTGTGCCTTCTGTCAGGCGCCGCCCACCTCTCGTGAGGAACTTTCCGTTGCCGACATCGGGGAATTAGCTGCCTTTTTCGGTGGCCGGGGCGTTCATACCATGAAACTGTCCGGCGGCGAACCGACCATGCGACGGGATCTGCCCGACATCATCCGGGTGGTAGCGTCCGGCGGGCTGACGCAGGCCAGCGCACGCTGAGGCCCGTCGTTGCACGGGTGCGCCGGGGTGACTTTACCGGACCCGTGCGAGGGGCGCGGTGTCGCCCGTGCTCTTGCCCAGCAAGATCGTGCAACACTGCCCTATGCGTGTTCCGGTCGGTGGGCTCATCCCCTTGTGCCCAACGCAGTCCGGGAACATTTGGCCGCTCTTGACTGTCCTGACACGGTGCAGTTCGAGTTCCTTCATGATGAGCTCAACAAAGCGGCCGTCACACCAGACGCACCGGACAGGACGCCCGGCTGAACCGCGGTCCCGACGGCCTCAGCCGTCCCGTCTGAGCCCCGAGCCCGGTCAAAACGACTCTTTGACGTTCTGACGCGTCGCCAGCATACGGCGGGGACTTCTTGACCTGCTGATGTGTTCACGGTGAGCTGTGGACGCCGACAGCACGACGGCCCCCGCTCCCGCAGGGGCCGTTCGCGTTCCCCCGCCTTGAGCCGGGGGTAGCGTTCCGGGTGTCGAGATCGGAACGGAGCCAGGATGTCCTACCCGCCAGCTCTGCCACTGGTGAGATCGGGGCGCAGATCGCACGGGCTTTGGAAGCCGTCACCGGCCCGCCCATAGAAGTCCTCGGCTTCTCGAATGCCGTTCCCCGGGCCCACATCTCCGACGACGGAAAGGGCGGTCACGACCTGGTCAACCCGCCGACCGGCATCGCCGCCTCGCAGAGGATCCCGACCGGGCAACCGGCGCTTCGGGACAACTACTCCGGGGTGTGGCTGTCGCGCTACGACCCGTACTCCCCGGACTCATCGGCGAGGCCACGACCGCGGCGCGCACCCGTCCTGATACCCGGAACTGGCGGCTCTTCGCCACCACGTACCGCACCGCGTACGACGTGACGACGAAACTCGGCTACACGGACCTCAGCACCGTCGCGCTGGACCGGATGGATTGGGCGGCACAGCGCGCGTCCGACGCGGTCCTCGGCGCAGTACGCCAGTATCTGCGGGCGCTGGCCTACTTGCGCGCGAGCGACTACCGGACCGGCAAGCGGCTGATACAGCTGGGCATGTCGGCACTGGAGAACGCGGAGGCGGGTCGGGTACGCGATGTCGTCGTCGGGCACGTGCATCTCGGCGCAGCCGTACTCGCGGGCAGGGACCAGGACGAGGACGCCGCGATGGGACACCTCGACGAGGCGCAGACCCTTGCCGTCCGCACCGGACCGGCCGAGAAGGTGCACTGGCTGTCCTTCGGGCCGGTGAACGTCGGCGCCCACAAGGTCAGTGTGCTGGCCGAGTTGAACCAGTATCAGGAGGGCCGTCCGGACTTCCGAGTCGCTCGCGGTTCCGGCGGACTGGCCACTCTCCCGGCAGTCACGCCACCAAGCCGAAATCGCGCGGGCCCAGATGTGGACCGGCCGTACGGAAGACGCGTTCCGAAGCTTGCGACGGGCGCGGAAGCTGGCGCCCCAACAGGCGCGGTACGACGTCATGGTGCGGGAGACGTACGCCGGTCTCGAATCGGCGAAGCGCCAAATGCCGGACTCCTTCAGCAACTTCGGCCCTGGTGGAGGTGTCCAGGCGGACGGTGATCCGCGACGCCCGTCCCTGCGGGAGGTGGACGTTCCCATCCGGTCCGAGCACGGCCGCGCCGGCGGCTGCCGCCTGGCGCCGGGGTACCGGACCCGGCTCACCACGCTGCATCCCACCGAGGCGGAGACGCGCTACCTCTCCGGCCTGCCCGCGGCCCTGCGCGATCTCGGGCTGTCGGACACGGCGGACACGGCGGACACGGCGGACACGGCGGACACGGCGGACACGGCGGACACGGCGGACACGGCGGACACGGCGGACACGGCGGACACGGCGGACACGGCGGGCACAGCCCGGCTGAAGCTGTCGGCGACCCCGGTCCCGTCCGTGCGCGCGGCGGCCGAGTCGTCGGTACGCCGCTTCCACCTGGACGCCCCGGCCTGGTTCCGCGAGCCGTCGGCGCCGGAACTGCCGCCGGAGCCGGCCCGTGCCGTGTGGTCCGACCGCACTGTCGAACTGGGCTACGCGCGGCCGGGCCGGGACGGCGGCGCCGCGTCGGAGCGCCGGGCTGCGGGAGGCGCGCGCCGCGCGCGTTGGCACTCAGCTTGACCGAGTGCTAAGAGCGTCCTAGTCTCGGATCTGGCACTCGGCACCGCTGAGTGCCAGAACTCAGCGACGGGCAGGTCCGGCACCCGCGACGACGGGCCTACCAGGTCGCCGACCCAGACAGACACTCCCGTGAGCCCTTTGAAGGGGGAGGTCGGATCGTGACGACCGCCAGCACCAAGGTTGCCATCAAGCCGCTTGAGGACCGCATCGTGGTCCAGCCGCTGGATGCCGAGCAGACCACGGCCTCCGGCCTGGTCATCCCGGACACCGCCAAGGAGAAGCCCCAGGAGGGCGTCGTCCTGGCCGTGGGTCCGGGCCGCTTCGAGGACGGCAACCGCCTGCCGCTCGACGTCTCCGTGGGGGACGTCGTGCTCTACAGCAAGTACGGCGGCACCGAGGTCAAGTACAACGGCGAGGAGTACCTCGTCCTCTCGGCCCGCGACGTCCTCGCGATCATCGAGAAGTAGCTCTCCGGCTTCGCCGCACAGCCGTGATCCCGCCCCGGGTTCTCCGTGTCCTACAGGCCGGGGGCCCCGGGGCGGTTTCGTTGACCGTCCTTGACCGTCCTTGACGACGACAACCGACTGACGAGTAGACGAGGTAGTTCCCAGGCATGGCCAAGATTCTGAAGTTCGACGAGGACGCCCGTCGCGCCCTGGAGCGCGGCGTCAACAAGCTCGCCGACACCGTGAAGGTGACCATCGGCCCCAAGGGCCGCAATGTCGTCATCGACAAGAAGTTCGGCGCGCCGACCATCACCAACGACGGCGTGACCATCGCCCGCGAGGTGGAGCTCGACGACCCGTACGAGAACCTGGGCGCCCAGCTCGTCAAGGAGGTGGCGACCAAGACCAACGACATCGCGGGCGACGGCACCACCACCGCGACCGTGCTGGCCCAGGCGCTGGTCCGCGAGGGCCTGCGCAACGTCGCCGCCGGCGCGTCCCCCGCCTCGCTCAAGAAGGGCATCGACGCGGCCGTCAAGGCCGTCTCGGACGAGCTGCTCGCCTCCGCCCGCGCGATCGAGGGCAAGGAGGACATCGCCGCCGTCGCCGCGCTGTCCGCGCAGGACAAGCAGGTGGGCGAGCTGATCGCCGAGGCGATGGACAAGGTCGGCAAGGACGGCGTGATCACCGTCGAGGAGTCCAACACCTTCGGCCTGGACCTGGACTTCACCGAGGGCATGGCCTTCGACAAGGGCTACCTGTCGCCGTACTTCGTCACCGACCAGGAGCGGATGGAGGCCGTCCTCGACGACCCGTACATCCTCATCCACCAGGGCAAGATCTCCTCGATCCAGGACCTGCTGCCGCTGCTGGAGAAGGTCATCCAGGCCGGCGGCTCCAAGCCGCTGCTGATCATCGCCGAGGACGTCGAGGGCGAGGCCCTGTCCACGCTGGTGGTCAACAAGATCCGCGGCACGTTCAACGCCGTCGCGGTCAAGGCGCCCGGCTTCGGCGACCGCCGCAAGGCCATGCTGGGCGACATCGCCACGCTGACCGGCGCGACCGTCATCGCCGAGGAGGTTGGCCTCAAGCTGGACGCGGCCGGTCTGGACCTGCTGGGCACCGCCCGCCGGGTCACCGTCACCAAGGACGACACCACGATCGTCGACGGCGCCGGCGACAAGGCCGAGATCGAGGGCCGGATCGGCCAGATCAAGGCCGAGATCGTCGGCACCGACTCCGACTGGGACCGCGAGAAGCTCCAGGAGCGCCTCGCCAAGCTGGCCGGCGGCGTCTGCGTGATCAAGGTCGGCGCGGCCACCGAGGTGGAGCTCAAGGAGAAGAAGCACCGCCTGGAGGACGCGATCTCCGCGACCCGCGCGGCCGTCGAGGAGGGCATCGTCTCCGGCGGTGGCTCCGCGCTCGTCCACGCGGTCAAGGTGCTCGAAGGCGGCCTGGGCAAGACCGGCGACGAGGCCACCGGTGTCGCGGTCGTCCGCCGCGCCGCCGTCGAGCCGCTGCGCTGGATCGCTGAGAACGCGGGCCTTGAGGGCTACGTGATCACCGCGAAGGTCGCCGACCTGGAGAAGGGCCACGGCTTCAACGCGGCCACCGGTGAGTACGGCGACCTGATCAAGGCCGGCGTCATCGACCCGGTCAAGGTCACCCGCTCCGCCCTGGAGAACGCCGCCTCCATCGCCTCCCTGCTGCTCACGACCGAGACCCTGGTCGTGGAGAAGAAGGAAGAGGAGCCCGAGGAGGGCGGCCACGGGGGCCACTCGCACACGCACTGACCCCGCCCCGCTCCACCCCCGGCCCGGCTCCCTCCCCTCGGAGGGGGCCGGGCCGCCCCCGTTGCGCCCCACCGGGCGATCCGCCGCGCGGCCTGCCGGGCGATCCGCCAGGACCGGGCCGCCGGACAAGGCCCGCCCGGGTCAGAACTTGGGGTCGTAGCGGCGCCCGGTACGGGTGGAGGCCGCGGCGTAGAGCGACGTCGGGAGGTGGCGGGTCAGGGCCACGGCCAGTTTGTAGCGCGGGTCGGGGACGCTGACCGTGCGGTCCCGGGCCAGGTCGCGCAGCGCGGTGGCGACGACCTTGTTGGCGTTGAGCCAGGCCCAGGAGGGGACTTTCGAGGCGTCCATGCCGGCGCGGGCGTGGAACTCGGTACGGACGAAGCCCGGACACAGGGCGAGGAAGCGGACGCCGCTGCCGGCGAGTTCCTGGGCGACGCCCTCGGTGAAGGAGACCACCCACGCCTTGCTGGCCCCGTAGGTGCCGCGGGACATGAAGGCGGCCACCGAGGCCACGTTGATGACGAAGCCGCGGCGCCGCTCGCGCATCGCGGGCACGGCCGCGGAGGTGAGGCGGAGCACCGCCTCGCAGTGGACCTTGAGCATGCGCAGCTCCTGGGCGACGGGGACGTCGAGGAAGCCGCCGCCGTTGCCGAAGCCCGCGTTGTTGACCAGGACGTGCACCGGGCGGTCCGGGTCGCGCAGGCGGGCCTCGACGGACGCGATGCCGTCGTCGTCGGCGAGGTCGGCCGGCAGTACCTCGGCGGCGGTGTTGTAGCGGGTAAGGAGGTCCGCCGCGGCACGGGCGAGGCGTTCCTCGTCGCGGGCGACCAGCACCAGGCGGTGACCGTCGGCGGCGAGCCGGCGGGCGAAGGCCGCGCCGAGGCCGGAGGTCGCACCCGTGATGAGTGAAGTCGTCATGCGGGCAGCGTAGATGAGGGCCCGGCGGCTGACGCGGGGGCGGACGCCGCCCCGTTCGCCGCGTTCCCGGCCGGTGCGCGCCCCGGCGGGCGGCGCCCGGTCCGCCGCTGCGGACGCCGCTGGACGCCCGCGGGCGCGACCGGCGCCGGACGTCCGTGCGCTCAGCCCTGCTTGAGGTACGGCGTGGTGACCCCGAGCGGCTCGAAGCCGAGGCGGCTCAGGATCGGGCGGCTCTCGTCGGAGGCGTCCACCTGCAGGTAGCGGAAGCCCCTGGCCGCGGCGAGCCGGGCCCGGTGGGCGACCAGCGAACGGTAGACGCCGCGCCCGCGCCACGCCGGTACGGTGCCGCCGCCCCACAGGCTGGCGAAGTCGGTACCCGGGTGGAACTCGATCCGGGCCGAGCAGACCGGTTCGCCGCCCGCCAGCGCGAGCGTCATGGCGACGTTGCCGGTGCTGTGCGCGAGCTGGTCCAGCAGGCTCGCGTGCGGCCGGGTCCCGTCGGTGCCGAACGCCTTCGCGTGCACCTCCGCCATGAGGGCGGCCCCCGCCGCGTCGGTGACCGGCTCCAGGCGTACGCCCTCGGGCGGCGCCGTGTCCTGGGGCAGCTTGGCGACCTCGGCCACCATCAGCGTCTCCGCCGGCTCCGGTACGAACCCGGCGGCCAGCAGGCGCCGCCCGAGGTCGGCGGGGCGGTCGTGCGCGTACAGCTTCCACTCGAACTCGCGTCCGGCCCCCTCCGGCCCGGCCAGCCACCGCGTCTGCGCGGCGATCGCGGCGTCCGCGGTGTGCTCGTCCAGCTCGGACCACAGCACCCCCGTCCAGTCGTGCGCGCCGGCCCCGGTCTGCCGTATCACCGGGCCGAACCGCTCCACCCGCGTCCCGGCCTCGGCGGGCGGGGCGTCGCGCCGCATCTGGGCGTCGAACAGGGCGCGTACGGCGTCGGTGTCCATCGGCGCATTCCAGCACGCCGCGGCACGCACCGCACCCGGGTTTCCGCCCGGTGGGGCCGGGGGAGCGGTGGCACCGCCGGGCCCGCGCGGGTCAGGCCAACGCGTCCAGGACGAGGCCGACGTCCGACCCGGTGTTGTGGAGGTGCGGGGCGAAGCGGACGTTGCCGGCGCGGGCGGAGAAGCGGACTACGGCGTCGCGCAGCCGGGCCGCGGCGGTGGCGGGCAGGCCGGGGACCGCGACGATCGCCGAGTCGCCCGGGACCGGCGGGTGGCCGAGGGCGGGGCTGCGCCGCGGGGGGGGCAGCACGGGACCGGGGCGGCGTCCGCGTCCTGAGGGCGGCGTTGGGGGCCGCGCCCGCGGCCTTTCCCGCGCCCGGCTTGGCAGAATCGATTCTGCGGAACGTCCGCACGGTCCGTGCCTAGCGGTAGCCCCACCCCGGTCCCGCCGGCCCGTACGGGAACCCGTACTCCGGCTCCGCTCCGGGCTCCTCCGCGGCGGCCCGGCGGGCTCGGCCGTCGACATCGTCCCGGCCGCCCACGCGGTGCCGCTCGCGCCGGTCCGCCGGGTGGTCCGCGCCGTCCTGCATGTCGTCCATGTCGTCGGCGTCGGCGTCGGCGTCGGCGTCGTCGGCGTCGTCGGCGTCGGCCCGGTACTCCCCGCCGTCCCCGTCGTGCTCGTCGTCCCGGCCGGCCGCGTCGGCGCGGCCGGGCACCGGCGCGTCCCTGCGGGCCCCGCCGCCGTCCCCGCCGTCCCGGTCCGCGTCCGCCTCCGACCCCGGGGACCTGCTGCGCGAGCGCCCCATCATCGCCTCGCGCTCGTCCTCGGTGAGCCCGCCCCACACGCCGTAGGGCTCGCGGACGGTCAGCGCATGGGTGGCGCACTCGGCGCGGACCGGGCAGCGCATGCACACCTCCTTGGCCGAGGCCTCGCGCGCGCTGCGGGCGGCGCCCCGCTCTCCCTCCGGGTGGAAGAACAGCGAGCTGTCGACGCCGCGGCAGGCGGCGACGAGTTGCCAGTCCCAGAGATCGGCGTTGGGCCCGGGAAGGCGGGAGAAGTCTGCCATTGCTCATTCCCCTCGACGGGTGCGTGAAGGCGTGGGAGACGGTGGAGACGGCGCCCTGCTGCGCCCGAACCTGCCGGGTCGCCGGACGACCCTCGTCTCGACCGTACATCTGCTGTCTTAGTAGATGTAAATATGACTCATCGCCAATCTAGTGACGAATGGCCAAAGCACCAGAAAAGAGCGGCCAAACAGTGCAAAGGGCGCCATAACACCCGTTCGGCAGCATGCGTCGCCTCCCGGGGGGCGCCCGGCCGCGCTCCCCGGCGCGTTAAATGCACCCGTCTCACCCGTCTGACCTGCGGCACCCGCGTTTTGTAGGCGTGCGATCACGTAGAGTACTGATCGTCGCGACCAAACTCCGTAACTCTTTCGGGTGAGGGTCGTTGAGTCTGGCGGAAGCGGTCGGCGGAGCGAGCGATGCGGGTGCGTGCCCGATCCGTCGGCCCCAACGGTGAAGATTCGTACTTCGTACAGCCTGGAGGCACAACGTGACGCGGTTCAGCTGCGGAGGGCGGTCATGACTTCCGTCCTCGTCTGCGACGACTCCCCGCTCGCCCGAGAGGCCCTGCGCCGTGCGGTGGCCACCGTGCCCGGCGTCGAGCGCGTAACCACCGCGGCCAACGGCGAGGAGGTCCTCCGCCGCTGGGGTGCCGACCGCTCGGACCTGATCCTGATGGACGTCCGGATGCCCGGCCTCGGCGGGGTGGAGACGGTACGGCGGCTGCTGTCCGCCGACCCCGGCGCCCGGATCATCATGCTCACCGTGGCCGAGGACCTGGACGGGGTGGCCCTGGCCGTCGCCGCCGGCGCCCGCGGCTACCTGCACAAGGACGCCTCGCGCGCCGAACTGCGGGCCACCGTGACGCAGGCGCTGGCCGACCCCACCTGGCGGCTGGCCCCGCGCCGGCTGCGGTCCGCCGAGATGGGCGCCGCGCCCACCCTCACCGCCCGCGAGATCCAGGTGCTGGAGGGCATGAGCCACGGCCGCTCCAACGCCGAGATCGGCCGCGAACTCTTCCTCTCCGAGGACACGGTGAAGACCCACGCGCGGCGGCTGTTCAAGAAACTCGGCGCGTCCGACCGGGCCCACGCGGTGGCGCTCGGCTTCCGCTGGGGCCTGGTGCGTTAGCCGCCGTGCCCCCGCCCCCGCGGGCGGCCGTGCCGGACGTCGCGGCCGCCGCGGCGAAGGCCCGCGCGCACACCGCCGTCCGGGCCGCCGCGGCGGCCAAGTCGCCCGCGGGTCTTCGATTTCCCGGGGGAGGACGCATGCTTGGCTTATGGACTTCCTCGGGGATCGGCGGGGGCTTCGGATGGCGGAGATGACAGCGCCGGACGCGGCACCGCACGGCGCGCCGGATAACGCTTCGGTGCAGAAGTACGGTCGCGATGCCACGGATCGTCCCGCGGCGAGGCACCATGGATGGATGCGTGACGACGACACACCTGCCATCGGTGCCCTCGTCCGTCGCGCGGTCGACGGCGACCAGCGGGCGGTGCACGAACTTCTGGCGCACGTCCACCCGCTCGCCGAGCGGTACTGCCGCACCCGGCTGTCCCGGCTGCCGGGCGACGCCCGGCACTTCGTGGACGACCTGGCGCAGGAGGTCTGCCTGGCGGTGCTCTGCGCGCTGCCGCGCTACCGGGACCTGGGCCGGCCGTTCGAGGCGTTCGTGGTCTCCATCGCCGCCCACAAGGTCGCCGACCTCCAGCGGTCCGCCATGCGCGGGCCCGGCAGCACCGCAGTGCCGTCCGACGAGATGCCGGAGAAGCCGGACGACTCGCTGGGCCCCGAGGAGCGGGCGCTGCTCAACAGCGACGCGGCCTGGGCCAAGACGCTGCTGGACCGGCTGCCGGACCATCTGCGGGAGCTGGTCCTGCTGCGGGTCGCGGTGGGACTGAGCGCCGAGGAGACCGGACAGGTGCTGGGGATGTCGCCCGGCGCCGTAAGGGTCGCGCAGCACCGGGCGCTCAGCCGGTTGCGGGCCATCGCCGAGGAGACCACGTCCAGCGCGTCCGGCACCCCGCGGAGCGCCTGAGTCCCCGACCCCCTGACCACGGTGGCCCCGCGGTTCCTGCGCGCCCCCGGCCCGGCGCCGTCCCCGTACGTCACCCGGGGGTGTCACCGGAGGCGGCGGAGGAATAGCGGTCCAGCCACTAGCATTGAACAACTCGCCGGGCAAGACCATTCGGGAAGGTGTCATGTCGTTGAACGCCGACGGAGTAGCCGAGAAGTTCGCCACGCTCGGACTGACCTACGACGATGTGCTCCTCCTCCCGGGCCCCTCCGAGGTGCTGCCCAGCCAGGTTGACACCTCGTCCCTGATCTCCCGCAACGTCAAGGTGAACATCCCGCTGCTGTCGGCGGCGATGGACAAGGTCACCGAGGCGCGGATGGCCATCGCGATGGCCCGGCAGGGCGGTGTCGGCGTGCTGCACCGCAACCTGTCCATCGAGGACCAGGTGAGCCACGTCGACCTGGTCAAGCGCTCGGAGTCGGGCATGGTCACCGACCCGATCACGGTCCGCCCGGACGCCTCGCTCGCCGAGGCGGACGCGCTGTGCGCCCGGTTCCGGATCAGCGGTGTGCCGGTCGTCGACGACAACGGGCGGCTGCTCGGCATCGTCACCAACCGTGACATGGCCTTCGAGAACGACCGCAACCGGCAGGTGCGCGAGGTCATGACCCCGATGCCGCTGGTCACCGGCAAGGTCGGCATCTCCGGGGTGGACGCGATGGCGCTGCTGCGCCGCCACAAGATCGAGAAGCTGCCGCTGGTGGACGCCGACGGCAAGCTGAGCGGCCTGATCACCGTCAAGGACTTCGTGAAGGCCGAGCAGTACCCGAACGCGGCCAAGGACAAGGAGGGCCGGCTGCTGGTGGGCGCGGCCGTCGGCGCCAGCCCCGAGGCGCTGGACCGGGCCCAGGCGCTGGTCTCCGCGGGGGTGGACTTCCTGGTGGTGGACACCTCGCACGGCCACAACAGCAACGCGCTGAACTGGATGGCCAAGATCAAGTCCGCCGTGCCGGTGGACGTCGTCGGCGGCAACGTCGCCACCCGCGACGGCGCCCAGGCGCTGCTGGACGCGGGCGTGGACGGGGTGAAGGTCGGGGTCGGCCCCGGCTCCATCTGCACCACCCGGGTGGTGGCCGGTATCGGCGTCCCGCAGGTCACCGCGATCTACGAGGCCGCGCAGGCGTGTATGGACGCGGGTGTGCCGGTGATCGGCGACGGCGGCCTGCAGTACAGCGGCGACATCGGCAAGGCGCTGGCCGCCGGGGCGAGCAGTGTGATGCTCGGCAGTCTGCTGGCCGGCTGCGAGGAGTCGCCGGGAGAGCTGCTGTTCATCAACGGCAAGCAGTTCAAGTCCTACCGCGGCATGGGGTCGCTCGGCGCGATGCAGTCCCGCGGCCAGGGCCGCTCGTACTCCAAGGACCGCTACTTCCAGGCGGAGGTCGCCGCCGACGACAAGCTCGTCCCCGAGGGCATCGAGGGCCAGGTCCCCTTCCGCGGCCCGCTGTCCGCCGTCCTCCACCAGCTCGTCGGCGGTCTCCGCCAGACCATGGGTTACGTCGGCGCGGCGACCGTCTCCGAGATGGAGTCCAAGGGCCGCTTCGTCCGCATCACCGCGGCGGGCCTCAAGGAGTCCCACCCCCACGACGTCCAGATGACCGTCGAGGCCCCCAACTACCACGGCTGATTTCTGGGGCGGCCTCCCGTGCCGCCGGCTGCACCGTACGGCTGACCCGTGGGACCGGTTCGGGCCCACGGGTCGGGCGGCCGTCTTCCGGGGCAGGCCGGTGGTGCACCTCCACGTAGAGGCGTCGGCCGTGCCGCCGGTCCGCTTCGACGGCGTGGCCTGGGTCCGCCCAGGACCGACGACCCGACGAATACGTGCGGACCTGCTTCCGGGAGTTCCACGACCTGGCCGAGGCGGTACTCGACCGTATCGAGGTGCTCAAGGCGGAGGGAGGGCTCGGGGCGGCCGCTGCCGGCGGACGGCCCGGCGCCGGTCGTCGTGGCGGGGGTACGCGATACTGGGGGTCGCAGGGCCAGAGGAGAGAGGCGCGGGTTGTGACAGAGATCGAGATCGGGCGGGGCAAGCGAGGCCGCAGGGCATACTCGTTCGACGACATCGCGGTGGTGCCGAGCCGGCGGACCCGGGACCCCGAAGAGGTCTCGATCACCTGGCAGATCGACGCCTACCGTTTCGAACTGCCGTTCCTGGCCGCGCCCATGGACTCCGTGGTGTCGCCGGAGACGGCGATCCGGATCGGGAACCTGGGCGGGCTCGGGGTGCTGAACCTCGAAGGGCTCTGGACCCGGTACGAGGACCCGGAGCCGCTGCTCGCGGAGATCTCCGAGCTGGACGACCACCGGGCCACCTCCCGGCTCCAGGAGATCTACGCCGCCCCGGTCCGCGAGGAGCTGATCGGCCAGCGGATCAAGGAGGTACGGGACGCGGGCGTCGTCACGGCCGCGGCGCTGTCCCCGCAGCGCACCGCCCAGTTCTCCAAGGCCGTGGTGGACGCGGGTGTCGACCTGTTCGTCATCCGCGGTACGACGGTCTCCGCCGAGCACGTCTCCGGCTCGCACGAGCCACTGAACCTCAAGCAGTTCATCTACGAGCTGGACGTGCCGGTGATCGTCGGCGGCTGCGCCACCTACACCGCGGCCCTGCACCTGATGCGGACCGGCGCGGCGGGCGTCCTGGTCGGCTTCGGCGGCGGCGCCGCGCACACCACCCGCAACGTCCTGGGCATCCAGGTGCCGATGGCCACCGCGGTGGCCGACGTGGCCGCGGCCCGCCGCGACTACATGGACGAGTCCGGCGGCCGGTACGTGCACGTCATCGCCGACGGCGGCTTCGGCGCCAGCGGCGACCTGCCCAAGGCCATCGCCTGCGGCGCGGACGCGGTGATGATGGGCTCCCCGCTGGCCCGCGCCACCGACGCGCCCGGCCGCGGCTTCCACTGGGGCATGGAGGCGGTCAACACCGAGCTGCCGCGCGGCAAGCGGATGAACCTCGGCACCGCCGGCACGACCGAGGAGATCCTGCTCGGCCCCTCGCACGCTCCCGACGGCTCGATGAACTTCTTCGGCGCGCTGCGCCGCTCGATGGCGACCACCGGGTACTCGGACCTGAAGGAGTTCCAGCGCGTCGAGGTGACGGTCTCACCGACCCACCACCGCTGACCCGCCGCTCCGGGCGGTGACCGCTGGCCCGCCGCTCCGGGCGGTGACCGCTGACCCACCCGCCGCCGGCCCGCCGCCGCCTGTCACGCCGCCGGCCGCGGCGGCGACGGGCGCCCGTACCGCGGCCGCGGACGCGCGCCTGCCGCGGTTCCGGTACGGGCGGCGCCGCCGCCTACAGCCGCGCCGCCGCGCCCGCCGGGGTCGCCCCCCGGGTGTCCAGCATGAGCTGCGCCTTCACCGCCAGGCCCTGCAGGTCGTATGTGCGGTGGTGCTGCAGCAGCAGCGTCAGGTCGGCCTCGGCGGCGGCCTCCCAGAGCGAGTCGGCGCGCGGCACCGGGCGGTCCAGCACCCGCCACTGCGGGACGTACGGGTCGTGGTAGGCGAGCTGCGCGCCGAGCTCGATCAGGCGGGAGCCGATCTCGCGGGCGGGGGCGCCGTCCTGCTCGGCGAGGTCGGCCTTGTAGGTGACGCCGAGCAGCAGCACGCGGGCGCCGCGCAGCGACTTGCCGTGCTCGTTGAGCAGGGCCGCGGCGCGCTGGACGACGTAGCGCGGCATCCGGCCGTTGACCTCCCGGGCGAGCTCGACCATCCGCAGCGGGTGGCCGGGCAGCCGGGGGCGGCCGGCCGGCCCGGCGGGGAAGGCGGGGGCCGTGTTGGGGTCCAGGGCGGCGGCCGGGCCGCCCACGCCGGGGCCGGGGCGGAACGCCTGGAAGCCGAACGGCTTGGTCTCCGCGCACCGGATCACGTCCCACAGGTCGACGCCGAGGTCGTGGCAGAAGACCGCCATCTCGTTGGCGAAGGCGATGTTGACGTGCCGGTAGTTGGTCTCCATCAGCTTGACCGTCTCGGCCTCGCGCAGGCCGCGGGCCCGGACCACCCGCTCGGTGAGCCGGCCGTAGAAGGCGGCGGCGGCCTCGGTGCAGGCGGGGGTGCAGCCGCCGACCACCTTGGGGGTGTTGGCGAGGTGGAAGTCGCGGTTGCCGGGGTCGAGGCGGCTGGGGGAGTAGGCGAGGTGGAAGTCCCGGCCGGCCCGCAGCCCGCCGGACTCCAGCAGCGGGCGCAGGAACCCCTCGGTGGTGCCCGGGTAGACGGCCGACTCCAGGACCACCGTGGTGTGCGGGCGCAGGTGGGCGGCCAGCGCGCGGGCGGCGGCGGCCACCTCGCCGAGGTCCGGCGTCTGGTCGGGGCCGAGCGGGGTGGGGACGCACACGACGGCGGTCCTGACCCGGCCGAGCACCCGGGGATCGGTGGTGGCGCGGAAGCCGCCGGCCAGCATCCGGCGCAGGTCGGGGGCGGAGACGGTGCCGGAGGGCACCCGGCCGGCGTTGGTCTCCGCCACCGCCGCCGGATCGGTGTCGTAGCCGATGGTGTTCACTCCGGCGGCGGTGGCCGCCTGCGCGAGCGCGAGTCCGGTGTGGCCGAGGCCGAGTACGGCGAGGTCTGCGGGCATGGGCTTCGGTCCTCCACGAAGGGACTCACGAACAGCTGTAAAGCAGGCTAACCAGACAAATCACTGATATGACCGTGCGGCGCGCCGTGCCGCCGCGGACGCTTCAAGGTGGCCGGTCCCGGGCAGGTCGATCACTATCGGGGAGAGAGATCCACGGACACCCGACCGCGAGCGCCAGGTACGGAGGCACCGATGCGCGACACAACTCTCGGCCCGGCTGAACGGGCCGCGGCCCTGGCCCGAATGGCCGAGCAGGAGCTGGACATCCTGGTGGTGGGCGGCGGAGTGGTGGGCGCCGGCACCGCGCTGGACGCCGCCACCCGCGGCCTGTCGGTCGGCATCGTCGAGGCCCGCGACTGGGCCTCCGGCACCTCCAGCCGCTCCAGCAAGCTCATCCACGGCGGCCTGCGCTACCTGGAGATGCTCGACTTCGCCCTGGTCCGCGAGGCGCTCAAGGAGCGCGGCCTGCTGCTGGAGCGGCTGGCCCCGCACCTGGTCAAGCCGGTCCCGTTCCTGTACCCGCTCCAGCACAGGGGATGGGAGCGGCTCTACGCCGGATCCGGGGTGGCGCTGTACGACGCGATGTCGGTGTCGTCCGGGCACGGCCGCGGCCTGCCGGTCCACCGCCACCTGACCCGCAAGCGCGCCTTGCAGGCGGCGCCGGCGCTGCGCAGGGACGCCCTCGTCGGCGCCCTCCAGTACTACGACGCCCAGGTCGACGACGCCCGCCTGGTGGTCACCCTGGTGCGGACCGCCAGCGCCTACGGGGCCCACGTCGCCAACGCGGCGCGGGTGGTCGCCTTCCTCCGGGAGGGTGAGCGCGTCGTCGGCGCCCGGGTGCAGGACGTGGAGGCCGGCGGCGAGTACGAGGTCAGGGCCCGCCAGGTGGTCAACGCCACCGGCGTGTGGACCGACGACACCCAGGGGCTGATCCACGAGCGCGGCCATCTGCACGTGCGCGCGTCCAAAGGTGTCCACCTGGTGGTCCCCAAGGACCGGATCCACTCGAACACCGGGCTGATCCTGCGTACCGAGAAGAGCGTGCTCTTCGTGATCCCGTGGGGCAGACACTGGATCGTCGGCACCACCGACACCGACTGGAGCCTGGACAAGGCGCACCCGGCCGCCTCCAGCGCCGATATCGACTACGTGCTCGAACACGTCAACTCCGTCCTCGCCACCCCGCTCACCAGGGACGACGTACAGGGCGTCTACGCCGGGCTGCGCCCGCTGCTGGCCGGCGAGTCGGACGCCACCAGCAAGCTGTCCCGCGAGCACACCGTCGCCCACCCACTGCCGGGCATGGTCGTGGTGGCCGGCGGCAAGTTCACCACCTACCGGGTGATGGCCAGGGACGCCGTCGACGAGGCGGTGCACGGCCTGGACCGCAGGGTCGCCGACTGCTGCACCGAGGACGTGCCGCTGGCCGGCGCCGAGGGCTACCACGCGATGTGGAACGCCCGCGCCCGCATCGCCGCCCGCACCGGGGTCCACGTCGCCCGGGTGGAGCACCTGCTCAACCGGTACGGCTCCCTCGCCGACGAGGTGCTGGCGCTGATCGAGAAGACGCCGTCGCTGGGCGCGCCGCTGGCCGCCGCCGACGACTACCTGCGCGCCGAGGTGGTCTACGCCGCCGCGGCCGAGGGCGCCCGTCACCTGGAGGACGTGCTGACCCGCAGGACCCGGATCTCCATCGAGACCTTCGACCGCGGCACGCGCAGCGCCCGGGAGGCGGCCGAGCTGATGGCCCTGGTGCTGGGCTGGGACCAGGACCAGATCGACCGGGAGGTCGCGTACTACGAGAAGCGGGTGGAGGCCGAGCGCGAGTCGCAGCTCCAGCCCGACGACCAGACCGCGGATGCGGCGCGGGTCGGCGCGCCGGATATCGTTCCGCTGTAGACGGGAGGACCCTGGCCGCGGGCGCGACACGCGCACGGGGCACGGGTGGAGGACGCGAAATGGTCGGACAGGGCGACGAGGGGCGGTTGGTCGCGGGCCGGTACCGGCTGCTGGAGCGGATCGGCCGCGGCGGCATGGGCACGGTGTGGCGGGCCGAGGACGAGCTGCTCGGCCGCCAGGTCGCGGTCAAGAAGCTGCACCCGCCGCAGCCGCACATGGCCGACGACGAACTCGCCACCCTCTTCGAACGCACCCGGCGCGAGGCCCGCGCCGCGGCCCGGATCAGCCACCCCAACGTGATCGTCGTGCACGACGTGGTCGACGACGCCGGGCTGCCGTCCATCGTCATGGAGTACGTGCCGTCGGTGACGCTCGGCGAACTCCTCAAGCGGGAGGGCCCGCTGCCGGTGGCCGAGGCGGCCCGGATCGGCCGCGGCATGGTCGCCGCGCTGCGGGCCGCGCACCGTGCCGGGGTGCTGCACCGCGACGTGAAGCCCGGCAACGTCCTGCTCGGTGTCGAGGGCGGCAGCTCCGCCGCCGACGGCGACGGGGGAGGCCGGGTGGTGCTCACCGACTTCGGCATCGCCCAGGCGTCCGGCACCTCCACGCTGACCCGCACCGGGGAGATCATCGGCTCCATCGACTTCCTGTCGCCCGAGCGCATCCGCGGCGTCCCGCCGGGCCCCGAGGCCGACCTGTGGGCGCTGGGCGCCACCCTCTACCAGGCGGTCGAGGGCACCTCGCCGTTCCGCCGGCCGACCGCGATCGAGACGGCGTACGCCATCGCCGAGGAACCCGTCGCGCCGGCGCCCAACGCGGGCGACCTCACGACGGTGATCGCCGGCCTGCTCGCCAAGGAGCCGGCCCGGCGGCTGTCCGCGGCGGAGGCCGAGCGGCTGCTGCGGCTGCCCGCCTCCGAGCAGGACACCGCGCTGGTCGGGCGGTTCACCGCCAGGCCCGACGAACTGCCGACCGCGACGGCCGTCCGCGGCTTCGGACCGATACCGGGCGCGCCGGGCGCACCGGGTGGGCCGCGCATACCCAAGACCCCCGGCGTCCCGCAGCCGGGACCGATACCGCAGTACGCGCGCAGCGCGTACGGACCGCACACCCCGCTGCCCGCGGGGCCCCCGCCGCCGGCAGGGCCGGGCGGGCGGCGCCGCGGGCGCGCCGCGGGCGGCTGGGTCGCCGCGGCGGTCGCGGTCGTCGTCGTGGCCGGCGGCGCCTACGCGGTGAGCCAGCGGGGCGGCGGCGCCGGCCCGGACGCGAAACCCACCGGCAGCGGCCCCACCGCGCCGGCCACGACGGTCGCGACCGCCACCACGCCCGCGCCGTCGACCGCTCCCGCCGTCACCACCCCGCCTCCGCCGCCGGTCCCGGCGGGCTACCACCTGTTCAGCAACCCCGACCGCGGCTACTCCCTGCCGGTGCCCGACGGCTGGACCAAACAGGTCACGCACGACGGCGAACAGGTGGACTTCATCGACCCGACGCAGCGGATCGACCTCAAGATCAGCTCGCTGGACTTCGCCAGCACCAGCCCGTACGCGCACTGGACGTCCCTGGAGTCCCAGACCCGCGGGCAGGTCGACGACTACCACCGCGAACGGCTCGATCCCACCACGCGGTTCGGCGACCCGGCGGCCATCTGGGAGTTCACCTTCCAGGGGTCGGTGCGCGAGTACCACGCGATCGACCTGGGCTTCGGCAGGCCCGGCCAGACCGAGTACGCGGTCTACCTGTCCGCCCCCGACGCCGAGTGGGACCGGCAGCGGCCGGTGTTCGACACGGCCGTGGCCGGTTTCCGGCAATCCGGCGGATAGGTCTGGTTGGCTTCCGCCTCCCCCGTTCGGCGATGATGGCTGTCTGCACTGCCCGCGGCGCGCCGCTCCCCGGCGCGGCGTTCCGTACCGCACCGCGCCGATCGCACCGCCCGTACCGCCCGCACGGCCCGTACCGCAGCACCCGGGCGCCGCACCGTCCGATACCCCGAACCGCCGCCAGACCGCCGCCAGACCGCCCGACAGACCGCCCGACAGACCGCCTGACAACGCCGGCACAGCAGAGGGAATCCATGAGCCAGGTCGAAGGTACCGACGGACGTCTCCTCGCGGACCGGTACCGGCTCGGCACCGTGCTCGGCAAGGGCGGCATGGGTACGGTCTGGCGCGCCGTCGACGAGACGCTCGGCCGCAGCGTCGCCGTCAAGGAGCTGCGCTTCCCCGGCGACGTCGACGACGACGAGAAGCGCCGCCTGGTCACCAGGACGCTGCGCGAGGCCAAGGCCACCGCGCGGATCCGCAACACCGGCGCGATCACCGTCTTCGACGTGGTCAAGGAGGACGACCGGCCGTGGATCGTGATGGAGCTGGTCGAGGGCCGGTCGCTGTCCGACGCGATCCGCGAGGACGGCCCGCTGACCCCCAAGCGCGCCGCCGAGGTCGGCCTGGTGCTGCTCGACGTGCTCCGGGCCGCGCACCGCGAGGGCATCCTGCACCGTGACGTGAAGCCGTCCAACGTGCTGCTCGCGGACGACGGGCGGGTGGTGCTCGGCGACTTCGGCATCGCGCAGATCGACGGCGACCCGTCGGTGACCTCCACCGGCATGCTGGTCGGCGCGCCCTCGTACATCTCCCCGGAACGCGCGCGCGGCCAGAAGCCGGGACCGCCGGCCGACCTGTGGTCGCTGGGCGCGCTGCTCTACGCCTCGGTCGAGGGGCACCCGCCGTACGACAAGGGCTCGGCGATCGCCACGCTGACCGCGGTGATGACCGAGCCGGTCGGCCCGATGCGCAACGCCGGGCCGCTGGCCGAGGTGATCAAGGGCCTGCTGGTCAAGGACCCCGAGCGGCGGCTGACCGAGCCCGGCGCCCGTGCCCTGCTGGCCGCGGTCGCCGAGGCCCCGGACCGCCCGGTGGCGCCGCCCGCCGCGGACGCCGGCACCGCCGTGCCGCCCGTCGACCCGCAGCCCGCCCCCAGCGACGCGCCCGCGGCCACCGTGGAGGCCGCAGCCGACCAGGCCCGGGTCCGGGACGCGCTGCGCTCGGTCCGCAGGGCCGCCGCCGCCCCGGGGCCCGGCGCCCCCGGGCACCCGCCGGGCCCGCGGGCCGGGGAGCCGTTCGCCGACGGGGGGCCGCGGCGCACCCTGGTCATAGTGATCGCCGCGGTGGTGATCGCCGTCCTGGGTACGGTGATAGGCGTCGCGATCGCCAACTCCGGCGGCGGGGACGGCGGCGGGGAGAGCAAGAACGGCGGCGGCAAGCCGTCCGCGAGCAGCACCCCCCACGCCTCCGGCACCGGACCGGCCACGGCGCCCTCCGGCCGCAGCTCCGCCGCCGGCACCCCCTCCCGTCCGGCTACGTCGGCCGCCTCGGCGGCGACCGGGACGCCGTCGGACGACGAGGGGGACGACGACAGCGGCGAGGACGAGGCCGCGGGCGCCACCCCGCCGAGCGGCTTCACCACGGTCGCCGACGCCGCGTTCCACTTCCGGATGGCCATGCCCGACGGCTGGCGTCAGACCGGCCAGGCGGGGAAAGGCTCAGGGGTGATCTACAGCGCGCACGGCGGATACCCGCGGGTCCAGGTCGACTTCTCCGACAGCCCGAAGAAGGACGCGGCCGCCGCGTGGAGGGACGAGGAGTCCACGGTGGCCGGTTCGAGCCGCGACTACCACCGGATCTCCATCGGGCCGGTCGCGTACCGCGGCTACCCCACCGCCGCCGACTGGGAGTTCACCCGCACCGTGGACGGGCGCAAGGTCCGGGTGCGCAACCGCGGCTTCGCGGTGGACGGCGACCGCGCCTACTCGATCATGGTCTCGATCCCGGCCGGCGACTGGGACAGCGCGGCCTCCGCGCGGCTGCGGGACACGTTCTTCGCGACGTTCACCCCCACCGACTGACGGCCGGGCACCGGCCTTTCAGCAGCCGGGCGGCCGGCGCGGACGGGGTGCCGGCCCGCGCACGGAAGCACAACGGGAGTACAAGAGGCGGCAAAGGGGTAAGCAGCTACTCGGCCAGGGCCGGGGCCGCACGAACAACCGGGAAACCGGCCGAAGGATTGCCGCGCAGCACGTATGGTGAGTACTTGAGGACCGTCCGCATCCGCATCCGGACGCAAGCGTGACCGGGTCGGACCGGGTCGGATCGGACCATGTGGCGCAGGAGAGTTGGACCGGGGCCGAGAGGGGGGCACCGTGGAGGAGTACGCAGGGCGGGTGCTCGCCGAGCGCTATCGGCTGCCCAGGCCGCCGGCCGACGAGTTCGAGTTGGCCGAGACCCGCGCCTTCGACACGTACAGCGGGCAGGAGGTCCTGGTCCGGCAGGTGCTGCTGCCCGAGGTGGTGACCGCCGAACTGCCGGGCGAGGACGGGCCGTTCGGCGACCCGGAGGGGCTGGGTGACAGTGCCAGGCGGGCGCTGGACGCGGCCCGCGCCGCCGCCGCAATCCCCGACCACCCGCGCTTGGTGCAGGTCTTCGACATCTTCGTCGAGGGCGGCAGCCTGTGGATCGCGAGCGAACTGGTGTCCGCCCGGCCGCTCGCCGCGTTCCTCGCTGAGCGCCCGCTGGACGCCTTCCGCGCCGCCGAGATCGCCTCCGACGTGCTGGCCGCGCTGCGGGCGCTGCACACCCACGGCTGGACCCACCGCAACGTCACCGCCAGCACCGTGCTGCTCTGCGACGACGGCCGGGCGATGCTCGGCGGACTCGCCGCCGGCGCCGCCCAGGAGGCGCTGTGCGGCTACGACCCGCTGCCCGAGCAGGTACTGGCCGGCGGCACCGAGCCGTCCTGGCACGGCCCGCAGTCCGCGTTGGAGCAGGAGCGGGCCCGGCAGAACCGGATCACCGTGGTCGGCGCGGTCACCGAGCGCTGGGCGCCCGAGCAGGCCCACGAGGTGCACGAGAACTGGCGGCTGTCCCCGCCGGTCGGCCCGGCGGCCGACCTGTGGGCGCTCGGCTCGCTGCTGTTCCGCAGCGTCCAGGGCCACCCGCCCTACCCCGAGGACAGCGCCGCCGAACTCGTTCAACTGGTGTGCGCCGAACCACCCGCCTTCGCCGAGGAGTGCGGCCCGCTGCGGCCGGTCGTGGAGTCGCTGCTGCGCCCCGACCCCGAGGAGCGCCCCGACGCCGAGGAGTTGGGCGGCTGGCTGCGGTCGCTGATCCGCTCCGCGCCCGAACCCGACCTCGGCACCGTGACCGTCCCGCTGCCCACCGACGCGACGAAGCTGCCGGTCAAGCGGCGCAAGGGCGAGCTGGTCCGCAAGCGGCGCGAGCGGGTTGCCGCGGACGCCGACCCGTCCGGCCAGCACCGCCGGCACGCCCGCGGCAAGCAGGCCAAGGCGGTCCGCGCCAAGCGGGAGAGCGCCCGGCTCAGCGAGATGATGCAGGAGCGGTTCCCCGAGGAGCAGGTGGTCTCCCACACCTCCGCCGCCGCTGAGGCCCAGCCGCGCCGGCTCGGTGCCCGCCTCCTGGTCGCGGTACTGGTGGTGCTGGCCGCCGTGGTGCTTTACGCCATGCTCGTCATGCCCAACCGCCACACCTCCTCCGCCGACCCGAACGGCGACCGCACGGTGCCGGCGGAGATGCCGGGCAGCGGCGGCGGCAGCAAGGACCACACCACCGCGCCACCCACCACCGCCGCGGCCAGTACCGAGCCGACCGGCAAGGCGCCCACGACCAAGCCCCCGGCCACCGAGCCGACGACCGACGCCCCCAGCGCGCCCCCCGACCTCGGGCCCGACTTCGCGCTGCGCGCCGACAGCGCGGGCTTCACCGTCGCCGTGCACACCGGCTGGCTGCGGTCCGGCAAGAACAACCAGGGCCAGGTGCGCTACACCGGCAGCGACATCACCATGACCGTGGTCCCCGGCCGCGACAAGGCGTCCGGCGACACCAGCGACCCCCTGGCGTACCAGCTGGTGGAACGCGAACTCGCCGACTTCCGCGCCTCGTCGTGGTCCTCCGCGGCCGGCCTGCAGACGCTCACCATCCGCGGCCACCAGGCCGCCGAGGGCGAGTACACCTGGCGGGACGCCGACGAGCAGAGCGTCTACGCCCGCAACCTGGCGATCCTGGTGGGCGGCCGCTACCACGTCGTGCTGATCGCCGGCCCGGACAGCCAACGCGCCGCCGTGCAGCGCGCGTTCGACAAGGTCGTGGAGACGTACACGGCAGGCTGACCCGTACCGCACCCGTACCGCACCCGTACCGCACCCGTACCGCACCCGTACCGCACGGCAGGACGGCGCGGACCGGCCGCCGCGGGCCCGACCGCGCGGGCCTGCCGGCGCGGTCGTGTCGGGTGGCGCCGTGTGCGGATCGTGTGCGGAGCGCCGGGGGCGGCCACCGGGCTGCGGCATCATGACGGTATGGCAAGTGACGGGGGACGGACCACGGCCGCGCACCAGCCGCGGGACGTGATCGCCGGCCGGTACCGGATCACCGGACGGCTGGGGCGCGGCGGGATGGGCACGGTCTGGCGGGCCACCGACGAGCTGTTGCGGCGGCAGGTCGCGGTCAAGGAACTGCACCTGCCCGGCGCCGGCCTGACCGAGGCGGAGGCGGACAAGCAGCGCGGCCGGGCGCTGCGCGAGGCGCGCAGCGTGGCCCGGGTCCGGCATCCGCACGTCGTGGTGGTGCACGACGTGGTGGAGCAGGACGGCCGGCCGTGGATCGTGATGGAACTGGTCGACGGGCTGTCGCTGGCCGACCGGCTGGCTGCGGACGGCCCGCTGGAGCCGCGGGAGGCGGCCAGGATCGGCGCCGCGGTCGCCGACGCGCTGCGCGCCGCCCACCGGCACGACATCCAGCACCGCGACGTGAAGCCGGCCAACGTGCTGCTCGGCGAGGACGGCCGGGTGGTGCTCAGCGACTTCGGCATCGCCCGGCTGCCCGGCGGCAACACCATCTCCGAGACCGGGTCGTTCGTCGGCTCGCCCGAGTACACCGCGCCCGAACGGATGTCGGGGCAGCCGGCCGGGCCCGCGGCCGACCTGTGGTCGCTGGGTGTGCTGCTGTGCGCGGCCGTCGACGGGCAGTCGCCGTTCCACCGCGAGTCGATCGGCGAGATCGTGCACGCGGTCGCCCTCGGCGCCATCGACCCGCCGGCGGCGGCCGGCCCGCTGGCACCGGTGATCAGGGGCCTGCTGGAGCGGGATCCGGCCCGCCGGATGTCGGCCGCGCGGGTACGGACGGAGCTGACGGCGTACGCGCAGACCGGGACCGGGCCGTCGGCGCCCACCCCGGAACTGCCGTCGGCCGTCCCGGATCCGGCCCCGGCCGCGTCCCCCGCGCCGGCGCCGGATCCGACCACCCCGGAACCGGCGCCGGGCGGATCCGCCGCCGGGCCGGGGGTACCCGCCGGCCACCGCTCCCGGGGCCGTACCGCGGTCGTGGCGCTCGCCGTGGTGGTGCTCGCGGTCGTCGCGGGGGCGACCGCGGCGGTGCTGGTCACCCGCGGCGCGGACGGCGCCCCCGCGCCGGCCCTGGCGAGCGGGCCGCCGGTCAGCGCCGCCCCGGCCCGCCGTGCCCCGGCCACCACCCCGGCGCCGCCGCTCCCGGCCGGCTACACCGCGGTCACCGACCCCGAGGGCTTCTCGGTGGCCCTGCTCACGGGCTCCCGCCGCGACCCGCAGGGTCCCCGGACGTACTACTGGTCGCCGGGGAACGTCTTCCGCTTCGGCGAGCGCGAGCAGGTGCCGGACCCGCGCGGCCCGTACGCGGTGATGCACGACCAGCACGTGGAGGCGCCGACCTCGGGGGTCTACCCGGGCTACCGGGACGGGGTGATCACCCGCACCACCCGGCACCGGCAGGAGGCGGCGCTGTGGGAGTTCACCTACGACGGCTTCACCGCCGCCGGAGGCGCCCGGCGCACCTTCGACCTGTGCTGGACGGAGAACGGGCGGATGTACGACATATGGGTGTCGGGCCCGGTGGCCCAGGTGGAAACGACCCGCCGGGCCTTCGACACGGCCGTCAGCACCTTCCGGCCGGGCTGATCCGCCCGGGATGCCCCGGGATGCCCCGGGATGCCGCGGGCCCGCCCGCCGGGTCGGGGGCCGCCGGGGGCGGCGCTTGCGGTCCGCCCCGGTCGCGGCTTCCCGGGCCGCGCCCCGGCGGGCTCCGGGGCGCGCTTTCCGTCCGGCCGGGAGCCGCGGCCCGGCCCGGGGGTTTCGCGTACCGTCGGTTACGGCGGTCCGAGCTGCGGTGACACGGCCCCGGGTGGAACGTGCCGGTGATCGGTGGCGTGGTCGCGCGGCGCGGCGAGAAAACGGCTACTCACGGGTAGCCGTCGGCGCCCGGCGGTCGTAACCTCACCGGCATGACGGAATCGCCGCAGCTCCCCCCGCCCACCGCCGACGGAAACCCGGTCGTGCCCGCGGGCGGGCGCGGTCCGCTCGACGTCGTCACCCCGGACCTGCTGGCCCGGCTGACCCGCGGCGTCGTCGGGAGCGGCAAGGCGGTCAGCCACACCCCGCTGACCGGCGGGAAGCTCGCCGACCTCCCCGAGACCACCCTGGCGGAGGTCGCGGCGGCCTTCGACCGGGCCCGCGCCGCACAGCACGGGTGGGCCGCCACCCCGGTCCGGCGCCGCGCCGCCGTACTGCTCCGCTTCCACGACCTGCTGCTCACCCGGCAGGCCGAGGTGCTCGACCTGATCCAGCTGGAGACCGGCAAAGCCCGCCTGCACGCCCACGAGGAGGTGCAGTCGGTCGCCGCGGCGGCCCGGCACTACGGCGTCAAGGCGCCCGGCTACCTCGGGCCCAAGCGGCACACCGGCGCGATCCCGGTACTGACCAGGGCCGTCGAGCTGCGCCAGCCGCGCGGGGTGGTCGGGCAGATCGCGCCCTGGAACTACCCGCTGGAGCTGACCGTCGGTGACGCGCTGCCCGCGCTGGTGGCCGGCAACGCGCTGGTGACCAAGCCCGACACCGAGACCGCGCTCACCTCGTTGTGGGCCCGAGACCTGCTGATCGGGGCCGGACTGCCCGCGGACGCCTGGCAGATCGTGATCGGCGAGGGCCCGGTGGTCGGCCCGGCGCTGATCGAGCACGCCGACTACGTCTCCTTCACCGGCTCCACCACCACCGGCCGTGAGGTCGCCCGGCGCGCCGCCGGCCGGCTGATCGGCGCCTCCCTCGAACTCGGCGGCAAGAACCCCCTGCTGGTGCTGCGCGACGCCGACCTGGACAAGGCCGCGGACGGCGCGGTCCGGGCCTGCTTTGCCTCCGCCGGGCAGCTGTGCGTCTCCGTCGAGCGGCTGCTGGTCGCCGAAGAGGTCGCCGACGCGTTCCTGGCGAAGTTCGTCGCCCGCACCCGGGCGATCCGGCTCGGCACCGGTCTCGCCTACGGCGCCGGCATGGGATCGCTGGTCGGCGAGCGGCAGTTGGCGACCGTCACCCGCCATGTGGAGGAGGCCCGCGAGAAGGGCGCCACGGTCCTGGCCGGCGGCCGGCCCCGGCCCGACGTCGGCCCCTACGTCTACGAGCCGACCGTCCTCGACGGCGTGGTGCCCCCGATGGCCGTCTGCGCCGAGGAAACCTTCGGCCCGGTGGTCTCCGTCTACCGGTTCGGCGACGAGGACGAGGCCGTCGAGCGCGCCAACTCCGGTACGTACGGCCTCAACGCGAGCGTGTGGACCAAGGACGCCGCGCGCGGCCTGCGGATCGCCGCCCGGCTGCGCTCCGGCACGGTCAACCTCAACGAGGGCTACGCGGCGGCGTACGGCAGCATCCGCGCTCCCATGGGCGGCATGAAGGACTCCGGCCTCGGCCGCCGGCACGGCTCCGAGGGCATCCTCAAGTACACCGAGGCGCAGACCGTGGCCGTCCAGCGGCTGATGCCGATGGCGCCCGCGTTCGGCATGGACGACCAGAAGTACGCGTCCTTCCTCAACCGGTCGCTGCGGATCCTGAAGACTCTGCGTATCGGCTGAACCACCCGCCGTGACCCGACCACGGAGCTACCCCCGGAGGAACCTGTGGCACTCAAGGACGGCGAACGCGGCGCGGGGGGACACGGCGGCGCGATCGGCGACGGCGGGGACAGGGCGCCCGACGGCCGCGCCGACGGCTACGACTTCGACGTCCTCGTCGTCGGCTCCGGCTTCGGCGGCGCGGTCTCGGCGCTGCGGCTGACCGAGAAGGGCTACACGGTCGGCGTCCTGGAGGCCGGCCGCCGGTTCGCCAGGTCCGAACTGCCGAAGAACTCCTGGGCCGTCCGCGACTACCTGTGGGCGCCGGCCCTCGGCCTCTACGGCATCCAGCGCATCCACGTCCTCGGCAACGTCCTGGTGCTGGCGGGCGCGGGCGTCGGCGGCGGCTCGCTGAACTACGCCAACACCCTCTACGTGCCGCCCGCCGCGTTCTTCCGGGACCGCCAGTGGGGCCACATCACCGACTGGCAGCAGGAGTTGGCGCCCTACTACGAGCAGGCGCGGCGCATGCTCGGCGTGCGGCCCAACCCGACGCTCACCCCGTCCGACATCCATCTCCGCGCCGCCGCACGGGAGATGGGAGTGGGCGACACCTTCCGCCCGGCGCCGGTCGGGGTGTTCTTCGGCGACGGCCGGGACGCCGGCGGGCAGTCGGCGGCGGCGCCGGGACAGCAGGTGCCCGACCCGTACTTCGGCGGCACCGGCCCGGCCCGCACCGCGTGCCTGGAGTGCGGCGAGTGCATGACCGGCTGCCGGCACGGCGCCAAGAACACCCTCAACGAGAACTACCTCCACCTGGCCGAGCGGGCCGGCGCGGCCATCCACCCGATGACCACCGTGGTGGGCCTCGCCGAGGACCCCGAGGGCGGCTACCGGGTCACCGCCGTCCGCACCGACCGCCGGAGGAAGGGCGGGCAACGGGTGCTGCGGGCCCGCCAGGTGGTGCTCGCGGCCGGCACCTACGGCACCCAGACGCTGCTGCACACCATGCGCGACACCGGCCGGCTGCCGGACGTCCCGGCCCGGCTCGGCGAGCTGACCCGGACCAACTCCGAGGCCTTGGTGGGCGCGCAGACCACACCGCGCCGCTACCGCCGGCGCCACCCGGACCGCCCGCTGGACTTCACCAGGGGCGTCGCCATCACCTCGTCGATGCACCCCAACGACCACACCCACGTCGAGCCGGTGCGCTACGGCCGCGGCTCCAACGCGATGGGCAGCCTGTCGATCCTGGCCGCCCCGTACCGCGGCCGGGTGCCGCGCTGGCTGGAGTTCGCCGGCAACACCGCCCGGCACCCGATGCTGACGCTGCGCGCGCTGTCCAACCACCGCTGGTCGGAGCGGACCATCATCGGCCTGGTCATGCAGACCGGCGACAACTCCCTGACCACGTACCGGAAGCCCAGGGGCCTGGGAAAGGGGCTGCTGACCGCCCGGCAGGGCCACGGCGCCCCCAACCCGGCGCACATCCCGGAGGGCGCCGAGGCGGCCCGGCTGCTGGCGGCGGAGATCAACGGCTTCGCCGGCAGCAACGTGGGCGAGGCGGTCCAGCGGCCGATGACCGCGCACTTCCTGGGCGGCTGCCCGATCGGCGAGGACCCGGAACACGGCGTCATCGACCCGTACCACCGGCTGTACGGGTACCCGGGCATCCATGTCGTGGACGGTTCCGCGGTGTCGGCGAACCTGGGGGTCAACCCGTCGCTGACCATCACCGCGCAGGCCGAACGGGCGATGTCGCTGTGGCCCAACAAGGGTGAGGCGGACCCGCGGCCGGAACAGGGCGCGGCCTACCGCCGGATCGCCGCGGTCCCGCCGACCGCGCCGGTGGTGCCCGAGGACGCCTTCGGCGCGCTGCGGCTGCCGCTGCTGCCGGTGCCCGTGGTGCCCAAAAAGCCCTGAAAACACGGTAATGTGGGGACCGCAGAGCGGCCGGTCCCGGGCGTCCCCGGGAACCGACCGCCTCTTTGGGTCGTGACCGGGCTGCTGTCCCCTGCCGTCCGGCCACTGTTCACCGGCGCGAGGTCCCACGGCGGGTGCACGACTGCACCCGCCTCATCGCACCGGCTGCACCCCGCCCAGCTGCGTCTGGGCGGTGTTCTCTTCCACGCGTGGTGTCGGGTTACCGCCCCTGGATGGCACGGACACTCCCTCCAACGAAGAGGCCGCCGGGCGGTCACGTGCCGTTCGGGTGATCCCCCTGAAAGGGGTCGACGACGGGGCAGGCGGGGCCAGCGGGAGCGCCCGGCGCGGGTCAGACCCGGCCCCGGCACAGTTCCAGCAGGGTCATCGCCACCGAGGTGCCGGGCCTGCCCAGCGCCTCGCCGTACGTGCGCAGCACCTCCATCTCGCGGTTCAGGTGCAGCCGCCGGCCACCGGAGCCGAGCCGGGCGGCCTGGATCTCGCCGGACACCGCCATGCGCTCGCCGATCAGGGCGATGATCCGGGCGTCCAGATCGTCGATCAGGCGGCGCTTCCCGGCGATCAGGGACGCCGTGCCCTCCGGCTGCGCCGGATCCTGGCCGGGTTCGACCCGGGCCCGCGGCCGGCTCGCGGGTGGCTGCTGCCGCTGCGCGACCCGGGCCCGGACGCCGCCCGGCTCGGCGGTCACGCCGGCCCCGACGGGCCCGGTGGCCTCGGCGGTGGCGGTGGATCCGGTAGGCGCGGCGGTCGTGGTCGTGGTCGTGGTCGCGGTCGTGGTGGCGGCGGCCTCGGCGGTCGTCGCGGGTTCGGCGGTGGCGGCGCGCGCCGCGGCCTCGGTGGTCCTCGCGGTGTCGGTCACGTCTGCTCCTCGGGTCGTGGGCCCCCGGCCCCGCGGACGCGACAGGCGCCCCGGGCCGAGTGGCCCGGGGCGCCTGGTGGGTCGTCTGTCAGCGGTTCACGCGACGCGACCATGGCAGCCGGACCGGCCGGTGCCATAGGTAAACGCGAAGGTGTACGTCTGCATGGCGCCCAGTATGGACCACCGCCCCCGCCCGAACGCAAGGGGTCCGCACGCGGCGGGTGGGAGATGCCGTCACCCCGGCGCCGGGGTCCCGCCCCGCGGGCGACCGCGCCGTCCGCGGGGTAGCCCCCCGCCCGTACGCGAGGGGCCCTTCCCGGCGCGGGTAGACTCGGGGGCCGACCCCCTCGCAGCAACCGCCGGAAGGCCGCCCGTGGCATCAGCGATCCCAGCCGCCCCCGACACCGTCCTGGTCGTCGACTTCGGAGCGCAGTACGCCCAGCTCATCGCCCGCCGCGTGCGCGAGGCGAGGGTGTACAGCGAGATCGTGCCGTCCACCATGCCGGTGGCGGAGATGCTCGCCAAGCGGCCCCGCGCGATCATCCTGTCCGGCGGCCCCTCCTCGGTGTACGCCGAGGGCGCCCCGACGCTCGACCGGGCGCTGTTCGAGGCCGGGGTCCCGGTGTTCGGCATGTGCTACGGCTTCCAGCTGATGGCCACCGCGCTCGGCGGCACCGTCGACAACACCGGCGCCCGCGAGTACGGCCGGACCGCGCTGTCGGTCGCCAAGCCCGGCTCCACCCTCTTCGAGGGCACGCCTGCCGAGCAGTCGGTGTGGATGTCGCACGGCGACGCCTGCTCCGCCGCGCCCGAGGGCTTCACCGTCACCGCGTCCACCGAGGTGGTGCCGGTCGCCGCCTTCGAGAACGACGCGCTGCGGCTCTACGGGGTCCAGTACCACCCCGAGGTGCTGCACACCACGCACGGCCAGCAGATCCTGGAGCACTTCCTCTACCGCGGCGCCGGCATCTCGCCGCAGTGGACCACCACCAACGTCGTCGACGAGCAGATCGCGCTCATCCGCGAGCAGGTCGGCGGTGGCCGGGCGATCTGCGGGCTGTCCGGCGGGGTGGACTCCGCGGTCGCCGCCGCCCTGGTGCAAAAGGCCATCGGATCCCAGCTGACCTGCGTGTACGTCGACCACGGCCTGATGCGCAAGGGCGAGACCGAGCAGGTCGAGAAGGACTTCGTGGCCGCCACCGGCGTACAGCTGAAGGTGGTGGACGCCGCCGAGCGGTTCCTGGCCGCGCTGGCCGGGGTGTCCGACCCGGAGCAGAAGCGGAAGATCATCGGCCGGGAGTTCATCCGGGTCTTCGAGCAGGCGCAGGCCGAGATCGTCGCCGAGGCGCCGGACGACCAGCCGGTGGAGTTCCTGGTGCAGGGCACCCTCTACCCGGACGTGGTGGAGTCCGGCGGCGGCACCGGTACCGCCAACATCAAGTCGCACCACAACGTCGGCGGTCTGCCCGAGGACCTCCGGTTCCAGCTGGTGGAGCCGCTGCGCAAACTGTTCAAGGACGAGGTCCGGATGGTCGGCCAGGAGCTGGGGCTGCCCGAGGAGATCGTCCAGCGGCAGCCGTTCCCCGGCCCGGGGCTGGGCATCCGGATCGTCGGCGAGGTCACCCGGGAGCGGCTCGACCTGCTCCGGGAGGCCGACGCCATCGCCCGCGAGGAGCTGACCGCGGCCGGGCTGGACCGGGACATCTGGCAGTGCCCGGTGGTGCTGCTGGCCGACGTCCGCTCCGTCGGCGTCCAGGGCGACGGCCGCACCTACGGCCACCCGGTGGTGCTGCGCCCGGTCTCCTCCGAGGACGCGATGACCGCCGACTGGTCCCGGCTGCCCTACGACGTACTCGCCAGGATCTCCACCCGCATCACCAACGAGGTCAAGGACGTCAACCGGGTCGTGCTGGACGTCACCAGCAAGCCGCCGGGCACCATCGAGTGGGAGTGACCCGCGGCCGGTCTGCCGACCGGCCGCGGCCCGCCGGCCCGACGACCCCGCCCACCGGCAGCAGCACCCGCACCCGCGGGCCCGGCAACCCGACGGCCCCGCGGTGAACCACAGCGGGCGGGTGTACGTATGTCCCGACGAACGCAGCCGTCCGAACCACCGCTCCCGTCCGGGGGCGCGGACGGCGGGAGAGGCGGGAGACGATGCTTGAGGTGTGGCGGGAGACCGCTCGTCGCTACGCACTGCTGCCGTTGCGGATCTTTCTCGGGGTGACCTTCGTCTACGCCGGGCTCGACAAGCTCACCAGCGACACCTTCTTCACCGACTCGGCGAACGGCTCCCTGCTGCAGATCCTGCACGGCGCCCACGACCAGGCCGCGATACCGGCGATGATCGACCTGGCGCTCAAGGCGCCGCACGGCTTCGGCTACGCGATCGCACTCGGTGAGCTCGCGGCCGGCCTCGGCACCCTGTTCGGGCTGCTGGGGCGGGTGGCCGCGCTGGGCGGCGGGCTGATCTCGCTCAGCCTGTGGCTCACCGTGAGCTGGTCCACCTCGCCGTACTACTACGGCAACGACCTCGCCTACCTGATGGCGTGGATCCCGCTGGTGCTGGCCGGCACGCCGTACCTGTCGCTGGACGCGCTGCTCGCGCGGCGGCGGCGGCCGGCCCCCGCCCGGGTCGGCGGCACCGCTATCGACGCCGCCGGCGCGACCGGCCCCGCACGCTCCGAACGCCCTGTGTGACCACCGCCGTCACGGCGGCCAGCGCCAGGCCGGAACCGGCCAGCGGGACCGAGCGGTCCGGGTCGGACAGGTCCCACACCGCGCAGGCGTCCAGTACGAACGCCGCCGTGATGCCGAGCAGCGCCAGGCCCAGCACCAGGGCGGCCGGCTCGAAGCGGTGCCGTCTCACCGGACCACCCGCAGCCGGCCGACGCCCACTTCGACGTCCAGGTCGATGGTGCCGCCGGACACGGTGCCCGGCGCGGGGGTGTAGATCAGGTGCCGGTGCCGGCCGGCTGTGAGCTGCACGCCGTCCTCGGTCCTTCCCGGCAGGACGACCTCGCCGAGGCCGAGGTCGTAGTCGAGGCTGACGGTGGCGTTGCCGGGCAGCCGGACCACCGCCTGCCCGGCGCCGAGCTTGAGTCCGGTGCTGACGCCGCGCCCGCCGAGCGCCAGCCGGGTCAGGTCCAGCGTGCCGGTGCCGGCGCCGCGCTCGTACAGCGGCCGTACGGCCGACGCGGTCTGCGGGCGCCAGGTGGTGCTGCCGAGGCCGTGGCCGATCCTGGGCAGCGCCGCCGCGGCGATCAGGCCGGCGACGACCAGCACCGAGAGGAACACGGTGCCGCCGCGGGCCCGGCCGGCGAACGAGGCGACCACGAAAGCGCAGCCCAGGACGCCGAGCGCCGCCGTCAGACCGATCTCCGCACTGGTGCCGGCGGGTTGGTGCCGCCAGGACGCGGCGGTGCCGACGGCCGCCGCGGCCATCGCGAGCAGGCAGCCGGTGAAGCCGAACAGCCACGAGCCCCTCTGCTCGCGGGCCGCCTTCTTCCGCTGCCGCCAGGCGGCCCGGTCCTCCTGTCCGTACGGGCCGTCGTCCGGCCCCCACAGGTAGGGCGGTTCCTTCGTCAGCGGCTCGCGCCACCAGGACAGCGGGTCGCCCAGGCCGGGCGGCGCCTGGACGGCGGGGGGCGCGTCGGCGACCGCGCTGGCCATGTCGGGGGAGACCGCCTCCGGGGTCCGGCCGCGCTGCTGCGACCAGTGGACGGCGCCGGCCGTGCCCGCTATCAGCAGCAGGGAGAACGCCTGGTTGGGGCCGTTGCCGATCATCGAGGCGTACAGTCCGCAGCCGACCAGCGCCATCAGGACGGCGGTCAGCGGCGCGCCCTCGATCCGGCCGGACAGCAGCCGGTGCGCCTCGCTCTGCTCACCCTCCTGCGGGATGAGCAGCCAGCCCATCCCGTACACGATCAGGCCGATCCCGCCGGTGAGCGACAGGACGACCAGGACGACGCGGAAGATCACCGGGTCCACGTCGAAGCAGCGGCCGGCGCCCGCGCAGACCCCGGCCAGCACCCGCTGGTCCTTGGGGGCGCGGGCGAGCCGGGGGCGGTCCTGCCGCCCGGCGCTCCCGGGCGGGTCCTGCCCGTCGGTGCGCCCGCAGGCACCAAATCCGCCGGAAACACCGGGCCCGCCGGGCGCCTCGGACGTGCCGGGCGCCTCGGACGTGCCGGGCGCCTCGGATCCGCCGGGCGCCCCGGATCCGGCGGGCCGGTCCGGGCGGGCGTCCTCGGGCGCGGGGGCCTCGGGCTGGTCCGTCATACGACCATGGTGACCGGTCGGCGGGGCCGCCGGCACCCGGCCCGACCCTGGTACGCCCCTGATCCGTCCCCTGCGGGACGGGCCGCGCCGGGGTCCGGATCTGCGGGGTCAGCCCTGATGCCCGCGGCACGGCGGCTGTGTGACGATCGGGGTATGTCAGCGAGCAGTCCGCCCGGCGGGGCACGTACCGGCGTGCCCCCCGGGCCCACCGGGGCGTCCTTCCTGTCCGCGCCCGACCCCGAGGAGCCCGGGGCGCGCAGGCTCTACCGCAGCTCCGAGGGCCGCATGGTCGGCGGGGTGGCGCGCGGGCTCGCCGGGCACATGGGGCTGCCCGTGCTGTGGGTGCGGGCGTTCTTCCTGGTCCTGGCCGTCTTCAACGGCATCGGGCTGCTGCTCTACGCGGTCTTCTGGTTCTTCGTGCCGCTCGGTGTCGGCGGCGTCGCGGAGGCGAAGGAGCCGCGCGACGCCCGCTCGTGGCTGGCCGGGCGGCGCCCGGACAGGGGCCAGATCATCGCGCTGCTCGCGCTGGCGGTCGGCACCGGCATCGTCGTCGACAACCTCAACCTCGGCGCCGCCAACCGCGCGGTGTGGCCGCTGCTGGTGATCGCCCTCGGGGTGGCCCTGGTCTGGCGGCAGGCGGACAACGCCCGCAAGGCCCGCTGGGTGGAGATGAGCCACGGCAAGCGGTTCTGGCCGCTGGCCAGGGCCGCGGCCGGGGTCGGCCTGGTGATCGCCGGCGTCACCGGCTTCATCGTGGTCCGCGGCTCCGGCAGCCACCTCGGCGGCATCCTGCAGGCCGCGCTGGCCGTCCTGGTGGGGGTCGCGCTGATCGCGGGACCGTACCTGATCCGGATGACCCAGGACCTGTCCGCCGAGCGCCTGATGCGGATCCGCGCCCAGGAGCGGGCCGAGGTCGCCGCGCACGTCCACGACTCGGTGCTGCACACCCTGACCCTCATCCAGCGGCACGCCGAGGAGCCCCGCGAGGTCACCCGGCTCGCCCGCGCCCAGGAACGCGAACTGCGCTCCTGGCTCTACCGCCCCGAGGGCACCGGGCGCGACGGCGACGACGAGCCGGCCACGCTCGCCGACGCGGTACGGGCCGCCGCCGCCGAGGTGGAGGACGCCCACGGGGTGCCGGTGGAGGTGGTCTGCGTCGGCGACTGCCCGCTCGACGAACGGCTGTCCGCCCAGCTCCAGGCCGCGCGTGAGGCGATGGTCAACGCGGCCAAGTACGGTGGGGACGGACCGGTCCAGGTCTACGCGGAGGTCGAGCGGGCCAGGGTCTTCGTGTCGGTACGCGACCACGGGCCCGGATTCGACCTCGACCAGGTGCCGGGCGACCGGATGGGCGTGCGGGAGTCGATCATCGGGCGGATGCAGCGCAACGGCGGGCAGGCCCGGCTGCGTCCGGCGCCGGGCGGGGGTACGGAAGTGGAACTCGAGATGGAGAGGGCGGCGGCGGCATGAGCGCTTTTGCGGACAGGACCGCGGACGGGGGAGCGGCGGCCGGCCCCGGCGGCCGGCGGCGGGTCCGGGTGGTGCTGGTGGACGACCACCGGATGTTCCGCACCGGCGTGCAGGCGGAGATCGGCGCCACCGAGGAGACCGGGGTGGAGGTCGTCGGCGAGGCCGCGGACGTCGACCAGGCGGTGTCCGTGGTCGCCGCGACCCGCCCGGAGGTGGTCCTGCTCGACGTCCATCTGCCCGGCGGCGGCGGGGTGGAGGTGCTGCGCCGCTCGGCGTCCTTGACGGCCGACCCGCAGCACCCGGTGCGGTTCCTCGCCCTGTCCGTCTCCGACGCGGCCGACGACGTCATCGGCGTCATCCGCGGCGGCGCCCGCGGCTATGTCACCAAGACCATCACCGGCCCCGACCTGGTCGACTCGATCTTCCGGGTGCGGGACGGCGACGCCGTCTTCTCCCCCCGGCTGGCCGGCTTCGTCCTGGACGCCTTCGCCTCCACCGACGCCCCGCCGGTCGACGAGGACCTCGACCGCCTCACCCAGCGCGAACGCGAGGTGCTGCGGCTGATCGCCCGCGGCTACGCGTACAAGGAGATCGCCAAGCAGCTGTTCATCTCCGTCAAGACGGTGGAGTCCCATGTGTCCGCCGTGCTGCGGAAGTTGCAGCTGTCCAACCGCCACGAGCTGACCCGGTGGGCGACCGCGCGGCGGCTGGTGTGAGCGCTCACTCCTCCTCGTCCGGCCACAGCATCGTGTAGTTGGGCACCTTCACGGCCCGCTCCGCCACCGGCGTGTCCAGCGACTCCATCGGCACGCCCGCCGGCACCGCGCACCGCCCCAGGTGGATTCCCACCAGGCAGCGGTCGCACCAGAACGCCGCGTACCCGGTCCTGCGCTCCACCCGACCGGTGAACAGCAGCCGCAGCTCGTCCGCCCCGCAGTTCGGACACACCGTGTGGGTGGGCCCCGGCAGCGCCTTGCAGTGCTGCTCGTAAGCCGCCACCCACCCTCCCCAACCTGCCGTCAGGGCCTGCATCCGCGACCTCCCGCCGGTCCGCTTCCCGCTCCGAACGACAGCCGACACTACGCCGCCTTCCCCTGCTCCTGCCCGGGTTACCCCGAACTGTGACCTCGGCGGGGGGACGGCGGCGTAGCGGGCGGGTCAGACGACGGCCACGTAGCCGCCGTACCCGGTGGCGATCCGGGCGCGGGCGCCGAGTGCGCCGGCGCCGTCGCCGTTGTTGCGCCAGAGGTTGCCGTCGGTGTCGCGCTCGACCACGTCGGGGACGCCGTCGCCGGTGATGTCGCCGACGCCGACGACGAGGTCGTAGGCGCCGTTCGCCCAGTTGGTCAGGAGCCGGACCCGGGGGGCGAGGGTGCCGGCCGCCGTACCGTCGTACCGCCACAGGGTGTTGGCGGAGTCCAGGGCGAGCAGGTCCGGGTGGCCGTCGCGGTTGAGGTCGCCGGCTCCGACCAGCTGCCTGTAGGCGGGCCAGCCGGCGGCCAGCAGGGTGCGCGGGCCGGCGCCGCCGGTGCCGTTGCCGGGGTGGAGCCACAACTCGCCGGTGGCCGCGTCGTGGGCGAGGACGTCGGGGAAGCCGTCGCCGGTGAGGTCGCCGGGAGAGGTGACCGCGTCGAAGGACTGCCAGCCGGTGCCCAGCCGGGTGAAGTCCGCCGAGGCGGGCGGGAACCCGGTGCACGACGGCCAGGACCCGGCGTGGTAGATCCGCGCCTCGCCGGAGGGGAGCCGGACGAACAGGTCGTTGCAGCCGTTGTTGTCCGAGTCGCCGACCGGTACGAAGAGCGTGCTCAGGTTCCACCCAATGTAGCCCGAACTGCCCGCGAACGTACCGCCGCCCGTGCCGTAGTGGATGCTCAGCCCGCCGTTGGAGCCGAGTGTCAGCAGGTCGCCGGTGTTGTCCTGGCCACCGCCCTGGGAGCCGAAGTCGCGGCGGACGGGCGCGGATCCGGAGACCCGGATCGAGCCGGTGAGGGTGACCGGGTCGGAGCCGTCGGCCGGGGTGACGACCGCGGTCCAGGTGTAGGTGCCGTCGGTGACGTAGTGCCCCGCGGCGTCCCTGCCGTCCCAGTACGCCGAGTACGCGGTCGGCCGCGGGCCGTCGGCCACCGTCCGCACCACCCTTCCGTCGGTGTCGCGGAAGGTGACGCCGAGCGCGGCGCCCGGCCCGGACAGCTGCCAACCGCCCTGCCACTGGCCGGAGTCGCGGACGGAGAAGCCGGTGCCGGCGTAGGAGGTGCTGACCGTCAGCCGGCTCGGCGCGACGCCCGAGGAGATCAGGTGGGTGACCGCGTCGGCCGTGGTGTAGGCGATCTGGCCGCGGTACTTGTCGACGGTCCAGCTGACACCCCGCCCGGTGTCGGGCAGCGCCGGGTCGGCGGGCAGCGCCGCGACCGTGCCGGTGGCGCCGGTACGGGCGTCGGTGACCTGGAGTTCGCCGCCCGGGTGGCGCACCAGGAAACCGTCGCCGAGCAGCGCCGGGCCGGCCGGCACCGGGACCTGCTTCCGCGTGCCGGTGTCGAACACCCCGGCGGGGCCGTCGGGACCGCACGACCAGTACAGCAGGGAGACGTCCGCCTGGACGTCCTGCGGCACGCAGGGGGCGCCGGTCATCACGCTGAGCGTCGGGGATCCGCCGGTCAGCGCCTTGCCGTCGATCTCGCCCGTGGTGCTCGCCGCGGTCCACAGCCGGTTGTCCCACAGGCCGGCGCCGCTGATCGGCCGCGGTGTCGCGGGCGCGGGGCCGTCGTAGCCGGGGTGCAGTACGTACTGCAGGCCGCTGGAACCGCTGTCGTAGATCACGTAGCCGTTCGCCGCGTCCACGATCCGGCCGCCGGCCGAGTCGAGTTCCACGTCGTCGGCGGTGTACGGGTCCAGGTCGGTGAGGTAGTCCCTGCCGTCCGCCGCGGTGGTGAGGTACGTGATCCGGGCGGACCCGTCGACCGGCGCGAGCTCCGCGCAACGGGCGGTCGGCGCGCACCGGTTGACCGGGTCGACCGTCCAGCACGTCTTCACCGGCGGCAGCGTCGGCTGCGGGACGGCGCCGGGACCGAGGTCCTCGACGTACAGGGCGTGGGTGAAGCCGGCGGCGCCGTCCACGCCTTCGAGGAAGGTGAGCCGGCCGCGGGCGTACGACATCCCGTAGCGGACCGGCCGGTTGGGCACGTTGCGGTGCAGGTCGGCCGGCTCGCCGCCGTCCGGTCCGAACCGGTAGGTGTCCCAGTGGTCCGCGTCCGCGCCGCCCTCCGCGCGGAAACCGCCGTCGGCGGTGGGGGCCACGCCCGAGGCGTCCGGCAGCAGGGTGGTGGCGTCGGGGAGGGTGGGCGAGCCGGTGCCGCCGGAGAGCGGGACCGAGTACAGCGGATCCTGCTGCCCGTTGTTCCAGGCCGCGTCCTTGCGTACGCCCACCAGCGCGTCGTCCGTCAGCGCCCCCTGGTAGGTGACGGTCGACGGGTGCGGCAGCCCGAGCAGCCGCTCCGGCGCCGTCGGGTCGGCCAGCGGGAAGAGGTGGGCGGTCCCGAGGTACAGGTAGCCGAAGGTCTCGGTGTTGCGCAGCACCGGCACATGCACGCCGAGGCCGGTCGCGAACGGCACCGAGAACCGCACCGCGCCCGAGACCGGGTCCACCGCGCTGAGCCGCAGCGTCTGCTGGATCACCGGGTCCGGCACCGCGTACTCCAGCAGCAGCCTGCCGGGCGCGGCGGTTTCGGCGGTCGCGACGACGCTCTGCGGCTGCGCGTCCGCCGGGATCCCGGTCAGCGGGACGTCGCTGGGAGCCGTGCCGTCGAACCGCAGCAGGTGGTACGTGACGTCCGCGCCCGCTCCGTCGGGCACGGACCGCGTGCGCGGCGGGGGTGGCGGGTGGGCGGTGCGCCGGTGGCGGGGTGCGGAGGTGCGGTGGGCGGGGTGCGGGTGCGCGGTGGACGACGCGTTGTGGCCGTAGGGGTGTTGCGGCTCGCCGGGGTGTTTTGGGGAGCCTGGCCGGCGCAGGCGTCGCGCTGCCGGCCGTCGTGCCCGCGGTCCCCGGGAGCGGCGGGGATCGCGGGCACGTGGCCAGGGCGGGGTCACGCCGGGCGGAGGCTGAGGACCCGGCCGGCGACGCCGACCCGGGAGGTGCAGTCGAGCTTGCGCATGATCTCGCGCATGTGGTTGACGACGGTCCACTCGGAGATCTGGAGGCGGTGCGCGATCTGCTTGTTGCTCATGCCCTCGGCGACGAGCTCGCAGACCTCGGACTGGCGGGCGGTCAGGACACCCCCGAAGGACGTGGTCGCGGGGTCGGGCCGGCCGGTTGCCGTGCCGGTCGCGTACGTTGTCCGCGGGTGGTGCGGCGCGAGCGCGACCGGCGGCGGTACGGCGTCCTGGCCGCCGCCGGCCCGGGTGATCTGGTCGTACAGCGGGGTCGCCGCGCCCTCCCGCAGCGCCTGGGTGAAGTCGTGGTCGCCGAGCAGCCGCCGCAGCCGCTGTTCGAGCCGGCTCACCGCGAAGTCCGGTACGGCCGCCGTGCCCAGCATGTCCTCCCGGGAGGCGTGGAAGCCGCCCAGCAGCCGTACCGTGCTCAGCGCGCGGGCCGAGGCGCCGGGCCGCATCGGGGAGGCCACCACCCGGACGAAGGAACCGAGGACCGCGGCCGCGCCCAGCCCGCGCAGGCCGGCCATCGCACGGTGGAAGTACTCCTCCGCCTCGGGGCCGGACCCGGCCGCGTACGCGCTCAACTGGAGCAGCGCGGTACCGCTGTTGAGGACGTCGCCGCGCGACACCGCGTCGGCCACCACCTTCTGGGCCGGCCGCACGGCCGCCTCCCGGTCGCCGGCGTGGAAATGCGCGGCGGCCAGGTCGAGCAGGACGTGGGCGGCGGCGTGCTGGTCGCCCGCCTCCCGCCAGCGTGCCACGGACTGCCGCAACAGGCCGACGGCGGCCCCGAGCCGGCCGGGCGGTTCGATCAGCGCCCGGAGGTGCAGCAGCCGCGCGGCGACCGCCGGGTCGGCCGTGGCGGCGCGCTCGGCGCGGGCCATCTGCAGCCGGGCGGCCTCCGGTTCGCCGGAACGGGCCCGCGCCTCGGCCCGGATCAGCGCGGCCCTGGCGGCCGCCGGGTCGTCCGGGTCCTGCCCGTCCGCCGCGGCCAGCTGTTCCGCCCAGACGAAGGGCGCGCCGGTGGCTCGCCAGAAGTGGCAGGCGCTCTCGACGAGTTGGACGGCCTGCCGGTGGTCGCCCGCGGCCAGCAGGGTGCTGAGGGCGGCGCCGATGTTGGGCTCCTCCGCGTGGAAGGCGGCGATCCCGCCGTGCTGGTCGCCGCCGCGGATCCGGCGGGCAGCGGCCCCGGCCAGCTCCGCGTAGTAGCGGGCGTGGGCCTGCCGGGCCCGGGTGAGGTCGGGCAGCACCGCGCGGGTGGCCGCCAGGGCGGCGGGCGGCAGGTGCATCCGGACCCGGGCGAGGCCGTCCAGGGTGCCGGACGGCAGCGGCGAGACCGCCAGCAGGTGGCGGGCGCGCAGCGGCTCCAGGGCGCGGTAGCCGATGCGGCGGGGCCTGTCGGTGCCCTGGGTGCTGTGGGCGCCGTCGCCGCCGGGGCGCTCGCGGCGGCCTGAACCACCGGTACCGGCTCCGCCCTTGGGGCCGGGGACCTCGGGCCCGCCGCTCTCGGGCCCGGGGTGTCCGTACCCGCCGCCGGGTGCGGAGCCGTCCGGGCCGGTCAGCGCGCGCAGCGCCTCCGCGCCGAACCCTCCGGTGAACACCCGGGCCAGGCAGAGCAGTCGGAGGGCGTCCGGCGGCAGGTCCGCGACGGTGACGGGGGAATCCGGGCCGGCGTCCCCGTAGGAGTCGATCAGTGCCGCCAGGTCGGTGAGCGGGAGGGGCGCGTTCTCGTCCACGGCCGTCGCGAAGACCTCCAGGCCCTCCGTCGCCGCGACCCGCGCGGCGCGGCACAAAGCGCCGGGCACCCCGCGCAGCCCGGCGCAGATCCGGGCCACCAGATGCTGGTTGGCGTCGTCGAGGAGGAAACCGGGGTGCAGTTCGCGGAGCCGCTCGGTGAAGAGCCGGACCGAGGGAACACCGGCGAGTCCGGCCAGATCCAGCGCGCTGCAGTCCAGCGGCACGGGAAGGGCGGCCACCCGGAACTCCCGCAGCCCCGGTACCGCCACCGGGTACCGGACGGTGAGCAGCACCCGGGCCGCGTAGCGCAGCGCCGCGTCGAGCAACTCCCGCAGGCCCTCGGGCCCGAGAGCGTCCAGCCCGTCCAGTACCAGCAGGTCCAGCGGCTCGGGTACGTCCTCGGGCCGGTCGGCCGGGCCGCCCGCGAGCTGCCGGATGAGGGCCTGTACGGGGTCCATGCGGGCCATGGGCAGCCAGTTGAGCACCCGGCCGCGTACCTGCGCGGCCGCGGCCTCCGCCAGCCGGGACTTGCCGATGCCCGGACCGCCGTGCAACTGCACGCCCCGGATGCCGGGTTCGCCGAGCAGCGCCAGCAACTCGGCGATGTCCCGGTCCCGGCCGACGACCGGCCGCACGACCGACCCCGTGGCCGATCCGCCCACCGGACCGGCGGCACGGCGGGTCGCGGAGCCGCCGGCCGGCCCGGTCGCGGCGCCCGCGGCCGGGCCGCGCGCCGCCGCACCGGTTGCCCCCGGGGGTGCCACTTCGGTGGTCATGAACTCCTCCTAGCGGAAACGGCGTTCGGCATGGTTCAGCGATCCTCGGGCAGCAGCGCGACGGCGAGTACGGCCGCCGCTACCGCCTGGTCGTCGGCCGCCGGTGCGATGACCGTGACCCGTACCGGTCCGGTGCCCAGCAGGGCCGAGTCGGCGGTGGTGACCGCCACGACGTGCGCGGGCCGGCCGGCGGCGGCCAGACCGGCCACCACGTGCTGGTCGAGAGCCGGCGGCAGAACCGGCCGGACGGTGTGGACCATATAGACCAGTAAGTCGACCGGCCCGAGATCGCCCTCGATGTCGGCGATGAGCCGGCGCAGCGCGCCGGGGTCGTCCAGATCGACGCAGTAGGGAAGGGCGGTGTGGCCCTGGTCGATGAGTTCCTTGCTGAGGAAGGCGGCCCGCCCGCTCCCACTGCCCGCGACGGTCACCGCGACGGCCGAGCCCGCGGTGGCGAGCCAAGTGCTGACGATGCGGCCGGGGCCGCCCGCGCCGTCCACCACCAGGGCGACGCGCGGCGGGGGAGGCGACGGGGGCAGTGCTGCGGTTGTCGGGTCGATGGCGGACACAACGGCTCCGTTTCCAGGAGTTTGTGAGAGTGCGGTCGCTTGTTGAGCCCAGTGGGGCGAAAGAGGTCGAATGACGAGGTCATTGAGCCAACTACGGCAGATAAACTCCTCAACGTTTGTGCGCTGAACCATGCAATGCCGGGTGGTGCCAGTGAGCTTGGAGGGGTGATCGTTCCTTGTCCGACGACATGGATCTGGATCAGGAGACGCTCGCCGTCTATCGGGCGGTACTTCTGCATCATGAGACGGACCCCAGGACGGTCGCCAAGCTCATGAACCTGCCGGAGCCGCAGGTCGCCGCCGCCGTGCAGCGGCTGACCGAACTGTCGCTACTGGCGCCCTCGTGGGAGGAGCCCGGCCGGCTGCGGGCGGTCAGGCCCGATGTCGGTCTCGGCGTCCTTTTGCAGCGTGAGCAACAGGAACTCGCCGAGCGGCAGCGCCGGATCGAGCAGAGCCGGGCCGCGCTGGCCTCGCTCGCCGCCGAGTACACCGCCCAGGGCAGGGCCGGCGCGCTCGACCAGTCGGAGGAAGTCGTCGGCATCGACGAGATCCGGGCCCGGCTGGAATCCCTCGCGGTGGGCTGCACCCAGGAGTCGCTCGCATTTCACCCGGACACCGCCCTCACCGAGGAATCCATCGAAGCCGGCCGTCCACTCAATGAACGGGCGCTGGAACGCGGGGTACGCTTCCGCACCCTTTACCTGGACAGCATCGCCAAGGACCGCACGACCCGGGAGTATGCCAAATGGATGGCGGACCGGGGCAGCGAAATCCGTACCTCGCCGACGCTGCCGATGCGGCTGCTGATCGTGGACGGCTCGGCAGTGGTGGTGGCCGGGCTGCCGACCCGCGACCAGCCGACCGCGCTGGTCCTGCACAGCCCGCCCGTCGTCCAGGCGATGCTGGCGCTGTTCGAGGCGTACTGGGAGCGGGCCACCCCGCTGGGTAAGCCGGCCGCCCGACTGGCGACCGGACTGACCCCGCAGGAGCGTCAGTTGCTGCAACTGCTGGCCGCGGGCGCCACCGACGAGGCGGTGTCGCGGGCGCTCGGGATCGGAGTGCGGACCGAGCGCCGGATCGTGGCCGAGCTGATGGACCGGCTCGACGCCTCCAGCCGGTTCGAGGCGGGGGTGAAGGCGGCGCGCCTGGACTGGGTCTGAGGGACCCCGGCCGGCGCCGCGCCCGCGGCGCCGGCCGGGGTTACACGCCTAGGGCCACACGAAGTCGGCGGGGGACACCCGGAGCGCGTGTGAGGGCCGGTCGGTGTGCGGACGGCCGTGGTCGTGGCCGCCGGACCCGTCGGAGGGCCAGACGAAGTCGGCCGGCACCGCGGCCGGATCGGCGTCGGCGTCGGTGACGGTGGTCGTCGACAGGATGCCGACGGGCTGCCACGCCCTGTGGTGGTCGGCCAGCGCGGTCACCGCGAGTGCTCCGCAGGCGAGCGAGGCGGCGAGGGCGGCCGATGTACCGAAGGTGAACGAGGCGACACGAAGCGTGGCCAGCATGGTGAACTCCCGAGTGAGTCGAGCTGTGCGGGGTGGGGTGGAGCCGTGCTCGGTGCGATGAGCTGTGCGGTGCTCGGTGCGTGAGCTCCGGGGCTCCGCCCGCCCGGCCCGGCGGTGCGTCGCCCTCTGTGAAGAGGTAATCACCCGGGGCGGGTGTCTGTCCTCAAGCGGGGAGGCCAGGAAGCTGCCTCGCACATTCCTGCCAACATTCCCGGCGAACGGCGAAGGGCCGTCTGGGCGTTGGTTACCCGTGCGGCCCCTGTGGCATGTGGTTTCCGGCACGGCTCATGTGGTGATCTCTGTCACGCCCCGGCCGTTTTCCGGCCAGCCCGATCCGGCCGCACGCGCCGAGCGGCGGGCCGCTCGCGCCGTTCCGGTCGCCGCGGCCCGCGCGGCGGTCAGCCCGGCCGGGTCGCGCCCGCGAAGGGCATCCCGCTGATCGGCGCGACCCGCACCGCGGCCCCCGGGTGCGGGGCGTGGATCATCTCGCCGTTGCCGATGTAGAGCCCGACGTGGCTGATCCCGGAGTAGAAGAACACCAGGTCGCCGGGCTGGAGCCGGGACCGCGGGATCCGGGTGCCGGCGTTGATCTGGGCGTAGGTGGTACGGGGCAGCGCCACGCCCGCCGCCCGCCACGCGGCCTGCGTGAGGCCGGAGCAGTCGTACGAACCGGGCCCGGTGGCACCCCACACGTAGGGGAGGCCGATGGCGCGGTAGGCGAAGGCGATGGCCTGGGCGGCCCGCGCGGAGGGCGCGGCGACGGTGTCCAGCGCAGGGCGGGCGGCGAACCGGGAGGCGGACGGCCCGGCGTCCGCGGTCGCGGCGGCCGCCGGGTCCTGACCGCCGTCGGACGCCTCGACCGCGGCCCGCTGCGCGGCGGTGAGCCGGTCCAGCAGCCGCCGGGCCCGGCTCAACGCGGCCTGGACGGCGTGTCTGCGGGCCGCCAGCCGGTCCTGGGCGGTCCGCAGTGCGGTGAGCCTGCCGTCCGCCCGGGCCCGGGTGTCGGCGATGTCCTGCCGCTCGGCTCTGAGCCGGTCCAGTGCCTCGGCCGCACGCGAGCCCAACCGGTCCAGCGTCGCGGCCCGTTGGAGATACGTGCCGGGGGTGGTGCTCAGCGCGAGTTGCAGGGAGGGGGCGACGGACCCGGCGCGGTACTGCGCCGCCGCCAGCGAACCGACCGCGTCCCGGGCCACGTTGAGCCGCGCGGTCTTGCGGGCCACCTCGTCCTGGAGGTCGGCCACGGCGGCCCTGGCGGCGTCCGCCTGCTCCTTCGCGCCGTCGTACTGCTCGGTCGCCCGCTCGGCCTGGCGGTAGAGCACCTCGACCCGGGTCCGCACCTCCTGCGGAGCGGGCCGCTCGGCCTGCGCGGGCTCCCCGAAGAGGGTGACCGAGGCGGCGGAGGCGAGGGCCAGCGTGCAGGCCACGCGGGACACCGAGAACCGGGTACCGCGTAAGTGCGGGTCGCGACTGTGTGAGGCCATGGCGGCCGTCACTCCTTCCGGGGATGCCGTCCGGGCGGCCCGGCCGGCCCTGGAGGAACGGCCGGGGGTCCGGCGGCGTCCGCACGGGGGACGGAGACGCCGCCGGACCGTCGGCGGGGCGGCCGGGCCGTCGCGCAGGCGACGGCCGTAGGGTCGGCCACCCGCCGACCGACGCTAGCCCCGGCCGGGGCGCGCCGCCCGGATAGACCGGGACTGCCCGGTATCGGCCGTTGCCGACCACAACCGACCGGTGTCCGACGGGTGACCCGCCCGTATGCGTATCCGCTCTGACCGGTCACCCGGTCACCCGGCCGCACGGCCGCCTGATCACCCGGACCCCGCTCACCCGGCCGCCGGCCACCCGCTCACCCGGTGACGGCACCCCGGCCCGGCCGGGGCAGGGCGCGGGGACGACGGCTGCGGGCCGGTTACGCGATGCGGCGGGCCGCGGCGAACGGCATCCAGCTCATCGGGGCGATCTCCACGACCGCGCCGGTGTGCGGGGCGTGCACCACCTCGCCGTTGCCGAGGTAGATGCCGACGTGGCTGATGCCGGAGTAGAAGAAGACCAGGTCGCCGGGGCGCAGGTCCGACTCGGAGACGGCCGTGCCGTCCGTCACCTGGTCCCAGGTGGTGCGGCCGATGGTGATGCCGGCCGCGCGGTAGGCGGCCTGGGTCAGGCCGGAGCAGTCGTACGCGTTGGGCCCGGTGCCACCGGAGACGTACGGCTTGCCGCGCTGCGACAGGGCGAACTGGAGGGCCGCGGCGGCGCGCCCGGAAGCGGGGCCGCTGTAGGTACTGACCGCCGACGAGGAGGACGAGGAGGACGAGGAGGAGGCCGACGCGAACGTGGTGGACTTCGGCGGCCTGCTCAGCGCGGCCAGCTTCGCCCGCTGCTCGGCGTTGAGGCTGTTCAGCAGCTTCTGGGCGGTGGCCAGCTTCGCCGAGACGTTCTTCTTCTGGGCGGCAAGCTTCTTCTGCGCGTCGGTCAGCGCCTTCAGGCTCGCGGTGGCCTGGGACCGCTGGATGTTCGCCTGCTCCTGCTGGACCTGGAAGGTCTTGAGTGCCTGCTCCTGGGTGGCCGAGACCCGGTCCATCATGTGGGTCTGCTCCAGGAACGACTCCGGGCTGGACGACAGCAGCAGCTGGGTGCTCGCGCCCATGCCGCCCTCGCGGTACTGGGCGGTGGCGAACTGCCCCAGCACCCGGCGGGTCTCGTTCATCTTCTGGGTCTTCTGCGCGACCTGCGTCAGCAGCAGGTTGGCCTTGGCCCGCTGCGTGTCGGTCTTCTCCTTGGCCTGGTCGTACTGCTGCGTCGCCACCTCGGCCTGCTGGTTGAGGGTGTCGATCTGCTTCTTGACCTCGCTGATCGAGGGCTTGGCGGGCGCCGGGGCGGCGCTCGCGCTCTCGCTCAGCAGGGTGACGGACGCCAGGGCCGCCGCCGTCACTCCCACCGCGGCGCGCGGGGCGGCCGAGGCGAGTATGCGGGTACGCGGCTTGCGGTGCGACGCCAAGGAGGCGCTCCTTCCATGGGCCGCCGACCGGGTTAGCTGACGGGTTCGGGCGGGAAGTCGCCCTACGGTCCGGACACCTGTGCGGGTATCCGTCCCGATTCACCCCAGTTGGTGCGTGGGTCCCCGGCTCCGGCCGAGGCCGGATTGAGCGGAGGCGACGCGCTGCCGGCACTTTCACCGACGGAAAGCAGGCCGCCTAGCGGGACACCGTAACCAAGTTCTGCACCACTTGGGAAGATTGGATCGCAATGTGACCGAAATCGCTTTGTGACCTTACCGGTTGCGGTCGTCGCGACCGGCCCGACCGGTCACCTCAATACGGGCGGACCCCGGCGTAAAACGGCATTTCGGTGATCGGGGCGATCTTGACGACCGTGCCGGTGTGCGGGGCGTGGATCATCTCGCCGCCGCCGATGTAGAGGCCGACGTGGCTGACGTCGCTGTAGAAGAAGATCAGGTCCCCCGGCTGGAGGTTCGCCTCCGAGACCCGGGTGCCGACGTCGACCTGGTCGTAGGTGGTCCGCGGCAGCGACACCCCGGCAGCCTTGTACGCCGCCTGCGTCAGGCCGGAGCAGTCGAACGAGTCCGGTCCCGTCGCCCCCCACACGTACGGTTTGCCCAGCTGCTGGTGCGCGAAGGCGATGGCCTGCTCGGCGACCGAGGAGTTCACCGGCGTCGTCGGCGCGTCCGCGCCCTTCGTAGCGACCGCCTCGGCCGCCGCCTCCCGCGCGGCCTCCTCCTTCGCCGCTAGCGCCTTCGCCTTCGCCTCCGCCTCGGCCTCCTGCCGGGCCCGCAGCGCCGCCAGCCGTGCCTTCTCCTGCGCGGTCAGGCTGTTGAGCAGGTGCTGCGCGGCGCCCAGCTTCCGCTGCACGGCCGCCTTCGCCGCCTTCAGCTCCGCCTGCTGCGCGGTGAGCGCGGCCAGGCTGCCGGCCGCCGCCATCCGCTGCCGGGCCGCGTCGGCCTGCTGCACCCGGAACGTCGCCACGGCCCCCTTCTGCCGCTCGGCCATCACACCGGTCAGGTGCACCTGGTCCAGCAGCGCCTGCGGGTCGGCCGAGAACAGATAGCGGCTGGCGGTGTCGCCGCCGTCCCGGTACTGCGCGGCGGCGTACATCCCGAGCACCCGGCGGGACTCGTTGAGCGCCTGCGTCTTCCTGGCGGCCTGGGCCAGCAGCTTGTTGACGGTGGCGCTCTGCCGGTCCGTCTTCTCCTTGGTGCCGTTGTAGTGCTCGGTGGCGACCTCGGCCTGGTGGAGCAGGGCGTCCACCTTCGCCTGCACCGCCGCGACGGACGGCTGCGCGGGTTTGCCGGGCGCCGGGGCGGCGCCCGCGCTCTCGGCCAGCAGCGTCACGGTGGCCAGCGCCGCCGTCGTGAGCCCCACGGCCGCCCGCGGGCCGGAGGAGCCGAGTATCGCGGTACGGGCCTTACGGTGTGTCGCCATGGCGGGCGGACTCCTTCCGGGCGCTCTGCCTGGTGCGGCACCGTAGCCAAAGCGCGGGGCCGCTGGGAAGGGGCGTGTCCGATAGGCCCGATACCTTTTCGTCATATCGCGCCGAGCGGTCCGGCCGTCACGGAGGGTCGCGACGGCGCCACCGCCGGGCCGCCGCGGAGGTGACGGCCGCAGGCCCGGCCGGAGACGTGCGGGCGCGGCTCGGGGAAGGGGGCCGTGCGTGTCGGCGGGGGCGCCCAGGGTCCGTCGGGTGGGTCTTCGCGGCGTCGCGGGCCCCGGTACGGCGCGCCTGCCGCGTTCCCGCCGGTCGACGACACACCACGCCGCCTCCCTCCCCGGCTGTGCCCGCGCGCGTTTCGGACCCCGCTCCTCGACCCGCGGAGATCCACCCGACAGGCCCTAGACTCGGGAAGCGATGAGCAGCCTCTTTGACGACAACTTCCTGGCCGGTCTCGAAGCGGTCCACGGCCCCGCCGGCGGCCCGGCGGCAGAACCGCCGGAGCCGGACGACGGACCGGACGGACCGGGTGCCGAGGACGTGCCGCACGACCTCTTCGGCGACCGCTTCGACGGCCCGCCGCCCCACGACGCCCACTACCGCGACGGCGCCCCGCGCCCGGCCACCGACCCGGCGCAGCTCCTCGAAGGGCTCAACGAGCAGCAGGCCGCCGCCGTCGAGCACGCCGGCGGTCCGCTGCTCATCGTGGCCGGCGCCGGCTCCGGCAAGACCCGGGTGCTCACCCACCGCATCGCGTACCTGCTCGGCGCCCGCCACGTCCACCCCGGCTCGGTGCTGGCCATCACCTTCACCAACAAGGCCGCCGGCGAGATGAAGGAACGCGTCGAGCAGCTCGTCGGCCCGCGCGCCACCTCCATGTGGGTCTCCACCTTCCACAGCGCGTGCGTGCGCATCCTGCGCCGCGAGTCCAAGGTGCTCGGCTTCACCTCGTCCTTCTCGATCTACGACGCCGCCGACTCCAAACGGCTGATGGCGCTGGTCTGCCGGGACCTGGACCTCGACCCCAAGCAGTTCCCGCCGAAGTCCTTCAGCGCCAAGGTCTCCAACCTCAAGAACGAGCTGATCGACGAGGAGACCTTCGCCGGGCAGGCGGAGAACACCCTGGACAAGAAGCTCGCCGAGGCGTACGCGCTCTACCAGGCCCGGCTGCGCGAGGCCAACGCGCTGGACTTCGACGACATCATCATGACCACCGTCCACCTGCTCCAGGCGTTCCCCGACGTCGCCGAGCACTACCGGCGCCGCTTCCGGCACGTCCTGGTCGACGAGTACCAGGACACCAACCACGCCCAGTACACGCTGGTGCGCGAGCTGGTCGGCACCGGCGACGACACCGCCGAGCTGTGCGTGGTCGGTGACGCGGACCAGTCGATCTACGCCTTCCGGGGCGCGACCATCCGCAACATCCTCCAGTTCGAGGAGGACTACCCCCAGGCCCGCACCATCCTGCTGGAGCAGAACTACCGCTCCACCCAGACCATCCTGTCCGCCGCCAACGCCGTCATCGAGCGCAACGCGAGCCGGCGGGCGAAGAACCTGTGGACGGAGTCCGGCGACGGCCCGCTCATCGTCGGCTACGCGGCCGACCAGGAACACGACGAGGCGCAGTACATCGCCGAGGAGATCGACCGGCTGACCGACGCCGGCGACGCCCGGCCCGGCGACGTGGCCGTCTTCTACCGCACCAACGCCCAGTCCCGCGTCTTCGAGGAAGTCTTCATCCGGGTCGGCCTGCCGTACAAGGTCGTCGGCGGCGTCCGCTTCTACGAGCGGCGCGAGGTCCGCGACGTCCTGGCGTACCTGCGGGTGCTGGCCAACCCCGAGGACGCGGTGCCGCTGCGCCGCATCCTCAACGTCCCCAAGCGCGGCATCGGCGAGCGCGCCGAGGCGATGGTCGACGCGCTGGCGCTGCGCGAGCGGATCTCCTTCCCGCAGGCACTGCGCCGGGTGGACGACGCCTATGGCATGGCGGCCCGCTCGGCGAACGCGATCAAGCGGTTCACCACCCTGATGGACGAGCTGCGCACCGTCGTCGAGTCGGGCGCCGGCCCCGCCGTCGTCCTGGAAGCGGTGCTGGAACGCACCGGCTACCTGGCCGAGTTGCAGGCGTCCACCGATCCGCAGGACGAGACCCGGGTCGAGAACCTCCAGGAACTCGCCGCTGTCGCCCTGGAGTTCGAGCAGGAGCGGGGCGAGGACGAGCCGGGCACGCTGGCCGAGTTCCTGGAACGGGTCGCGCTCGTCGCCGACTCCGACCAGATCCCCGACGACGACGCTGAATCGGGCGGCGTGATCACCCTGATGACCCTGCACACCGCCAAGGGCCTGGAGTTCCCGGTGGTGTTCCTCACCGGCATGGAGGACGGCGTCTTCCCGCACATGCGGGCGCTGAACCAGGTCAAGGAGCTGGAAGAGGAACGCCGGCTGGCCTACGTCGGCATCACCCGGGCCCGCGAACGGCTCTACCTCACCCGCTCGACGATGCGCAGCGCGTGGGGCCAGCCGTCCTACAACCCGCCGTCCCGGTTCCTGGACGAGATCCCGCCGACGCTCATCCAATGGAAGCGGACGGGAAGCTCACCGGGGGCCGCAGCCGCCGGCGGGGCGGTCTCCAAGGCCGCAGCCTCCTTGTCCTCCTCGCTCTCCGCCCGCTCCGCCTCCGGCACCTTCGCCACCCGCCGCACCACCGCCGACCGCCCGGTCATCTCCCTCGCCGTCGGCGACCGCGTCACCCACGACCAGTTCGGCCTCGGCACCGTCCTCGCGGTCACCGGCCGCCCGGGTGACGAGAAGGCCACCATCGACTTCGGCGACGCCCGCCCCAAACAACTGCTCCTGCGGTACGCCCCGGTGGAGAAGCTGTAGCCGCCGACGTGCGGTGCCCCAGGGAGTGCGGTCGGGTGTGGCAGTGCTGTTTGGCGGGCGCCCTCACCCCACCGGGCCCCCACGCCCAACGGCACCCACCCATGGGCGCACCCTCACCCCGCTACCGCGGGTCGAGACCGTGGGCGAGGAGCCAGGGGAGAGGGTCGATGGGGGCGCCGCCGTTGGGGCGGACCTCGAAGTGGAGGTGGGGGCCGGTGGTGTTGCCGGTGTTGCCGGAGAAGGCGATGACGTCGCCTGCCTTCACCTTCCCCGAGCGGATCTTCGTGCTGCTCAGGTGGCAGTACCACGTCTCCGTGCCGTCGGGCGCCGTGACTATCGCCATGTTGCCGTAGGAGCTGTTCCACTGGGTGCGGACCGTGCCGTCGGTGGCCGCCATCACCGGGGTGCCGACCTGCACGGGGAAGTCGATGCCGGTGTGCAGCGCCATCCAGTTGACGCCCGCCTGCCCGAAGTACGCGCTCAGCCCCTTCTGCTTCACCGGCAGCAGGAACTTCGGCCGCAGCGCCTCCTTGCGGGCCGCCGCCTCCTGGGCCGCCTTCTTCGCGGCGATCTGGCGGTCCTTGAGGTCGATCCGCTCCTGCGTCCGGCTGGCCCGGTCGGCGAAGTCGTCCGCGTCCCGGCTCACTCCGGCGAGCTGCCGGTCCAGTTGGGTGGTGGGCGCGTTCGCCGCCTGGCCCTGGGTGCCGTTCTGCCCGTCCGCCTGGGCCTTGGGGGTCTCCTGGGCCATGCCGACCCCGGCCACCGCCGCCGCGCCGACCGCCGCCACACCCATCACCGCGACCGACGGCACCGCCACGGTCAGCAGTGCGGACCGTTTGGCGGGCTTGCGCCGCCGGCTGCGTGCCACCGGTTCGCCGTCGCCGAAACCGTCGCCGTCGGCGGCGTAGTCGTGCCGGTCCGCCCCGGTGTCCCGTGCGGCGGCGAACTCCCCGGTGAACACCGCGGTCGCGGTGTCGTCCGCGTCGTCCGCCGGGTGGGCCGCCGGCTCGTGGGCGGGCGGGGGCGCCTGCTCGGGGGCCGCGGACCGCGCGTACTGCGCCGGCACCTGTTCGTACACCCCGGTGTCGCCGCTCGCGTCGTAGCCGTACCCGTATCCGTAGGCGGGGTACGCACCGGAGTCCCCGTCGCCCCGCGGGTACGGGGTCTGCTGCTGCGGCTGCTCGCTCTGCCAGAGCGCGCTGGTGTCGTACGTACCCGTGTCGTAGTACGTGTTCGCGGTCCCGGTCCCCGTGGTGGTCGCGTCGCCGTACGCGTACGGGTCGTACACCGCGTACGTGCCGGTCCGGTCGTAGCCGGTGTACGCGTACCCCGTGTCGTAGCCGCCGCCGTAACCCTGCTGCGGTTGGGAGGGGACCTGCCGGGTGTGGTCGTACGTCTCGTACTGCTGGGTGTGCTGCGGCGCGGGCTGCTGCGGGATGTACCCGTAGGTGCCGGTCGCGTCGTCGGCGAAGGCGGTGCCGGCGAAGGCGGTGCCGACGGCCTGGTAGGCGCCCGTGGAATAAGCGTCGTACCCGTAAGCGTCGTAGTCGGGGGAGTACCCCGACAGGGGACTTTCGGTCACCGGCCAGCTTCTCTTTCGCCTCGACAGCAGGAGAATTAGCGGTGACTGTAGCCGTCGTTACCCGGCCGCGACAATCTCCGGCCGAAATCCGGCGCCGGACTTGCCCGGTGTTCGGTTGGTATTCGACCGTTACGAATCCGTTAGGCAGCGTCCACGGTGTCCCGCAACGGGCCCTGTCCGGCCAGTGCGTGGCGGATCTCCGCGGCCACCAGGCTGTGGACCGGCAGGGACAGATGTCCTATTCCGCGGACCCTGATGTTCCGGGTGCGCAGATCCGGGTGGTCGAGCCGTGCCGCCTGCACCGGGATCATCAGCTGGTCCAGGTCGCTCCAGAAGGCCACGAACCGGGTCCGGCACCCCTGGGCGGGCGCCGCGAGCTCGGTCAGTACCGCCGAACCCGGCCGCATCTGCCGTGCCAGCGGGTGCGGGCTCAGCGCCGGCACCGCCCGGGTCCCGGAGTGCGGCGTGCCCAGCGTGACCAGGGTCCGTACCCGTGCGTCGCCGCCCAGGCGCTGGACGTAGTAGCGGGCGACCAGGCCGCCGAGGCTGTGCGCCACGATGTCCACCCGGCGGTGGCCCGACTGTTCGCAGATCCGCTCGACGTGCGGGCCGAGCGCCTCGGCGGCGGCGCGTATGTCGGTGGTCAGCGGTGAGTAGTTCAGGGCCTGGACCCGGCTCCAGCCGTTGCGCAGCAGCGAGCGGCGCAGCAGCGCGAAGGCCGAGCGGTTGTCCACGAAGCCGTGCAGCAGCAGCACCGGCGGGCGGGCGCCGGCCCCGGTCGGCGGGGCGGCGGGCCGGTGGGCCGCGCTGCCGGGCCGGCCCGTGTGGGCGCGCTCGGCGCCCCGGGCGTCGCGGGCGTCGCGGGCGTCGCGGGGCCCGTCCTGGCCGGTGGGCGAAGGCGGTGGGCCCGGGACGCGTTCGGGCAGGATCCCGGTCGGGTACAGCAGCATGTGGCCGGCCAGTACGGCCAGGTCGATGGCGGTCACCCGGGCCAGTTCGGCGCCGTGGTGCCACGGGCCGCTGCCACCGGGCTCCGGTCCCGGCCCGGCCTCCGACGATTGGGCGGCCATGGCCCACCTCCCGTCGCGGCTCCGGGGGGTCGGCGTTGACCCCGCGGCGCCCTCAGGGGGAACCGGGACGGGGACGGCACCGCCGCGTCCGGCGACCGCCGGCGCGGTGACGCGGCGCCCTTGCCGCGGCTCTCCGCCAAGCTCTCGGGTCCGTACGCCCGTGTCCGGTGTGTCCGTACGCCGGGCTGAGCGGGCGGCCCGATCGGTCCGATCTCTCACTGTGTGATTTCCCCCTCCCCGGCGGTCGTAAAACTGTCGGCTTCCCGAGGAGGGCGATAACGTTCGTTCACTGCGGTTGGTCGTCCGCTTCCGCAGCGACCGGTCCCCGGCGGGCGAGCCGTACGCATGGAGGCAGTCATGGGAGTGTCCGGACCGATCCGCGTGGTGGTGGCGAAACCGGGTCTCGACGGTCACGACCGCGGGGCCAAGGTGATCGCCAGGGCGCTGCGGGACGCCGGTATGGAGGTCATCTACACCGGCCTGCACCAGACCCCCGAGCAGGTCGTCGACACCGCGATCCAGGAGGACGCCGACGCGATCGGCCTGTCCATCCTCTCCGGCGCGCACATGACGCTCTTCGCGAAGGTGCTGGAGCTGCTCAAGGAGCGCGACGCGGCGGACATCAAGGTGTTCGGCGGCGGGATCATCCCGGAGGCGGACATCCCGCCGCTCAAGGCGCTCGGCGTCGCCGCCATCTTCACTCCGGGCACGACGACCGGGGCCGTGGTGGAGTGGGTCAACGCGAACGTCCACCAGGCCGCGGTCTGAGCCTGCGGGGCCCCCTCCGTCCCGCAGGCGGCTCATTGCGCCCCGGCGCCCGGGTCGGGAGCGGGCGGCCCCGCGGCCGCGGGGTGTGCGGCGCCGGGAACCGCCGCCGGGCGGACGGCGCCCGGGATCGCGGCCGGAACCCCGGCCGGGTGCGCGGTGTCCGCGGCCGGGGGCCCCGCCGGGTGCGGCCGGGGGCGGAGCTCGGCCAGCATCACCGCGCGCAGCCGCAGCGTGCCGGTCAGCCGCTGGAACGCCTCCGACCAGTACACCGTCGCTCCCGGCGCACCGTCCGGCGGCTCCTCCGCCGCCGCGCTGAGCACCGCGACCTGTGCGACCGCGGCCGGGTCGAGGCAGCGCTCGGCCAGCCCCATCACCCCGCTGAAACTCCACGGGTAGCTCCCCGCGTCCCGCGCGATGTCCAGCGCGTCCACCACCGCCCGGCCCAGCGCGGGCGCCCACGGCACCGCGCACACCCCCAGCATCTGGAACGCCTCCGACAGCCCGTGCGCCCCGACGAAGTCCGCGACCCAGGCCGCCCGCTCCGCCGGGGGCAGGACGGACAGCAGCTTCGCCGGGTCGCCGACCGCCGTCAGCGGGGCGGCCGCCGCGGGCGGCGGCCCCAGAAGGGCCCGCGCCCACCCCGCGTCCCGCTGCCGCAGGGCCGCCCGGCACCACGCGGCGTGCAGGTCCGACTGCCAGTCGTCGGGCACCGGCAGCGCCACGATCTGCTCCGGCGTACGGCCCCCGAACCGCTCCGACCACACCGACAGCGGTGTCGCGTCCACCAGCTGGCCCAGCCACCAGGCCCGCTCGCCCCGTCCGCTCGGCGGTTTCGGGGCCACTCCGTCCCGCTCCATCGCCGCGTCGCACGCGTACGGCGCCTCCACCACGATCCCGCCGTTCCCCGGCGACACACAGCCGAGGGCGCGGGCCGCCATCCGCGCGGCCAGCGCGGAGCCGGGCAGCGCCGACAGCAGCTCGGCCGCCGTCGCCCGGACGTTCCGGCTGCGGTCGGACAGCGACTCCTCCAGGAAAGGCTCGTCCTGAGCGGACAGGCCCGTCCGCAGCGAGTCCAGGAACATCAGCCGGTCCTCGGCCCGCTCGCCGCGCCAGGTGGACGCCAGCAGCTCCAGGCCGGCGGCCGGGTCCGCCAGCCGCAGGCGGGTCAGCAGCGCCACCCGCTCGGCGAACAGCCCCTCCTCCCACAGCCGCCGCGCCCGCGCCGCGTCCGCCGGGCCACCCCCGGCCGCACCGGCGTGCCCGGCCCGCAGCGCGAACCTCCACTCCGGGTTCAGCCCCGCCAGCCACAGCCCCCGCGGCCCGGCCAGCGCCAGCGCGTCGGGCCGCAGGTCGGTCCTGGACCGCGCCGCGTCGAGCAGCGCCGGCAGCAGCGCGTGCGGCGCCGCGTACCCCTCCTTCCGCGCCTGCGCCAGCCACTGCGGCAGCAGCTCCGCCAGGTTCGGCGCGGTCCCCCGCCGGCCGCCCCGCCCCCCGTCGCCCGTCCGGTCCGCCAGCAGTGTCCACAGCCGCCGCCGCGCCGCCTCCGGCAGCTCCGGCCGCCGGTCCGCCGGGGCCGCCGCCGGGCGGGCGCCCGCGACCCCGGGCAGCGCCCCCGCCCGGCGCCGCAGCACTCCGCCCGCCGCCGCGTCCAGCAGCCCCGCGGCGGCCTCCTCCGCGTCCCCGACCAGCCCGGCCGGGCGCCGCCGCTCGGTGCCGAGCAGCGCGCTCCCCACCAGGTCGTCCCACGTGATGTCCACGCCGCTTTCCCTTCCGTACCGGTAGCTGTGGCTGTACGTGCGGTGCGGTGCGCGGCACCGCCGTCCGGGCCGTCCGCGCCGCCCGGCGGTCCGCCCCCGTGGCGGGCCGACGGACGACGCGGACGACGGGTCACAGGGGTATGGGCTCGGCGGCCCCCTCGGGCCAGACCGCCAGCGGGCGCAGGCCGGTGGGACCCAACTCGCCGAAGACCGTGGTCGGGTGGCCGCCGGAGACGGCGGCCAGCCGCCACCGCGCGGCCGCTGGCGTGGCGGTCGCGACAGGAAGGGCGTCCTCGGTCGCGGCGTCGGCGAGCTGCCAGCGGTCGGGACCGGGGAGGGGGACGACGGCGGAGAGCAGCACCGGCCAGGCGTCGAGCCAGGGGTCGTCGGCCAGCGCGGTGCCGTACGAGGCGAGCGCCGGGGCGACCGCGGTACCGCGCGGGGCCGAGTGCGGGAGCGCGGGGGAGAGCCCGTGCGGGCCGAGCGCCGCGCGCAGCGGCAGCGCCGAGGGGTGGTAGGCCAGCTCCGCGTCGAGAAGGGAGCCGACCGGCAGCGCGAGTTCGGGCGCCCGGCCGGCCGCGCCGAAGGACAGCAGCAGCGCGAACCGGCCCGCCCCCTCGTCGTACAGCCAGACCCGGCGGGTGGTGAGCCGGTCGTCCGCCGCGTCGTACTGGGCGAGCACCAGCCACTGCCCGCCGACCGTGGGCCCCGCCAGCAGCTCCGCCGAGTCGACGGTGTAGCCGATCCGGGCCCGCACCGTCTCCGCCAGCGGTCCCGGCAGCCCCTCACGGCCGAGGAACCCGCGGGCCAGCAGGTGCAGCAGCGCGGTCTCCTCCAGCATCCGCGACGGCCAGTCGCCCCCGGTGGCCGCCACCGCTCCCAGCTCCCGCACTCGGGCGGCCAGCCCCGGCGCCTGCGCGTCCACCATCCGGGCGGCGATCTCGTCCCACTGCCGGTAGCTCCCGCGGTCCGCCCCCGCGAGACCGCCGCGCAGCAGGTCGGCCAGCCGCTGCTCCAACTCGGCGGCGCCCCCTTCGACTCGCACCGCCCGGCGGTCGGCCCGCCGCCTGGCCGCGTCCGGGTCGGCGGGACCGGCCACCCGCGGCGGCGCCGCCTGCGCGCTCTCCGTCCTCTTCCGCCGCGCCGAGGTCCACTGCTCCACCCAGTCCGGCTCGGCCGCCGCCGCGACCGGCCCCGCGCCCCCCTCCGCCCAGAGCAGCAGCAGCCCCAGCGCGTGCTTGCAGGGGAACTTGCGGCTCGGGCAGGTACAGCGGAAGGCCGGACCGTCCAGGTCCACCGCCGTCTGGTACGGCTTGCTGCCGCTGCCCTTGCACAGCCCCCACAGCGCGCCCCCGGCGGCCCCCGTGCCGGTCCACGGCGCGGGCGCGCCGAGGCGCGCGCCCGCTTTGCGTGACGCGGCGTCAGGCGCGAGCGCCAGCACCTGATCCACCGTCCACCGTGCTTCCGTCTCCATGCCCCCGACGGTAGAACCCCCCACTGACAATCGCTCCGACCTGCGCGGATAGCGCTCGGTGATGGATTGTCAGTGGCGGGGTGCATGGTGGAGACCAGCGCGGACCGAGGGGGTCCGGGCACACGAGTGGGGAGAGTCATGACCGGAACGACGAGTGCCGTGGCCGTGTCGGCGCCGGCCGTACGAACCGCGCCCGCCGCGACGGCCGCCCCGGCCGAGCAGGCGCTGCGGCCGCACGCGGAGGAGGCCTTCGCGGACGAGCTCACCGCGCTCGCCGCGGCGGACGACCGGCCGCGTCCGGCTCGGTGGCGGATGTCGCCGTGGGCGGTCGCCACGTACCTGCTCGGCGGCACCCTGCCGGACGGTACCGTGATCACGCCCAAGTACGTCGGCCCGCGCCGCGTCGTCGAAGTGGCGGTCACCACGCTGGCCACCGACCGCGCGCTGCTGCTGCTCGGCGTGCCCGGCACCGCCAAGACCTGGGTCTCCGAGCACCTGGCCGCCGCGATCAGCGGCGACTCCACCCTGCTGGTGCAGGGCACGGCCGGCACACCGGAGGAGGCGATCCGCTACGGCTGGAACTACGCGCAGCTGCTGACGAACGGGCCGAGCCGGGCCGCGCTGGTGGACAGCCCGGTCATGCGGGCGATGGCGGAGGGCCGGATCGCCCGCGTCGAGGAGCTGACCCGCATCCCGGCCGACGTACAGGACTCGCTGATCACCGTCTTGTCCGAGAAGACGCTGCCGATACCGGAGTTGGGCACCGAGACACAGGCGGTGCGCGGCTTCAACCTGATCGCGACCGCCAACGACCGCGACCGGGGGGTCAACGACCTGTCCAGCGCGCTGCGCCGCCGCTTCAACACGGTGGTGCTGCCGCTGCCCGCCAGCGCGGAGGACGAGGTGGAGATCGTCTCCCGCCGCGTCGAGCAGCTCGGCCGCGGCCTCGACCTGCCCGCCGCCCCGCGCGGCGCCGACGAGATCCGCCGGGTCGTCACCGTCTTCCGCGAACTGCGCTCCGGCACCACGGAGGACGGCCGCACCAAGCTCAAGTCGCCCTCCGGCACGCTCTCCACCGCCGAGGCGATCTCCGTCGTCACCAACGGCCTCGCGCTCGCCGCCCACTTCGGCGACGGCGTGCTGCGGGCCGGCGACGTGGCCGCCGGCATCCTCGGCGCGGTCGTCCGCGACCCGGCCGCCGACCGCCTCATCTGGCAGGAGTACCTGGAAACTGTCGTCCGGGAACGGGACGGCTGGAAGGACTTCTACCGCGCCTGCCGCGAGGTGTCGGCATGAGCGGCGGCATGGATACGGCGGCCATGAGCACGGCGGCCACGACCACGGCCGTCGGGAGCCCGCGTCCCGCCGACGCCGGGGACCGGCCGCGGAGAGCGCCCGCAAGTCCCCCGCCCGGCCCCCCGGGGGGAGAGGCGGCCGCGGGGCCGGCCGCCGCGACGACCGGGGACACGGGCACGGACACGGGTGGCGGCCGGGCGGCCGGGGCCGCGCCCGCGCCCGCGCCGGGCCGCGGCGCACCGTCGGGTGCCGCCGCGGACCTGGTCCTGCTCGGAGTCCGGCACCACGGGCCCGGATCCGCGCGGGCGGTGCGGGCGGCACTGGAGGCGTACCGGCCCGAGGTCGTCCTGATCGAGGGGCCGCCGGAGGCCGACGCGCTGACCGCGCTGGCCGCCGATCCGGCGATGCGTCCGCCGGTGGCGCTGCTGGCGCACGTGGTCGACGACCCGGCGCGGGCCGGGTTCTGGCCGTTCGCGGAGTTCTCGCCGGAGTGGGTGGCGATGCGGTGGGCGGCCGAGGCCGGGGCGGCGGTCCGCTTCATCGACCTGCCCGCCGCGAACACCCTCGCCCTGCGCGCCCAGGAGGAGGAGCCGCCGCCCGCCGGCCTTCTCCCGCCCGAGGACGGCACGGCGCCCCCCGCCGACCAGCCGTCCGCCGACCAGCCGCCGGCCCCCGAGGCGGCGGCCGTGCGGGTGGACCCGCTGGCCGTGCTGGCCGAGACCGCCGGATACGACGATCCGGAGCGGTGGTGGGAGGACGCCGTGGAGCACCGGGGCGGCGGGGCGGACGGGGACGCGCTGGCGCCCTTCGCCGCGCTGGCCGAGGCGATGGCGGCGGTCCGGGGGACGTACGGCGACGGCGGCCGTCCTCAGGACCCGTTGCGGGAGGCCCACATGCGGCTGCGGGTACGGGAGGCCAGGCGCGCGTACGCCAGGACGGCGGTGGTGTGCGGGGCCTGGCACGTACCGGCGCTGGCCGAGCGGACGGCCGCCGCCGCAGACCGGCGGCTGCTCAAGGGTCTGCCCAGGGCGAGGGTCGAGACGACCTGGGTGCCCTGGACGCACCGGCGCCTGGCGCGGGCCAGCGGCTACGGCGCCGGGATCGACTCGCCCGGCTGGTACGGGCACCTGTTCGCCGCCCCGGACCGCCCGGTCACCCGGTGGATGACCAAGGTCGCCGGCCTGCTCCGCGAGGAGGACTACCCGGTGTCCTCCGCCCACGTCATCGAAGCGGTGCGGCTCGCCGACACGCTCGCCTCGATGCGGGGCCGCCCGCTGGCCGGGCTCGGGGAGACCACCGACGCGATCCGGGCGGTGATGTGCGACGGCTCGGATGTACCACTGGCGCTGATCCGGGACCGGCTCGTCGTGGGGGACGTGCTCGGCGAGGTGCCGCCGGACGCGCCCGCGGTGCCGCTCGCCCGCGACCTGGCCCGGGAGCAGCGCGGCCTGCGGCTCAAGCCGGAGGCGCTGGAACGGCAGCTGGACCTGGACCTGCGCAAGGACAACGACGCCGCCCGCAGCAGGCTGCTGCACCGGCTGCGGCTGCTCGGCATCGAGTGGGGCGAGCCGGCCGCGGGCCGGGACGGCAAGGGCACCTTCCGGGAGACCTGGCGGCTGCGCTGGGAACCGGAGTCGGCGATCCGGGTCGCCGAGGCCGGGATCTGGGGCACCACCGTGGAGTCCGCGGCGACCGCTCGCGCCGAGGACCTGGCCGCGCACGCCCCGGCGCTGGCCGACGTCACCGCCGTCGCCGAGCGCTGCCTGCTGGCCGGACTGTCCGGCGCGCTGCCCACCGTGATGCGGGTACTCGCCGACCGGGCCGCGCTGGACGCAGACGTCGCCCACCTCGCCGCCGCGCTGCCCGCGCTGGTCCGCGCGGTCCGCTACGGCGACGTCCGCGGCACCGACTCCGCCGCCCTCGGCCGGGTCGCGGAGGGGTTGGCCCGCCGGATCTGCGTCGGCTTCCCCCCGGCCTGCGTCGGTCTGGACGCCGACGGCGCCAACGCGCTCCGCACTCACCTGGACGCGGTCCACCGGGCCATCGCCCTCCTCCCCGAACCGGCTCCGCAGCCGGCCCCGGCCGCCCCCGCCGCTTCAGCCCGCCCGGCCGCCATTCCGCCCGGTCAAACCCTCCCGGCCGGCCCGACCACCCCGGTCCCGGTCCGCCCGGCCGCCCCTGCCGCACCGCTCTCAGCTGATCCGGCCCCGGCTGATCCGACCTCGATCCCGACGTTGACGGCGATCCCGACCCCGGCCGCCGCGACAGCCGTCCCGCTCGGCGGTACCGACCCCGTACCGCCGCCGTACGACCTGCGGGAGCGGTGGGCCGCCATGCTGCGGGCGCTCGCCGAACGGGACGGGGCGATACCCGGGCTGCTGCGCGGCGCCGCGGCCCGGCTGCTGCTCGACGAGGGCCGGCTCGCGCCGGAGGAGGCCGCGCGGCTGATGGGGCTCGCGCTGTCACCCGGCACCGGCCCGGTGGAGGCGGCCGGCTGGGTCGAGGGGTTCCTGGCCGGCGGCGGGATGCTGCTCCTCCACGACGAGCGGCTGCTCGGACTGGTGGACGGCTGGCTGGCCCGGGTGCCGGGGGAGGCGTTCACTGACGTACTGCCGCTGCTGCGGCGGACGTTCGCGGAGTTCGAGCCCGGGGTACGGCGTTCGGTCGGCGAGCTGGTGCGGCGCGGCCCGGCCGCGCCCCCCCGCCGGGACACCGGTACGGAGGCGGGCTTGCCCGGTTTCGGCGCGGGACTCGACCCGGCCCGCGCGACGGCGGCCCTGCGCACCGTACGCCTCCTGCTCGGCGCCACCACGACCACCGACCTGACCGATCTCGACCTGACCGACCTGCCCGCCCCGGGGGACGAACACCATGCCTGACACCGAACAGCACACCGCACCGGTTGCCGGAGCGCCCGCCGCCGCCGCGAGCGCCACCGGCCCCGCCGCCACCACCGGTACCGCCACCACCTCCGCCGACGAGCGCCTGCGCCGCTGGCGCCTGGTCCTCGGCGGCGGGCAGGCCGACGGCACCGGCCGCGGACTCACCGGCCGGGACGAGGCGATGGACCGCACCCTCGGCGCCCTGTACGGCGGCGCGTCCGGCGGCGGCCGGAGCGCGGACCGGTCGGCCGGCCTCGGCGGCTCCGCCCCGCAGGTGGCCCGCTGGCTCGGCGACATCCGCACGTACTTCCCCAGCTCCGTCGTCCAGGTCATGCAGCGCGACGCCATCGACCGGCTCGGCCTGTCCGCGCTGCTGCTGGAACCGGAGATGCTGGAGGCGGTGGAGGCCGACGTCCATCTCGTGGGCACCCTCCTGTCGCTCAACAGGGTGATGCCCGAGACCACCAAGGAGACCGCGCGGGCCGTGGTCCGCAAGGTGGTGGCGGACCTGGAGCGGCGCCTGGCCGCCAGGACGCGGGCCACCCTGACCGGCGCGCTGGACCGTTCCGCGAAGGTCAGCCGCCCGCGCCACGCCGACATCGACTGGAACCGCACCATTCACGCCAACCTCAAGCACTACCTGCCCGAGCACGGCACCATCGTCCCCGAGCGGCTGATCGGCTACGGCCGCGCGGACCGGGCGGTGAAGAAGGACGTCGTGCTGTGCATCGACCAGTCCGGCTCGATGGCCGCGTCCGTCGTCTACGCCTCCGTCTTCGGCGCCGTGCTCGCCTCCATGCGGTCCATCGCCACCAAGCTGGTCGTCTTCGACACCGCCGTCGTCGACCTCACCGAACAGCTGGACGATCCGGTGGACGTGCTCTTCGGCACCCAGCTCGGCGGCGGCACCGACATCAACCGGGCGCTGGCGTACTGCCAGTCGCTCATCACCCGTCCGGCGGACACCGTGGTCATCCTGATCAGCGATCTCTACGAGGGCGGTATCCGCGACGAGATGCTCAAGCGGGTGGCCGCTATGAAGGCGTCCGGCGTCCAGTTCGTGGCACTGCTCGCGCTGTCCGACGAGGGCGCGCCCGCCTACGACCGGGAGCACGCGGCGGCGCTGGCCGCCCTGGACGCGCCCGCCTTCGCCTGCACCCCCGATCTCTTCCCCGAAGTGATGGCCGCCGCCATCGAGAAACGCCCGCTGCCGATACCGGAGAAGTGACCCGCACGTCTGTGACCGTTCTCACCGCCCGCATGTGAGCTGCGATTTAGGCCCCCACGGCGCACGGCGATAACCTGCAATGCGGACATGCCGCGTACTCGGTCACCGTGTGCGCTTCCTTGTGACAGTGCAGCAGTCGCCCTGCCCGTAGCGGCACGCCCAGGCAGATCACAGATCGTGCCGGCAGCGCCGTACCCCACTTCCGGCGGCAGCGGCTTGCGCGACGCTGAGTTCCCGGGGGCCGACTCCCCGGGGAAATCCAGACCAGAGGGAGACGGACGCGCGTGGACCTGTTCGAGTACCAGGCGAGGGACCTCTTCGCCAAGCACGGTGTACCGGTGCTGGCCGGTGAAGTCATCGACACGCCTGAGGCGGCGCGCGCCGTGGCTGAGCGACTCGGCGGCCGTGCGGTCGTCAAGGCGCAGGTCAAGGTCGGCGGACGCGGCAAGGCCGGCGGCGTCAAGCTGGCCGCCGACCCGGCGGACGCGGTGGCCAAGGCCGACGCCATCCTCGGCATGGACATCAAGGGCCACACGGTCCACAAGGTGATGCTCGCGGAGACCGCGGACATCAAGGAGGAGTACTACGTCTCCTTCCTTCTGGACCGCACCAACCGCACTTTCCTCGCCATGGCGTCCGTCGAAGGCGGCGTGGAGATCGAGGTCGTCGCCGAGGAGAACCCCGACGCGCTGGCGAAGGTCCCGGTCGACGCGCTGGACGGCGTGACCCCGGAGAAGGCCGCCGAGATCGTCGCCGCCGCGAAGTTCCCGGCCGACATCGCCGACCAGGTCGCCGACGTCCTGCAGCAGCTGTGGACCGTCTTCGTCAAGGAAGACGCCCTGCTGGTCGAGGTGAACCCGCTGGTCAAGACCGGTGACGGCAAGATCGTCGCCCTCGACGGCAAGGTCTCGCTGGACGAGAACGCCGCCTTCCGGCAGCCAGCGCACGAGGCGCTGGAGGACAAGGCCGCCGCCAACCCGCTGGAGGCCAAGGCCAAGGCCAAGGGCCTCAACTACGTCAAGCTGGACGGCGAGGTCGGCATCATCGGCAACGGCGCCGGCCTGGTGATGAGCACCCTGGACGTCGTGGCGTACGCGGGCGAGGCGCACGGCGGCGTCAAGCCGGCCAACTTCCTGGACATCGGCGGCGGCGCCTCCGCCGAGGTGATGGCCAACGGTCTGGAGATCATCCTCGGCGACCCGGACGTCAAGTCCGTGTTCGTCAACGTCTTCGGCGGCATCACCGCCTGCGACGAGGTCGCCAACGGCATCGTGCAGGCGCTGGAACTGCTCGCCTCCAAGGGCGAGGAAGTCACCAAGCCGCTGGTCGTCCGGCTGGACGGCAACAACGCGGAGCTGGGTCGCAAGATCCTGTCCGACGCCAACCACCCGCTGGTGCAGCGCGTGGACACCATGGACGGCGCGGCCGACAAGGCTGCCGAGCTGGCTGCGAAGTAAGGGACGAGGACACCGACAACCATGGCTATCTTCCTGACCAAGGACAGCAAGGTCATCGTCCAGGGAATGACCGGCGCCACCGGTCTGAAGCACACCACCCTGATGCTCGCCGACGGCACCAACATCGTCGGCGGCGTCAACCCGCGCAAGGCGGGCACCTCGGTCTCCTTCGAGCAGGGTGAGGTACCGGTCTTCGGCACCGTCAAGGAGGCCATCGAGGCCACCGGCGCGGACGTGACGGTGATCTTCGTCCCGGAGAAGTTCACCAAGGACGCGGTCGTCGAGGCGATCGAGGCCGAGATCCCGCTCGCGGTCGTCATCACCGAGGGCGTCGCGGTCCACGACAGCGCCGCGTTCTGGGCGCTCGCCCAGGCCAAGGGCAACAAGACCCGGATCATCGGCCCCAACTGCCCCGGCCTGATCACCCCCGGCCAGTCCAACGCGGGCATCATCCCCGGCGACATCACCAAGCCCGGCCGGATCGGGCTGGTCTCGAAGTCCGGCACGCTGACGTACCAGATGATGTACGAGCTGCGGGACATCGGTTTCTCGTCCGCGGTCGGCATCGGCGGTGACCCGATCATCGGCACCACCCACATCGACGCGCTCGCCGCGTTCGAGGCCGACCCCGACACGGACCTGATCGTGATGATCGGTGAGATCGGCGGCGACGCGGAGGAGCGGGCCGCGGCCTTCATCGAGAAGAACGTGACGAAGCCGGTCGTCGGCTACGTGGCGGGCTTCACCGCGCCCGAGGGCAAGACCATGGGCCACGCGGGTGCCATCGTCTCCGGCTCCTCCGGCACCGCACAGGCCAAGAAGGAGGCCCTGGAGGCGGCGGGCGTCAAGGTCGGCAAGACGCCGTCCGAGACGGCGCGCCTGGCCCGAGCGATCCTCGCCGGCTGACCCCCCCGTTTTCCGCCCCACGGCGGGCCCGCTGCCTTCCCGGCGAGCGGGCCCGCCGTGTGTCGTACGGACGGTTGTTCGTCGTACGGGTGGGTGGCTGTCGGTCCGGCGGCCTGGTGCGCGGGCCCGCCGTGTGGCGAACGGGCCGGTGGGTGTCGGTCCGGCCGCTTGGCGTGCGGGCTTGCCGTGTGGCGTACGGATGGGTGGCTGCCGGTCCGGAGGCCCCGGGTACGGGCCCGCCGTCCGTCATGCGGACCGCCCGGTCGCCGCAACGGCCGGTCGGCCGGTCAGCCGGTACGGTCCCGGACCGGCTTCGCGGCCGGCGGTACGTCGGGGCGTGCCGGGTGCGGGTGCGACGCGGCCGACGGGCCGAGTGTGACGGCCACCGTCGTCAGGACGGCCATCACCCCGGCGAGCGCGAACGCACCGGCCGTACGCCGCCGCACGCCGCGGTCGCTGGCGTCACGGACGTCCGCCGGGCGGCCCGGCGGCTCCGGCGCGCCGGTCAGCAGCGCGCCGAGCAGCGCCGGGAGGGTGTCGGCCGGCTCCGGTACGGCCTCGGCCAGCGCCTCCCGCGCCCGGGTGATCCGCCGGGCCGTCGCAGGGGTGCTCGCCTCGACCTCCGCCGCCGTCGCGGGCAGATCCAGTCCGAGCCCGTCGTGCAGCAGCACCGCCCGGCGGTGCCGGGACGGCAGGCCGAGCAGCGCCGCCGCCAGCGGCTCCGGCGGGCTGCCGGGACGCGGCCGGGGGCCGGGGGTCCAGCGCTGCCAGGGCGCGAGCGCGTACTCGTGCGCCGCCGCCCGCACCCACCCCACCGGGTCGCTGTCCCCGGCCACCTCGGGCCACCGCTGCCACGCCTGGTCGAAGGCGTGGGTCACCGCGTGCCGGGCGAAGCACGGATCGCCGGTGAGGACCTCGACCTGGCGCGTCAGCGGCCCGGCGGCGTGCCGGTAGAGCCCGTCGAACGCGCCTTCCGGCGTCCGTCCGCGACCCCGCCCCCGCTTTTGCGGCGTGGGGCTCGCCAACCCGGGCGCGGCGGCGACGCGCGGCCGCGCCTCGGGCTCCGGTCCAACCGGCCGGGCCGGTATGGGGTCGAGCGCCGGGGTGCGCGCCAGGTCCTCGGCCGGCGGTACCGGCGGCGCCTGCGGTACCGGCGGCGCCTGCGGCTTCGGGGTACGGGGGGCGCCGGCCCCGTCGACCGGGCCGCCACCTCTGCCGGTTCTGGCGGGCCGCTTCGCCGGCGTCACCGGGCGGCTCCCGCGTGTGCGGGCGGCCCTGGTGCGTAAAGATGCTCAACGTATGGTCCGGAAATGAGACGCATAGCGACCATAGTGGGCGACACGTCGACCATTCGCCTCTTCCCGGGGCAAAACGGGTGTTCTTGGTACCATGGGTCGCCGTGACCCCTACCAGCGACCCCGTCCCGTTCCCGGGCGCCGCCCCGCGGGACGCCCCCGGCACCCTCCGCGCCGCCGGACCGCGGGCGTCCGGGCGGGAGACCGACGGCCGGGTGTCCGCCGCCGCCGGGGGAGCGGCCGCCGCCACCCTCGGCCTCGGCCTGCTCGCCGCGGTCGTCCTGCTGCTGTGGATCGCGCTGCCCTACCCGGACAGCGGGCTCGACGGCGCGCTGCACACCGGCGCCGGCCTGTGGCTGCTCGCGCAGGGCGCCGAACTCGTCAGGACTACGACGCTCTCCGGCGCCCCCGCGCCCGTCGCGGTCACGCCGCTGCTGCTCAGCGCGCTGCCCGCGTGCCTGCTCCACCGGACCACGGCGGCGGCGGTCGCCTCGACGTTCGCCTCGGCCGCGGCGTCGACGGCGCCCTCGGCGGTGTCCCTGGCAGGAGCCGGACAGGCCGGGGAACCCGGGCGGGTCGAGCCGGGCGGGCGGGAGGCGGTGGCCGTCGCCGGCTGGGTGCTCGCCGGGTACCTGTCGGTGGTCGTACTCGTGGTCGCCTACACGGCGGGCGGACCCCTGCACGTCTCGGTGCCGACCGCGCTCTACGTACCCGTCTTCGCGGCGGCGGCGGCCGGCTCCGGGGCCTGGGCGGGGTGCGGGTGGCCGGGGCCGCGCGGGCGGGTCAGGCGCCGGATCCTCCGCCGCTTCCGCGTCCTGTGGGTCCTCCGTCTTCTCGGCGGTCCGCGCGGCCTCGGCGGCCTGCGCGTCGAGGAGGCGGGCGCCGCGCTGCGGGCGGCCGGAGTGGTGGTGGGCCTCCTCGCCGGTGGCGGCGCCCTGCTCGGCGGGATCTCGCTGGCGTGGCACACGGCCTTCTCCGGCCCGGTGCCCGGGCGGCCCGACTGGCCCTTCGAGGGGCAGCTCGCGGTGCTGCTGATCACGATGGCGCTGCTGCCGAACCTGGCGGTATGGGGGGCCTGCTACGCGCTCGGCGTCGGCTTCTCCGTCGGCACGGGCAGCACGGTGGCCCCCGCGGGTACCTCGGGGTACGTGCTGCTGCCCCACTTCCCGCTGTTGGGGGCGCTGCCCCGCCCGGGAGCGGGCGGCTGGCCCGAGTGGGCGACCCTCGCCCTGCCCGCGCTCGCCGCCTGCGCGGCCGGCCGGTACATCGGCAAAGGCGCCCGCCCGGCGGTGCCCACAGCCCTGATGGCCGTGGCCGCGGCCCTGTTCACCGGCCTGGCCTTCGCCGTCCTCGCGGCCTGGTCCGGCGGTCCGCTCGGCACCGCCCGCCTGTCCGTCTTCGGCCCCACCTGGTGGCGCGCCGCCCCCGCAGCCGCCGCCTGGACCTTCGCCGTCGCCGTTCCCGCCGCTCTCGCCGTCCGCTGGCGCGCGGTCCACCCCCGCCACCCCCGGCGCATCCCGCTGCCCCCGCCCCGGCTACTCCCCGCCGACCCGGTCCTCCCGCCACCCGCACCCGACGCCCGCGATACGCCTCCGGCGCCGTCCGTACCGACCTGGTCGCCCCCGCCGGTCCTGTCGCCCCCGCCGGTCCTGCCGCAGCCCCCGGGCCAGGCGGCTCCACCGGCCGCGTGGCCGGCCGCACCCGTGCCGCGCGTACCGTTCGCGCAAACCGTGCGGTCCTCGCTGCGCGAGCCGACCGTTCTGGCTGTGCCGGGCCTTCCGTCGGCCGAGGCGGAGCCGTCCGCCGAGCCGGAATCGGCCCCGCCGCTCGTACCGTCCACGGAATCGGCGCAGCCTCGGCCGTCCGAGCCGGGTTCTCCGTTCGCCGAGCCGGTTCTTCCGGCGTCCGAGTCGGAGGAGGGCGGTTCGCCGGTGGGGCGGCGGTCCGTACCGGTCCCGCCCTCGGTGCCGTTCCTGTCGCCTGCGCCGGCCTCGCCGGCTGCACGGCCCGCTGCGCCGGAGCCGTTCGCGTCGCTCGTACCGTCTGCGGATTCGGTCCTGCCCGTGCCGTCCGCGTCGCCTGCGCCGGGCCCTCGGTCCGCCGCGCCGGGGCCGTTCGCCGTGCCGGAACCGCTCGCGGAATCAGCCCTGCCCGAGTCGTCCGTCCCGCCGGTGCCCGGTCCTCCGGCCGCCGCACACGAACTCCGCGCCGCGCCGGAACCGGCTCCCGCGCCGGAACCGGCCGAGCCTCCCCGTCCCCCCGCGTCGCCCTGACGGCCCGCGACCCGCCCGGCACGCCGCCGGGGCGCCGCCGGGCGCCGGACCGCCAGGCCCGACCCCGTGGGGGCCCCGCAGGGGAACCCCGGGGTCAGGAGGTCGCCGGGGCCGGGGACGGGGAGCCGAGGGCGTCGAGGTTGTGGGTCGGCAGGGCCAGCGTCGTCATGCGGTGCCAGCCGCCCCCGCGTTCGTAGGCGTGGAGAGCGTGGACCCCGGCCGCGAGGGCGGCGGACTTCGGGCGGGGCCAGCCGAGGATGCGGGACATGTGGGTCATCACGGCGAGGCTGACGTCGCGGTAGACGCGGATCTCCGCCAGCGCGCACGCGCGCAGCGTCCGGTGGATGGTCCCGGCGTGGCCGGCTCGGGCGAGCCGGAGGAGTTCCTCGTGGCAGTAGGCGAGGTGGTTGTCCTCGTCGCGGGAGATCGCCCGGACCGCCCGACCCAGCTCCGGGTGGTCTCCGAAGTGCTTGAGCAGTAGCCGCATCTGCTCCGACGCCCGCTGCTCGGTCACCCGGCTGTGCGCCAGATAGGTGACGATGTCCTGCTCGCCGAGCCGCTTGCCCTGCCGCAGCCGCCCGTGGGTGAGGCCGATCCCGGCGCTCTCCAGCAGCATCGTGTAGTCGGTGTCCGGGGGCACCGGCACCGCTTCCAGCCCGCGTTTGCGCAGCAGCGCGGTGAAGATCCGCCCGTGCTTGTCCTCGTCCGCGCCGTGCCGGGCGATCTTCGGGCCCATCGCGCGCTGCGAGGCGGGCACCAGCGCCGCGATCCGGCCGTTCTCCCAGCCGCCCTGCGTCTCCCCGCCGGCCGCGATCGAGCAGAAGAGCGCGAACGACTCGTCGTTCTCCAGGATCTCCGTGAACAGACTGCGCGCCGACAGCATGGGTGACTCCCTCCGGCGGTGACCGCGTGCACATCGTGCGGTGTGCAGTCCTGAGTCAAAGCCGGACCGCCGCCGCCCGCAACCGGGGGCGGGGCGGCCTCAGTCGCGGAAGGTCGGCAGATCCCGGAACGGCTCCGGCAGCAGCTTCTGGCATGCGTGCGCCGCCGGTGACGTCAGCGCGTCCGACCGGCAGGTGTAGTAGTCGCGGTAGGCCAGCTGGAAGGCGTACGTGGCCGCGACGATGGCCAGCGCGAGGGCGCTGGTGACGATCCCGGTCCAGGCCGCGGTCAGGAACGACCGCTGGGCGTCGGGTCCCGGGGCGGGCGGCGCCGGGCGCGGTGTCTGGGACGCCTCGGCCAGCGCGGACGCGGTGGCGGCGCGGGCCTTGGCCCGCTCCTCGGGGGACATCCGCAGCGCGCTGACGCCCCAGTACAGGGCGAGCGCGCCGAGCAGCAGCGCGAGCGTGGTCCAGCCGACCGCGCCGAAGATCAGGCCCCAGCAGCCGGACATCAGCGCGTAGCGGGACCGCCGGTGCGCCGGGTCGGTGGGGTCGAACTTGGGGCCGGTGCCCTGCGGGCCGGTCGGCCCGCCCTCGGGGCGCCGGGCGAACGGGTCCGGCCGGCCGGACTGCGGCTGCCTGCTGCTCCACTGGCTGCCCCAGCCGGACGGCGGGGGAGTGCCCCGGTCCGGCGGGCCGCCGTGCGCCCACGGGCCCGGACTGTGGTCATGGCCGCTGTGCCCGTCCGGACCGTGCCCGCCCGGCCCGCTGTGGTCACCGGGCCCGCCGTGCCCGTCGTGGCCGCCCTGACCCTGCCCTCCGCCGTTGCCCCCGCCCTGCCCCTGACCTCCGTTGTGACCTTGCCCACCCGTCCCCGGCCCGGCTCCCTCCGGCCCGCGCGGCTGCCACGGCCGGTCCGGCGCCCCCTCGGGAGGCGGCGCGAACGGGTCGTCCCGCTGATCGCCCTCGGGCGCGCGCAGCACGATGTGCATACGTCCGCTGCTCATGATGTGATGCGCCATCCCCTTGGGCTCGACTCCTCTGAATGCACCCGGTTGCCGCCTGCGTTTCGCGCGGTCCCGGCCCGCGCGACGAGTGCACGGGCCAACCGTCTCCCGGCAGACGCTACCGCCCGCGCGCTCCCCCGTCCCGCGGGGGCCGTCCGGAGTGCCGGTATCGTTGCTGACGGTCGGCGGCCTCGTAGGGTTCCCCGCAACCCGAGCGGCCCCCGCCTCATACGATCCTCCGAAACCACGGGGGACACGGTCGCACGCCGAGCCGTGCCCCAGCCAGCACGCCCACCGCATCCCAGCCAGCCCGCACCCGCGTTCCCGCACCGCCCCCGCGCAGAGACCGAGAGAGCCGCCCGTGGCCGCCCGCACCCCCGCCCGCCTCGTCGTCCTCGTCTCCGGTTCGGGTACGAATCTGCAGGCTCTGCTCGACGCCGTCGCCGCCGACCCCGGATACGGGGCCGCCGTCGTCGCGGTCGGCGCCGACCGCGACGGCATCGCCGGTCTGGAACGGGCCGGGCGGGCGGGCCTGCCCACCTTCGTGGTGAAGGTCGGGGACCACCCCGACCGCGCCGCCTGGGACCTGGCCCTGGCCGAGGCCACCGCGGCGTACGAACCCGACCTGGTGGTCTCCGCGGGCTTCATGAAGATCGTCGGCCGGGAGTTCCTGGCCCGGTTCGGCGGCCGGTTCGTCAACACCCACCCCGCGCTGCTGCCGAGCTTCCCCGGCGCCCACGGCGTCCGCGACGCGCTCGCCTACGGCGCCAAGGTGACCGGATGCACCGTCCACTTCGTGGACGACGGCGTCGACACCGGCCCGGTGATCGCCCAGGGCGTGGTCGACGTCCGGCCGGACGACACGGAGGAAGCGCTCCACGAGCGCATCAAGGAAGTCGAGCGACGACTGCTCGTCGACGTAGTAGGGCGGCTGTCACGCGACGGCTACCGCATCGAAGGACGAAAGGTACGGATCCCGGCATGAGCGCCGACGTCACCAACGGTACGAACGGGTCGGACGGCAGGCGGCCCATCCGCCGCGCGCTGGTCAGCGTCTACGACAAGACCGGCCTGGAGGAACTGGCCCGCGGCCTGCACGAGGCGGGCGTGGAACTGGTCTCCACCGGGTCCACGGCCGGGCGGATCGCCGCCGCCGGGGTGCCGGTCACCAAGGTCGAGGAGCTGACCGGCTTCCCGGAGTGCCTGGACGGCCGGGTCAAGACGCTGCACCCGCGGGTGCACGCCGGCATCCTCGCCGACCTGCGCCTGGAGGACCACCGGCGGCAGCTGGCGGAGCTGGACATCGAGCCGTTCGAGCTGGTCGTGTCGAACCTCTACCCGTTCCGCGAGACGGTCGCTTCGGGTGCGGGCGACGACGAGTGCGTGGAGCAGATCGACATCGGCGGCCCCTCCATGGTCCGCGCCGCCGCCAAGAACCACCCCTCGGTCGCCATCGTCACCAGCCCGGCCCGCTATCCCGACGTGCTGGCCGCGGCCGCCGGCGGCGGCTTCGACCTGGCCACCCGCAAGCGGCTGGCCGCCGAGGCGTTCCAGCACACCGCCGCCTACGACGTGGCCGTGGCGTCCTGGTTCGCCGACGGCTACGCGGCCGACGGCGAGAGTGCCTTCCCGGACTTCACCGGCGTGACGTACACCCGGCAGAACACCCTGCGGTACGGCGAGAACCCGCACCAGGGCGCCGCGCTCTACACCGACGGCACCGGGGTCGGCCTGGCCGGCGCGGAGCAGCTGCACGGCAAGGAGATGTCGTACAACAACTACGTGGACACCGAGGCCGCCCGCCGGGCCGCCTACGACCACGACGAAATCTGCGTGGCGATCATCAAGCACGCCAACCCGTGCGGGATCGCGGTCGGGTCCGACGTCGCCGAGGCGCACCGCAAGGCGCACGCCTGCGACCCGCTGTCCGCGTTCGGCGGGGTCATCGCGGTGAACCGGCCGGTGTCGGTGGCGCTGGCCGAGCAGGTCGCGGAGATCTTCACCGAGGTGATCGTCGCCCCCGCCTACGAGGAGGGCGCGGTGGAGGTGCTGGCCCGCAAGAAGAACATCCGGGTGCTGCGCTGCGCCGCCGCGCCGGCCGCGACCACCGAGTACCGGCCGATCGAGGGCGGCGCGCTGGTCCAGGTCAAGGACCGGCTGCAGGCCGACGGCGACGACCCGGCGAGCTGGGTACTGGCCACCGGCGAGCCGCTGCCGGCCGCCGGGCTGGCCGAGCTGGCGTTCGCCTGGCGGGCCTGCCGGGCGGTGAAGTCGAACGCGGTCCTGCTGGCCAAAGACGGCGCGACCGTCGGCGTCGGCATGGGACAGGTCAACCGGGTGGACTCCGCCAAGCTCGCCGTGGCGCGGGCCGGCGCCGAGCGGGCGGCCGGGTCGTACGCCGCCTCCGACGCGTTCTTCCCCTTCCCCGACGGCCTGGAGGTGCTGACCGCGGCGGGTGTCACGGCGGTGGTCCAGCCAGGCGGTTCGATCCGCGACGAGGCGGTGGTGGAGGCTGCGGCCAAGGCGGGCGTGACGATGTACCTCACCGGGACGCGGCACTTCTTCCACTGAGGCGCGCGGGCGGGCGGGCGCCGGGGTACCGCGGCCCGAGCGGGCCCGAGCGGGGCCGAGCGGGGCCGAGCCGGGCCGTCGCACGGGCAGCCGGACCCCGGCAGCGGGGGTCCGGCCCTGCCCGTCCTGCCGCAGCGCTCAGTTGGGGTCCTTGATGACCACGCTTTTGACGATCTTGTCGGCGAAGGTCTGCCGCTTGGCGTCCCACAGCGGCCACAGGTAGCCGATGTAGCAGAAGCCGTCCAGGACGTGCAGCAGCTGCCGGCCGAAGGCGAGCCCGAAACCGAGGGTCGAGCCGTCGTACTCCTTCAGCAGCCGGATGCCGACGATGCGCTTGCCGGGGGTCTGGCCGGTGCGGCCCACCCGGTAGCACAGCCACAGGCCGCCGATGAGATTGAGCACACTGCCGATGACGATCAGCGCGACCGACGAGCCCGGCATGTGCGGGGTCGGGCACGCGTCGCCGGATATGCCCAGCTTGTCGCAGTCGTTGAGCCGCTCCACGCTCTTGGCGATCCACCGGCCGTAGCCCGCGAGCAGCAGGCCCACCGGCACCAGCAGCACGATCAGCCCGTCGAGCAGCGTCGCGCCCACCCGGGCGCCCCAGCTCGCCAGCGGCGGCATCCCGGGCAGCGGGCCGCCGGGCCCGGGGGCGTAGCCGTAGCCGCCGTACGGCGGTTGCTGGTAGCCGTACGGCGGCTGGTAGCCGTAGGGCGGCTGCGGCGGGCCGTACGGTCCCGGTCCCTGCGGGTAGGGCAGCTGCGGATAGCCGTACGGGTCGGGAACGCCGGGGGGCTGGCTCACGGGGTGTGTGTTCCTTCGGCGGAGAGGACGGACGGGCGCGGGAGCGGCAACCGGGTCGCATCAGTGGTATCAGCGGATTTATCAGGCGCCGCGGGACATCGTCCGGCCCCGGCCCTGCCGTGCGCAAGGGTCAGCATGGTCCGCGGGACGGACGGTTAGGGTCCGCTTCCCGGGTGCCCCGCCCGAGGCGGCGGCCGGGCGGCGCGTTCGCCGGCCGGGCGGTGGGTTGGGCGGCCGGGCGGTGGGTTGGGCGGGGCGGCCCGGCCCGGAGGCCAGCGGTCCTCTTGCAGGACCGCGAAAAACATAACGGGGACGGCCCGGTGGCCGCATGGTGGGCTGATTGGTCGGCCGCGGGCCGGATCGGCGAGGATGGGGGCATGACCGCCCAGATTCTCGATGGCAAGGCCACGTCCGCTGCGATCAAGTCCGAGCTCACCACCCGCGTGGCCGCCCTCAAGGCCCGCGGGATCACCCCCGGCCTCGGCACCCTGCTGGTCGGCGACGACCCGGGCAGCAAGTGGTACGTGGCGGGCAAGCACCGCGACTGCGCCCAGGTGGGCATCGCCTCCATCCAGCGCGAGCTGCCGGACACCGCCACGCAGGGGGAGATCGAGGCGGTGGTCCGCGAGCTGAACGAGAACCCCGAGTGCACCGGCTACATCGTCCAGCTGCCGCTGCCCAAGGGCATCGACACCAACCGGGTGCTGGAACTGATGGACCCGGCCAAGGACGCGGACGGCCTGCACCCGATGAGCCTGGGCCGGCTGGTGCTCAACGAGACCGGGCCGCTGCCCTGCACCCCCAACGGCATCGTGGAGCTGCTGCGACGGCACGGCGTGGGCATCGACGGCGCCCACGTGGTGGTGGTCGGCCGCGGCATCACGGTCGGGCGCTCGATCGGCCTGCTGCTGACCCGCAAGTCGGAGAACGCCACGGTGACCTTGTGCCACACCGGCACCCGCGACCTGTCGGCCCAGCTGCGGCAGGCGGACATCGTCGTGGCCGCGGCGGGGGTGCCGCACATCGTCAAGCCGGAGGACGTCAAGCCGGGCGCCGCGGTGCTCGACGTCGGCGTCAGCCGGGACGAGCAGGGCAAGATCGTCGGCGACGTCCACCCCGGCGTGGCCGAGGTGGCGGCGTGGCTGTCGCCGAACCCCGGCGGTGTGGGGCCGATGACGCGGGCGATGCTGCTGCTGAACGTCGTGGCGGCGGCCGAGGCGGCCGCCGCCTCCGGGCAGGCGGCCGACCGTGTCGGCTGACGCGGCCGGTCCCGGCGCGGTCCCGGCCGGCGGTGTCCCCGCCGCGGAACCCGTCCGGCGGCACGCCCGCGAACCGCGCGAGCCCGGCGGCCGGCCGTCCGTCACCACCGGCACCCCCCGCCCCGAGGGCGGCGGCCCCTCGGCCGGCGGTGACGCGCCGGCCCCCGCCCGGCAGTGGCCGATCCTGCTGGTCATCACCGGTGTCGTGCTCGGCCTGCTGATCACCGCGGCCGGCTCCTTCCGCCCCGGCACCCTGGTGATCGGCGGGTCGCTGCTGGTCGGCGCGGTCCTGCGCTGGGGCCTGGCCAGGGTCGGCATGCTCGCGGTCCGCAGCCGCTTCACCGACGTGATCACCTACGGCGTACTGGGCCTGGCGATCGTGCTGCTCGCGCTGATGGTGCAGCCCGACCCGCTGATCCGGATCCCCTTCCTGGAGGACATCATCCACTTCTCCGTCCGCTGATCCCGTCGCGGGCGGCGCGGGCTCGCGCCGGGGCTCGGCCGTCCGGCTCGGGCGGCGGGCCACGGACGGCGGTCCGGACGGCGGTCCGGACGGCGGTCCGGGCGGTGGGTCCGGGCGGTGGGTTTGGGCGGTGCGGCCCGGCGGTGGGCCGTATAGCAGGCCGAGCACTTCTTGCGGTGGGTTGACCGGAAAGTCCTCCGAGGGGGGCACTGACGTTCTAGCGTGGGACCGGCGCAGGTGTCGGCAGCACGCAAGGGGTACGTCGTGGGCCAGTGGGAGCCGTTGGCGGTCCGCATTCCGTTGGACATGCGGCGCTTTGTCACGCAGCTGCGGCGGATGAAGGACCGCAGCGGGCTGACCGTACCGGGGCTCGCGGCCAAGACCGCGCAGTCCGCCGAGACCTGGGAACGGGCCCTGGCCGGACAGCAGCTGCCGCCGCTGGACGCCGTGGAGGTACTGGCCCAGGCCAGCGGCGCCGACTACGACCGGGTCCGGGCGCTGTGGCGGCTCGCCGAGACCGCGGGCGAGCGCGGACGCGGCAGACCCGTGCCCTACCCGGACCCGCTGGACCCGCTGAGCGCCGAGGACGGGCTGCCCGGCCGCAGGCGGCGGATGCTGCTGCTGGCCTCCGCCGGGATCCTGGCCGCCGCCGCGCTGGCCGCGGTGCTGCTGACGGCGGGCACCAGCACCGGCCGCTCGCCGGCTGAGAAGGCGGGGCCGACCCCGTCCGGCCCGGTCGCCTCCCAGGACGCGCCGGGCCGCCCGTCCGGTGCCCAGGCCGCCCCCGGGTCCGGCGGTACGAGCGCCGTGCCCGTCCGCTCCGCCCCCGCCCCGGCCGGCTCCGCCACGGATACGCCCGCCACGCCCGGCGGGCGGCCGTCCGTGATTGCGACGACCCCGCCCGCGCGCTCCGGCACCGCACCGGGCACGGACCCCGCCGGTCCCGGAGCCGTCACCACAACCCCCCCGGCAAACGCCACGCCGTCGGGCGGCGGCACACCGTCCGCCGAGCCCAGCCCGTCCGCCACCACGCCGCCGCCGACGACACCCGCCCCGACGCCGACGCCGACCAGGCAGTGCCTGCTGAACCTGCTCGGCATCTGCATCGGCTGACGGGCCGTCCGGTCGCGCCTCCGACGACGCGTCAGCCGTGTCCGGCGCGGCGGTCCGACCGGGACCGGCCCGCCCGGCCCGGAGCGGTGACCGGGGCCACAGACCCGCGCGTGAACGCCCGTGCCCACGCGCGATAACCTGGCGGACGGCTCTCTTGACGCCGAGAGATCCACGTTAGGGGCCGCCTGGGCCACTGCCGGGGCGACCGGATACCCGCTACCCGCAGGAAAAGGCCAGGAGAAGGCAATGACTCGCACCCCCGTCAACGTCACCGTCACAGGAGCGGCCGGCCAGATCGGCTACGCCCTCCTCTTCCGCATCGCCTCGGGCCACCTGCTCGGCGCGGACGTCCCGGTGAACCTCCGGCTCCTGGAAATCCCGCAGGGACTCAAGGCCGCCGAAGGCACCGCCATGGAGCTCGACGACGCCGCCTTCCCGCTGCTGCACGGGATCGACATCAGCGACGACCCCGACCACGCCTTCGACGGCGCCAACGTGGCCCTCCTGGTCGGCGCCCGCCCGCGCACCGCCGGCATGGAGCGCGGCGACCTCCTCTCGGCGAACGGCGGCATCTTCAAGCCGCAGGGCAAGGCGATCAACGACCACGCGGCCGACGACATCAAGGTGCTGGTGGTCGGCAACCCGGCCAACACCAACGCGCTCATCGCCCGGTCGGCGGCCCCCGACGTACCGGCCGAGCGCTTCACCGCGATGACCCGGCTGGACCACAACCGGGCGATCGGGCAGCTGGCGAAGAAGACCGGCGCGCAGGTCTCCGACATCCGGCGCGTCACCATCTGGGGCAACCACTCGGCGACCCAGTACCCGGACATCTTCCACGCGGAGATCGCCGGCAAGAACGCCGCCGAGGTCGTGAACGACGAGCAGTGGCTGGCCGACACCTTCATCCCGACCGTGGCGAAGCGCGGCGCGGCCATCATCGAGGCCCGCGGCGCCTCCTCGGCCGCCTCCGCGGCGTCCGCCGCCCTCGACCACGTCCACACCTGGGTCAACGGCACGGCCGACGGCGACTGGACCTCCATGGGCGTCGTCTCCGACGGCTCCTACGGCGTCCCGGTCGGCCTGATCTCCTCCTTCCCGGTCACCACCAAGGACGGCGGCTTCGAGATCGTCCAGGGCCTGGACCTCAACGAGTTCTCCCGTACGCGGATCGACGCGTCGGTCAAGGAGCTCGAGGAGGAGCGGGACGCGGTGCGGGCGCTGGGGCTGATCTGAGACACGGCCCTTCTCGCCGGGCGGCGCCCGGCGGCCCCTCCGGTGTCCGGGAGGGCCGCCGGGGCCGAGCGGTGTGAGGGAGCTGCGGCCGGTCGGGCGCGGGACGGCGTATGGGCGGCCGGGCTTGATCCGACGGCCCCGGTCCGGGTCCGGTGAGGGGTTCCGTCAAGGAGGCGGGGCCCCTTACGGGTGGAATCCGGGCGGTGTCACGGCGCGGGTGCCGTGGGCGCGGCGGGCTCGCCGAAGCGGGCCAGGGCCAGGGCGCCGACGACGGCGAGGAGGAAGCCCGTGACGACGGCGGGAGCCCAGCCGTCGCGGGTGCGGTCGCCGAGGGCCAGGACGCCGGTGAGCGCGGGGCCCACCGTCTCGCCGATCACCATGCCGGCGGTCGCCGCGGTGACCGAGCCCCGCCGCAGCGCCGAGGTCAGCAGCAGGAAGGCCGCGGCGCCGCCGAGCAGCAGGGCGTACAGCGCGGGGTCGGCGAGGAGCGCCGCGGGGCGCAGGGCGCCGATGAGGCGGACCGCCACCTCGACCACACCGAAGCCGAGGCCGGCACCGAGGCCCAGCGCCGCGGCCCGCGCCCTCCCGGGCAGCCGGCCGGCCGCCGCGCCGAGCGCGGGTACGGCGACGGCCGCCGCGAGGGTGCTCCAGCGCAGGGGGCCGCCGCCGTGGCCGCCGCCCTCGCTTCCCGAGGCCAGCCCCAGCAGCGCCAGCCCGCCGCACACCACGCCGACCGCCGCCCGCTCCCGGCCGCCGAGCCGGACCGCCAGCAGACGGCTCGCGGTCACCGCCGTCACCGCGAGGCCGGCCGCCAGCGCGGCGCCCACCGCGTAGATCGGCAGGCTCCGCAGAGCCACCAGCTCCAGGGCGAACCCGGCCGTGTCCAGGCCGAGCCCGGCCGCGTACCGCCGTTCCCGTACCGCGCCCGCCAGCAGCCGGGTGTCCACCCCCGACCCGCTGCCGGGCGCCGCCGACCGCGCCCCCATGGCCTGCAGGACCGACGCCACCCCGAAGCACACGGCCGCGCCGAGCGCCGCCACCATCCCGATCAGCACGGCCCGACTCTAGGGTCTGCCGGGTGGATCGCCGCGGCGTCGCGGGGCCCGGCCCGCACGTCTGCCGCGTTCCCGTCGGCCGGCGGCACACCACGCGCCTTTCTCCTCCGCTGTGCGGCCGCAGGCAGCGGGCCGCGCTCGTCCGCCCGCGGAGAACCGCGCGACGGGCCCACCGCGGCCGGTGGTCCGGAGACGACCGTGGCCGGGCCGGGCCGGCGGTCCCGGTGCGCCACCGCGACGGCCGGTCGCACCCGTCGCACCCGTCGCACCGGTCGGGCCGGACGCCCGCCGCGGCGCAGTCGCCCACCCCCACGGGCGCGTACCGCTCAGGCGGTCAGCGTCTCGCGCAGCCGGGTGAGGGCCCAGTCGAGGTCCTCCTCCGTGATGACCAGCGGCGGGGCCAGCCGGATGGTGGAGCCGTGGGTGTCCTTGACCAGCAGGCCGCCGGCGAGGAGGCGTTCGGAGATCGCCCGCCCGGTGCCGAGGGCGGGGGAGACGTCGACGCCCGCCCACAGCCCGCGGCCGCGTACCGCGGTGACCGAGCCGGTGGGGATCAGCGAGCGCAGCCGCCCGTGCAGGTGCTCCCCCAGGGAGGCGGCCCGCGCCTGGTACTCGCCCGTCCGCAGCATCGCGAGCACCTCCAGGCCCACCGCGCAGGCCAGCGGGTTGCCGCCGAAGGTGGACCCGTGCTCGCCGGGCCGGAAGACGCCGAGCACCTCGCGGGAGGACACCACCGCCGAGACCGGGACGACCCCGCCGCCCAGCGCCTTGCCGAGGACGTACACGTCGGGCACGACCCCCTCGTGCTCGCACGCGAACGTCCGGCCGGTGCGCCCGAGTCCGGACTGGATCTCGTCGGCGATGAACAGCACCCCGCGCTCGGCGGTGAGCCGCCGTACACCCGCGAGGTAGCCCGGCGGCGGCACCAGGACGCCCGCCTCGCCCTGGATCGGCTCCAGCAGCACCGCCACCGTGTCCCGGTCCACGGCCGCCTCCATGGCGGCGAGGTCGCCGTAGGGGACCACGGTGAACCCGGGGGTGAACGGCCCGAAGTCGGCGCGGGCGTCGGGGTCGGTGGAGAAGCCGACGATGGTCGTGGTGCGACCGTGGAAGTTGTCCGCGGCGACGACGATGCGGGCCTTGCCGTCGGGCACGCCCTTGACCTTGTAGCCCCATTTGCGGGCCGTCTTGACCGCGGTCTCGACCGCCTCGGCCCCGGTGTTCATCGGCAGCACCATCTCCATGCCGCACAGCTCCGCCAGCTCCGCGCAGAACGCGGCGAACCGGTCGTGGTGGAAGGCGCGCGAGGTGAGGGTGACCCGGTCCAGCTGGGCCTTGGCGGCGGCGATCAGCCGCGGGTTGCCGTGGCCGAAGTTCAGCGCCGAGTACCCGGCCAGCATGTCGAGATAGCGGCGCCCCTCGACATCCGTCACCCACGCGCCCTCGCCGGAGGCGACGACGACGGGCAGCGGGTGGTAGTTGGGCGCGCTGTGCGCCTCGGCGGTCGCGATCTGCCGGTCGGTCGCGGTGGCGTCCGCGCCGGAGACGGCGGAGACGGCGGACACGCCGGAGGGGCCGGCGGGGCTGGTGAGAGGGGTCACGTGCGTACTCCGTTCGTCGTGCGTCGGGAGAGGAGGCGGCCCTGGAGCCGGGGCAGGGGTGGCGCCTCCTTCTATCGTCGCTCACCCGCGGCCAAGTGAAACCCCGCGGTGATCCGGCCCGCGCGTCGCGGATCCGGCGGCGCCGGGCGGGGCCGGGAAGCGGGGTCACCAGGGGTGGGGCGGGGCCGGGCCGACCTGAGACAATGGGCCCATGGCCTCTGAACGCATCCCCGGGCGTCCGCGCGCCCTCTCCGGCATCCAGCCCACCGCCGGCTCCTTCCACCTGGGCAACTACCTGGGCGCGGTCCGCCAGTACGTGGCGCTGCAGGAGACCCACGACGCGTTCTACATGGTGGTGGACCTGCACGCGATCACCGTGCCGCAGGACCCGGCGGAGCTGCGGGCCAACACCCGGCTGGCCGCCGCCCAGCTGCTGGCGGCCGGACTCGACCCGGAGCGGTGCACGCTGTTCGTCCAGAGCCATGTGCCCGAGCACGCGCAGCTCGGCTGGGTGATGAACTGCATCACGGGCTTCGGTGAGGCGTCCCGGATGACCCAGTTCAAGGACAAGTCCGCCAAGCAGGGCGCGGACCGGGCCACCGTCGGCCTGTTCACCTACCCGATCCTCCAGGTCGCGGACATCCTGCTCTACCAGGCGGACGCGGTGCCGGTCGGTGAGGACCAGCGGCAGCACATCGAGCTGACCCGGGACCTCGCGGAGCGGTTCAACACCCGTTTCGGCCCGACCTTCACCCTGCCGGCGGCGCACATCGTGCGGGAGGTGGCGAAGATCCACGACCTCCAGGACCCGACCGCCAAGATGAGCAAGTCGGCGGCCTCGCCCAAGGGCCTGGTCAACCTGCTGGACGAGCCGGGCGTGTCGGCGAAGAAGTTCCGCAGCGCGGTGACCGACACCGACACCGTCGTCCGGTTCGACGAGAAGGACAAACCGGGCGTCAGCAACCTGCTCACCGTTCACTCGGCACTCACCGGTACCGGAATCCCCGAACTGGAGGAGCGCTACGCCGGCAAGGGTTACGGTGCGCTGAAGACGGACGTCGCGGAGATCTTCGTGGCGTGGGTCACACCGTTCCGGGAGCGTACGCAGGAGTATCTGGGAGACCCGGAAACCCTGGACGCGGTGCTGGCCAAGGGGGCCGAGAAGGCGCGGGCGGTCGCCGCGGAGACGCTGGCGGCGGCGTACGACCGGATCGGGTTCCTGCCGGCGAAGCACTGACGACGGCTGTGGAGGAGAGCGGCGTGCCGGGCTGGGGCGGCGGGCGGTGTCGTAGGCCCCGCGGATCCTGGAAAGGATCGGGTGCGGGGCCTGTGAGCTACGTCGCGGCCCGGTGCGCCGCTGCACGCGCGACACTGGGATCTGGGTTGCCCGAGTATGTGACCGACGTGGGGAAAGGGGTGAAACGCCATGGGAAGCGCAGTGGGTACCACCACGGTGGGCGTGTCCATCGCGGTCCCGGAGCCGTACGGCCGGTTGCTCCAGGACCGGCGGGCGTCCTTCGGCGATCCGGCGGCGTGCGCGATCCCCACCCATGTCACCCTGCTGCCGCCGACCGAGATCGGCCCCGCTGACCTGGCCGGCTTCCGCCGGCATCTCCTCAGGGTGGCCGCCGAGGGCCGCCCCTTCCCGATCCGGCTGGACGGCACGGACACCTTCCGGCCGGTCTCGCCGGTGGTCTACGTCCGGGTCGCCGAGGGCGGCGCGGCCTGCGCGGAACTGCAGGAGCGGGTGCGGTCCGGGCCGCTGTCCCGGGAGCTCCAGTTCCCCTACCACCCCCATGTCACGGTGGCCCACGGCGTCCCCGAGGCCGCGCTGGACCGCGCCCAGGCCGAACTCGCCGCTTTCGCCGCCGCCTGGACCGCGGGCGGCTTCGCCCTGTACGTCCAGGCGGATGACGGCGTCTGGCACAAGTCGCAGGACTTCCCCTTCGCCGCGTCGCCCCCCGTGGTGCCGCACCAACAGGGCAGCCGCACCCCGACGCGGATCTGACCCGCGGGCTCGGGCCGGCGGCGGGTCCACGGCGGGTCCGCGGCTGGCCCCGACGGGTCCACCGCCGGCCCGTGACCGGCCCGGCTCCCGGCGGGTCGGCTCCCGGCGGGGCGGCCCGGCTCCCGGCGGGGCGGGCCCGGCTTCCGCCCGGCCCTCGGGACCTACAGCGGCAGCCGGCGGAAGACCGCCCGGGGCAGGTGCCGCAGCACCGCCATCACCGGCCGCAGTGTGCCCGGGACCCACAGCACCTCCGCGCGCCGGCGCAGCCCCGACTCGATGGCCGAGGCGACCGCCTCCGGGGTGGTGGCCAGCGGTACCTCCGGCAGCCCGGCGGTCATTCTGGTGCGGACGAAGCCGGGCCGGACCACCAGCACCTGGACCCCCGCGCCGCGCAGCGCGTCGCCGAGCCCCTGGGCGAACGCGTCGAGCCCCGCCTTGCTGCTGCCGTAGATGAAGTTGGACCGGCGGGCGCGCTCACCGGCCACCGAGGACAGCACGACCAGGGACCCGTGCCCCTGCCGCTGGAGGGCCGCCCCGCACACCAGCGCGGCGGAGACCGCCCCCGCGTAGTTCGTCTGGGCGACCCGCACCGCCGCCACCGGCTCTTGCTCGTCGCGCGCCTGGTCGCCGAGCACGCCGAAGGCCAGCAGCACCGCGTCCACGTCGCCCTCGGCGAACACCTTGCCGAGCACGTCCTCGTGGGAGCCGGGGTCGAGCGCGTCGAAGGGCACCACATGCGTCTCGGCGCCGAGCGCGCGCAGCTCGGCCGCCGCCGCCTCCAGCCCGGCCGAGGGCCGCCCGGCCAGCCACACCGTACGGGTCCGGCGGCCGACCAGCCGCCGGGCCGTGGCCAGCCCGATCTCGGAGGTGCCGCCCAGGACCAGCAGCGACTGCGGTGCCCCGAATGCGTCCTTCATGTGCGTACTCCCTCGGTGGTGGCGGTCGGTGGCCCCGGGCGGGCCCGGGGGGCCTCAGCGGCCTCGGGCGGGCCCGGTCGCGGGGCGTCGGGGCGGGCCGTCACAGCCCCAGCCGGCGGGCCAGGTCCGAGGTGATCGCGCCCCGCGGGTCGTGGCGGGCCCGCAGCTCGCGGAAGTCGTCGAGCCGCGGGTACATCAGGGCCAGCAGCTCCGGCCGCAGCCGGGAGTCCTTGGCGAGGTAGACCCGGCCGCCCGCGCCGGCCACCTCGTCGTCCAGCTCGTCCAGCAGCGTGCCGAGCCCGGACAGCGACGCGGGGATGTCCAGCGCCAGCGTCCACCCGGGCATCGGGAAGGACAGCCACCCCGGGTCGCCGGCCCCGAACCGCTTGAGCACCGCCAGGAACGACGGGCATCCCCGGGTGCTCAGCTTGCGCACCACCCGGCGCAGCGCGTCCTCCTGGCCGTAGCCGACCACGAACTGGTACTGGACGAAGCCGCTGCGCCCGTAGATCCGGTTCCACTCCGGGAGGCCGTCCAGCGGGTGGAAGAAGGCGGCGAGCCTCTGCAGCCGCCCGTGCCGCTCCCGGGGGGCCCTGCGGTACCACAGCTCGTTGAACAGGCCGACCGTGGTGCGCCCGAGCAGCCCGTCCGGCACGAAGCGGGGCGCGGCCGGCAGCCGGCCGGGGCGGAAGGCCAGCGGGGCGCGGCGGAACCGGGCGGGCAGCGCGTCCAGCGGGGCGTGGTCGCCGCGGCTCAGTACCGCCCGGCCGGTGGCGGCGCCGCGGGCCAGCAGGTCGATCCAGGCCACCGAGTAGCGGTAGCGGTGGTCGGTCGCGCTGAGCCGGTCCAGCAGGTCGTCCAGATCGGCGGCGCGTTCGGTGTCGACGCGCATCAGCGAGGTCTCCACCGGCAGCAGCTGGACGGTGGCGGCCAGGATCACCCCGGTCAGCCCCATCCCGCCGGCCGTGGCCCAGAACAGCTCCGGCTCGCCCTCCGGGGTGACCACCTGGGTCTCGCCGTCGCCGGTGAGGAGTTCGATCGCCCGCACGTGCCGGGAGAAGGACCCCGAGACGTGGTGGTTCTTGCCGTGGATGTCCGCGCCGAGGGCCCCGCCGACCGTCACGTAGCGGGTGCCGGGGGTGACCGGCACGAACCAGCCGAGTGGCAGCAGCACCTCCATCAGCCGGTGCAGCGACACCCCCGCGTCGCACACCACCAGCCCGTTGACCGCGTCGATCTCGTGGATGCGGTCCAGGCCCGTCATGTCCAGCACCGCGCCGCCCGCGTTCTGCGCCGCGTCGCCGTACGCGCGGCCCAGGCCCCGGGCGATGACGCCGCGGGCGTCGCAGCCGCGGACCGCCGCGACGGCCTCCTCGTACGACCGCGGGCGCAGCAGCCGGGCGGTGGTGGGGGCGGTGCGGCCCCAGCCGGTCACGGAGGCGGTGTCGTGGCCGGTGGTCGGGTCGGCGGACGGGGCGGAGGGTACGGGCATGGGAGTGACCGTATCGGGGGGAAAGTGTCGAATACGGCTTATGCACAGCTATTCACCGGAAAGGGCGAACGGTTGTGCGTGAGCCGGAGCCCCGCACGGTAAGGATCGATCGTCTAAATCATTTTGTATGACTATCTTCTGCACGCTGGGAGGACCACCGGTGCGCTACCCCGACCCCGCCGCCGCCCGGCGCGCGGAACACCACCTGCTCACCGTGCTGCGCCGCTGCGGCGCCGATCCCCATGTCGCCGACATCGCCCGCGGACTGTCCTGGGCCGGCGAGCACGGCGCGCTGTGGCTGGCCGCCGGGCTGGCCGGCGCGGGCGCCGACCGGACCCGGCGCGGCGCCTGGCTGCGGGCCACCGCTTTGGTCGCCGCCTCGCACCTGACGAGCATGGCCGTCAAACGCGTGGTCCGCCGCCCCCGTCCGCCGCTCGTCCCCCTGGTGCGGACCGCCGGACGGCACGGCTTCCCCAGCTCGCACGCCGCCTCCGCCGCCGCGGCGGCCGTCGCCTTCGGGGCGCTGCTGCCCCGCGCCCCCTTCCCGCCGCTGGCCGCCGCGGTGTGCGTGTCCCGGCTGGTGGCCGGCGTCCACTATCCCACCGACGTCGCCTGCGGCGCGCTGCTCGGCGGGGCGGTGGCCCGGCTCGGCCGCGACTGGGCACTGGCGGGGGTACGCGATGACTGAACCCTCCGCCGCGCTCGTCGACGAAGCCGCCCCCGGCGTCAGCGGCACCCTGGCACGGCCCGCCGCCCGCTCGGCGCCCAGTCTCGCCGCCGGACTGCTGCGGACCGCCCGGCCCCGGCAGTGGATGAAGAACGGCCTGGTGCTCGCGGCGCCCTTCGCCGCCGCCCGGCTGCTCACCGCCGCCCAGACGGTACGGCTCGCGGTGGTGCTGGCGCTGTTCACCGCCTGCTCCGCCGCCGTCTATCTGATCAACGACGCCCGCGACGCCGAGGCCGACCGGGCCCACCCGGTCAAGTGCCGGCGCCCGGTGGCAAGCGGCCAGGTACGGGTCGGCGCCGCCTACACCGCGGGCGCCGTGCTCGCCGTCGCCGCCCCGGTGACCGCCGCGGTCGTCTGCACCCCGGACACCGCCGCGCTGCTCGTGGCCTATGTGGTCATACAGCTCGCCTACTGCCTGCGGCTCAAGCACATCCTGGTGGTGGACCTGGTGATCGTCACCGCCGGCTTCCTCATGCGGGCCATGGCCGGCGGGGTCGCCCTCGGCATCGACCTGTCCCGCTGGTTCCTGATCACCTCCGGCTTCGGCGCGCTGTTCACGGTCGCCGCCAAGCGCTACTCCGAGCTGGTCCTGATGTCCGCAACGGACGACGTGGGCGCCTCCCGCGCGCTCCTCGGCTCCTACACCCACGGCTACCTGCGGTTCGTGTGGCAGCTCGCGGCAGGCGTGGCGGTACTGGCCTACTGCCTGTGGGCGATGGAGACCGGCGGCCGACCGCACGGCTGGCTGCCCTGGCGCCAGCTGTCGATGATCCCCTTCACCCTGTCGGTGCTGCGGTACGCGGTCTTCGCCGACGCCGGGTCCGCCGGCGCTCCCGAGGACGTCGTGCTGCGGGACCGGGCACTGGTCGTCATCGCGCTGGCGTGGGGCGTGCTGTACGTCCTGGCCGTGGTCAACCGGTGAGGTCCGCCCGCGGCGCGCGGCTGCTGTGGTCCGCCCGCGGCGCGCGGCCGCAGTGGCCGGAGGTGCTGGGCTTCGCCCTGGCCGGCGGCGCCGCCTACGCCGCCGACCTCGGCCTGTTCGTCTGGCTGCGCGGCCCCGGCGGACTCGGCCCGCTCACCGCGAAGGCGCTGTCCTTCCTGGCCGGCTGCGCGGTCGCCTACGCCGGCAACGCGCTCGGCACCTACCGGGGCCGCGCCCCCGCCGCCGACCGCGCCCGCCGCTACGGCGCCTTCTTCGCGGTGAACGTCGCGGGCGCCCTCGTACAGTTGCTGTGCCTGGCCTGCTCGCACTACGCGCTCGGCCTCACCGCGCCCCGCGACGACCTGGCCTCCGGGCTGGGCGTCGGCATGGCGCTGGCCACCGCGCTGCGGTTCTGGGGGACGCGCACGCTGGTGTTCCGGCCCCCGGGGGAGCGGCACGCCCGCGCGGCGGGGGAGCGGGGCGGGCGCTCGGGCGACATGGGGTCACCTGTTCGAGGGACAGCGAGAATGCCGCGGTCGGACGAGGGTAACCGACCGACATGGACTGGCTGACCCGGTTGCCCTGGATCGGGCCGCGCATCGCGCGGCTGATGCGCACCCATGCCTACCGGGCCTTCGACCACCTGCAGGCCGTGCACTGGACCCGGCTGGCCGCGGCGATGACCTTCACCGGCTTCCTCGCGCTCTTCCCGCTGCTCGCCGTGGTCGCCGCCGTCGGCGCCGCGCTGCTGTCCCAGAGCCAGCTGAACACGCTGGAGCACAAGATCACCGCCCAGATCCCCGGCATCGCCGGCCAGCTGGACATCAACAGCCTGGTGCAGAACGCCGGCACCATCGGGATCATCGCCGGCGCCGCACTGCTGTTCACCGGCGTCAACTGGGTCGGCTCGCTGCGCGACTGCCTGCGCGCGGTGTGGCGCAAGGACGACGAGCAGCGCAACCCGCTGGTGGGCAAGCTCTGGGACGCCGGCACCCTGCTCGGCCTCGGCGTCGCCGTACTCGTCTCGCTCGGCGCCTCCGGCTTCGCCACCGCCGCCGTCAACTGGACCGCCGACAAACTGGGCGTCGCCCACACCGGACCGGCCCCGGTGCTGCTCACCCTGGTCGGCTTCGTCCTGGCCGTCGTCGCCGACCTCCTGATCCTGATCTACCTGCTGACGCTGCTGCCCGGCGTGGAGCCGCCGCGCCGCTCGGTGGTCCTGGCCGCGCTGATCGGGGCGGTCGGCTTCGAACTGCTGAAGATTCTGCTGAGCAGCTACCTGCAGGGGGTGGCCGGCAAGAACGTCTACGGCGCCTTCGGTACGCCGGTCGCACTGCTGCTGTGGTTCAACTTCATGGCCAAGCTGCTGCTGTACTGCGCGGCCTGGACGGCCACGCCCGTGCACGCGCCGCCGCCGGGTGAGGACGGGCCGGCGCCGGACCGGCCGGAGGATGCCGGGCCGGCGGCCTCCGGCAGCACCCGGGCTATCGGACCCGTCGCCCCGGCCGGCGGACCGCCGGCCGGTGGCTCCGGAGCGCACCGCCCGGACCCGCGGGACCTGCGGGAGCGGCACGGGGGGCGTCGCCAGGACGGGGCTCGCCGTCAGGACCGGTCGCGGAGCCGGGAGGAGTGGGGTCGGGGGCAGGGGCAGCAGGGGCAGGAGCAGCCGGGTCGGAACCAGGGCCAGACCCGGACGCAGGGCGTGACCCGGGCTCCGGACCCTGGTCGGATCCAGCGGTCCCGGGCTGAGGCCCGGCCGGAGACCCCGACCCGGGAGCAGGAGCCGCGGCCCCCGCGGCGACCTCCGACGGAAGCGGGCGGCGCCGCCGCACGACGATGACCACGAGGGCCAGCACCACCGCCGTCGCCACCGAGAGCCCCACCGCCGTCCACATCCCGCGGGAGGAGGAGGCCGGCGACGTACTGGCCGTCGTCGCCACCTGGCGGCCCTGCCCGGGACCGGCGGCGGACGGCTGCGGCGACGCCGGGTGCGGCAGCCTGCTCAGCGGCGGGACCAGCGTCCCTACCGGCTGCACGGCCGGGGCCGCCTTGAACCCCCAGTCCAGCAGGGACGCGCCTTCCCGGTAGACCTCGTCGTGCTCCTTGCCCGCCGGGTTCATCACGGTCACCAGCAGGGTCCGCCCGCCGCGCTGGGCGACCCCGGTGAAAGTGGCGCCCGCGTTGGTGGTGTTGCCGTTCTTCACCCCGGCGATCCCCGGATACCGGTCGAGGTCGTAGTCACCGCTGAGCAGCCGGTTGGTGTTGGAGATGGCGAAGGTGTCGCGGACCTTGGTCGGCTTCCCCTTCTTGTCCACCGTGAAATCCCCGGGGAACTTCGCGGTGACCGTCGAGCAGTACTCGCGGAAGTCGGCGTTCTGCAGACCCTGCCGGGCGAACAGCGTCAGGTCGTAGGCACTGCTGACCTGGCCCGGCTCGTCGTAGCCGTCGGGCGTGACGACATGCGTGTCCGCCGCCTGCAGCTCATGCGCCTCGGCGTTCATCTCGGTGACCGTCTCGGCCACGCCGCCGTTCATCGCGGCCAGTACGTGCACGGCGTCGTTGCCCGAGCGCAGGAAGACCCCCAGCCACAGGTCGTGCACGGAGTAGCTGAGGTTCTCCTTTATCCCGACCAGGCTGCTGCCCGCGCCCATGCCGCTGAGGTCCGACGGCGCGACCCGGTGCACCTCGGTCTTGGGGAACTTCGGCAGCACGGTGTCCGCGAACAGCATCTTCAGCGTGCTGGCCGGCGCCAGCCGCCAGTGCGCGTTGTGCTCGGCCAGTACCGCCCCGGTCTCGGCGTCCGCCACGATCCAGGACCGCGCGGTCAGCTTCCCCGGCAGCGCCGGCACCCCGGGCCCGGCGTTCACCTGCGTTCCCGGCACCCCCAGCCGGTCTCCGCCGACCGTCGACAGCCGCGCGGGCGGCGTCGGCGTGGGCGTGGCCGCCGGGGTCGCGCTCGGCGTCGGCTTCGGCGCCGCGACGGCCGTCCCGGCCAGCGCGGGTCCGCCCAGCAGCGCGGCGATCATGGACACGGCCAGTACGGTACGGCGTGGAGCCGTCATCGGAAGCACCCGTCGAACGTACCGCCCCAGCACGCTCATCCGACCCACCGGGTCCGGATCCAGCCGGGTGATCGCCGGGTACTTCTTCCCCCAGGTGCCTGGGACTCTCCGAGGCGTTCGGCTGCCGCGCTCTCGTTCGGTGCCGCGTGGACGGGCTTGAGTGCTTTGGCGGTCTTGTCCCGGTCCCGGCGGGCCGCGTAGCGCCAGGTGTTGCCCAGGAGGTGGACGATGCACTTTTGCACGATGGTGCGGGGCCGGACCGTCCCGACCGCGTCGGGCAGGCCCTTGAGCCCGTCGCAGACCGGCATCAGCACGTCGTCCAGACCGCGGTTCTACAGCTCGGTGAAGACCCGCAGCCAGTGCTGCGCGCCCTCGCCGCCGTCGCCGGCCCAGATGCCGGGGATGTCGCGGGCGCCCTCGACGGTGACGGCCATGACCACGGAGACGGGCCGGTTCGCGACCTTCCCGTCCCTGATCTTGACGTTGACGGCATCGACGAACAAAACGGGATAGACACGGTCAAGTGGCCGGTTCTGCCGTTCGGCCATGCCCTCCGTCACCCGGTCGGTGATCGTGGAGATGGCCTGCCTGGAGACCTCGGCGCCGTAGACCCCGGCCACATGCGCGGAGATCTCTCCGTGGGTGAGCCCTTCGCGGACAGCCACAGCACGGTCTCATCGACGCCGGTCAGCCGTTGTTGGCCTCTTGCAGGAGGGCCCCGATCACGAGGATGGCCAAGTTGCCGGCGACGGCAGGGTCCTACAGGTTCAGCCTCTTCTGGTGATCAGAAACGGCTCGGGTTCTCATCAACAAAAGGGGTTGTCACCGGGGTCGCCTGATCCGCCTCGATGGTCCTGGCCGCCTCGGCTGCTTCCCGGAAGGTGACGACCGCCTCGCCGTTCTCCCGCGCCCATGCGGTGAGCATCCTGATGGGCTCCTCCAGGGTCCGCCCGAGATCGGTCAGGCCGTACTCCACGCGCGGCGGCGCCTCGGCGTACGCGTGCCGCTCGACGAGCCCGTTGGCTTGAAGCCGGCGCAACGTCTGGGTCAGTACCTTGCGCGAAATGCCACCGCTCAGCTCGACCAGCTCGCCGTGGCGCAACGGGCCGTCGATCAGCGCGAAGAGCGTGACCATGGACCACTTGCTGGCGATGATCTCCATGGCCAGGAGAGCGGGACAGTCGGCGAGGAAGGCAATTCCGGGGCGCAGGCTCATGCCCCGAAGGTTACCCGGAGGTACCTGGTGGCCGCCTATCGTCGTCGATGTGCGCACGCCCCTCACTCGCATCTCGCATGATTGAGGTTTCAGCCATGTTCGTCTCTCTTGCCGTCGTCACCGTGTTCATGTCGGCGCTTCTCCTGGTATCGGCTGGGGCCAAGTCTCTGCGGACGCGGCACATCACCGAGCAGATGTCCACCCTCGGAGTGCCGCAGAGCATGATGGCCCTCCTGATCGGCGCTCAGATCGCGGGCGCGGCCGGTGCGATCGCCGGACTCTGGTGGGGACCCATCGGAATCGCCGCCGCGATCGGCCTGACGCTCTATTTCGCCGGGGCGGTCGCCTTCCACCTGCGCGTCGGCGACCGCAAGGGCGCGTCTCCGGCGGTGGTCCTCACCATGGCCTCCGTCGCCCTGATCGTGCTGCGTGCTGCCACCCTCTGACAGCGGACAGCCGGTCTGACGCTGGCCTTGACCGTGCTGAGTGAGGCCGGTCTCCTCTGCGGGCAGCCACCGTTGATCATCGTGAGTTGTGCCGACAAACGAAGATCAGCCGGTGGCCGTGGGCCACCGCGTCAACCTTGCCCGGTGGCACTCTGTATTCGATGGCCTGACGGGCAGGGTGGCGGGCCGGTTCGCCCGGGTGGAACCGCGCCGCCGGGCGGAGGCGTTCGTGCTGGGGCTGCTCGCGAACCTGCCGAGGAAGAACTGCTGGACGATCGCCGAGCAGGCCGGTGACGCCAGTCCGGCCGGCATGCAGCACTTTCTCAGCCGGGCCCGCTGGGATGCCGACGAAGTCCGCGACGACATACGGGACTTCGTCGTCGAGCACCTCGGCGACGAGGACGCCGTACTGGTTGTTGACGAGACCGGGGACCTGAAGAAGGGCACCGCGGGCGTCGGGGTCCAGCGCCAGTACACCGGAACCGCGGGCCGGATCGAGAACTCCCAGGTCGCCGTACCTCGTCTGCGCGAGCGTGGCCGGGCACGCCGCCGTCGACCGCCGCCTCTACATCCCGCGCTCCTGGACCCAGGACCCCGATCGGTGCCGCGCGGCAGGCGTCCCCGACGACCTGACGTCCGCGGCCAAGCCCGCACTGGCCACCGAGATGATCGCCCGAGCTCTTGATGCCGGCGTCCCCGCGGCGTGGGTCACCGGCGACGAGGTCTACGGCGGCGCTCCGCACCTGAGCGCCGAGCTGGAGAGGCGTCAGATCGGCTCCGTCCTGACCGTCTCACGCAAGCGACCCATCGCCACCCGCGCGGGCGTCTTCCGGGCCGGCCAACTCGCCTACGGCCTGCCGAAGAAGGCCTGGCGGCGGCTCTCGGCGGGCACCGGCGCGAGTACTAGCTGGACCTCGGGGCTTGCCTCGCTGCCGTCGGCACGCGCCTTGGACTGTCGGGCGTACAGCCCTATCCACCCTCCTCGGCACGGCCATCGGCGTCCTGGGCCTGCGCGGCCTGCGCGCCCTGCGCCTCCAGCCCCCCGCGGGAGCCGCCGCGCCGGAGCCGCCGCGTCGGCGCCCTCGTCGGCGCCCTCGTCGGCACCGTCGCCCGAACCGGCCGGCGCCCGCCGCACCCCCTGACGCCCGCCGCCTCCCTCACGGCCGCGGCGGAGCATCCTGCCCGAGCCGCGGCGCACGGCCTATGGCCGGCAGGATGAAGTCCTGGATCAGCCCCTTGGCGTCGCGGAGCAGCGGGCGGAAGACGCGGTAGCGGGAAAGGGCGATCACGCGGGCCACAAGGGGAGTGGAGCGCCGGACGAACTCGCGGGTGCGGGCGGTGTCCGGGGTGCGGTCGAAGACCCAGTAGAGGACGACGACCATGAGGTGCAGCCAGAGCAGGTCGGGCAGGAGGTCGGCGAGTTCGGCGTCGAGCCTGGGGGCCAGGTCGGAGCCGGCGACGACGTCGCCGAAGAGGGCGACGGCGGTGGCGCGGGCCGGGTGGGACTCGTCGGAGAAGGGGCTGAGCGAGCTGTCCGGGTCGGCGGCGGTACGGAAGAACTGGGTGGCGAACCCGTGGTAGTCGGCGGCGACGTCCAGCCAGGAGACCAGGGCGATGTCGAGGCGTTCGGCGAAGTCCCGCACCCCCTCCATGCGGGACGTCGCGTCGCGGGCGTGGTCGTGCGTCATCAGGTCGTAGAACCCCTGAATGAGGTAGTCCTTCGACGCGAAGTAGTAATACGCGTTGCCGACCGAGACGCCCGCCTCCTGGGCGATCGCCCGCATCGTGGTCTTGTCGTAACCGCGCTCGCGGAACAGCCGCATCGCGGTCTCCAGGATGACCGCCCGGGTCTGCTCGCTCTTCCCGGTCTTGGGCCGGGCCCGCCCCCCGGGCAGTTCCCCGGCCACGACCGGGGGCGGTTCGGCGGCGGTACGGCGGTGCTTGTCCTCCACCCGGGTGAGCCTAGCCGGGCTGCGGGCAACCGTCGGCGCAGGCGTCCGGGCCGGTCCCGGTGTCGCCCCGCGTCACATCGGCCGCCGGGTCGGCGCCCGGGTCGTACCCGTGGCCGTACGCGTGGTCGTACGCGTGGCCGGGCGGGTCGGCGGGGGCAGCGGGGTCGGCCGCGGTCCAGCCGCTGTCCCCGCGGTGGACCCACCGCGGCGCCGCGGGCCGGGGGCCCGCCAGCGGTGCCCCGAGCGCGACGTGCCCCGGTCGCGGCGCGGCCTTCCGTACCGGGGGCGCGGCCTTCCACACCGGCGCTGTCCCCTTCTGCGCCGGCGGCGCGCCCCACGGCCGGACGCCGCCGTCGCGGGCCGGCCGCCACTGCCGCGACTGCCGGTACTTCGCCGCGCCGAGTACCGCCGCCCGGGCTAGCCGGCGGCCCGCCGGGGTGGTCAGGGTGTGCGAGAGCTCGCGGTGCTCGGCCAGCGCCCACAGGCAGACGATCCAGGCGCTGTCGCCGAGGTAGACCTGGCCGCCGTCCCCCACGACGGTGATCTCGCGGCCCGTCGCCCGGTGGTCCAGCGCCGGGAACCGGCGCAGTGCCTCCGGCGAGCCCGCGGGAACCAGGTCGAGCGGTACGAGTTGGCGCTGCCGGGCGAGCCAGCCGCCCGCGAAGGCGCACGCCCGGCACCCCGGGTCGTACAGGACGGTGAATCCCCGCAGCGGGCGCGGGGCCGCCCCCGCGCCCCGCGGGTCCGTGTCCGTCGGGGGCATCTCAGACCCCCGTCGGCTTCCGCGGCGGCTGCCACCCGACGGTGTCGGTCCGTCCGTCCGGCGCCACCGGCGGGTACTGCTCGCGGTCGGTGATTCCCCTGCGGCGCATCTTGTTGAGCACGTAGACGTTGCCCAGGTGCATCACGCCGAGCACCAGCAGCACCACGCCGAGCTTGACCGACAGGGCCTCGAAGATCTCCCGCGCGTTCTCGATCGTGTCGGCGCTCTTCAGGTAGAGGGCCACCAGGCCCAGGTTGACGAGGTAGAAGCCGACCACCAGCAGGCGGTTCACCGCGTCGGCCAGGGCCTCGTTGCCGTTCAGCACGTCCGCCAGGAAGACCCGGCCGTTGGAGCTCAGGGTCCTGGCCACCCAGAAGGTCAGGCTGACGCTCACCGCCAGATAGACCACGTAGGCGAGGACGGTCATGTTCATCGCGGAATCCACCCCTCGAAGCAAGGATTGAACGTGTTCAAACTTGCTGACGGGTCTGACTGTAGACCTGCTTTTGAACGTGTTCAAGTCTTTGTCTCCGGGTCCCCGCCGCCGCTTGCGGAAGCCGCCCCGGGCACGCGGAAGGGCCCGGCCCCGTCGGGTGACGGAGCCGGGCCCCTGCCGCCGGGAACGCGCCGCGGGCGCCCGCGGCGCGGCGGTCAGTCGACGGTCGCCGGAGCGGGCCGGGCGGCCTGGGCCGGTACGGCGGCCAACTCCTCGTCCTCCTCGGCCGGCTCCACCGCCAGGTGCGGCAGCCGCCGGTCCAGCCAGCCCGGCAGCCACCAGTTGGCGGCCCCGGACATGTGCATCAGCGACGGCACCAGCACCGTCCGCAGGATGAACGCGTCCAGCGCGACCGCGCCCGCCAGCCCGACGCCGAACATCGCCAGCACCCGCTGCCCGCTGAGCACGAAGGCCGCGAAGACGCAGATCATGATGACCGCCGCCGAGTTGATCACCCGGCTGGTCTCGGCCAGCCCGACCCGTACCGCGCGGGCGTTGTCCCGGGTGTGCACCCACTCCTCGTGCATCCGGCTGACCAGGAAGACCTGGTAGTCCATCGACAGCCCGAAGAGCAGCGACAGCATGATCACCGGCAGGAACGCGTCGACCGGCCCCTCCCGCCCGGCGATCGAGCCGCCCCAGCCCCACTGGAAGCACGCCACCAGCACCCCGAAGGACGCCGCCGCCGCCACCAGGTTCATCACGGCCGCGGTCAGCGGCACCACCAGGCTGCGGAAGGCGAACAGCAGCAGGACGAAGCCGAGCGCGATGATCACCCCGATGAACAGCGGCAGCTTGCCGAACAGGACCGTCGAGAAGTCCTTGAAGATCGCCGTCTGCCCGCCGACGTACGCCTTCATGGTGCTGCCGCGCTCGGCGGCCGGCACGACGTCGTCGCGCAGGTGGTCGATCAGGTCGGAGGTCGCCTTGTCCTGCGGGGAGGTGGTCGGCACCGCCTGGACCAGCGCCACCGTGTCGCCCGGCTTCATCGGCAGGGCGGCGGCGTACGCGATCCCGTCGGTGGCCTTCAGCCGGGTCACCAGCCCGGTCAGGGCGGTCCGGTCGGCCGGGGTCGGCACCTCGGCCAGGATGGTCAGCGGGCCGTTGAAGCCGGGTCCGAAACCGTCGGCCAGCATGTCGTACGCCTTGCGGGTGGTCGTCGTGGTCGGGTTGTTGCCCTGGTCGGAGGAGCCCAGCCGCAGCGACAGCGCCGGGATCGCCAGGGTCGCCATCACGGCCACCGCCACCACGGACAGCCAGCGCGGATGCCGCTGCAGGAACGACGACCAGCGGGCCGCGGTGCCCGTCGCGGTCCTCTCCTGCGGGCCCGAGGCTGCCAGTCGGCGCCGCTGCCGGCGGCTGAGCACCCGCACGCCGAGCACGCCCAGCAGCGCGGGCAGCAGGGTGACGGCCGCGGCCACCGTGATCACCACGGTCAGCGCGGAGGCCACGGCGACCCCGTCAAGGAAGGTCAGCCGTAGCGTGAACATGCCCAGCAGCGCGATGCACACCGTGCCGCCCGCGAACAGCACCGCCCGCCCGGAGGTGTTCAGCGCGGTGACCGCGGCCTCCTCCGGCGTCCTGCCGCGCAGGATGCCCTTGCGGTGCCGGGTGACGATGAACAGCGCGTAGTCGATGCCGACACCGAGCCCGACCAGGGTCGCCAGCTGCGGGGAGAAGTCGGCCACGTCCATGCCGTGGCTGAGCAGGATGATCGCCGACGACGAGATGCCGATGCCGAACAGCGCGGTCACCAGCGGCAGCAGCATGCCGAACAGCGAGCCCAGCGCCAGGAACAGCACCACGCCCGCGGCGGCGATGCCGACGCCCTCGGCCAGCCCCGGCAGCGGCGCCTCGGCCTGGGCCGGCTTGTTGCCGCCGACCTCGACCGCCAGCCCCTCGGCCCTGGCGCTGTGCGCGGTGTCGATCAGCAGCTGCGCCTGGTCGTCGGTCATCGAGTTGCCGAGCTTGGTGTACGTCACGGTCGCGTACGCGGTGCGGCCGTCCGTGCTGATCTGCGCCGCGCCGGCCCGCTCGTACGGGCTGACGACCGTGCCCACGTCCTGCTGGTGGGCGATCTTCGCCAGCACCGGGTCGATCTGCTGCCGAACGGAGGCGTCGCGCACCGAGCCGGAGTCGACGTGCCACACCACCGTGTCGGCCTCACCGGACTGCTCCGGCAGCACCTGGCCCATCAGGTCCAGCACCTTCGCGGACTCGGTGCCCTTCAGCGAGAAGGCGTTGGAGTAACTGTCCCCGAGGGCCCGTCCGGACCCGCCGATGACCAGCAGTGCCGCCAGCCACACCAGGATCACCGTCCACTTGTGCCGGAAGCACCATCGCGCCACAGCGGCCACGCCCCACACTCCTGTCGTCCATGCGAAAAACCGATGATTCGCATTCAGCGTCCGTGGGGATGCCGCCGGCGGCCAAGCCGATCCGCGTTCTCTCAAGGAACTCCAAGGTTCGCTCCCGGCCGGGGCCGCGGCGCGGATGCGGATACTGGAAGGCATGGACCGCGCCCCCGAACCCGCCGCCGAGCCCCAGCCCGCCCCCGCCACCGTGCTCATCGTCGAGGACGAACCGGGTATCGCCGACGTGCTGCGGATCACCCTCAAGTACCACGGCTTCGCCGTACACAGCGCCGCCACCGGGCGCGAGGCCCTGGCGCTCGCCCGGGAGCACCGGCCGGACCTGGTGCTGCTGGACGTGATGCTGCCGGACGGCAACGGCTGGGACGTCTGCCAGGTGCTGCGCCGGCAGCGGGCCGCCGAGGCGGGCGCCGACGGCGAGGACGACCTGGGTGTCATCTTCGTCACCGCCCGGGACGCGCCCCGCGACGTGGTGGCCGGGCTCGCGCTCGGCGGCGACGACTACATCACCAAGCCGTTCGGGGTGGACGAGGTGGTGGCCCGCGCGCACGCCGTGCTGCGCCGCACCAGGCGGCGGGGCGGCCGGGTCACCGACCGGGTGCTGCGGCACGGCGACCTGGAGATGGACGAGGCGACGTACACCGTACGGCGCGGCGGGCAGCCGGTGGAGCTGACGCCGACCGAGTACAACCTGCTGCGGCACCTGCTGCGCAACGCCGGCCGCATCCTCACCAAGGAGCAGCTCCTGCAACATGTGTGGCAGTACGAGACGGCGGTGTCCTCGACGGTGGTGGAGACCTACATCTCGTATCTGCGCCGGAAGCTGGACCGGCTGGGGCCGCCAGTGATCGAGACCCGGCGCGGGATCGGGTACGGGCTGCGGGCGGTCGGACCGGGCCTGGCCGCGGCCGCTGACCGGTGAACCGGTCCTGCGGCTTCTGGCCCCGGCCGCAGTCCCTGCGCGGCCGGTTCACCATCGCCAACGTGCTGTTCCTGGCGGTCGGTCTGGCGCTCGCCGCCGTCGCCAGCATCACCGCCACGTACATGGTGCTGGTCGGGCAGCTGGACGACTCGCTCAGGTCCTCGCAGTCGGCGCTCGCCCAGACCTCGATCTCCGAGGGCGGGCTCGGCGAACTCTGCACGCTGGCCGACCTGCTGCAGAGCGACAAGGGCGGCTCGGCGATCGCCAAGGCGTTCCAGCAGGACCTGTTCATCGTGCTGGACCGGCACGGCACGCCCGCCGCGGTGTGCCAGAACACCGGCACCGGGGTCAGCGACGAGCAGCTGCGGCTGGCGGCGGCGCTGCCCGACCCGGCCCGGCTGGCCCGCGGCGGGCACCCGGCCACCGTGAAGTCCGGCGAGATGGAGTACCGGGTGGTGGCGCTGCGGCTGTCCGACGGCACGATCCTGGTCAAGGGGATGCGGCTGAGCGGGGTCAAGCGGGCCATCGGCAAGCTGCTGATCGTGGAGGCCGCGATCGGCGCCGTCCTGCTGGGGCTGCTCGCCACCGGCTCGCTGACCGCCGCCCGGCGCCGGCTCAGCCCGCTGGAGGACATGGTGGAGACCGCCTCCGCCATCGCCGAGGGCGACCTGTCCCGCCGGATCGCCACCGCCCGGCACGGCTCCAGCGAGGTCGGGCAGCTCAGCACGGCGCTTAACGCGATGCTCCAGCAGATCGAGGGCGCGCTGACCGAGAGCGGGCGCGCCACCGCGCAGCTGCGGCAGTTCCTGGCCGACGCCTCGCACGAGCTGCGCACCCCCCTGGCGTCGGTGCGCGGCTACCTCCAGCTGTACGAGAAGGGCATGCTGGACGCCGAGGAGAAGGACCGGGCGCTGGGCCGGGTGTCCGCGGAGGCGCTGCGGATGAGCCGGCTGGTGGACGAACTGCTGGCGCTGGCCCGGCTGGAGGACCGCCCGGCGCTGGCCTTCGCGCCGGTGGACCTGGGCCGGCTGGTACGCGACGCCGCCGCCGACCTGGCCGCCCAGCAGCCGGGGCGGCCCGTCACCCTGCTGCTGCCGCGGGAGACCGGCCCGGACGGTGCCGGCCCGGACAGCGGGGGGCCGACCGGTACCGGCGGGCCGTACGCGCTCGGCGACGAGGCCGGGCTGCGGCAGGTGGTGGGCAACCTGCTCGGCAACGTACGGGTCCACACCCCCGCCGGCTGCCCGGTCACCGTCGAGGTCGCGGTCTGCGGCACCGGTGACCTCCGGCTGCGCGTCAGCGACGCGGGCCCCGGCCTGAGCGAACAGGACGCCGCCCGCGTCTTCGACCGTTTCTTCCGCGCCGACCCCGAGCGCGCCCGCGAGACCGGCGGCGCCGGCCTCGGCATGTCCATCGTCCAGGCCCTCGTCCACGCCCACCACGGCACCGTCCACCTCACCACCGCCCCCGCCGCCGGCCTGACCGTGACCGTCACCCTCCCCACCGCGGCCCCGCCGCTGTTCCCGGCGGGCGCAGCCGTCGGCCCCTCAGCCGCGCCCGGACCCGTTTTGACGTCAGCGGGATCCGCCGCCGCCTGACCCGCACGGGGAGTGGCTCTTGTTCTCCTTCCGGACGGAGCTCATGAGCAGAGGCGGTGTCCGGAACGCAAACGGAGAAATTCGCGCCTCCGAGCGGAGTGTTTCTACGACCGTGACTGGTTGTAGCGGCAGGTTCACCGGGTCTACCCTTGTGCTCCGGACTGGGGGAGGTCCGTCATACGGAGGGGTCATGGACTTTGCTGACTTCCAGCGCGCCGCACGTGACACGAGTGAACTCCGATGAGGCGGGCCGCAAGGCGCATTACTGCCGGTGGTCGGCCTGGCCGGCGAGACAGGTTCCATTCTGGGCATCTACAAGAAGTATCTGCGCGGCGGCGTCGACCTGGAGGCCAGCAGGAGATTCTTCAGCGAAGAGCTGGGCGACCTGCTCTGGTACATCGCCGCGGTCGCGACGTCGTGCGGACTCGATCTGGACACCATCGCCGAATCCAACCTGAGCCGGGCCAGAGCCCGGTACGGATCCCACTCACGTCCGTACCAGCCGAATAACTGGCCGGCACCCGACGCCTCCTATCCGGAGACCGAGCGATTCCCCCGCCGACTCGTGATGGAGTTCACCGAGCGACGGGGCCGGCGCGACCAGCTCGTCGGCCGGATGAGGCTGGTCAATGCCGAGCCCGACGCCTTCGGCGGTGTGGTCCGCCAGGTCAACGGCAAACGCATCGGATTCCGCGTGGGAGACTTCCTCGGCGATGAGCTGACGGACAACACCCGCAAGAGCGACGGATACCGTTTCCACGACGCCATCCACCTGGGATTCCTGTCGGTTCTGGGGTGGTCGCCGAACATGCGGTCACTGCTGGGGTTGAAGCGGAGATCAGATCCGGAAACCGACGAGGCGGAGGACGGCGCCCGGGCGATCTTCGCCGAGGAGGGCCTGGCCGCGGTGCTCTCCCGGCTGGCCAGGGAGAGAAAGGGATTCCTCGACGAGGCCGGCATCGACGGCGAAGTCCTCAAGATAGCGGAGGCCGCCACCTTCGACCTGGAGGTGGAAGGGACGCCGGCATGGCTCTGGCGGCGGGCCATACACCACGGCTTCCGAGCCATGGCGGATCTGACCGAGAACAGCGGCGGCTATCTGCTCGCGGACTTGGACGCCCGGACGCTCACATACGAGAAGGTGGTAGTGCGTGGATAGTCACGCAGAATGCATCATGGCCATCGGGCGTTTGCACCGCGCGAAGGACGCAGCCTACGGAAACGCCTGGAAGAAGCGCGGTGAAGTGATCGGCGTCCTGGCGAACCTGGCCAGAAAGGTGGACCGGCTGGAGGCACTTGCCGAAGGTGCGCCGGCCACATACGACGAGTCCATCTTCGATACGGCGGTCGACCTCTTCGTCTACGGTCTCAAGTACCAGACGCTTCTCGCCGACATCGACCCCACGGTCGCCGCGACCCTTTTCGCGGATCCTGGTGTCGTTCCGCCCTACAGCGACGGCCCCCTGGGATTCGAGTTCCTCCTGGACCATGTCGTGGAGCTCCGCGCTGACCAGGTGCCGTCCGTCGCCAGGGCGACCGCCGTGGTCGCCGACACGTTCGCAGGGGTCGAGTCCTACTTCTCGCCGGCCGCCGCCGTGCCCGAGCCGATGGACCGGCTGGCCAGAGCCCGCGCTGTCACGGCCGCCGCGTGGGCGCTGATCGCCGCGCTCACGCGTGAGGCGCCACCGCTGTACCGTGACTTCATCACGGCCTGCCGGGAAGCCAGCCGTGCGGGCTGAGGACCTCGCCAAACTTCTGGACGACGTCCGGACCCGGCTGCTGGACGGCGCACAGTCCCTGGCCGTCATCGGCCTCACGCCGGTGACCCTGCGTCTGTTCGACGCACTGGGCGCTTCCGGGCTGGCCCGCGGCATCAAGGCCGTCTATGCGGAAGGACCGCCGACAGCCGTCTGGTCCATGCTTCCGGCTCTCGTCCTGCCGTTGGCCGACCTGGCCGGAGCCGAACACGACGTGCTGGCGGTCGCGGCCGACACCGAGAAGGAAGACCTGCTTCTGGCGGCTCTGCCCCATATCCAGGCCGCGCCGAAAATTCTGATCGCCGGGTACGGACACCTGGAGTTCCGTGACGCGCTGTTCCGCGAGGAATTCGCCCAGCTGCTGGTTCCCTCCTTCGCGAACGGCTATCCGCACACTCTGGTACACCTGTACGAATGTCTGCGCAACGCGGCGCGGTTGGGGCTGACCGGTACCGTCGCTGAGTTCGGGATGTTCAAAGGCGGCACCACGATGTTCCTTTCCAGGCTGATCGAGCGGCTCGGTATGGAGTGGCCGGTCGTGGGGTTCGACACCTTCGACGGTTTTCCGCCGCGGCGCAGCCCACTCGATATGTATGATCATCCTGATTGCGTGTTCACTGACCTGGCCGCGGTGCGGCGCTATCTCCAGGGCCGTGCGGTGCAGATCATTCCAGGTGACATCGTCGAGACGTGCCGGCACCTGGAGGACAGCCGACTCGTCCTCTCCTTCGTCGACACCGACAACTACAGCTCCGCCAAGGCGGCGATCGAGGTCGTGAGAGAGCGGACCGTTGTCGGCGGTGCCATCGTCTTCGATCACTTCACAGGTCGCCAGCGCTTTCGCTACACCCTGGGAGAGCGTATGGCAGGGAGTGTCCTGCTGGATGACCCGCGATACTTTCATCTTCACGACACAGGTGTCTTCTACCGTCAGCGTTGGCAATACGCCCCGTACTTGAGGATCATTCCCGCCATGAAGCAGCCCCCCGTCCCGCGGCAGCGTGTGTTCGATCTCTACTGGTATTTCGCCTCCGAGCGGCAGAGCGCTTTCGAAAAGCGCGTGGCCGGGACCTCCCGGCCGTGGACGGGGGATCCCATCCTGCAGGAATTCAAGTTCTGCAACGTGTTCCGCGCTGCGGACCGCGTGTCGCAGTACATGATCAGCGAGGTCTGCTACCACGGGGAATCCTGCACACCCAAGGACCGTCTTTTCCAGATCGTCGCGTTCCGCACGTTCAGCAAGATCGAGACGTGGCGGACCGTCCGGGACTTCCTGGGCCACCACCCGACCCTGGAGGACCTCGGCAGCGGAGCCTTCACGAAGGCGCTCGACCACGCGCGGGCGCGTAACGGCGGTCTCTACACCGGCGCGTTCATTCTGTGCGCCACGGACGCCTACGGCCAGTCGCTCAAGCACCTGAACCACGTCGAACTCTTCCGGCTCATGTTCCTCCAGGACGACCTCGGTGCGCGCGTGCTCAAGGCGGGCAGCCTGCGCGAGATTTACCAGCTCCTGCACGAGTTCCCGCTGATGGGTGATTTCATGTCCTATCAGATCGCCATCGACCTCAATTACTCAGATCTTGTCAATTTTAGCGAGAACGAGTTCACCCAGGCCGGTCCCGGCGCGCTGCGGGGCATCAAGAAGGTGTTCGAGAGCCTGGGCGATTATTCGCCGACAGAAATCATCCTGTGGATGGCGGAGAACCAGGAGCGCGAGTTCCGGCGGCTGGGACTCCCTTTCAACGGCCTGTGGGGACGGCCGTTGCAGGCCATCGACTGCCAGGGCCTGTTCTGCGAGACCGACAAGTACTGCAGGGAGGCCGTCCCCGAGCTGACCAGCGCCCGCAAGCGCATCAAGGCGCGGTTCAACCAGTCGGTGGAGCCCATGCGCCTCTTCTTTCCTCCCAAATGGGGGATCAATGACCGGCTCCCGCACAACGCGGTATGCGGTCCTGTCGACGTCTCCGGCAGTCCCGGTCCCGCCGCCGACGCCATGGGCGAGCCGCTCGGCACTCTCTTCTGACCTTCCGCCCCGGGAAGCCGGAGGAGAACGAAAAGGACGCCGACACAGGTCCGGCGCCACCGGGGAAGTGACTTCCGGAAGCCGTGTTACGCAAAGAGGGGCAGCAGGTTTTCGGCTGTCAGGCATCCGTGCCCCGGTCCGCCGGCGCCGGAGTGGTCGGTGACCCCGTACCGGACGGCGAGCCGGCCGGGTTCGCCCATGCCCTGGTCCGGTGCGAGACTCCCCGGCCGGACAGAACCAGGCGGCGCGAAGTCTCCGAAAGCCTGGCGAGTATGTCCATCCGGTACTACCCGCGCTGAGAACACGCCTCGGGAGCCGGCGCCCGGTGCGCCGGGACGCACGCCGGGCCCCGGCTCCCTGGGGGGAGGCGGGGCCCGGCGGCGGTGGGACGGGGGGTCAGAAGCGGCGGGTGATCAGGGCCCGCTTGACCTCCTGGATCGCCTTGGTGACCTCGATACCGCGCGGGCAGGCGTCCGTGCAGTTGAAGGTGGTGCGGCAGCGCCAGACGCCGTCCTTGTCGTTCAAAATCTCCAGGCGCTGCTGGCCGCCCTCGTCGCGCGAGTCGAAGATGAAGCGGTGCGCGTTGACGATGGCCGCCGGGCCGAAGTACTGGCCGTCGTTCCAGAAGACCGGGCAGGCCGAGGTGCACGCGGCGCACAGGATGCACTTGGTGGTGTCGTCGAAGCGCTCCCGGTCCTCGGCGGACTGCAGGCGCTCGCGGGTCGGCTCGTTGCCCTTGGTGATCAGGAACGGCATCACGTCGCGGTACGCCTGGAAGAACGGGTCCATGTCGACCACAAGGTCCTTCAGCACGGTCAGGCCCTTGATCGGCTCGATCGTGATCGGCTTTTCCGGGTTGATGTCCTTGATCAGGGTCTTGCACGCCAGCCGGTTCTTGCCGTTGATCCGCATCGCGTCGGACCCGCAGACGCCGTGGGCGCACGAACGGCGGAAGGTCAGCGTGCCGTCCAGCTCCCACTTGACCTTGTGGAGCGCGTCCAGGACGCGCTCCTTGGGGTCGATCGGGAACTGGTAGTCGACCCACTGGACCTGGTCCGAGACCTCCGGGTTGAACCGGCGGACCCGCAGCGTGACCGTGATCAGGTGCGCGCTGTCGAGCTCGGCGGCGTCCAGGGCCGCCGAGTGCTGGTCGAGCGTCGGGGTGCTCATCAGTACTTACGCTCCATCGGCTGGTAGCGGGTCTGCACGACCGGCTTGTAGTCGAGGCGGATCGACTCGGTGCCGCTCGCCTCCACCTCGCGGTAGGCCATGGTGTGCCGCATGAAGTTCACGTCGTCACGGTTCGGGTAGTCCTCGCGGTAGTGCCCGCCGCGGGACTCCTTGCGGGCCAGCGCGGACACCGCCATCACCTCGGCCAGGTCGAGCAGGTTGCCCAGCTCGACGGCCTCCAGCAGGTCGGTGTTGAAGCGTCGGCCCTTGTCCTGGATGGACACCCGCAGATAGCGGTCGCGCAGCTCGCCGATCTTCTCCACCGCGGTCTTGATGGTCTGCTCGGTGCGGAACACCATCACGTTGGCGTCCATGCACTCCTGCAGCTCACGGCGGATGTCGTGCACCCGCTCGCTCCCCACCGAGGACCGCAGCCGCTCCACCTGCTCCTCGACCAGCTGCGCCGGGTTCTCCGGCAGCGGCACGTAGTCGTTGGCCTGCGCGTACTCCGCGGCGGCGATGCCCGAGCGGCGGCCGAAGACGTTGATGTCGAGCAGCGAGTTGGTGCCGAGCCGGTTGGCGCCGTGCACGGACACGCAGGCGACCTCGCCGGCCGCGTACAGGCCCGGCACCACCGTGGTGTTGTCGGAGAGCACCTCGCCCTGCACGTTGGTCGGGATGCCGCCCATGGCGTAGTGCGCGGTCGGCTGGATCGGGATGGGGTCGGTGTACGGCTCGATGCCCAGGTACGTACGGGCGAACTCGGTGATGTCCGGCAGCTTCGCGTCCAGCTGCTCCGGCGGCAGGTGGGTGAGGTCCAGGTAGACGTGGTCGCCCTCGGGGCCGCAGCCGCGGCCCTCCCGGATCTCGGTGTAGATCGCCCGGGACACCACGTCCCGCGAGGCGAGGTCCTTCATGACCGGCGCGTACTTCTCCATGAAGCGCTCGCCGTCCTTGTTGCGCAGGATGCCGCCCTCGCCGCGGGCGCCCTCGGTGAGCAGGATGCCCATCCGCCAGATGCCCGTCGGGTGGAACTGGAAGAACTCCATGTCCTCCAGCGGCAGTCCGCGCCGGTAGACCGCGGCCTGGCCGTCGCCGGTCAGGGTGTGCGCGTTCGAGGTCACCTTGAAGAACTTGCCGGTGCCGCCGGAGGCGTAGATCACGGCCTTCGCCTGGAAGATGTGGATCTCGCCGGTGGCCAGCTCGTACGCGACCACGCCGGCCGACCGCCGGACCCCGTCGACCTCGGTCAGCAACTGGTCGAGGACGTAGAACTCGTTGAAGAACTCAACGCCCTCCTTGACGCAGTTCTGGTACAGCGTCTGGAGGATCATGTGACCGGTGCGGTCCGCGGCGTAGCAGGCCCGGCGCACCGCGGCCTCGCCGTGGTTGCGGGTGTGGCCGCCGAACCGCCGCTGGTCGATCCGCCCCTCGGGCGTCCGGTTGAACGGCAGGCCCATCCGCTCCAGGTCCAGGACCGCGTCGATGGCCTCCTTCGCCAGGATCTCGGCGGCGTCCTGGTCGACCAGGTAGTCGCCGCCCTTGATCGTGTCGAAGGTGTGCCACTCCCAGTTGTCCTCCTCGACGTTGGCGAGGGCGGCGGCCATGCCGCCCTGCGCGGCGCCGGTGTGGGAGCGGGTCGGGTAGAGCTTGGTCAGGACGGCGGTGCGGCTGCGCTTGGTGGCCTCGATGGCGGCGCGCATACCGGCGCCGCCCGCGCCGACGATGACGGTGTCGTACTTGTGGATCTGCATGGGGTCGCTTCCCTGTTCCAGCCCTGGCTCAGCGCTTAGCGGATGTTCGGGTCGAAGGTGAAGATCACCAGCGATCCGAGCACGATGGTGAAGGTCACGGCGGTGAACAGCAGCGTCTTGAGCCAGAGGCGGGTGGCCGCCTGCTCGGCGTAGTCGTTGATGACCGTCCGCAGGCCGTTGCCGCCGTGCAGCATCGCCAGCCACAGCATCGCCAGGTCCCAGTACTGCCAGAACGGCGAGGCCCAGCGGCCCGCGACGAACGCGAAGCCGACCTTGGTGACACCGCCGTCGAGCACCAGCTGGATCAGCAGGTGGCCGAGCACCAGCACGACCAGTACGACGCCGGACAGCCGCATGAAGAGCCAGCCGTACAGCTCGAAGTTGGTCCGGGCGGCCCCTTGGGGACGCAGCGTGCGCGGGGTGCGGGCGCGCGGCGGCTCGATCAGCGGGGCCGGGTTCTCCGGGCTGAACGAGACGCTGGAGCCGGTCAGCTGCACGTCGTCCGAGGGGGTGACTTCAGTGGCCATGTGTCGTTCAGCTCCCGAACAGGACTCGAGCGGCGTGGCCGAGCACCGGGTAGATCGCGCCGATCATCAGCAGGATCCACAGGCCCATCACGGTCCAGAACATCTGCTTCTGGTAGCGGGGGCCCTGGGTCCAGTAGTCGACGGCGATGATGCGCAGACCGTTCAGCGCGTGGAAGAGGATCGCGGCGACGAGGCCGTATTCCAGCAGGCTGACGATGGGGGTCTTGTAGGTAGCGACGACCTTGTCGTAGTCCTCGGGGGAGACCCGCACCAGGGCGGTGTCGAGGACGTGGACGAACAGGAAGAAGAAGATGAGGACACCGGTGACTCGATGAGCCACCCACGACCACATACCTTCCCGGCCGCGGTACAGCGTTCCAGCCGGCACGGAAAAACCCTCCGGGAGCGGGACGAGGGCTGCCGGCTTCGGTGTCGGTCACGCCCGGCCGGGTACGGTCCACCGGCCCCTGCCATCGTAGCGACGCGCTGTCGGCTCCGGACCGCGGGGTGGTCCAGGTGTGAGCGATCCCGCACGGTCGGGTGAACCCGCGGCCCACGGCGGCGGCGGGTACGGCTCGCCGGCCAGCCGGAGCAGCCGGGCCCGGCAGATCCCCCGCAGTTGCTCGGCGGTGGCCGTGACCTCCTCGTCCGCGTCGTGGCCGAGCCGCTCGCGCAGGCTGACCAGGGTCAGGTCGAGTTCCTCGGCCGGGTCGGCGGTGGACAGGTCGATCACGAAGACGTGCCCGAACCTGGCCTCGTAGGCGGCGTGCGCGGCGCGCAGCGCGGTGTGCGCCGCGAGGTTGCCCCGGTCGGCCAGTGCGGTGGTGTGCTCGCCGGCCAGTGCTTCGGCGAGGTCGCCGGGCGTCAGGTCGAAGGCGGCCTCGTCCGCGGCGGCCAGCAGCGCGTCCAGCGTCGGGTACGGCCGGTGCGCGGCCATCCGGCGGGCCCAGCGGTGCGAGCCGCAGCAGGAACGCAGGACCGCCTCGGCGGCCATGACGGGCGCGAGGTTGAGCAGGGCCAGCCCCTCGGCGGGCGTGTCGCTGGACAGCGGCGGGCTCCTGGGTGGGGTGCGTCGCCGGTACGGGTCGCGTACGGCGAAGGCGTGCGGAGGATGCGCGGGGTCGGTGAGGCGGGTGGGGTGACGCGTATCGGTACGCTCAACTGTACGGGTGGGCACCCTTCATACGGCCGGGAAGGCGGCGGGATTCACCCGAAGGGAAGACGGGCGCGGCGGCGGGTTGACGGCACGTACGCGCGCGCATGGCTGTGGGCACAGGGCGGGACACGACGGCACGGTGCGGCACGCGGGGGCGTATGAGGGCTCACGGCGGCATACGGCGGCGCACGGCCGGATCGGCGCAGCGTGCGGGGCATACGCGGCACTGACGACGGCCGGGGGCCGCCTCCCCCCACAGGAGCGTCCCCGGCCGCCACTTGTACGGCGTCGCCGACTCCAAAAGTGTCACCGGCCCGCATGAGGCAGGATGGGGGCGGTGTTCGAGGGGGTGGGGCCGGACGTGGATCTGGATACCGCGGTAGGCGCGGCGCAGGGCGGTGACGAACACGCCTTCCGCGTCGTTTACCGCGCCGTGCAGCCGCAGTTGCTGCAGTACGTCCGCAGTCTGGTGGGACCGGTGGACGCCGAGGACGTGGCGTCCGAGGCATGGCTGCAGATCGCCCGCGACCTGCCCAACTTCCGTGGTGACGGCGGCTCCATCCGCGGCTGGGCGGCCCGGATCGCCCGCAACCGGGCGCTGGACCACATCCGCGCCCGCAGCCGCAGGCCGGTGTCCGGCGCGGGGGTGGACGAGCTCGTCCAGCTCCCGGACCGGGCGGACACCGCGGGGGAGGCGCTGGACGCGGTGGCGACCGACCGGGCGCTGGCCGCGATAGCCGCCCTGCCGCGCGAGCAGGCCGAGGCCGTGCTGCTGCGGGTGGTGATGGGCCTGGACTCCACCAGCGCCGCCCGGGTGCTGGGAAAACGGGCCGGCTCGGTCCGGATGGCGACCCACCGGGGGCTGCGCCGGCTGGCCGAGATCCTGGAGCTGGAGGAGGACGGGCAACCGGCCGATGTGACGTTTTCCGCGGCCGAGGCGCCGTGAGGAAGTGACATGGAAGTGACATGAGCGAGTACGGACGGGTCGGGACCGGCGGGGCAGGGGCGCCGGCTCGCGCCGCGGCGTACCCGGGCGCCGACGCGATGACCGCCGCGCGGCTGCGCCGGCTGCTGGCGGCGGCCGGGCTGCCGGCCGCCCTCGACCCGGCCCGCGAGGAGGCCGCGCTGGCGGCGTTCCGGGCCGCGCACCCGCCGGTCGGTCCGGTGCCGCGGCCGGTGGTACGGGCCGGGCGGGCGGTACGGGTGGCCGCCGCCGCGATGGTCTCGGTGGTCGCGCTCGGCGGGGTCGGCGTCGCGGTGGCCGCGGGCACCGGACACGGCCTGCTGCCCGGTCCCGGCTCGGGCACCTCCCGGGTGAGCCGGCCGCCGGCGGTGGTCGCCCCGGACGGCGACCGCGCCGGCCCGGTGTCCGCGTCCGCCGCGGCGCCCGCCCCGGCGTCCGGGGCGGCCGCCGTCCCCGGGTCCGCCCCCGCCCTCGCCCCCGCTCCCGCGTCCGATCCGCTCCCCCCGGCCGGCGCCGCGTCCACCGCCCGGCCGGCGGACACCCCGCACCGCGACCGGCCGGTCGGGCCGCACGGGCCGGGCGCCGGGCCGGCCGGCAAGGCGAAGGGCGCCGTCAGGACCCCCGGCGCCGCCCCCGGCACTCCCGGCGGCAAGGCGGCGCCCCAGCAGACGCGCACACCCGGCGGCCATCGCCGCAAGGCGCAGGACAAGCCGCGTCCGGACGCGCGTACCCCCGAAAGCGGGGGTTCCCAGGTGACACTTCCGGGCGGACAGCCGCTGTACTAGTGAGCCGACTGGTCATCGGCTCGGTGGACCCCGGTTCTCCCCGTACCGGGGTCCACGTCACAGAGCGCGGCCGGGCGCATTCCCCCTGCCCGGCCGCGCTCGCCCGCCGCCGCCCGCGGCGGCCACCCTCCCCGGCGCGTCGCCCACCGCCCCCTGACCGCGTGGACGCCCTTTTCCGCCGGGCCGGTTGCGCCCCGCGGCGGGTCCGGAGTGCTACGACTGTGAGGAAGGTCCCAGCGTGGGCCACTCCTCGGTACGTACGGGCGCCACTACAGTCCGTGTCGGACCCTGGTGACCCCTCGCAGACAGCCCCCAGCGGCGCCCTCAGCAAGTCCTCAGAGCGGAGGCGTGAACGATGACGCGCGAATCGGAGTCCGGTCTGCCGATCGAACCGGTGTACGGCCCGGAGGCTTTGGCCGGCTGGGATCCCGCGGAGCGGCTGGGGGTGCCGGGCGGATACCCGTACACCCGGGGGGTGTACCCGTCGATGTACACCGGCCGGCCGTGGACGATGCGGCAGTACGCCGGGTTCGGCACCGCGGCCGAGTCCAACGCCCGCTACCAGCAGTTGATCGCCAACGGCACGATGGGCCTGTCCGTCGCCTTCGACCTGCCCACCCAGATGGGCCACGACTCCGACGCGCCCATCGCGCACGGCGAGGTCGGCAAGGTCGGGGTCGCCATCGACTCCATCGAGGACATGCGGGTGCTGCTGGCCGGCATCCCGCTGGACAAGGTCTCCACCTCGATGACCATCAACGCCCCCGCCGCCCTCCTGCTGCTGCTCTACCAGCTCGTCGGCGAGGAACAGGGCGTGCCCGCCGCGCGGTTGACCGGCACCATCCAGAACGACGTGCTGAAGGAGTACATCGCCCGCGGTACGTACATCTTCCCGCCGAAGCCGTCGCTGCGGCTGATCGCGGACATCTTCGCGTACTGCCGGGCCGAGATCCCCAAGTGGAACACCATCTCGATCTCCGGCTACCACATGGCCGAGGCCGGCGCCTCGCCCGCGCAGGAGATCGCGTTCACCCTCGCCGACGGCATCCAGTACGTGCGCACCGCGATCGACGCCGGCATGGAGGTGGACGACTTCGCGCCGCGGCTGTCGTTCTTCTTCGTGTCCAGGACCACGATCCTGGAGGAGGTCGCCAAGTTCCGTGCCGCGCGCCGCATCTGGGCCCGGGTGATGCGGGAGGAGTTCGGGGCGCGCGACCCCAGGTCGCAGATGCTGCGCTTCCACACCCAGACCGCCGGCGTCCAACTCACCGCGCAGCAGCCGGAGGTCAACCTGGTCCGGGTCGCCGTGCAGGGGCTGGCCGCGGTCCTGGGCGGCACCCAGTCGCTGCACACCAACTCCTTCGACGAGGCCATCGCGCTGCCCACCGACAAGTCCGCCCGCCTGGCGCTGCGCACCCAGCAGGTGCTGGCGTACGAGACGGACGTGACCGCCACCGTGGACCCGTTCGCCGGGTCGTACGTGGTGGAGCGGATGACCGACGAGGTGGAGGCGGCTGCGCTGGAGCTGATGGCGAAGGTCGAGGAACTCGGCGGCGCGGTCACCGCGATCGAACACGGCTTCCAGAAGGGCGAGATCGAGCGCAACGCGTACCGGATCGCCCTGGAGACCGACTCCGGCGAGCGGGTGGTGGTCGGGGTCAACCGCTACAAGCTCGACGAGGAGGAGCCGTACGAGCCGCTGCGGGTGGACCCGGCGATCGAGGCCCAGCAGGCCGGGCGGCTCGCGCAGCTGCGGGCCCGCCGGGATCAGTCGGCCCTCGGCCACGCGCTGGCGGCGATGAAGAAGGCCGCCGAGGGCGCCGACAACGTGCTCTACCCGATGAAGGACGCGCTGCGGGCGGGCGCCACGGTCGGCGAGGTCTGCAACGCGCTGCGCGAGGTCTGGGGGACCTACGTTCCCACCGACTCCTTCTGATCTTTCCGAGCGGTCGCCGGGCCGTCCGGCCCCGCCCGGCCGCTCGACTCCCGGTCCCCTCGCGGCGGGTCGAGCCGCGGCCGGGCCTCAGAAGACCGACAGGTGCAGCCCGGTGACGAGCGCGGCCACCAGCACGGTGAGGGCCCAGCCGAGCACGTGCTCGACGAGCTTGTCGTGGTCCTTGGGGCCACCGGTGCCGGTGGCGGGACGCAGGAGAAGGCTTGCGGTGAAGTCGGCCATGCCTTCACGATGGGGCGCGCGTCTGCCCGGAGTAAAGAGACGCATGCCGCATCCGAGGGGAAAGTGACCTATGTCACCCGGTGTGGCGGGCCGCGTACGCCAGCACCTGCTCGCCGAGCAGTCCCTCCACCACGTCCAGCAGCTCCAGCCCCGCCGTCGCCACCGCGGCCGGGGAGCGGCCGGCGCGGGTCTGCTCGCCGATCTCCCGGAACAGCTGCTCCTGCGCCCAGCCCAGCTGCGAGGCCACCAGCCGGGGCAGCGGGTCGGCGGGCCCCGCGCCGGTCTCGGCGGCCAGTTCGGCCGCGAGCGCGGCCACCATCTCGCGCTGGATCGAGTCCAGCCGGGCGGCCAGCGCCGGCTCCGCGCGGACCATGTCGAGGAACCGGCCGAAGCCGCCGGTCAGCCCCGCCGCCCGGTCCCCGTGCCGCAGTTCGGCGCGCAGCGCGACCAGTACCGCGTCCGCCGCCGAACGGCCCCGCGGCCGGTCCGCGACCATCCGCACCATGCGCTGCGCCGACGCCTGCTCCGGGTAGAAGACCAGGTCCTCCTTCGAGGGGAAGTACGTGTACACGGTGTTGACCGACACCTCGGCGGTACGGGCCACGTCGGCGATCGTCACCCGGCCGAAGCCGTGCCGGAGGAAGAGCCCGGTGGCGACCTCGGCGACGTGCTGCCTGGTCTGCCGTCTCTTCTCGTCCCGCAGCCCCAGGGCGAGGATCTCCTGCGCGCGGGTCGGCTCACGCACCGTGCCGCGGGTGATGTCGCTCACGGTGCCATCGTAGAACAGCGGCGGGCGGCGCCCGGTCGAGGCCGCCGCCCGCCGCCGTATCCGCGACCGGACGCCGAAAGGGCTCCCGCGGGTCAGCGCAGCACGGGCTGCCGCTGCAGCAGCCGCTTGAGCCGCGGCGCGAGCGGCTTCTCCACCACCCGGTACAGCACGTACGCGAGCACCAGCATGAACAGCACGGTGCTCACGAAGATCGCCCCCGGCGACAGGCTGGTGTGCTCGTTGAGCTTGCCGATCACGACCCAGCCGAGGTGCTCGTGCACCAGGTAGAACGGGTACGTCAGGGCGCCCGCGGTGGTCAGCCAGCGCCAGTTGAGGTTGGCGATCCGCGGTACCAGCGTCACCGCGATGACCGCGAGGAAGCCGAACGCGACGACGGCGATCACCATCAGCTGCGAACGGTGGTGGAAGACGTGCATGTGCGGCGGCGCCACCAGCGCCTTGACCTCCTCGCGCTGGCCGAGCAGGAAGCCGACCGCCACCACGCCCCAGGCCAGGGCGTCGTGGCCGAAGCGGTAGACCAGGTACAGGCCCATGCCGGCGACGAAGAACGGCGCGTACTCGGGCATCAGAGCCAGCTTCAGGAAGTCCTGGCCGGCGGACTCGGCGTACAGCGCGCCGACCGTCCACACCGTGCAGAACACCAGCACCCGCTTGCGGGTCGCGCCCGGCCACACCACGAACAGCGCGAACAGCAGGTAGAACCGCATCTCGGCCCACAGCGTCCAGCACACACCGAGCACCCGCTCGGCACCGGCCGGCATCTGCAGCATGGTGAAGTTGACCAGCAGGTCGGTGTCGGAGACCCGCTTGAGGCCGACGATCGCGAACGCCACCGTGATGATGACCAGCGCCGCCCAGTAGGCCGGGTAGAGCCGGGTGATCCGGGAGATCGCGAAGTCCTTGACCGAGCGGCCCCAGCCGCTCATCGAGATCACGAAACCGCTGATGACGAAGAAGATCTGCACACCCAGCGGCCCGTAGGAGAACGGCCCGGCCAGGTGCGGGAATATGTGGCTCGGCGAGCGCCCCCAGGCCGTCGCGATGTCGCCCTCGCGGCCCCCGTAGTGGTAGACGCACACCATCAGCGCGGCGATCAGCCGCAGGCCGTCCAGCGCGCGCAGCCGTCCCTTGGCCCGTCCGCCGCCGGCCGCCGCCGTCGGCTTGTCGGTGGCGGCGGACTGCCCGGGGGCGGCCTGGGGCAGTGGCTCCGCGGTGGTCGCGGAGCCGCCCGGCCCGGCGGACTCTTCGGCGGGCGCGGGCAGGTGCAGACTCATCCCAGTGTGGCTTTCTTCAAGGCACGGGCGCGGCGGGCCACCCGGCGGACGGTTCGGTTGCGCGGCACGAACGCCAGCCTGGCCGGGACCGCGCCGGGCAGCCCCAGAGAGGTGAGCCGGCGGCGCTTGAAGTACGGCCAGGTGCCCGCGTTCAGCCGCTGGGTGAGCCAGGCTACGGCCTCCTCGCGCAGATGCGGGTACGCCTGCGCCTGCATGCAGTAGCCCACCGCGTGCAGCAGCGGGGTCAGTTCGGCCGCCACCTGCTCCGGCGTGGGCGGCCGCCAGTCCTGTACCCCGGTGGTGTCCGCCAGGTCCGGTAGCATCGCGTGCACGATGGTGACCGGGATCCGGTTGCTGTTCTGATACGGCGTCAGCCGCTCCAGCAGCAGCTTGGTACCGGTCCTGGCGACCGGGATGCCGTAGAGCACCGAGGCGGTCAGCAGCGCGGTGGAGAAGCAGCCGGCCACCAGCGCCGGGCGGGACCTCTGGTACACCACCTCGGCCAGCACCGGCGAGTCGAGCACCGTCAGCCGCGCGCCGAGGCGCTCGGCCTCGGCCTTCAGCGGCTCGGTCCACTCCGCGGGTGCGGTCGGGTGCGGCTTGAAGACGATCTCCTTGTGGCCCAGCGCCGCCGCGCCCCGCACCATCGACAGGTGCAGCTCCTCCTCCTCGGCGGCGGTGATCAGGCCCAGCGCCGACAGGTACTGCCCGAGCAGCAGCGCCGCGCCCTCCGGCACCGCCCCCAGGTCGTCCCCGCCGGCGTCCATCGACGCCTCGGCGACCTCGGCGAGCACCTTGGTGAACTCCGTGGTGGGCACCACCTCGGAGCCCACGCCGTGCTCGGTGAGCAGCAGCGGGCGCAGCCCCGGCACCAGGTCCAGGTGCAGCAGCCGGTCGATGCGGGTGTCGACCAGCGCGCCCAGCTTGTTGCGGGTCGGCCCGTACGACATCAGGCCGTCGGCGTAGACGGTGATGGGCGCGCCCTGGAAGACGGCGGCCACCGCCAGCGCCGGCTCGACCTGGATGGACTCCACGATCAGTTCGATCGAGTCGTCGCCGAGCTCCCACAGCATCCGCACGTAGCGCTCCCAGACGGGCACGTCGTCGGCGCGCGGCGCCCAGCCGCCCGGGTGCAGCGGGTGGATCGCCTCGTTCCACGACACCAGGTCGTCGAAGCGGGAACGCAGCGCGGCGAAGCCGGGGGCCTCGTCCAGCGGCGGGGTGATCTCCGGGATGGCCGCGTTGTTGCAGACCACCAGCAGCCGCCGGTCGGCGGCGGCGAAGGAGCCGGCGTCCAGCGCGGCGGCCAGGGTGGCGGCGCCGTAGAGGGTGGAGGCGAGGAAGAGCTGGGTACGGGCCATCACGCGACCGCCCCTTCGTTGTCGCGGGCGTCGAGGTCGTCGCCGGTGCCGGTCTCGGCGACCGCGCGCTTGGAGCCGGGGACGGGCGGTGGCGGGGAGGCGGCGGCGCCCGGGTCGTCGCTGCGGGCCGGCAGCCGCCAGCGCAGCCGGCGGATCCTGGAGCTGCGCTCCAGGTCCATCGAGTCCAGCGCCTCGGTGAGCACGTCCTGCGGGAGCTGGCGCAGCGCGGCGGCGCTCATCGACTTGAGCTTGCGCGCCACCGGCGGCTCGAACCGCTCGATGTTGCTCAGATGGTGGGCGATGATCGCGCAGTACGTGCGGACCGCCTTGGGCAGGAACAGCGCGGCGTCGCGGTCCTTGGCGGTCTCCGCGATCACCCGGTCGAAGCTGCGGATGAAGTCCAGTTGGCGCACGTCGCCGATCTGGGTCAGCGAGGTGGCCACGCCCCGCCGGTAGAAGATGCCCATCAGCCCGGCCGCCACCGCGAAGGTGTCGGCCTCGCGGTGCAGCCGCCAGATCCACGGCCGGTCCTCCGCGGTGCGCAGCCCGTCGGGGAAGTGCAGCAGCCCGCGGTCGACCAGCCGGCGGTGGTAGATCCCGGCCCAGGCGTACGGGTAGTCCACCGAGGTGGAGCGGTCCGCGGGCAGGATCGCGTCGCGGGCGCCGAGAGTGACCCCGCGGCGGCCGTGCGGCACCCGGATGACGTTGCGGACCCGGCCGGTGCACTGCACGTGGTCCACCCGGACGAAGTCGGTGTCCAGCCCCTCGATGGCCGCCACCAGCCGCGGCAGGTAGCCGGGGCCGTACCAGTCGTCACCGTCGAGGAAGGTGAGGTACTGGCCGCGCGCGGCGTCGATGCCGGTGTTGCGCGCGGTCGCCAGACCCCCGTTCTTCTCGTGCCGGACGAGTCTGGCGCCCGGCAGGGAGTCCAGCGCCTGTTCCAGGATCACCGGGGTCCGGTCGGTCGACGCGTCGTCCACCAGCACGAACTCGTAATCGGGATCGGCGTTCGCCCGGAGGCTGCGCAGGGTGTCCGCGGCATACTGCTGGACATTGAAAAAGGGCACGACGACGGAGAGCTTGACCACTCCCGTACATTAGGCCGTTCAGTCGTCCTTGCGCTGTGCGTCGAACATACATCTAGGTAAACGAAACATGACGGAACGGTAACGGTGTGTGCCCGGTTTGTACCGGGTGGCCCCTGCGGCCCCTCGGGTCACTTCCGATCCGAGGCTCTCTGTTTACCTCCCGTTGGCCAATAGTTAGCGTGTTGAGTCCAAGTGCTTCCTACTGTCAGGGTGTGGAACGTATGCCCGGCCCACTGAGGGTCACTGTGATCGCCGACTCGGACACCCGGTGGAAGTGGGGTGCGCTGACCGCGCGTCGCATCGACCCGGACGCCCGGCTCGATGCACGGCTGCTCCGCGGCCGGGCCACCCCCACTCCCCGGCAACTCGCTGAACTGGGCATTCCCGCCGACTCGATGGTGGAGGCGACCGCCGCCGAGATCCTGGCCGGCACCAACTCCGACACCTGCGACGTGGTGGTCGTCTCCTGCGTCGGCGGCACCGTCCAGGCCCTGCTGCAAGGATTCAACCGGGCCTGGGAGGGCCGCCCGTCGCGCCCCGTGGTCGTCACCGGGTACGTCGGGGTCGTGTACGAGAAACTGGCCGACGGACTGCTGCTGCGGGCGGGCGCCGACGTGGTGCTGGCCAACAGTGCCGACGACGCCGAGCGGTTCAGGGCGGTCTACGAGGGTGTGGGATATCCCACACGCGCCATCGTGGAGACCGCGCTGCCGTTCCTCGGCGGGGACCAGTATCGGCCAAACGTCGGACGCCGGTTCACCCTCACCTTCGCCGTGCAGCCATCCGTGCCCGAGGGCCGCGCCGACCGTACGCACCTACTGCGCCGGACCGTCGAGCACGCGCGCCGGCGCCCCGAGCGCGACGTGCTGGTCAAGCTGCGCAGCAAGCCCGGCGAGCACACCACGCACATCGAGGAGAACCCGTACCAGAAGCTGGTCGCCTCCCTCGACCCGCCGGCCAACGTCCAGCTGGTCTACGGCAACATGAGCGACGTGCTGGACCGCACCGACCTGCTGGTGACGGTCAGCTCCACCGCCGCGCTGGAGTCGCTGCACCGCCGGATACCGACCGCGATCCTCACCGACCTCGGCATCCGCGAGGCGCTCGGAAACCACCACTTCCTCGGCTCCGGCTGCTTCGCCTCCTGGGACGAACTCGACGACGGCCACCTGCCGCGCGCCGACCCGCAGTGGACCGCCGCGCACGGCGTGGGCGGCGGCAACCCGTACGCGCCGCTGCGCGCCCGGGTGCACAACCTGCTGGACCTCCCCGAACTGCCGCGGCTGGCGCCGTACTACACCACGCGCACCGCCCCCGGATATCTGCCCGGCATCCTCGCCCGGCAGGGCCTGGACCCCAAGGGCGACCCCATCGGCGGCTTCTCACCGCGCGAACCGGGCCCGGTCCGCAGGGCCGTGCACGACCTGGTGCGCAACTCCGCCCGGACCGCCTACCGTCAGGGTGTGCAGCGCGTCGCCCCCGTCATCCGCCGCTGGGGCCAGCTGTGACGTCCCGCATACAGACGGCCGGGGACCGGGTGGGTACGGTCGGCGCAGCCGCCGGCGCCGTGGACGCCACGCACGCCGCCGGCCCCCGCGGCGCTGAAGCCGCGCGCACGGCCGAAGACCAGGCACCGCCGGAGCCGCCGGTGTCCGCACTGACAGGAGTCACCCCATGACCACCGAGCCGGCAGAAGCCGCGCCCCGCGTACTGGCCGTCATACCCGCCCGCGGCGGGTCCAAGGGCGTACCCGGCAAGAACCTCGCGGCCGTCGGCGGCGTACCGCTGGTCGCCCGCGCGGTGCTGGCCTGCGCCGCCGCCCGCCGCGTCACCGAGGTCGTGGTGTCCACCGACGACCCCTCGATAGCCGAGGTGGCCCGGTCGGCCGGCGCCGAAGTGGTGCTGCGGCCGGTCGCCATCGCCGGCGACACCGCCACCAGCGAGGCCGCCGTGCTGCACGCCATGGACAGCCGCGAGGCGGTCACCGGCGCGGCCACCGACGTGGTGCTCCTGGTCCAGTGCACCAGCCCCTTCATCACCAGCGAGGAGATCGACGGCGTCGTCGCCGCGGTCACCGAGGACGGCGCCGACACCGCGCACACCGTCACCCCCTTCCACGGCTTCGTCTGGCGCGACGGCGACGGGCCCGGCGCCGAGGGAACCGGCGCCGGGTCGTTCGGCGTCAACCATGACAAGACCACCCGGCCGCGCCGCCAGGACCGCCCCCAGGACCTGCTGGAGACCGGGGCCGCCTACGCTATGCGGGCGGCCGGTTTCCGCGCGGCCGGCCACCGCTTCTTCGGCCGGACCACGCTGGTGCGCACCGACCCCGCCCGGGTGCTGGAGATCGACGAGCCCGCCGATCTCGAACGCGCCCGCGCGCTGGCCCCGCTGCTCGACCCGCGGGCCGGCATCCCGACCCGCGCCGACGTCGACGCGGTCGTACTCGACTTCGACGGCACCCAGACCGACGACCGGGTGCTGATCGATGCGGACGGACACGAGGCCGTCACCGTGCACCGCGGTGACGGCCTCGGGATCGCGGCCCTGCGCCGCGCGGGCGTGCCCGTACTGATCCTGTCCACCGAGACCAACACGGTCGTCGCCGCACGGGCCGGGAAGCTCCAGGTCCCGGTCCTGCACGGCATCGACCGCAAGGACCTCGCGCTCAAGCAGTGGTGCGAGGAGAACGGCATCGCGCCGGAGCGGGTGCTCTACGCCGGCAACGACGTCAACGACCTGGGCTGCTTCGCCCTGGTCGGCTGGCCCGTGGCCGTCGCCGGAGCGCATGACGTGGTGCGGGCCGCCGCCCGTGCCGTCACCACCGCCCACGGCGGCCACGGAGCGATCCGCGAGATCGCCGCGTGGCTGCTCGGTCCCACTCTCGCTCGCTGACGACGTTCCACGAAGTCCAGAACACCCCCTGAAAACCGAAGGAACACCCCCGTGGCCTCTATCCCGGCAACTCTCCCCGCCAACCTCCGCGCCGTCGGCTCCCGCCACATCGGCAACGGTCAGCCCGTGTACGTCACCGGCGAGATCGGCATCAACCACAACGGCGACCTGGAGAACGCGTTCGCACTGATCGACGCCGCCGTCGCCGCGGGCTGTGACGCGGTCAAGTTCCAAAAGCGCACCCCGGAGATCTGCACCCCGCGCGACCAGTGGGACATCGAGCGCGACACCCCCTGGGGCCGGATGACGTACATCGACTACCGGCACCGCGTCGAGTTCGACGAGGACGGCTACCGGGCCATCGACGAGTACTGCCGCAAGCGCGGCATCGACTGGTTCGCCTCCCCGTGGGACGTCCCGTCGGTGGAGTTCCTGGAGAAGTTCGACGTCCCGGCCCACAAGGTCGCCTCCGCCTGCCTCACCGACGACGAGCTGCTGCGGGCCATGCGCGCCACCGGCCGCACCGTCATCCTGTCCACCGGCATGTCGACGCCCAAGCAGATCCGGCACGCGGTCGAGGTGCTCGGCAGCGACAACATCGTGCTGTGCCACGCCACCTCGACGTACCCGGCGAAGAACGAAGAGCTCAACCTGCGGATGATCAACACCCTCCAGGCCGAGTACCCGAACGTGCCGGTGGGCTACTCCGGTCACGAGGTCGGCCTGCAGACCACGCTCGCCGCCGTCGCGCTCGGCGCGGTCTTCGTGGAGCGCCACATCACCCTCGACCGCGCGATGTGGGGCTCCGACCAGGCCGCGTCCGTCGAGTCGCAGGGCCTGGACCGGCTGGTCCGCGACATCCGCATCATCGAGGCCGCGCTCGGCGACGGCGTCAAGAAGGTCTACGAGGGCGAGCTCGGCCCGATGAAGAAGCTGCGCCGGGTGGCCGGTGTGGTCGCCGACGCCGAGGCCGCCGCCTCCCAGGACGCGACGGTCTGACCCGCCACGGGGGCGGGGACCGGCGTGACCACCAGCGACGAGAAGGACGAGGACGAGGCAATGACCGCACGGCTCGCGCCCGGCAAAGGCCGCCCGCCCGCACCGGGTCCGGGCCCGGTCGCGCTGGTCGAGTCACCCGTCCAGCTGCTGAACGTCCTGGAGTGGGCGCATGTGCGCCCGCCCGCGACACCCGCCGTCCCCGCCCCCCGTGACGGCCGTTCCGGTGAGGACACCGCTCCGGCGGCGGCGCGGCCGCTGACCGTGGTGGTGCTCTCCCCCGCCGACCCGATAAGCCGCGGCCAGCTGCGCCGGATGGCCGATCTCGCCCGCGACGAGGGCGCCATCGTCCGCTGGTACGAGGCGCGCGGCGGTGAGGGCCGCCGCAACGGGCTGCTGCACACCGCCCTGGCGGTGGCGCCGCTGCTGCTGCGCGCCAAGTGGCTGGTCATCGGCGACCCGTTCTCCCGGCTGGTGCAGGTGCTGCTGCCGCTGTGCCGCGCGAAGGAACTGACCGTGGTGGACGACGGCACCGCCACCATGGAGTTCACCGAGATCCTGGCCCGCGGCGGCCGGCTGGTCCGCTGGCACCGCAGCGGGCGCCGCCGGTCACCGGCGGACGCCGCGTTCGGCCTGTTCGCCTCGGCCGCGCGGCGCCGGCTCACCCCCGGCAAGCGGCGCGCCATCGAGCTGTTCAGCGCGATGCCCGCCACCCCGCCGCCCGGGATGGCGGTACGCGCCAACCGGTTCGCCTGGACCCGCAGCCGGTTCGGGCCGCCGCACATCCTGGACGGCACCGACCTGATCGGCACCTCGCTGGTGGAGACCGGCGTGGTGGACGCCGAGCAGTACCTGGCGGTGGTCCGCTCACTGGCCGAACAGCACGGCGCCCGGCGGTACTTCGCGCACCGCCGGGAGGCGGTGGACAAGCTGCACCGGCTCGCGGCCGAGACCGGGCTGGACATCGTACGGCCGGACCTGCCGCTGGAGCTGGTGGCCAGACGCGGGCCGATCGGCGCCTCGGTGCTGTCGTTCCCGTCCACGGTGGTGCACACGCTGCCGCTGGCGCTGGCCGGGACCGGGGTGCACATCGTGGTCGTCGACATCGACCAGCAGTGGCTGACCTCGGCGGCCTCACCACGGGCCCACACGTTCCTGGCCGGGATCACCGACACGGCCCGCGACCTGCACGGACTGCCGGCGGCGGACTCGCCGAGCCCGGCGTAGCCTGCGGGTGGCCCGGGTCGGGTCCCGGCGGGGGCCCTCCCCGGGGGCTCGCCCTGCGGTGGCTCCGCCTGCCAACCCCCGGCGGTCCGCGGCGAAGGAGGCCACGGCCGGTCCAGCCGCTCCCTGGCAGGTCCGGACCGGCCAGGGAGCGGCCCCTGGGCCCCACAAAACCCGTTCGCCCGGTGGCAAACCGCACGTAACCAACAGATCATCTTCATGGGGTTGGGTGCGGGAATGGCGGGGAGTTTACGCGGATCAGCGCGTGTGGCGGTCGTGTCGGGCGGTGGACTCGACGGCGACTCCCGCGCGCTCAGGGTGGCCGGGGCCGCCCGCGCGGCCGGCTACCAGGTGACCCTGATCGGCCGCGCGCCGGCGACGGTCGCGCTGCCGGGCGTCGACGTACGGCAGGTGACCGTACGCGATGTGCTGCGCACCCACCGGGTGGTGCGCCCCCGCCCCGGCCTGCGCTGGCCACTGGCCTACCGGAGCGCCGCCGCGTACGAGCACCGCACCACACTGCTCGCCGCCCGGCGTTCGCTGCTGACCACCCGGTCCGCCGAACTCGCCATCGTGCACCGTCCGCTGCCGCTGCTCGCGGTGGCCCGCGGCGGCCACGCGCTGGCCTGGCTGTGGCACGGGGTACGAGCGGTCTGGACGAAGGCCCGCGCCGCCCAGTACCGGGCCGCGGTCCGCCGCCGGGAACACCCGGCCGGCCGGCCGGACAACCTGACGACCGAGGTGGCCCGGCTGCTGCTCGGCCGCCGCGCCTGGCGCCGGCTCGACCCCGGTCTGCTGGACGATGAGGTCGCCTACGGGCCGGTGCTCGACGCGGTCCGCCCGCACCTCATCCACGCCCTCGGCCACCGCTCGCTGGCCCTGGCCATCCGCGCCGCGCTGCGGGCCGAGGGCTCCGGCCACCGCATCGAGGTGGTCTGGGACGCGCCGCCGCGGACACCCGAGCCGACCCGGCGGGCCACCGTCACGGGCGACGCCCTGCTGCGCACCTTCGCCCGCGAGGCCGACGGCGTGGTCACCGTCGGCGACCGCCTCGCCGGCGAACTCCGGGCCGGCCACGGCCTGTCCGCCACCCCCGCCGTCGCCCGCAACGCGCCCCCCCTGGCCGCCGCCACCCTCAAGCACCCGCACGGCGTCCGCGACCGCTGCCATCTCGGCGCCGACGTACCGCTGCTGGTGCACACCGGCCCGGTCACCGCGGACCGCGGCCCGGTCACCGTCATCGAGGCGCTGCCCAAGCTGTACGACCTGCACGCCGCCTTCGTCGTCCCTGACCCGGACGCCCCCGGACTCGCCGCGCTGCGCGAGCGCGCGGCCCAACTCGGCGTACCGGCCCGGCTGCACGTGCTGCCCTACGTACCGGTCGACGAGATCCCGGCGTTCTTGTCCTCGGCCGACATCGGCGTCCTGCCGGTCCACCAACTCCCGCACCACCAGGCGGTGCTGGCCTCCCGCTACCTCAAATACGCGCACGCCCGGCTGCCGGTGGTGGTCAGCGACGTCCGCGCGATGGCCGCGGCCACCCTCGAACTCGGCAACGGCGAGGTCTTCCGGGCCCGCGACACCGCCGACTTCGTCCGCGCGGTCGGCGCGATCCTCACCAACCCGCGGCGCTACCGGAAGGCGTACGACCGCGTCGACGTCCTGCGCCAGCGGTCGTGGGAACACGAGCGCACCCCGCTGCTGGACCTCTACGCAAAACTGCTGGGCCCGCGCCCCTAAGGGCCGCCGCCGGTATTCCCCGTTCCGCCCGGAACGGTTTCCCGAGGCTGGGAAATGGCGAATTCAGCTCGCTTTGCATGCAATTCAAGTCGCCCATTGAGTGGAAAGGTGACTGCCGTATCGTTTCCGCATGTACGTGATTGCCTATGGTCCGTGGTTACGGTCCGCGGACATCCCCCTGGCCGCGTTCTCCGTGGCCACCCACCGTAAGCACCCGCAAGCGGATGTGATTCCGAGGGCGCTGGCCGAAGCCCTGAAGACCGCCGACGAGGCACCGTCACGCTTTTCGGGGACCTGACCGCCGCCGGCCTCGGCTCCGGCCCGGCCGCCAACCTCCGGAGGAATCTCCTGTCCACCTACTCTGCTTTCTCCCGTTCCCCGATGTCGCACGAATGGCGTGAGGAGGGCCGGGCGGAGGGCCGGGCGGATGGCCGCGCACAGGGCCGGGCGGATGGCCGCGCGGATGGCCGCGCACAGGGCCGGGCGGAAGATGTTCTCCTCGTCCTCCGGGCCCGTGACGTCGTGGTCGACGATGCCGTGCGCGAGCGCCTCTCGGCTTGCGGGGACGTCGAGACCCTGAGCCGCTGGCTTGCCCGCGCTGTCACGGTGGAGCAGGCCGAGGATCTGTTCGCCGGGGACGACGAGGGCTGATCGGGCGCGGGCGGTCGAGAGGCCGCCCGCCTCAGGGACTCCGGACGCGACGGTCACCCCCCAAGGCCGCCGCACCCGGAGTGGGGCGGAAACACACGGGCGTAACACGATGGACGTAAGCTGGGTGTCGTCGCCCGCGTGCATACGAAGACCTGCACCGAACAGGCGTTGCCTCGGGACGAGCGGCTCATGCGAGCCGGTGTGGGTGTGATCAGGCCCGGACCCCAAAAGGGTGGGCATACCCGTGAGGATGATCCGGTATGCGCCGATCAGGCTGCTTCTTCTCCTCGTACAGATCCTTGTTTTCGCCGATCACATAAGAGGAGCCGGTCGTGGGGCTTACCCTGACTGAGGTGACTGACGATTCACCCGCAGAGCCCGTGAAGCAGCCCGCCGGGCCCGCCGGGCCCGCCGCGCCCGCGGAGCCCGGGGTCCGTGCCGCAGCGGTGCGGCCCGCCGACACGGCCGGCACGCTGTCCGCCGACCTCCGCGCCGAGCTGACCGCCTTCCGGCGCGACCTGCACCGCCACCCCGAGCTGGCCCGCCAGGAAGTCCGGACCACCGAGAAGGTGCGGGCCCGGCTGGCCGCGGCGGGGCTGGACCCGAAGGTGCTGCCCAACGGCACCGGCGTGGTGTGCGACATCGGACCCGCGGACCCGTCGCGGCCCCGCATCGCGCTGCGCGCGGACCTGGACGCGCTGCCGGTGCCGGACACCAAGAACGTCGAGTACCGCTCCACCGTCGACGGCCGGGCCCACGCCTGCGGCCACGACGTGCACACCACCGTCGTCCTCGGCGCCGGCCTGGTGCTGGCCGGGCTCGCGAAGGCCGGCCGGCTGCCGCGGCCGGTGCGGCTGGTGTTCCAGGCCGCCGAGGAGACCATGCCGGGCGGCGCGCTGGACGCGGTGAAGGCCGGGGTGCTGGACGGAGTCGGCCGCATCCTCGCCGTGCACTGCGACCCGAAGCTGGAGGTCGGCCGGATCGGGCTGCGGCAGGGGCCGATCACCTCGGCGGCCGACAAGCTCAAGCTGGTCCTGGACGGTCCCGGCGGCCACAGCGCCCGGCCGCATCTGACCACCGACCTGGTGATGGCCGCCGCCAAGCTCGCCACCGAGCTGCCGGCCGCGCTGAACCGCAGGGTCGACCCGCGCTCCGGGCTGAGCATCGTCTGGGGCCGGATCGAGTCCGGGCACGCGGCGAACGTCATCCCCCAGCACGCCGAGCTCGAAGGCACCGTGCGCTGCCTGGAGCTGTCCGCCTGGCACGACGCCCCCGACCTCGTCCACGAGGTGATCGACCAGATCGCGGCGATCTACCGGGCCAAGTGCGAGATCACCTACCAGCGCGGCGTGCCCCCGGTGGTGAACGAGGCCACCTCGGTGGAGCTGCTGCGCGAGGCGATGACCGTACGGTTCGGCGCGCAGGCGGTCGAGGACACCGAGCAGAGCCTGGGCGGCGAGGACTTCTCCTGGTACCTGGAGCACGTACCGGGCGCGCTGGCCCGCCTCGGCACCCGATCGGTCGGCGACACGGTCAAGCGGGACCTGCACCAGGGCGACTTCGACGTGGACGAGGGTGCCATCACGGTCGGCGTGGAGCTCTTCACCGCCGCCGCGCTGCTCTCCTGAGGTCCGGCGGCGGAGCCGGGGGAGGTCGGCCCGGCGTCCCCCGGCTCTGCCCCGGCCGCCCCAGGGCCACGGCCCGCCCCACCCGGGCCGGCCACCGCCCGCCCCTGCGCCCCGCCCCGACCGACCCCTGGAAAGCCCTGAAAAGGACACCCCGGATGCGGTGTACTGCTGGTCTGACACCGGGTGAAGCACTTGCCACGAGTACGTCACCTGGCGGAAATGCGTCGATCCGATAACGGGTCTTCATTCGGTCTTTACCTGACATCTACGCGCGTTAAGCTCCGGCCTTAGCCAGCGCCGGACGGGGCGCTTCGAACTGAAGGGGACCCTCTTGCGCCGGGTATCCAAGATCGCTGCCGCGGGCGTGGTGTCCGCCGCTCTCGCGCTCACCGCGACCGCGTGTGGCAGCAGCTCCACTTCGGACAGTGGCAAGAACAAGGGCGTCGGCATGGCCTACGACGTCGGCGGTCGCGGCGACCACTCCTTCAACGACTCCGCCGCCCGCGGCATGGACAAGGCCGACAAGGAGTTCAAGCTCGGCACCAAGGAGCTGACCGCCAGTCAGGGCGAGACCGAGTCCGACCGTGAGCAGCGGCTCGACTCGCTGGCCGCCGCCGGCTACAACCCGGTCGTCGCGGTGGGCTTCACCTACGGCGACGCGGTCACCGCGATCGCCAAGAAGTACCCCAAGACCACCTTCGGCCTGGTCGACTCCGTGGTGGACGCTCCCAACGTCGACAGCATGGTGTTCGCCACCGAGCAGAGCTCGTACCTCGCCGGTGTGGCCGCCGCGCTCAAGACCAAGACCGACAAGGTCGGCTTCATCGGCGGTGTGCACAACACCCTGATCGGCACCTTCGACGCCGGCTTCGCGCAGGGCGTCAAGGACACCAAGCCGTCCGTGACCGTCACCCGCCAGTACCTGTACGAGACCGACACCAAGGGTTTCGCCGACCCGACGTCGGCGCAGGGCAAGGCGCAGGGCATGCTCGACAGCGGTATCGACGTCATCTACACCGCGGCCGGCCTGTCCGGTGACGGATCGATCCAGGCGGTCGCGGCCAAGCCCGGCGCCTGGGCGATCGGCGTCGACTCCGACCAGTACCAGGACCCGGCGCTGGCCAAGTACAAGAACAGCATCCTCACCTCGGCGATCAAGAACGTCGACGTGGCGGTGTACGACCTGGTCAAGTCGGTCAAGGACGGCACCCCGAAGGCCGGCACCAACTCGTACACCCTGGCCAACGGCGGTGTGTCGCTGGCGACTTCGGGCGGATTCATCGCGGACATCCAGTCGCAGCTGGACGCCGTCAAGCAGAAGATCGTCTCCAAGGCGATCACGGTCAGCAGCACGCCGTGACGGTGAGCGTGTAGGCGTGCGGCGGTACGCGACGATGAGGCTCGGCGGGGGTTGCTGAAGCGCCCCCGCCGGGCCTCGCGCACTGTCCGGACCGCTGTGAATGATCGGCGCTACGCGCGTAGCCCCACTTTTCCGCGATACGTTCACCCCCACCGCCCGAGCCTTTCCCCGCGAGGAGAGTGCGCCATCAACGCGTCCACCAGTCCACCCCCGCCGCCCCCGCCCTCCGGCTCCGCGTCCACCTCCGCGCCTGCCGTCGAACTGCGCGGGATCACCAAGCGCTTCCCCGGCGTCGTCGCCAACCACGACATGGACATCACCGTCCGCTCCGGCACCGTGCACGCCCTGGTCGGCGAGAACGGCGCCGGCAAGTCGACCCTGATGAAGATCCTCTACGGCATGCAGAAGCCGGACGAGGGCACCATCGCCATCCACGGCGAGCCGGTGACGTTCGGCGACCCGGGCGACGCCATCGCCCGCGGTATCGGCATGGTGCACCAGCACTTCATGCTCGCCGACAACCTCACCGTGCTGGAGAACGTCGTCCTCGGCAGCGAGAAGCTGCACGGGATCGGCGGCCGGGCCCGGCAGCGGATCCGGGAGATCTCCGACGCCTACGGGCTCGGCGTCCGGCCGGACGCGCTCGTCGAGGACCTCGGGGTCGCCGACCGGCAGCGGGTGGAGATCCTCAAGGTGCTCTACCGCGGCGCCCGCATCCTGATCCTGGACGAGCCCACCGCCGTCCTGGTGCCGCAGGAGGTCGACGCGCTTTTCGACAACCTGCGCGGGCTCAAGTCCGAGGGCCTGACCGTCATCTTCATCTCGCACAAGCTGGGCGAGGTGCTGTCGGTCGCCGACCGGATCACCGTCATCCGGCGCGGTACGACGGTCGGCGAGGTCGTTCCGGCCGGCACCACCACCAAGCAGCTCGCCGAGCTGATGGTCGGCAGCGAACTGCCGTCGCCGGAGACCCGTGAGTCCACCGTCACCACCGAGCCGATGCTGACCGTCGAGGGACTGCGGCTGGCCGCCGTCGACCCGGACGGCGTCGAGCGGATCGTGCTGGACGACATCGGCTTCACCATCCACAAGGGCGAGGTGCTGGGTATCGCCGGGGTGGAGGGCAACGGGCAGGCCGAACTGGTCGAGGCGATCATGGGGACGCGCACCCCCGACGCCGGCACGCTGGACCTGGACGGCCGCGACATATCGACCGCGCCCACCCGCAAGCGGCGCGAGGACGGCATCGGGTACATCCCCGAGGACCGGCACCGGCACGGGCTGCTGCTGGAAGCGCCGCTGTGGGAGAACCGGATCCTCGGCCACGTCACCGAGCGCCCCAACAGCAGCGGCTTCCTGATCGAGCCGGGCGCCGCCCGCCGCGACACCGAGCGGATCGTCCGCGAGTACGACGTACGCACCCCCGGTATCGAGGTCACCGCCGCGTCGCTGTCCGGCGGCAACCAGCAGAAGCTGATCGTCGGGCGCGAGATGAGCCACCTGCCGAAGCTGCTGATCGCCGCGCACCCCACCCGGGGCGTGGACGTGGGCGCGCAGGCCCAGATCTGGGACCAGATCCGCCAGGCCCGGCGCGAGGGGCTGGCCGTGCTGCTGATCTCGGCCGACCTGGACGAGCTGATCGGGCTCTCCGACACCCTGCGGGTGATGTACCGCGGCCGGCTGGTCGCCGACGCCGACCCGGCCACCATCACCCCGGAGGAACTGGGCTCGGCGATGACCGGCGCCGTGTCCGGGCACCTGGCGGCCGAGCCGGCCCGCCCGCCCGGGGCGGCCGGCGGTACCGACGCGCCGGACGGGCCGGACGGCAGGGACGAGTCCGCGGGAGCCGGGGGAGAAGAACGATGAAGAAGTTCGACAAGGACCGGCTGGTCCTCGGGATCGCCGCGCCCGTACTGGCCGTGGTCGGGGCGCTGATCGTCACCGCCCTGGTGCTGCTGGCCACCGGCAAGGAGCCGTTCGACGCCTTCCGCATCATGGTGGACTACGGCAGCAAGTCCGACAGCCAGGTCTACATCCTCAACAAGGCCACCACGTACTACCTGGCCGGGCTCGCGGTCGCGGTCGGCTTCCGGATGAACCTGTTCAACATCGGCGTGGACGGCCAGTACCGGCTGGCGGCCTTCTTCGCCGCCGCGGTCGGCGGCGCCCTGTCCGTCCCCGGCGCGATCCAGATCCCGGTGATCATCCTCACCGCGATGGCGGTGGGCGCGGTGTGGGCCGCGATCGCCGGCGTGCTGCGGGTCACCCGGGGCGTCAGCGAGGTCATCTCCACCATCATGCTCAACTCGATCGCGGGCATCGTGATCGGCTACTTCCTGCAGGGCGGCCGGCTCGGCGTGGTCGACAAGAACGCCAACATGGTGTCGACCAAGCCGCTGCCGTCCTCCAGCCACCTGTTCAACTTCTCCACCGCCACCGGACCGGTGTTCGGCTTCATCGTCTTCGCGGTGCTGGCCGGCGTCCTGTACTGGTTCGGCCTGTCCCGCACCAGGTTCGGCTTCGACCTGCGGGCGGTCGGCCGCTCCGAGTCGGCCGCGCAGGCCAGCGGGGTCAACGTCAAGCGGATGGTGATCACCAGCATGCTGATCTCCGGCGCCATGGCGGGCCTGGTCGGCATGCCCACCCTGCTCAACCAGTCGCACGACTACGGCACCGACTTCCCGACCGGTATCGGCTTCACCGGTATCGCGGTGGCGCTGCTCGGCCGCAACAACCCAATTGGCATCGGCATCGGCGCCCTCCTCTGGGCGTTCCTCGAACGGTCCTCCAACGGGCTGGAGTTCGAGGGGTACGACCGGGAGATCGTCGGCGTCATCCAGGGCGTCATCGTGCTCGCGGTGGTCATCGCCTACGAGCTCGTACGCCGCTACGGCCTGGCCCGGCAGCAGCGCCGGGTCGGCGCGGAACTCGCCGCGGCCGGTTCCGGCTCCGGTTCCGACGACAAGCAGGAGGTGACGGCGTGACCGCGACCGCAACCAAGACCCCGCCGCCCGCCGCGCCCCGCACGGGCGGTGGCCGCGGCGCCCGGTTCAGGCTCACCTGGCCGGTGACCCTGCTGATCGTCGCCGCCGCCCTGATCCTGGTCTCGGTGGTCCGGGCGATCACCGGCGCCGCGGACGTGACGTCCGACGGGCAGGTGGCCGGCGCGCTGTCCGGCGCCGTCCCGATCGGTCTGGCGGGCCTGGCGGGCCTGTGGTCGGAGCGGGCCGGTGTGGTCAACATCGGCCTCGAGGGCATGATGATCCTCGGCACGTTCTTCGGCGCGTGGGCCGGCTGGCAGACCAACCCGTGGCTCGGCGTGCTGGCCGGGGTGCTCGGCGGCGCGCTCGGCGGGCTGGTGCACGCGGTCGTGACCGTCACCTTCGGCGTGGACCACATCATCGCCGGTGTCGCGATGAACATCCTCGCCGCGGGCGTGACCGCCTACCTCGCCAAGCGACTGTTCAACGTCGGCGAGGCGGCGCAGAAGGGCGGCACCCCCAAGCAGTCGCCGCCGATCGCGGACATCAAGCACTTCACCGTGCCGGGCCTGTCGCACTGGCTGGCCACGCTGGAGGCGCACCACTGGTTCCTGGTCTCGGACCTGGCCGGGATCGTCGGCGGCCTGGTGACCGGCATCTCCTCGCTGACGCTGATAGCGCTGGTGCTGTTCGTGGCCACCTTCTTCATCCTGTGGCGCACCCCGTTCGGACTGCGGCTGCGGTCCTGCGGGGAGAACCCGGTGGCGGCCGAGTCGCTGGGCGTCAACGTCTACACGTACAAGTACGTGGCGGTCGTGGTCTCCGGCGGGCTGGCCGGCCTCGGCGGGGTGTTCCTCGCCGTCGGCACGCACTTCTACCTGGAGGGCCAGACCGGCGGGCGCGGCTACATCGGCCTGGCCGCGATGATCTTCGGCAACTGGCGGCCGGGCGGACTGGCCATGGGCGCCGGGCTGTTCGGCTACGCCGACAGCCTCCAGCTGCGCAACGGCGGCCCCTCGGTGCACGCGCTGCTGCTCCTGCTGGCCCTGCTGCTGCTCGCCATGGCGGCGTGGAAGTTCTACCGCGGCGCGCGGATCGGCGCGGCGATCGCGCTGGGCTTCGCGGTGCTGCTGGCACTGTGGTACACGCTGACCGACTCCGTACCGGACGAGGTCGTGCAGGCCACGCCCTACGTGGCCACGCTGCTGGTGATGGGACTGTCGGCGCAGCGGCTGCGGATGCCGAAGGCGGACGGGCTGCCGTATCGGAAGGGGCAGGGCGGGTGACGACACCGGCGGGGCCGGCGGGCGAGGTCGACTGGGAGGCGCTGCGACGGGCCGCGCGGGAGGTGATGGAGCGGGCGTACGCGCCCTACTCCGCCTTCCCGGTCGGCGCGGCGGCGCTCACCGACGACGGCCGTACCGTCGTCGGCTGCAACGTGGAGAACGCGGCGTACGGGGTCGCGCTGTGCGCCGAGTGCGGCCTGGTCTCGGCGCTGCACGCCTCCGGCGGCGGCCGGCTCGTCGCCTTCACCTGCTCGGACCTGCGGGGCAACGTCCTGATGCCCTGCGGGCGCTGCCGGCAGCTGCTGTGGGAGCACGGCGGGGCGGAGCTGCTGGTCGACACGGTCCGGGGGGTGCGGACGATGCGGGAGGTGCTGCCCGACGCGTTCGGGCCCGCCGACCTGGAGCGCTGAACCCGCCCGCCCCTCCCTTCCGTATCCCGTGACCCTCGCCGAACACTGGGAAGTTGCTGCCGTGGACGTCATTTCCGTCATCCGTACCAAGCGCGACCGCGGTCGGCTCAGCGACGAGCAGATCGACTGGGTGATCGACGCGTACACCCGGGGGGCCGTCGCCGACGAGCAGATGGCGGCGCTCGCCATGGCGATCCTGCTCAACGGGATGGACCGGGCCGAGATCGCCCGCTGGACCGCGGCGATGATCGGCTCCGGCGAGCGGATGGACTTCTCCGGCCTTGCCCGGCCCACCGCCGACAAGCACTCCACCGGCGGCGTCGGGGACAAGATCACCCTGCCGCTGGCGCCTCTGGTGGCCGCCTGCGGGGCGGCCGTGCCGCAGCTGTCCGGGCGCGGCCTCGGGCACACCGGCGGCACCCTGGACAAGCTGGAGTCCATCCCCGGCTGGCGGGCGGCGCTGTCCAACGACGAGATGCTGGCCGTGCTCGGGGACGTGGGCGCGGTGGTCTGCGCCGCCGGGGACGGGCTCGCGCCCGCCGACAAGAAGCTGTACGCGCTGCGGGACGTCACCGGCACGGTGGAGGCGATCCCGTTGATCGCGTCCTCCATCATGTCCAAGAAGATCGCCGAGGGCACCGGTTCGCTGGTGCTGGACGTGAAGGTCGGCTCCGGCGCCTTCATGAAGAACCTCGACGACGCCCGGGAGCTGGCCGCGACCATGGTCGGGCTGGGCACCGACCACGGGGTGCGCACGGTGGCCCTGCTGACCGGGATGTCGGTGCCGCTGGGGCTCACCGCGGGCAACGCGCTGGAGGTCCGGGAGTCCGTGGAGGTGCTGGCCGGCGGCGGCCCGGCCGACGTGGTCGAACTGACCCTCGCGCTGGCCCGCGAGATGCTGGACGCGGCCGGGCTGCCGGACGCCGACCCGGGCCGGGCGCTGGCCGACGGCTCCGCGATGGACGTCTGGCGCCGGATGATCCGCGCGCAGGGCGGCGACCCCGCGGCGGAGCTGCCCCGGGCCAGGGAGACGCAGACGGTCCTCGCGCCCGCCACCGGGGTCCTCACCGCCCTGGACGCCTACGCGGTCGGCGTCGCCGCCTGGCGCCTGGGCGCCGGCCGGGCCCGCAAGGAGGACGCCGTCCAGGCGGGCGCGGGCGTGGAGCTGCACGCGAAGCCGGGCGACCGGGTGACCGCGGGCCGGCCGCTGCTCACCCTCCACACGGACACCCCCGAGAGGTTCGCCTACGCCGAAGAGGCGTTGGCGGACGCGGTCACCGTCTCCACGACGCCCGGCGCGACACCGCCCACCCCGCCGATCATCCTCGACCGCCTCGCCTGACGCCCCACGCGCGCCCCTGAGGCCGCGGTGAGCCCCGCGGCGGCGCCTGGGTCCGCGGGCCGGCGGGCCGGCGGGGTGTCGGGCCGCTGGTTCCGGCGTCCCGGCTGCTCGGTCCGCTCAGCGGAAAACGCGCCCGCGCGGGAGCCCGGCGTCCGGCGGCCGGGAGCCCCGGCGTCCCGGTCAGCCCGTCGGCGGCTCGGCTCGCGGCGCGGCGGCTCCGGCTGGCGGGCGCCCCGGCGCCCCCGCACCGCCCGCCCCCGATCTTCCGCCTCCCCCAAGTCCGCGGGCCGGCGGAGCCGGCCTGGTGAGTGCCCCGGCCGGGCGACGCGTCCCCCCGGGCTCGCGGCGGCGCCCTCAGGCCCGCAGAGAGCGGCCGAAGCCCGCCGCCAGAGGCATGCGCAGGCCGAGCGGCGGGGGCGCCGCCATGGCGTCGGCGACCGGGCGCGCGTAGGGGCGCTCCAGGAGCGAGCCCAGCACGAAGTCCGCGGTGAGGGCGAAGACCTCCGCGCGGTGCTGGTGCAGGCCGTGGCTGGCCGAGTGGACCTCGAAGCGGCAGACCTGCCGGTTGACCTTCTTGGCGCGCTCGGCCAGCCGGTAGGACAGCTCGGGGTCGGTGGACTCGTCGTCCGTGCCGTGCACGACCAGCACCCGCCGCCCTATGAGCTGCTTCACCGGCTCCGGTTCCGCGTCCGGCCCCCCGGGCAGCCAGGGCGCCAGGGCGGCCACCGAGGTCACCGCGGGGTGCCCGGCGGCATGCAGGGCCGCCCGTGCGCCCATGCCGATGCCGACCAGGCACACCGGTACGTCCCCGTAGCGCCGCACCGCCTCCCCGACCGCCCACCCGGCGTCCTCCGCCGGGTGCGCGTGACCGCCGTTCCAGCCGCGGAAGCGGTAGTGCACCACATGCGCGGCCACGCCCTCGGTGAAGCCGGCCCGCACCAGGTGGCGGGCGAGCGGCCAGATGACCGCCGCCGCCACCGGGGAGCGGCGCCGGGTGCTGAGGGCGTCCCCACCGGGCAGCGCGAGGACGACCGCGCGCACCGTCGCGCCGGGGTCCTGTTCCCGCTGGGCCGGCACCAGCGGGCGCGGCGCCCGTCCCGGCGCCACCGCGCGCCCCAGCCGCGCGCCCCGTGCCGGTAATGCTTGCGAAGCCATGGCGCAACGATGGCAGACGAGGGGGTGTGCGCTGTATGGCCGGGCGGGAAATAGTTGTTCCCGGCGCGATATCTACGCGCGTAGGGACTAGAGTTGCCCCATGCCGAACGCCACACCGGGCATCCCGACCCGGGAACAGATCCGCCGCGCCCCCAAGGTCCTCCTGCACGACCACCTCGACGGCGGTCTGCGCCCCGGCACGATCGTGGACATCGCCCGCGCCACCGGCTACGACGCGCTCCCGGCGACCGACCCGGCCGAGCTCGGCGGCTGGTTCCGGGCGGCGGCGGACTCCGGGTCGCTGGAGCGCTACCTGGAGACGTTCGCGCACACCTGCGCCGTCATGCAGACCCGCGACGCGCTGGTCCGGGTCGCCGCCGAGTGCGCCGAGGACCTGGCCGCGGACGGCGTCGTCTACGCCGAGGTCCGGTACGCGCCCGAGCAGCACCTGGAAGGCGGCCTGACCCTCCCCGAGGTCGTCGAGGCGGTCAACGACGGCTTCCGCGAGGGCGAGCGCAGGGCCCGCGAGGACGGCCACCGGATCCGGGTCGGCGCCCTGCTCACCGCGATGCGGCACGCCGCCCGCTCCCTGGAGATCGCCGAGCTCGCCAACGCCTACCGGGACTCCGGCGTGGTCGGCTTCGACATCGCCGGCGCCGAGGCCGGCTACCCGCCCACCCGGCACCTGGACGCCTTCGAGTACCTCAAGCGGGAGAACAACCACTTCACCATCCACGCCGGCGAGGCGTTCGGCCTGCCCTCGATCTGGCAGGCGCTCCAGTGGTGCGGCGCCGACCGGCTCGGCCACGGGGTGCGGATCATCGACGACATCGAGCGCGGTCCCGACGGGCGGGTCACCCTCGGCCGACTGGCCTCCTACGTCCGCGACAAGCGGGTGCCGCTGGAGATGTGCCCGACCTCCAACCTCCAGACCGGCGCCGCCGCCTCGTACGCGGAGCACCCGATCGGGCTGCTGCGCCGGCTGCACTTCCGGGTGACGGTCAACACCGACAACCGGCTGATGTCCGGCACCGCCATGAGCGCGGAGTTCGAGCACCTCGTCGACGCCTTCGACTACACGCTCGACGACATGCAGTGGTTCACCGTCAACGCGATGAAGTCAGCGTTCATCCCTTTCGATGAACGTCTCGCCATGATCAACGAGGTGGTCAAGCCGGGTTACGCGGAGCTGAAGGCCGAGTGGCTCTTCGCGCCCGGTGTCGCCGTACCCTCGCTGGCCAGCGGTTCCGCCGCCGAGGCGGGCTGATCCGGCGGGCGTGCGGAGCGGCGGGGTGCGCGCCCGGTGCACGCGGGGGGCGCCCGCCGCGCCGGTTGCGGGCGACGTGACCGGCTGGCTACGTTCCGCAGTCATGCAGACCCGAACCAAGAAGTCCCTGACCACCGCCGCGCTCGGCCTGGCCGCCGTGGCCGCAGCCGCGGGCACCGCCTCCGCCGCCGACCTGACCGGGGGCGCGCTCGGCTCGCTGCCGCTCGGCCAGGCCACCGGCCTGATCCCCGGCGCCACCGCGTCCGCCGCCGGCACCCACCACGCGATCACCAACGGCGCCGCCGCGCTCCCGGTCAAGTCCGCCGGCCTGGTGCCGAGCGGCAACCACCTGTCCGGCAACACGGTCGCCCCGATCGGCACCCTGCTCGGCGGCCTGCCGGCCGGCGCCGGCCTGCTGGGCAACTGACCCGGGGGCCCGCCGGCCGCCCGCGGGCCGTGCTTTCCCCGTCCGAAACGGAGAGGGCGCGGCCCGTCGGCCGGACCCGGAGCGCGCGCCCCGTCGCTCACCGGCGCGCCGCCGGCACCCCTGCCGCCGCGCCCGCGGCGGCTCGCGGACACGGGTACGGCTCCGGCCGCGGATACGGCTACGGCACCGAGCCGGCCGTCGCCCGCTCCCGGGGCGGCGGGCCGGGCGCGCGCTCCTCGCGGTGTCGCAGCCGCCGCCGGACCTGCGGCACGACCAGCAGATGCGCCAGCGCCACTCCGAGGGTGTTCAGCAGCAGCGCGTCCACGTCGAAGAGCTGGCCCGGCACCAGGGTCTGGGTGAACTCCAGCGACAGCGACACCATCAACGCGGCGAAGACGGTACGGGCGAAGGAGGCGAAGCCGGAGGCGCGGACCCGGCCGCCCGCCATGGGCAGCAGCACGCCCAGCGGGGCCAGCAGCGCCAGCCCGGCGCCGATCCGCCGGGCCGCCTCGGCGTGGCTCATGCCCAGGTCCGCCCTGATCGTGTTCAGCGGGCGGAGGTTCGGCGCGGCGACCCAGGTCACGTAGTGCGGCCGCAGCAGCAGCCAGCCGACGAACGCCAGGTAGGCCGCGGTCAGCAGCAGCCCGGCCGCGCGCACCCTGATCATGGAGCCATCGTGCCGCACGCTGTCAAGGACGCCACGGCCCACCCCACGGTTCCCGCACGACCGGAGCCGGTTCCTCCGCGCGGCCGGCCCCGTATACGGTCCCGCCCGGCCCCGCCCGGCCCCGCCCGGGACGGTCCCGTCCCGTACCGTCCCGCCTCAGCCCACCGGGGTGCCCGCGGTGTCCGCCGCGTCCGGGCGGGTGCGCAGATCCGAGGTACAGGTGTACCGGCGCAGCTGGTCGTGGTCCGGGCCGCCCAGCACCACCGAACGGCCGGGGGCTACCACCGGGTCGGCCGTCAGGGTGCAGACGATCTGCGCCAGCGCGAAGGACGGCAGCTCGTCCACCGGCAGGCTGAGCCGCAGCGCGTCCTGCGCGGTCGCCGCGGCACCGCCCCGCGCGCCGTCCGCCGTCGCCGGCTCCAGATACAGGTTGTTGCCCGGCACGGCGGTGGAGAACCCGGCCCTGGCCTCCTGCGTCTGCGGGCTCATCTGCAACTGCGTGATCAGCTCCTGGGCCACCGCGTACGCGGTCGCCCGGCCCGCCCGCACCGGTACGTCGCGCAGCACCTGGGCGATCTGGTTGATGCACACCAGGTACACCTCGCGGACCGCGGTGCCCGGCAGCGGCGTGGCCGGCGCCTTCGGGGCCGAGCAGGACACCCGGGAGGGCGCCGGCCCGGCGTCCACCGGCACGGTCGTGCTGCGGATGCCGCAGCCGCCCAGCAGCGCCCCGGCCAGCACGGCCGCCGCGACCGCGGCGACCGGCGACGTACGTCGGGGGTACCCGCGGCTGCTCCGGGCGCCGCGCCCGGCGGGGGCCGCGCCCGCGGACCCGCTCATCGGTTCTCCCCCGCGGGTCCGCGCGCCGGGTCGTACCCGTCGGATCCGTCGTCCTCGGCCGGGCGGATCGGCAGCCGCAGGGTGAAGACGGCGCCGCCGCCGGGGCGGTTGGCCGCGGTGATGTCGCCGCCGTGGATGTGCGCGTTCTCCATCGCGATCGACAGGCCGAGGCCGCTGCCCTCGGAGCGGGCCCGGGAGGCGTCGGCCTTGTAGAAGCGGTCGAAGACGTGCGGCAGCACCTCTTCGGGGATGCCGGGGCCGTGGTCGCAGACCTCGACGACCAGCTGCGAGCCCTCCACCCGCAGCGAGACCCGGACCGGGGAGCCGCCGTGCTTGAGGGCGTTGCCGATCAGGTTCGCCATGATCACATCGAGCCGGCGCGGGTCGAGGGTGGCCAGTACCCCGCGCGGCGCGTCCAGGTTCACCGAGTCCAGCCAGGCGCGGGCGTCCATGCACGCGTAGATCATGTCGGCCACGTCCACCTCGTCCACCCGCAGCTTGGCGGTACCCGCGTCGAACCGGGTGACCTCCATCAGCGTCTCCACCAGTTCGTTCAGCCGCCGGGTCTCGCTGACCACCAGCCGTACCGCGGGCGCGATCATCGGGTCCAGCGCCTCCGCCTCGTCCTCCAGCACGTCGGTCACCGCGGTGATCGCGGTCAGCGGGGTGCGCAGCTCGTGCGACATGTCGGCGACGAAGCGGCGGCTGGCCGCCTCCCGGGCGCTCAGCTCCTCCACCCGGGTCTCCAGCGCCTCGGCCGCGTTGTTGAACGTCCGGGACATCTCCGCGAGTTCGTCGGTCCCCGACACCTTCAGCCGGGTGTCCAGGTGCCCTTCACCCAGCCGCTGCGCCGCCTCGCCGAGCCGCCGCACCGGCCGCAGCACCGCGGAGCCCGCCGCCTGGGCCAGTAGCGCCGCGCCGATCAGCGCCAGCAGGGTGGCGATACTCAGCGACCAGGCAAGGGAGTTGAGGTCCTTGCGTTCCGCCTCCAGCGACTTGAGCATGTAGCCGGTCGGCCCGTCGCCGTTGATCCGCGCGCCCGCCACCAGGTACGGACGGCTCTGCAACGAGACCCGCTCCCACAGCAGGTGGTAGTCGCCGTCCTGGTGCACGGTGTTGACCGCGCGCTGCAACGAGGCCGGCACGTCGTCCATCGAGAACACGTCCCGGTCCGACGGCGCCGCGCACGGCCCGTTGTCCGGCGTGGTGTCGATCAGCACCACCTGGTACGTGTCCGGGCCGCCTATCCGGTCCGCCGCGTTGTTCAGCGACAGGCAGGTCGGCTCGACCGGCAGCGAAGCGGCGTTGCGCTGCAACGAGTCGCGGAAGTCGTTGAGCGTGCTGTTCTGCGCGCGGGTCAGCACCGCGTCGCGGTTGAGCCAGTAGGCGATCCCCGACACTGCCACCGCGGCGGTCAGCGCCACCAGCGCGAACACCGCGACCAGCCGCAGCCGAAGACTCGTCGTCCAGCGCAACAGACCGGAGAACCGGCTGCCTTGACCCTGGCTCACTGAGGCGTGTCCAACCGGTAGCCGACGCCGCGCACGGTACGGATCAGGGTCGGCGACGACGGCACGTCCTCGATCTTGGCGCGCAGCCGCTGCACACAGGCGTCCACCAGCCGGGAGTCGCCCAGGTAGTCGTGCTCCCACACCAGCCGCAGCAACTGCTGCCGGGACAGCGCCTGGCCGGGCCGCCGGCTCAGCTCCAGCAGCAACCGCAGTTCGGTGGGCGTCAGTTGCAGGTCCTCGCCGTCCTTGGTGACGGTCATCGCGTTGCGGTCGATGACGATCGCGCCGAACGCGGAGGAGTCGGTGCTGTCCCGCTCGCCGCGCCGCAGCACCGCCCGGATCCTGGCGTCCAGCACCCGGGGCTGCACCGGCTTGATGACGTAGTCGTCGGCGCCGGACTCCAGGCCCACCACCACGTCGATGTCGTCGCTGCGCGCGGTCAGCAGGATGATCGGCAGCTGGTCGGTGCGCCGGATCCGGCGGCACACCTCGAAGCCGTCGATCCCGGGCAGCATCACGTCCAGCACGATCAGGTCGGGCCGCTGCTCCCTGAGCAGCCGCAGGCCGTCCTCGCCCGTCGCCGCGGACATCACACGGTGACCCTGACGCGACAGGCCGAGTTCTAGTCCGGTGCGGATGGCGTCGTCATCCTCGATCAGCAACAGGAAGGGCACGCCGGACATTGTCGCCTACCCCCGGAAGCGGATGAACCCTGTGGGGGGTCCCGGCACCCGCGCGAGCGTACCGCCGGGGTCTGTGACGGGCCTGTGACACTCGGCGGACAGGGCCATGAAACTGGCCCGGCAGTCTTGTGCCCATCGAAGCGAACGCGGGCCGCACACCGGCTCCGACGCCCAAGACCACGCTGAAGGTTCCACCGACGGGGGCGCGAGATGAACGCACTGCACAGTACGACCACCACCGCAGTTCATTCCGCGCACGCTCGCCCGGCCAGGACCGCTGAGATGTCCGGTGCCGCGAGCGGACGGGGGTACGTTCGCGGCACCGGACGCACCGCAGGCCAGCACCTGGTGCCCCGGCAGCGCCCGGCCTGGATCACGCCGGTCGCCGCCGACGGCCGGGCGGTGCCGGCCGACGGCATCGACCGGAGCGCCACCGACCAGCCCGGTCCCACGGGCGCCGCCGAGACGGCGGAGCGGGCCGAGGCCGGGCGGGCCGAGGCGGAGGCGGCCTTCACCGCCTACGTGCAGGAGCGCCGGGCCTCCCTCTACGCGACCGCGTACCACCTGACCGGTGACCGGTTCGCGGCCGAGGACCTGCTGCAGAGCGCCCTGTTCTCCACCTACCGGGCCTGGGACCGGATCACCGACAAGGCCGCGGTCGGCGGCTACCTGCGCCGCACCATGACCAACCTGCACATCAGCGCGTGGCGGCGGCGCAAGCTCAGCGAGTACCCGACCGAGGAACTGCCCGAGACGGTGGGGGACACCGACGAGATGGGCGGCACCGAACTGCGCACGGTGCTCTGGCAGGCGCTCGCCCGGCTGCCCGAACAGCAGCGCACGATGCTGGTGCTGCGCTACTACGAGGGCCGTACCGACCCGGAGATCGCCGACATACTCGGGATCAGCGTCGGCACCGTCAAGAGCAGCATCTGGCGCTCACTGCGCCGGATGCGCGAGGACCAGGCGCTGAGCTTCGGCCGCGACGAGCACGCGGCGTTCGGCGAACTGGTGGCGTGACGCCCGCCCGGTGGGCGGCGCGCGCCGGTTGAGGACCACCCGGCCAGGGGGGAGCGGGGGAAAAGGGGGAGCGGGACCGGACGGCGAGGGGGAAACCGTCCGGTCCCGCCTTTTCCCGTTGTCCACCCCGTGCTTTCCGCTGCACGCGTCCGGGCCGCCCGCCGTCCGGCCGGGACCGCCCTCCCGCCCCGGCCCTCCTCGCCCCGGCCCTCCTCGCCCCGGCCCTTTTCACGCCGGGACTTCGCGCCGTCCGCGCGCTACGCGTCCACGGTCACGGGCTCGGCCGCCGCGCGGACCGGCGCCCCCCCACCGCCGGCCGCCGCGGCGATCCGGTCCCGGGCCTCGCCGTGCCCGCACGGATGGCAGCCGAGCGCCACCTGCCGGGCCACGATGCCGCGTTCGGCCCGCAGCAGGTGCCAGCCGCGGCGGATCAGGAACCGCACCGACTTCCGCCCCTCGCGCAGATCCCGTACGAAGCGGCGCCGCGCGGTGGTCGTGGGACGGCCGCGCAGGCACAGCGCGTCGGCGAGCAGCCCGAGGTCGCGGCAGCGGGCGGCGATCTCGGCGGCGAAGATGCCCTCGGCGACGAACACCGGGGCGCCGCGCAGGTCGAGGCGGGCACGGCCGGTCGCGGCGCTGGCGGCGATGTCGTACACCGGGGTGTCGGCGGCGCCCCGCGCGCACAGTTCGGTGACGGCCGCGACGGCGGCGTCGGCGCGCCAGGACCCGGGGGCGTCCCAGTCCACGGCGGTGCCGCCGGGCAGGGTCGGCAGCGTGGGGTCGTCGGCGTTTTTGTAGAAGTCGTCCAGTACGAGCACGGGCAGCCCGCTGCGGGCGGCGAGTGAGGACTTGCCCGAACCGGAGGGACCGGCCAGCAGGATCACGCGGGAGCGGGGTGCCTCCGGCGCGGCTTCAAGGGAGGGTGAACTCACGGTGAACCATTCTCCCGCAAAGCCCGCCGCGGGCACGACCCGCGTCATGACGACTACTCAGAGAGATCGTTGCGTTACGCTGTGTCCCATGTCCAAGCTCCGTACCGCCCTCGTCCTGACCGCCACCGCCGCGGCGGTCGTCGTCCCCGCCACCGCCGCGGCGGCCGCGGCCCCGCCCGCGGCCGCGCTGCCCGTCGGCGCCGCCCTCCCCGCCGTCGGCGCGCTGCCCACCCAGGCGCTGCCCACCCAGTACGTCACCGGCGCCCTCGGCTACGCCGTCGCCCCGGTGCGCGACCTGCGCCTCGACCCGCTCTCCAACACCGGCGTCGACCCCCTGGCCAACGCGGTCGGCTCCCAGGTAGCCGACTTCCAGCCGGTCTCCACCGCCGCCCTCACCTCCCCACTGACAAGCGGCGGCTCCCTGGGCACGCTTCCGATCCTGGGCCCGCTGACGGGACTGCTGCCGCACTGACGGCCGCGCCCGCTCCCGCCCAGTCCGGACAGCCCCCAACGCGGCGATTGGGCCGCCCCGCCCCCACCGGCGACGAGTACGACCTGCGCTTCGCCGCCGCGGAGGCCGCCGAGTGCCGGGAGCACCTGAGCCGCCAGGCGCCGGGCGACCTCCGCCGTGCCGTCGACCGGATCCGTGCCGCGCCACGTGCCACCGACCGCCCCGAGCGCCAGCACGCCCCCAAGGCGCGCTGGGAAGCGGCACCTTCAAGGGGCGGCGGCCGGAACGCCGGCAGTACGAGGTCACCGCCGACGGGCGCGTCGGGTACCTCGTCGACGACGAGACCGGAACCGCCTGGATCAGCTACGCCGACACCGGCCGCCCCGAGGCCACCGACTGGTCTGACGGAGGCTCACACCCCCATCGTGTGCCACACCGTCTTCGTCTCCAGCCACGCCGTCAGGCGCCCCGTGCCCGGGTCGGCGGTCCAGGACTCGGCGGGGGAGGGGCGGCGCAAACGCTTGAGGGTCTCGGCGGCGGCGATCTCCAGGTCCACCGCGAGCGCGGTCGGCGCGCCGGTCAGGTCGAGGGCGTTGACGTCCTGGTGGGCGGCAAGCGGCGCGGCGAGTTCCGCGGTGCGGCCGGAGAGGATGTTGACGACGCCGGCCGGGACGTCGGAGGTGGCCAGCACCTCGCCGAGGGAGAGGGCGGGCAGCGGCGCCCGCTCCGCGGCGACCACGACCGCGGTGTTGCCGGTGGCGATCACCGGCGCCAGCACCGAGACCAGGCCGAGGAGCGAGGAGTCCTGCGGGGCGAGGACCGCGACGACCCCGGTCGGCTCGGGCGTGGAGAGGTTGAAGAAGGGCCCGGCCACCGGGTTCGCCCCGCCGGCCACCTGGGCGATCTTGTCGGTCCAGCCCGCGTACCAGACCCAGCGGTCCACCGCCGCGTCCACCGCCGCCGCCGCCTTCGCCCGGGACAGCCCCTCCGCCTCGGCGACCTCCCGGCCGAACTGCTCGCGCCGCCCCTCCAGCATCTCCGCGACCCGGTACAGCACCTGCCCCCGGTTGTACGCGGTCGCACCGGACCACCCGGCGAACGCCCTGCGCGCCGCCACTACCGCGTCCCGCGCGTCCTTGCGGGACGCCAGCGGGGCGTTGGCCAGCCACTGGCCGCTCTTGGAGTCCGTCACCTCGTACACCCGGCCGCTCTCGGAACGGGGGAACCTTCCCCCGGCGTACAGCTTGTAGGTCTTGAGGACCGCCAGCCGCGCGACCTCGTTCCTGCCGTCGGAGCCCCTGGCGCCGGCGCTCCTGCCCTCGGAGTTCTTGCTGTCAGACATCGAGGTATCCCTCCAGGCCGTGCCGGCCGCCCTCCCGGCCGTAGCCGGACTCCTTGTAACCGCCGAACGGCGAGGTCGGGTCGAATTTGTTGAACGTGTTGGCCCACACCACCCCGGCCCGCAGCTTGTCGGCCACGGACAGGATCCGCGAACCCTTCTCGCTCCAGATGCCCGCGGCCAGCCCGTACGGCGTGTTGTTGGCCTTCTCCACCGCCTCGGCCGGGGTGCGGAAGGTCAGCACCGACAGCACAGGCCCGAAGATCTCCTCCCGGGCTATCCGGTGCGCCTGCGTGACGCCGGTGAACAGGGTCGGCGCGAACCAGTAGCCCGCGGACGGCAGTTCGCACGGCGGGGCCCAGCGCTGCGCGCCCTCCGCCTCGCCCGCCGCGGCCAGCTCGGTGATCCGGGCCAGCTGCGCGGCGGAGTTGATGGCGCCGATGTCGGTGTTCTTGTCCAGCGGGTCGCCGACCCGCAGCGTGGCCATCCGGCGCTTGAGCGCGTCCAGTACCTCGTCCTGCACCGACTCCTGGACCAGCAACCGGGAGCCCGCGCAGCAGACATGGCCCTGGTTGAAGAAGATGCCGTCGACGATGCCCTCGACGGCCTGGTCGATCGGGGCGTCGTCGAAGACGATGTTCGCCGCCTTGCCGCCCAGTTCCAGGGTGACCCGTTTGCGGGTGCCGGCTACCGTACGGGCGATGGACCGGCCGACCTCGGTGGAGCCGGTGAACGCGACCTTGTCCACGTCCGGGTGGGCGACCAGGGCGGCGCCCGCGTCCCCGTAGCCGGGGAGGATGTTGACGACCCCGCGCGGCAGGCCCGCCTGGCGGCAGATGTCGGCGAAGAACAGCGCGGACAGCGGGGTGGTCTCGGCGGGCTTGAGCACCACCGTGTTGCCCGCGGCCAGCGCCGGGGCGATCTTCCAGGACAGCATCAGCAGCGGGAAGTTCCACGGGATGACCTGCCCGGCGACGCCCAGCGGACGCGGGTCGGGGCCGTAGCCCGCGTAGGCCAGCTTGTCCGCCCAGCCCGCGTAGTAGAAGAAGTGCGCGGCCACCAGCGGCAGATCGATGTCGCGCGTCTCGCGGATCGGCTTGCCGTTGTCCAGCGACTCCAGCACGGCCAGTTCCCGGGAGCGCTCCTGGAGGATGCGGGCGATCCGGAACAGGTACTTGCCGCGTTCCGCGCCGGGCAGCGCGGACCAGGTACCGAACGCCCTGCGGGCGGCGGCCACTGCGCGCTCGACGTCCGCCTCGCCCGCGCGGGCGACCTCGGCGAGCACCTCTTCGCTGGACGGCGAGACCGACTTGAAGACGGCGCCGTCGGCGGCCTCGGCGAACTCGCCGTCGATGAACAGCCCGTAGGACGGCGCGAGGTCCAGGATCGCGCGCGACTCGGGCGCGGGTGCGTACTCGAAGGCCATGGGATCAGTCCACCGTGACGTAGTCGGGACCGGAGTACCGGCCGGTGCTGAGCTTCTGACGCTGCATCAGCAGATCGTTGAGCAGGCTGGAGGCGCCGAAACGGAACCATTCGGGGGACAGCCAGTCGTCGCCGGCGATCTCGTTGACCGTCACCAGGTACTTGACCGCGTCCTTCGCGGTGCGGATCCCGCCGGCCGGTTTGACGCCGACCTGGACACCGGTCGCCGCGCGGAAGTCGCGGACCGCCTCCAGCATCAGCAGGGTGCCGGGCGGGGTGGCGTTCACGGCGACCTTGCCGGTGGAGGTCTTGATGAAGTCGGCGCCGGCCAGCATCGCCAGCCAGGAGCAGCGGCGGATGTTGTCGTACGTGGCCAGCTCGCCGTTCTCGAAGATCACCTTGAGGTGGGCGCGGCTGCCGTCCTCGCGGGCGCAGGCCTCCTTGACCGCCTGGATCTCCTCGAAGACGTCCATGTAGCGGCCGGACAGGAACGCGCCGCGGTCGACGACCATGTCGATCTCGTCGGCCCCGGCGGCGACCGCCTCCGCGGTGTCCGCCAGCTTGACGGCGCGGGCGGCGCGGCCGGAGGGGAAGGCGGTGGCGACCGAGGCGACCCGGATGCCGGTGCCGGCCAGGGCCTCCTTGGCGACGGCGGCCATGTCCGGGTAGACGCAGATGGCGGCGACGTGCGGGGTGCGGCGGTCGGTGGGGTCGGGGTAGGTGCCCTTGGCGCACAGCGCGCGGACCTTGCCGGCGGTGTCGGCGCCTTCCAGGGTGGTCAGGTCGATCATCGAGATCGCGAGGTCGATGGCGTATGCCTTCGCCGTCGTCTTGATCGACCGGGTACCGAGGCCGGCCGCACGGGCTTCGAGCCCGACGGCGTCGACCCCGGGCAGCCCGTGCAGGAAGCGGCGCAGCGCACTGGCGGACGCCGTGGCGTCCGCGAATCCGGCGAGCCGTCCCGGGGCGTCGGGGGCGTATGCGGGAACAACGGAGGACATGGTCACCACACCACCATATCTACGCGCGTAGCAACCCGCTACCCACCGCTGCGGGGGGTTCTTGACCGGATCGCGCGGGTCCCTGCGGGGGCTTGACCGGTGGGGGCGCGGGTCCGCTGCCGCGGGGGCCTCGCGGGGGCGCGGCTGCTGCTGAACGCTGGGCGCTGGGCGCTTAGCGCTTCGGGGTGGGCGGGGGCGGGGTTGGTCGCCACTGCTGCTGGGCGCTTGTGGCTGTTCGGTGCTTGGGCTCTGCCGGGCGGGTTGGTGAGGCGGGTGTGGGTGCGGGGTTCGTCTGTGGGGGCGTGCCGGGCCGGTTGGCGCTGGGCGCTCGGCGCTTGCGCGGGGTGCGGGGCTGGACCGGGACCGGGAGCGGGCAAAAGTCCGCGGGGCAGTGCGGCTGGTGCTGTGTTGCAGGTCGCGGGAGGTGTTCGCGTCCGCGCGGCGGCCTGTGCCCGGATGGGTGCGGCCGGGGGAGTCGTGTCGCAGGGAGATGCCGTACCGGTGCGCTCGGGGCCGAGCCGGGGCACTCCCCGGGCGGGGGCCCGGGGTGTCCGCGGGCTTGTCGTGCCGGGGGGTGCATCGGGGGTCCGCGGGTGTGGGGTCTCGGGGGTGCCCACGGGAGCGGTCGTGGTGGTGCCGGAGCCCGGGGCGCCGTTCGTGGCTGCCGCGCGCCGGGCTCACGGCGGATCTGCCGGGGCCCGGGGCGGGCGCGGGGCGCGGCGGCAGGTGGGGTGTTCGGGACGCGGGGCAGGAAGGGTGCTCGGGGTGGGTGTTCGGAGGGAAGGCGGCGTCGGTGGAGTTCTCGGTGGCGCTCGGAGGGAATGGCCGGAAAACGGAATGGGAACGCAACCCGGGTGGGGCGAGGGGTGGGGGTGGGGTCGGGCAGAATCGGAGGTATGAGGAGCTCCAACCAGGAACGTTCGGGCGGAACGGGGACCGCCGACGGCGGGCAGCCGGGGTACGCGGACAGGGTGTACCGGTCGGCGGCCGGGGTCATCGGCGGCGTGCTGCTGCTGGTGGTGGCCGGATGGCTGGGCGGGGACGCGGTGGTCCGCGGCAGCGGGCGCACGCCGTGGCTCGCGGCGGCCGCGCTGCTGCTCGTCGTACCGCTCGTCGTCGCCTTCACGGTGCGGCCCGCGGTCTACGCCGGCGCCGAGCGGATCCGGATCCGCAACCCGTTCCGTACCGTCACGCTCCCCTGGTCCGCCGTCGACCAGGTGCGCTCCTCGTACTCCACCGAGCTCTTCGCCGCCGACCGCAAGTTCCAGCTGTGGGCGATCCCGGTGTCCATCCGAGCCCGTAAGCGAGCCGTCCGGCAGACCAACCGGGCCCGAGCCGCCGGCGACGAACCGTACGGCACCCAGGGGCTGCGGCGGCGCCCGAACCGGCCGAGCCACCCGGCTCTCGGCGGCTCCGGCGGCGACACCGTCCTCTCCTGGGCCGACCAGGCCGTCGCCGAACTGCGCGAACTGGCCGGACAGCACCCGGCGACCGACGACCAGCCCCCTGCCGCGCCGCGCGTCCGCTGGTCCTACGAGGTCATCGTCCCCGCGGCAGTCGGCGCCGTCGCCCTGCTCGTCCTCCTCGCCACCGGCGGCTGAGTCGCTTTTTCAGCCGCCGGTTCGTCGGTTCCACGGGGGAGCCCCGGAGCGGGTGCTGTCGGCGGTGAGGTGGGCGCGGGGGCGGGCCGTCAGGGTCCGGCTGCCCGAGGGGGTGCCCGGTGGGGTGGGGGTGCCCCAAGGTGGGTGCCGTCGGGGGGGCGGGGTGGCCCGGGGGTGGGCGCTCGGTGGGATCGGGGGTGCCGTGGGGTGGGTGCCCCAAGGTGGGTGCCCGGTGGGGTTGGGGTGCCGTGGGGTGGGTGCCGTCGGGCGCTACGGCGCCGTCCTTTCTTCCTTTTTTGCCGCCTTCTCGCCTCCGGGCGCTTCGATCCGGTGTCGACGGTCCTCGTCGTACGGTCGCTCCTTCGTCGCTTCCTTCTCCTCGTCTCTTTCGACACCGGCGCGCCCTTCGGCTCGCCGGCTACCGGTGGACCGTCGGGCGGATCGGTGCCCGAGGGTGGGTGCCCGGCAGCGTGAGGGTGCCCCTTTGGTGGGTGCCGTCGGGCGTCAGGGCACCCAAGGGGGCCCAAGCTCGGGGGCTGGGTTGCCTTGCGTGGCGCCGTACGGTCGGCCGCCGGGCTGACCTCGCGCCGTGGGGTCCGCCCCCACGTCCAGCTGACGCCCGACGTTCGGCCGGGTAGCCGGTGAGCCGAAGGGCGCGCCGGTGTCGAAAGGGAGAGCGCGCGCAGTGAGCGAGGTACGAGCGAGTGAGCACGGTCGACCGTCGACACCGGACCGAAGCGCCCGGAGGCGAGAAGGCGGCAAAAAAGGGGGGATGGACGGCGCCCCAACGCCCCACGGCACCCACAAAAGGGCCCCCTCACCCCGCACGGCACCCACCCCACCCCACCCCACCGCCCCACGGCACCCCCGCATGGGCCCCCTCACGCCGTACGGCACCCACCCTTGCCCACCCCCACCCGCCGCGCCCCATCCCCGCTCGCACCTCACCGCCGACGGCACCCGCCCCCATGTTCGACGGCACTAACCCCCGGGTACCCCCCTCCCCCTCCGTCCGTCTAACGTTCGGCCCGCGCCGGGCCGGCGACCCGGCTCCCGTTCCACTCGCCACCGGACAGGGCCGGCTGACCCTGACGACCGCGACCGGCGGTCTCGACACGCCGCACGGGGTGCTGCGTGTCGACGCGGAACTGGTCTCCGCCGCGCAGCCCGGCCCCGACCGTCGGCGACCGTCCCCGTGCGCCGGCCTGATCCCGTGTCAGATGCCCGCCGCCGCCGCGAAGTCCCGCTTCAGGCCGGCCAGTACCTCCGCCGCCGTGGCGCGGGCCGCCGGCAGGGCGGAGGCGCCGGCCACCGGGACCACGACCTCCAGGTAGCACTTGAGCTTCGGCTCGGTGCCGCTGGGGCGGACGATGACCCGGGCGCCCTCGACGCCCCGCGCGGCGTCGCCGGACAGGCGGTAGCGCAGGCCGTCGGTCGGGGGCAGGTCCGCGCTCCCGGCCGCGAGGTCCTCCGCGCCCGCCACCGCCAGGCCCGCCAGCACCGCCGGCGGGTGCGCGCGGAGCCGGGCCATCGCGTCGGCGATCAGCGACAGGTCGGCGACCCGGGCCGAGAGCTGGTCGGTCGCGTGCAGGCCGTGGTCGACCGCCAGATCGTCCAACAGGTCCGCGAGGGTGCGGGATTCGGCCCTGAGCCCGGCGGCGAGCTCGGCGACGAGCAGCGCCGCGGTGATGCCGTCCTTGTCCCGGACGCCGCCGGGGTCGACGCAGTAGCCGAGTGCCTCCTCGTAGCCGTACCGCAGGCCCGGCACCCGGGCGATCCACTTGAAGCCGGTCAGTGTGTCCGCGTAGGCGAGCCCGGACCGGGCGGCGATCTTGGACAGCAGCGAGGACGACACGATGCTCGCCGCGAAGACCTCCTGCCGCCCGGCCCCGGCGGCGCCGGTACGCAGCAGGTGGACGGCCAGCAGCGCGCCCAGCTCATCGCCCCGCAGCATCCGCCACCCGGAGGCGGCGGTCGGGTCGGGCACGGCGGCGGCGCAGCGGTCCGCGTCCGGGTCGTTGGCGATCACGAGGTCCGGGCGGGCCCGCCGGGCGGTGCTGAACGCCAAATCCATCGCCCCCGGCTCCTCGGGGTTGGGGAAGGCCACGGTCGGGAAGTCCGGGTCGGGCAGGGCCTGTTCGGCGACCTGTACCGGCGCGGGGAAGCCCGCCAGGGCGAAGGCCGCGGTCAGTGTCTCCAGGCCCACGCCGTGCATCGGGGTGTACACCACGGATACGTCCCGTGCGCCGCCGGGCGTCACGACCGCCGCCGCCCGAGCCAGGTACGCCGCCAGTACGTCCTCGCCCAGCACCTGCCAGCCGTCCTCGGCCAGCGGCACCCCGGCCAGCGGCCCGACCGCCGCGATCTCGGCGGCGATCCCGCTGTCGGCGGGCGGCACGATCTGCGAGCCGTCGCCCAGATAGACCTTGTAGCCGTTGTCCCGCGGCGGGTTGTGGCTCGCGGTCACCATCACACCGGCCGCGGCGCCCAGGTGCCGGACGGCGTAGGCCAGTACGGGGGTCGGCAGTGGCCGGGGCAGCAGCGCCGCCTTCAGCCCGGCGCTCGTCATGACCGCCGCGGTGTCCCGGGCGAAGTCGTACGACCTGTGCCGCGCGTCGTACCCGATGACCACCAACCCGCCCTGCCGCGCCCGCAGATACCCGGCGAGGCCGGCGGCGGCCCTGATCACCACCGCCCGGTTCATCCGCATCGGCCCGCCGCCCAGTTCCCCGCGCAGCCCCGCGGTCCCGAACTCCAGCGTCCCGGCGAACCGTTCGGCGAGGTCCGCGCGCGCCTCCGGGACCCCCGCCACCGCCTGCCTGAGCAGCCGCGCCAGCTCCTCGCGGGTCTCCGGATCCGGGTCCTCGTCGATCCACGCCCGCGCCTGGGCGAGTACGTCGGCCATCCGCTTCCTCCTGCGTTCTACGGGTCTCTTCGAGCGTTTCCCACCGGCCGCCACCGGCCGCCACCGGGCCGCCCACCGGCCGCCACCGGCCGCCCGCCGGCGGCCTCCGCCGCTCCCGCCGCCGCGGGCACCCGGCGTGCCCGTGACGCCCGGCCCGCCCGGGAGCACCGCCCAGCGGCGGCCGGGGAGGCGATCGGGGCAAGGCCGCGCCGGCCGTTCGGCGGCGCGCCTTACAACCGGTCGAGCACCTGCGCCAGCAGCGTCCCCATCCGGGTCGCCGACTCCCGGCCGGCCTCCAGGACTTCCTCGTGGTTGAGCGGCTCGCCGGTCATCCCGGCGGCCAGGTTGGTGACCAGCGACAGGCCCAGCACCTCGGCTCCGGCCTCCCGTGCCGCGATCGCCTCCAGCGTTGTGGACATGCCCACCAGGTCGCCGCCTATCGCCCGGACCATGCCGATCTCGGCCGGTGTCTCGTAGTGCGGGCCGGGCAGCTGCACGTAGACGCCCTCCTCCAAGGTGGGGTCCACCTCCCGGCACAGCGCGCGCAGCCGCGGCGAGTAGAGGTCGGTGAGGTCCACGAAGCGCGCCCCGACGATCGGCGAGGTCGCGGTCAGGTTGATGTGGTCGCTGATCAGCACCGGCTGTCCGGGGCGGTACCCGGGGTTCAGCCCGCCGCAGCCGTTGGTCAGTACGACCGTCTTGCAGCCGGCGGCGACCGCGGTCCGCACCCCGTGCACGACGGTCGCCACGCCCCGGCCCTCGTACAGATGGGTCCGGCCGAGGAAGACCAGGGCCCGCACCGCGCCGATCCGCACCGACCGCACCGTGCCGGCGTGACCGGCGACCGCGGGGGCCGGAAAACCCGGCAGCTCGGTCACCGGGAACTCGTGGTCGTGGGCGCCGAGCCCGTCGGCGGCGGGCACCCAGCCCGAGCCCATGACCAGGGCGACGTCGTGCGTATCTGCGCCGGTCAGCTCGCGCAGGCGCGCGGCGGCGGTGTCGGCCGCGCCGTAGGGATCGGAGTTCACGGAAGCGTTCACGCGCATGAGGGTAACCTGTCAGAGCCTACGCGCGTAGACGCCGTCACGGCGCAGCCCGGGTCGTGCGGATCCCGCGACAGCCGACGTCACCCCCGCCGGGTCCCGGCCGTCCCGGCGGTACCGCCTCCGGCGGGCGGTTCAGCAGGGACGCTTCCGCAGTTCCATCACATAGTCGTACGGTGCGCCGGCCGACTCGGCCGCGTCGGCGAGTTCGCCCAGGTAGCGGGCGGACGGCAGACCGCCCTCGTAGTCGTTCAGCACGTAGATCCAGGCCGCCGCCTCGCCCTCGAGCGTGTGCACGCGCACGGTCATACGCCGATAGACGCCCAGCGGGACGCCCTCCCAATTGTCCATCGACTCCTCGTCGACGGGGGCGACGTCGTAGAGGCCGACGAAGACCTGGCTGCCGGGTGCCTCGACCACGGTGGCCAGCGCGCCCTCCCAGCCCATCTGCTCACCGCCGAAGGTCAGCCGCCAGCCGTCGAGCCACCCGGTGCCGCGCAGCGGGGAGTGCGGGGCGCGGCGGGTCATCAGCCGCGCGTCGAGGTTGCTTCCGTAGGCGGCGTAGAGCGACATGGAAACGAGAGTACGGGAGCGCGCTCCCCCCGGCGTAAGGTACGGCCCGCTCGCGGCGGTTCGGCGGGGCGCCGGACCCGGCGCGGGGGACCGCCGGGACCCGCCGCGGGGCCGGGTCCGGGGGGCGGGGCCGGGCGGCGTCCCGGGGCCCCGGGCGCCCGCGAGCACCCCCGTCGCGGCCCCCCGGCGGGACATGCTTGGCGCGTGCGGGACAATGGGGTACGTGACTCGGATCGTGATCATCGGTGGCGGACCCGGCGGCTACGAAGCGGCGCTGGTGGCGGCGCAGCTCGGCGCGGCGGTGACCGTCGTGGACTGCGACGGCCTGGGCGGCGCGTCGGTGCTGACCGACTGCGTGCCGTCCAAGACCCTCATCGCCACCGCCGAGGTGATGACGACGTTCGACTCCTCCTACGAGGAGCTCGGCATCATCGTCGCCGACGACACCCCGCCGCTGGAGCGCGGCGCCCGGGTGGTCGGCGTGGACCTGGGAAAGGTGAACCGGCGGGTCAAGCGGCTGGCGCTGGCCCAGTCCAACGACATCACCGCCGCGGTGAGCCGGGCCGGCGCCCGGGTGCTGCGCGGCCGCGGCCGGCTGGAGGGGCCGCAGACCGCCGACGGCACCCGCACGGTCGTCGTCGAGGGCCCGGACGGCACCGCCGAGCGGCTGACCGCCGACGCGGTGCTGATCGCCACCGGGGCCCGCCCCCGGGAGCTGCCGGACGCGCTGCCCGACGGCGAGCGCATCCTCACCTGGACGCAGGTCTACGACCTCGACGAGCTGCCCGCCGAACTGATCGTGGTCGGCTCCGGTGTCACCGGCGCCGAGTTCGCCGGCGCCTACCAGGCCCTCGGCTCGCACGTGACCTTGGTCTCCTCCCGGGACCGGGTGCTGCCCGGCGAGGACCCGGACGCCGCCGCCGTCCTGGAGGACGTCTTCCGCCGCCGGGGCATGAACGTGATGGCCCGCTCCCGCGCCCAGTCCGTCAAGCGGGTCGGCGACCGGGTCGAGGTGGCGCTCGCCGACGGCCGGGTGATCAGCGGCACGCACTGCCTGATGGCGGTCGGCGCGATCCCCAACACCTCGGGCATCGGCCTGGAGGAGGCCGGGGTCAAGGTCACCGACTCCGGGCACGTGTCGACCGACAAGGTGTCCCGTACCAGCGCCCCCGGCGTCTACGCGGCCGGCGACGTCACCGGTGTCTTCGCGCTCGCCTCGGTCGCCGCGATGCAGGGCCGGATCGCGATGTACCACTTCCTCGGCGACGCGGTCGGCCCGCTCAACCTCAAAACCGTCTCCTCCAACGTCTTCACCGACCCGGAGATCGCCACCGTCGGCTACACCCAGGCCGACGTGGACGCCCGGCGGATCGAGGCGAACGTCGTCAAGCTCCCACTGCTGCGCAACCCGCGGGCCAAGATGCAGGGCATCAGGGACGGCTTCGTGAAGCTCTTCTGCCGCCCCGGCACCGGGATCGTGGTCGGCGGCGTGGTCGTCGCGCCCAAGGCGAGCGAGCTGATCCACCCGATCTCGATCGCCGTCGACAACAACCTGACCGTGGAGCAGATCGCCAACGCCTTCACCGTGTACCCGTCGCTGTCCGGCTCGATCGCCGAAGTGGCGCGGCAGCTGTACAACCGGAAGACCGCCGACGGCAGCTGACGCCCGCCGCCCGGCACCGCGCCGGGCGCACCGGCGCGCCGTCAAACCTTTTCGGCGTGGGAACGCACAGTCGGTGCTTAGCACTTCCCGGTCTGTTTTGGGTACGACTTCCATCATCCGGCGCAAAACGCTGAAACCAGACGGTCGTTGGGGTTACTGTCGGTTTCGTGTTCGCTGCAGAACGTCGCCAATTGATCCTGGAAATGGTGCGGGCGAACGGGGCCGTGTCGCTCCGTGAGCTCGCCCGGGTCGTCCAGACCTCCGAAGTGACCGTGCGCCGCGACGTACGCGCCCTGGAGGCCGAGGGCTTGCTGGACCGCCGGCACGGCGGTGCGGTGCTGCCGGGCGGCTTCACCCGCGAGTCCGGCTTCCCGCAGAAGTCCCACCTGGCGACCGCGGAGAAGACGGCCATCGCCGATCTCGCGGCCGGCCTTGTCACCGAGGGTGAGGCCATCGTGGTCGGCGCCGGCACCACCACCCAGGAGCTGGCCAGACGGCTGGCCCGGGTGCCCGGCCTGACCGTGGTCACCAACTCGCTGCTGGTCGCCCAGGCGCTCGCGCACGCCAACCGGGTCGAGGTGGTGATGACCGGTGGCACCCTGCGCGGTTCCAACTACGGCCTGGTCGGCAGCGGCGCCGAACAGTCCCTGCAGGGGCTGCGGGTCTCCCGGGCGTTCCTGTCCGGCGCCGGCCTGACCGCCGAGCGCGGCCTGTCCACCTCCAACATGCTGGCGGCCAGCGTCGACCGGGCGCTGGTGCAGGCCGCCGGGGAGGTGGTGGTGCTCGCCGACCACACCAAGCTCGGCGCCGACACCATGTTCCAGACGGTGCCGACCGACCTGATCACCCACCTGGTCACCGACGAGCCGCCCGCCGACGAGGAGCGGGCCGGCACCGAGCTGCAGGCGCTCGCCGACCGCGGTGTGCAGCTGGTGGTGGCCCCGCTGCCGTCGGTCGCCCCGGACGCCGGCGCCGGGCGCCCGCGGCGCGAGGGCCGCGAGGCCCCGCTGCCCGGCCCCCGCCGCCCGCAGCCGCTGCGCGGCGCCGCCGGCCCCGGCGCCGCCGCCGACCAGCCCGGCTCCCCGCGGCTGGCGGACGTACGCCGCAGGTAGCCAGGTCAGGCGCAGGCCGGGTCGGGACCGGGGCGCGGCCGTCCGCGGCAGGCGGCCCCGCGGGGCGTACGCCACCGGCGGTCCGCCGCTGGGCCCTGTCGGGTGGATCCGCGCGGGTCAGGGCGCGGGGTCCGGTGCGTTGCAGCCGCAAAGGCCGGGGAGGGAGGCGGCGTGCTGTGTCGCCGACCGGCGAGAACGCGGCAGGCGTGCGTACCGGGGCCCGCGACGGCCGCGACGATCCACCCGACGGGCCCTAGGCCCGCCGCCCCGCCGTCACCGGTGGCGGCGCCACCGGGTCCCCTTTGCCGCGGGTCAGCATGCCCTCGATCATCAGGGACATCAGCCGGTCGAACAGTCCCGCGTCCTCGGTGTTCCGCTCCGCCGACACCACGATCGCGTAGGTCAGCTTGAGCAGGTCGCCGATCGTCACGTCGGTCCGGACCGTGCCCGCCTGCTGGGCCCGCCCCAGCAGGGAGCGGCCGGCGGCCGGCATCTTCGTCCGGCAGGCGGGCATCTTCGCGTCGGACGCCTCCATGATCGCCGCGGCCAGCCCGCGGTAGGTGGTGGAGTGCACGGCCACCGCGCGCAGCCACTTGGCGAGCGCCGCCGCCGGGTCGTCCTCGCTGAGCAGCCCGTGGCCCCGGGCGGTCAGCGCGTCCATCTCCTGTTCGAACACCGCGTTCATCAGCGCGTACCGGTCGGGGAAGTGCCGGTAGAGGGTGCCCACGCCGACCTCGGCCTGGCGGGCGATGTCCTCCAGGGCGACGTCGGTGCCGTGTGCCACGAACGCCTGCCTGGCCTCGTCGAGCAGTCTGTCGTAGTTGCGCTGCGCGTCCGCCCGCATACCGCTGAGCCTCCCTGAAGTGGCTGTTCCCGACGGTTGCCCACCAACGATTGTAGAACCGGAGGCTGCCTCCGTATGCTTACCGGAGGAGCCCTCCGCTTTCCGCTGGAGGCTTACTTTCCATGTCCACGCCCACAACGCGTGACCTGAACACCATCACCTCCCGCCTGCCGTCCCCCACCCGCAGGCACCCATTCCTGGCCCTCGCCGCCATTATCGGCACCAGTTGATGCTGCTGCTCGACGCCACCGTGGTGAACGTCGCGCTGCCCAAGCTCAGCCTCGACCTCGGGTTCACCCCCACCGGCATGGCCTGGGTGCTCAACGTCTACACGCTCGCCTTCGGCGGGCTGCTGCTGCTCGGCAGCCGGATCGGCGACATGATCGGCCGCCGGACCGCCCTGGTCTGGGGCGTCGCCGCGTTCACCGCGGCGTCGGTGGCGGGCGGGCTGGCCACCGACCCCACCCTGCTGCTGGTCGCCCGCGCCCTGCAGGGCGCCGCCGCGGCCCTCGCCGCGCCCAGCACCCTCGCCCTGATCACCACGTCCTTCACCGAGGGCACCGAACGCAACCGGGCGCTGAGCGTCTTCTCCGCGGTGGCCGGCGCCGGCTTCGCGATCGGCCTCACCGTCGGCGGCATGCTCACCGGCTGGGGCTCGTGGCGCTGGGTGTTCTTCATCAACATCCCCATCGGCGCGGCGATCGTGCTGCTCGCCCCCCGCCACATCGCCGAGACCGAGCGGCACCGCGGCGGCCGGCCCCTCGCGGCCGGCTCCGGACCGGCGGCCGCGCGGGGCCGCCCCGCGGCGTTCCCCGCGCCCCTTCGGGGCACGTCCCCTGGCGGGGTGAGGCGCCCTGCCAGGGGTGCGGGGAACTGCTCGACAGGCCGGCCACCGGCCGGTGGTCCGGGAACGGCCGCGGGGGGGCCGGGCGGACGGACCCGGTGCGCCCCGCGGAGTCAGTCCTTGATCTCGCAGATGACCGCGCCGGAGGAGACCGAGGAGCCGACCTCCGCCTTGAGCCCGATGACCGTGCCGGAACGGTGCGCGTTCAGCGGCTGCTCCATCTTCATCGCCTCCAGGACGACGATCAGGTCTCCCTCGCTGACCTGCTGGTTCTCCTCGACGGCGACCTTGACGATGGTGCCCTGCATCGGCGAGGACAGCGCGTCCCCGGAGATCGCGGCGGCTGCCTTGACAGCGGCCCGCCGCTTCGGCTTGGCGCCGCCCGCCGCGGCGGTACGGGCCAGCGTCATGCCCAGCGACGCCGGCAGCGACACCTCCAGGCGCTTCCCGCCGACCTCGACCACGACGGTCTCGCGGCCCGGCGCCTCCTCCTCGTCCACGTAGGCACCGGTGAACGGCGGGATGGTGTTGTGGAACTCGGTCTCGATCCACCGGGTGTGCACGGCGAACGGCCCCTGCGCCGGCGCGAAGGCCGGGTCGGTGACCACCGCGCGGTGGAACGGGATGGCGGTGGCCATGCCGTCGACCTGGAACTCGGCGAGCGCGCGGGCGGCCCGCTGCAACGCCTGCTCACGGGTGGCGCCGGTGACGACGAGCTTGGCCAGCAGCGAGTCCCACGCCGGGCCGATCACGCTGCCGGACTCCACACCCGAGTCGAGCCGGACACCGGGCCCGGTCGGCGGCTCGAACCGGGTGACGGTGCCGGGGGCGGGCAGAAAGTTGCGGCCCGGGTCCTCGCCGTTGATCCGGAACTCGAAGGAGTGGCCGCGCAGCGGCGGGTCGTCGTAGCCGAGGGCCTCGCCGTCGGCGATCCGGAACATCTCCCGCACCAGGTCGATGCCGGAGACCTCCTCGGTGACGGGGTGCTCGACCTGAAGCCGGGTGTTGACCTCCAGGAAGGAGATCGTGCCGTCCTGGCCGACCAGGAACTCACAGGTGCCGGCGCCGACATAGCCCGCCTCGCGCAGGATCGCCTTCGACGCCGTGTACAGCTGGGCGTTCTGCTCCGGCGACAGCCAGGGCGCCGGGGCCTCCTCGACCAGCTTCTGGTGCCGGCGCTGGAGGGAGCAGTCACGGGTGGAGACGACCACCACGTTGCCGTGCGTGTCGGCCAGGCACTGGGTCTCCACGTGCCGGGGGCGGTCGAGGTAGCGCTCCACGAAGCACTCGCCGCGGCCGAAGGCGGCGACCGCCTCCCGTACCGCGGAGTCGTACAGCTCCGGGACCTCCTCCAGGGTGCGGGCGACCTTCAGCCCGCGCCCGCCGCCGCCGAACGCCGCCTTGATGGCGATCGGCAGGCCGTGCTCCTCGGCGAACGCCACCACCTCGTCGGCGCCGGAAACCGGGTCGGGGGTGCCGGCCACCAGGGGGGCACCGGCCCGCTGGGCGATGTGACGGGCCGCCACCTTGTCGCCCAGGTCCCGGATCGCCTGCGGCGGCGGACCGATCCAGGTCAGCCCGGCGTCCAGCACGGCCTGGGCGAACTCGGCGTTCTCCGACAGGAATCCGTAGCCGGGGTGGACCGCGTCCGCGCCCGACTCGGCGGCGGCCGCGAGGACTTTGCCGAAGTCGAGGTAACTGGTGGCGGGAGTGTCCCCGCCCAGTGCGTAGGCCTCGTCGGCCACGCGGACATGCAGCGCTTCGCGATCCGGGTCAGCGTATACGGCCACGCTGGCGATTCCCGCGTCCCGGCAGGCACGGGCGACACGAACTGCGATTTCACCGCGATTGGCGATGAGCACCTTACGCACGATGGCTCCCTCCTTGAAACAAGCCGAGTTTAGGTACTGGCCACACTCGAAGCCGAGGCGCCCCCGGGTGCGGGCTCGCCCGCGCCGAGGGTGATCCACGGGCCGTGAAGGACCCATGAAAGCCTGCTCAGTCCACGGTACGGCCCGGCCGGGTGCGATGTCTCGCGCCACCGGGTGTGGGGCGCATCTCGCGGCGGATCAGTGCTTCGCTGAGGTGTCGGTTTGTAGAAACCCCACTAATCCAGCGCGGAAATTTTTCCGGCACGGATCCCCAACTGGTCGCGTCGCGCGGGCTCTTGCCGCCGGCTGTACCCGTCGGTAGCCTGCATGTCGCGGGGTACCAGCGGTAACGTCCCCGGCGGTGTCGGCCGGAGGAGGAGCGTGTGCGCAAGGGCATAGCCGTCGGCACGGCCGTGGTGCTGGTCCTGGAGGCCGTCGGGATCGGCCTGGTGAACTGGATACTCGGCCTCGCCGTACAGCGCCAGAACATGTCCCTCGCCGGAGTCGACACGGACCTGATGGCGATCGGATCGTGGACGGGCGGGGCGGTGTTCGCGCTCTTCCTGATCGGCTGCGCGCTCCTGGTGGCCCGGATCGCGTGGCACGACCGGATGACCGGGCGGGTCGCGCGGATCGTGCTCATCGTCTGCGCGGTGGTGCACGGCGTGGTCGGCGCGGTGGTGGTCGGGCTGGTCGGCTGGGCGGCGTTCGCCGCGATGATGGTGATTCTCGGGCTGCTGGTGGCCACGTTGCTGATGTACGCGCCCGAGGACCTGAGCGGGCCGCCGGCCCCGCGGACCCCGCCGGAGCAGCCGGGCGGGGCGCCTCCGGCGACCGCCTGACCACCTCGCCTCCCCGGCGGCAGGCGGGCGGGAGGTGCGGGCCGTGCGGCGAAACCGGGGCGGCCGGCGGGACCGGGGGCCGGCCGATCAGCCGCGCGGCGCCCACAGATCGGTGATCCGCACACCCAACTCGCCCAGCAGCAGCCGCAGCAGCGGCAGGGACAGCCCGATCACGTTCCCCGGACTGCCCTCCACGCCCTCGACGAACGGCGCCGAGCGGCCGTCGAGGGTGAACGAGCCCGCCACGTGCAGCGGTTCACCGCTCGCCACATAGGCGGCGATCTCCGCGTCGTCCGGCGTCCCGAACCGTACGGTGGTCGACGCGGTCCGCGAGACCTGCCGGCCGGTCGCGGTGTCGATCACGCAGTGCCCGGTGTGCAGCACCCCGGACCGCCCGCGCATCGACCGCCAGCGGGCGGTCGCCTCGGCCGCGTCCCTGGGCTTGCCCAGCGCCTCGCCGTCCAGCTCCAGCACGGAGTCGCACCCCACCACCAGTTCGCCGCCGTCCAGCAGTCCGCCGCCGGCCACCGCCGTCGCCTTCGCCTCCGCCAGCACCCGGGCCAGCTCGGCGGGGGTCGGCGCCGTGACGGCCGCCTCGTCCACCCCGCTCACCACCACCCGCGGGTCCAGCCCGGCCTGCCGCAGCAGCCCGAGCCGGGCGGGGGAGGCGGACGCGAGCACGAGGGCGCGGGGGCCGCCGGGAGCGCTGGAGCCGCTGGGATCGCGGAGGTCACGGGGGCCGTCGGACACGGAGGAAGTCACCGGGACATGGTAGAGACCCGGCGCGGCCGGCCCCGCCGCGGCGTCACGCCCACCAGGCGGTCACCGCCGTCACCACCGCCGCGGCCAGGGCGATCAGCAGCATCGCCCGGCGCAGCATCGCCTGGGCGCGGCGGATGTCCTCCGGGGGATCCTCGGGTCGGTCGTCCGGCCACAGCATCTCCCCAGGGTCGCGCCGGCCCGCGGCCCGCGCCTGAGTACGCGTACTCAGAAGTACGGTCGCGCATCACCCGTAACGGTGGCTCACGCGGGCCACACCGACGACCGCCAGGCGCCGGGCCCGGGGCGCGGGGCGGCCCGCGGGAGACTGCGGGCCGGGTCCGCCCACGCCGCCGGGGCGGCGGGGGCCTCGGCCGGCTTGGCCCGCGCCGCCGCCCGCGCCTGGACCAGCGCCACGACGGCCGCCAGCTCCTCCGGGGTCGGCCGTCCCCGCTCCACCCTGATCACCACGTGACCACTCCTCTCCTGCGCGGCGTTCCCCGGACCCCCGGGACCTCGCGGACCGCCCGGACCCCCGGGCCCCTTTACCGGCTGCCACCCCTACAGCGGGATGTTGCCGTGCTTCTTCGCCGGCAGGCTCTCCCGCTTGTTGCGGAGCGTCCGCAGCGCCTTCACCAGCTGCCCCCGGGTCTTCGAAGGCGCGATCACGGCGTCCACATAGCCGCGCTCGGCGGCCACGTACGGGTTGAGCAGCGTGTCCTCGTACTCGGTGATGAACCGCTGCCGCAGCTCCTCCGCCTCCTCCGGCGACGCCGCCTCGGCCAGGGTGCGGCGGTAGAGGATGTTGACCGCGCCCTGCGCGCCCATCACCGCGATCTGCGCCGTCGGCCAGGCCAGGTTGAGGTCCGCGCCCAGGTGCTTGGAGCCCATCACGTCGTACGCGCCGCCGTACGCCTTACGGGTGATCACCGTGATCAGCGGAACCGTGGCCTCGGCGTACGCGTAGATCAGTTTGGCGCCGCGGCGGATGATGCCGTCCCACTCCTGACTGGTGCCGGGAAGGAAACCGGGTACGTCGACGAAGGTGATCACGGGGATGTTGAAGCTGTCACAGGTCCGGACGAAACGCGCCGCCTTCTCCGAGGCGTTGATGTCCAGGCAGCCCGCGAACTGCAGCGGCTGGTTGGCGACCACGCCCACCGGGCTGCCCTCGATACGGCCGAAGCCGGTCAGGATGTTCGGCGCGAACAGGCTCTGCGTCTCCAGGAACTCCCCGTCGTCCAGGACGAGTTCGATGACCTTGTGCATGTCGTAGGGCTGGTTCGCGGAGTCCGGGATCAGCGTGTCGAGCCCGAGGTCCTCCTCGGTCACCGCCAGGTCCGCCTCGGCGGGAAAGGCGGGCGGCAGCTCCAGGTTGTTGCTCGGCAGGTACGACAGCAGCGCCTTGACGTACTCGAAGGCGTCCTTCTCGTCGCCGGACAGGTGATGGGCGTTGCCCGAGGTGGTGTTGTGGGTGCGGGCGCCGCCCAACTCCTCCATGCCCACGTCCTCGCCGGTCACCGTCTTGATCACGTCGGGCCCGGTGATGAACATGTGCGAGGTCTGGTCGACCATCACCACGAAGTCGGTGATCGCCGGGGAGTACACCGCGCCGCCCGCGCACGGGCCGACGATCAGGCTGATCTGCGGGATCACCCCGGAGGCGTGGGTGTTGCGGCGGAAGATCTCGCCGTACATGCCCAGCGAGGTGACACCCTCCTGGATCCGGGCGCCGCCGGAGTCGTTGATGCCGATCACCGGGCAGCCGGTCTTCAGCGCGAAGTCCATCACCTTGACGATCTTCTCGCCGAAGACCTCGCCGAGCGCGCCGCCGAACACCGTGAAGTCCTGCGAGAACACCGCCACCGGGCGGCCCTCGACGGTCCCGTAGCCGGTGACGACACCATCGCCGTACGGGCGGTTGGCGGCCAGGCCGAAGTCGGTCGAGCGATGCCGGGCCAGTTCGTCCAACTCGGTGAAGGAGCCCTCGTCCAGCAGCAGCCCGATCCGCTCACGGGCCGTCAGCTTGCCCTTGGCGTGCTGCTTCTCCACCGCGCGCCCGGAACCGGCGTGCGTGGCCTCCTCGATACGGCGGCGCAGGTCGGCGAGTTTCCCGGCGGTCGTGTGGATGTCGTGCTCCGGCTCGGCCATAGAGGTGGCTCTCCTGCTCTCGGCGGCGGATCCAGCGGTGACGCCCCTCGGTCTTTGTGACCGGCGGGTAAAGCTGCTGTGTAGCGTAGTGGCGACGCTCGGGTACGGGCACTGCGGCGTTCGCCACATGCGCTCGTAGGGTGGACGCATGACGCGCAGCCGATGGTCCGATCTGGAACGACCGCCCCTCAACGCCGCCGCGCTGCGCCGGGCGGTCGTCGTCCCCGGCGGACTGTGGACCGGCCTCGACGTGGTCGAGACGACCGGCTCCACCAACAGCGACCTCACCGCGCGGGCCGCCCGGGGCGCCCCCGAGGGCGCGGTACTGATCGCCGAGGAGCAGACCGCCGGCCGCGGCCGGCTCGACCGGCGGTGGACCGCGCCCGCCCGCTCCGGACTGTTCTTCTCCGTGCTGCTCCGTCCGGGCGAACCCGGGCCGGCCCGGCCGGACGCCGCCCCGGACGACTCCGCCGCTCCCTGGCAACCGGTGCCGGTCCACCGCTGGGGCTGGCTGCCGCTGCTGGCCGGCGTCGCCACCGCGACCGCGCTGTCCCGGGCGGCCGGCGTCGACACCGCCCTCAAGTGGCCGAACGACCTGCTGGTCACCGTCGACGGCGAGGAACGCAAGGCCGGCGGGATCCTCGCCGAACGGGTGACCACGGCGGGGCCTGCGGCCGGGGGACCGGGGGGCGCGGGGGGCGGCCCCGACGGCGCGGGGAGCGCCGTGGTCATCGGCATCGGCCTCAACGTCTCGCTGCGCGCCGACGAGCTGCCCGTCCCCACCGCCGCCTCGCTGGTCCTGGCCGGAGCCCAGGGCACCGACCGGGACCCGCTGCTGCGTGCCGTACTGCGCTCGATCGCCGACTGGTACGGGGCCTGGCGGGCGGCCGGAGGCGACCCGGCCCTCTCCCGCCTCCAGCAGACCTACGCGGCCGGCTGCGCCACACTGGGCCGCCAGGTCCGAGCCGAGCTCCCCGGCGGCAGGAACCTGTCCGGCACGGCCGTCGCCGTCGACGGCGACGGCCGCCTGGTCATCGCGGGCCCCGACCGCGAGGAGGCGGTCGGCGCGGGCGACATCGTCCACCTCCGCAGGGGGTGAGGGGGCCGCGGCAGGTGTGCCGTACGGCGTGGGGGTGGGTGTCCGGTGGGGTGGGGGTGCCCCGGTGGGTGACGTTGGGCGTGAGGGTGCGGTGGGGGTGGGTGCCGTACGGCGTGCGGGGTGCCCATGCGGGAGGTGCCGTCGGGCGGTGGAGTGCCCTTGGGTGGGTGCCGTGGGGCGTTGGGGCGCCGTCCGTCCCCCTATTTTTTGCCGCCGGTTCGCCTCCGGGCGCTTCGACCCGGTGCCGACGGTCGACCGTGCTCACTCGCTCGTACCTCGCTCACTGCGCGCGCTCTCCCTTTCGACACCGGCGCGCCCTTCGGCTCACCGGCTACCCGGCCGAACGTCGGGCGTCAGCTGGACGTGGGGGCGGTGCCGTCGGGCGTGTGGTGCCCCGGGTGGGTGCCGTACGGCGTCAGGTGAACGGACCGGCGGACCCGACGGCGCCAGGCTGGGCAACCCAGCCCCCCGGGCCCGCGCCCCCTTGGGTGCCCCGACGCCCGACGGCACCCACCGGGCACCCACCCCTCGGGCACCCCCGCGCCACCGGCCCCCCACCCGTCTGGTCGGCGTGCCCCCGCCGGGGCGGCGTACCCGCGGGGCCGGTGCGAGTGAGCCAGGGCACACCTGCCGTATCTTTGAGGAGCTGCGTCGTCTCGATGATCGGAAGGGCTGTGCGCAGGGATTCTTCTGGGGCCGGGCGGTAGATCGTGGACAACGACAGCGCCCCGCCCGACGGGCCGAACGCACCGGATCCGGTCGCCGGACCGGATGCGGTGCGCGGCGTTCCCGCCGACCCCTTGCCCGCGATGGGCTTCGTCGAGCCGGACGAGCCGTCGGATCCCGACCAGGACCCGGGCGAGTACCCGGACACCGGGGAGCATCCGCTGGCGCTCCGGCTGGAGCAGCTGATCCTCGGGGCCCCCCGCCGTTACACCCCCTTCCAGGCCGCCCGTACCGCCGGCGTCTCCATGGATCTGGCCTCCCGCTTCTGGCGGGCCATGGGCTTCGCCGACATCGGCCAGGCCAGAGCGCTCACCGAGGCCGACGTACTGGCCCTGCGTCGGCTGGCCGGACTGGTGGAGGCGGGGCTGCTCAGCGAGTCGATGGCGATCCAGGTGGCACGCTCCACCGGCCAGACCACCGCCCGGCTCGCCGACTGGCAGACCGACTCCTTCCTCGAAGGTCTTACCGAGCCGCCCGAGCCCGGCATGACCCGCGCCGAGGTGGCGTACCCGCTGGTCGAGCTGCTGCTGCCGGAGCTGGAGGAGTTCTTGATCTACGTCTGGCGGCGCCAGGTCGCGGCGGCCACCAGCAGGGTCGTCCAGTCCGACGACGAGGAGGCGGTGGACCGCCGGCTCGCCGTCGGCTTCGCCGACCTGGTCGGGTTCACCCGGCTCACCCGGCGGCTGGAGGAGGAGGAGCTGGGCGAACTGGTCGAGGCGTTCGAGACCACCGCCGCCGACCAGGTCGCCGCGTACGGGGGCCGGCTGATCAAGACCCTCGGCGACGAGGTGCTCTTCGTCGCCGACGACCCCGGTACGGCCGCCGAGATCGGCATACGGCTGATCGAGACGATGACCGGCGACGAGTCCATGCCCGCGCTGCGGGTCGGCATGGCCTTCGGCACCGTCACCACCCGGATGGGCGATGTCTTCGGTACCACGGTCAACCTGGCCTCCCGCCTGACCTCCATAGCCCCCCGCGACGCCGTACTGGTCGACGGGGACTTCGCCGAGGCGCTGGCCGAGACGGGAGACGCCCCCGTCTCCGAGGCGGACGTCGACGCCTCCTCCGCGGAGAAGTACCGCTTCGCCCTGCAGCCCATGTGGCGGCGCCCGGTGCGGGGCCTGGGAGTGGTCGAACCCTGGCTGCTCACCCGCCGCGAGCGCTAGCCCGCCGGGCCGGTAAAGAACCCCTCTATATCGAACACATAACGCGCCCCCGCTGTCACGCCATGCGACAGCGGGGGCGCCGCCGTGTGATTCGGTCGATAGGACGCGCGTCACATACTAAGCAGCCTAGTGAATAACCGTCGTGGATTTCCCGCGGGATGAGCGGGTCGCCGGGTCCGCGGCATCTTCTTCCGTACTCTCCTACGTATTCGGTCGTAGGCGAGGGCGTTGACCCTTGAATTGGAAACCTCTAACAATTCACTGGTCCACGCGAATGGAAGAGGTAAGCCTGTATGCAGCTCCCCACGATCCCGAACAAGCTCCCCACGTTCTCCCGGTTCAACCGGCTGTCGAAGAAGCACAAGATGACGGCTGCCGGCGCCACCGCCGCCACGGCGCTGGTGCTGACGGTCGCAGGTCTGGAAGCGACTGCCGGAGCCGGATCGGCGACCGCGGCGGGCGACCCCACAGGGTTCGCCGTCTCCACCGGTGAGCACGTCAAGAGCATCGACGTGGCGACCGGTGTCGCTTCTCCGCGAGTCGTCCACGACTTCGCGCAGCCGAAGCAGGACGCGGCCGACGCGACGCACAAGAAGGCGGCCGCGGGCGACACGGCCGACAAGAAGGCCGCCGCGGCGAAGAAGAAGGCGGCTGAGCGAAAGGCCGAAGCCGCCGCTTCCGAGCGGGCCAGGGAAAAGGCCGCGGCGAACCGCTCCACCAAGCGGACCGCCGTCGTCAGGCACGCCGCGAAGGCGGAGGCGCTCGCGCCCAGGGCCGCCGCGAAGTCCTACAGCAACAACCTTGACGGCTGGATCCGGCAGTCGCTGGACATCATGCACTCCAAGGGCATCCCGGGCAGTTACAGCGGCATTCACCGCAACATCATGCGGGAGTCCAGCGGTAACCCCCAGGCGATCAACCTGTGGGACATCAACGCCAAGAACGGCATTCCCTCCAAGGGTCTCCTCCAGGTGATCAACCCGACCTTCGACCGCTACCACGTGGCCGGAACGTCCTGGAACATCTACAACCCGGTCGCCAACATCACCGCCGCCTGCAACTACGCGGCGGACCGGTACGGGTCGATGGACAACGTGAACTCCGCGTACTGATCCGTCGCACCGGCCGACCGAGCGACCGACGACCGAGCGACCGACGACCGCCGGAGGGCGGCGGGACCCCAGGGTTCCGCCGCCCTCCGGCGTTTCCGTGTCCGGCCGGGCTGGCAGGATGGGGCCGTTAACGGTCGTTGACAGGAGGGTGCGGCGATGGCGGCGGACGAGGCGCGGTACGGGGAGTTCGTACGGGTACGGCGGCACGGGGAGCGGGTGGCGGAGCTGGTGCTGGACCGGCCGGCCGCCATGAACGCGGTCTCCACGGCCATGGCGGGCTCGATCGCGGGGGCGTGCGAGGCGCTGGGGCGGGACAGCTCGGTGAGTGTGACCGTGCTGACCTCGTCCAACGGCAGGGCGTTCTGCGTGGGCGCCGACCTGAAGGAGCGCAACGCGCTCAGCGACGAGGAACTGGGCCGGCAGCGCCCGCTGGCCCGCGCCGCGTACACCGGGGTGCTGGAGCTGCCGATGCCGACGGTCGCGGCCGTGCACGGGTACGCGCTCGGCGGCGGATTCGAGCTGGCGCTCGCCTGCGACCTGATCGTGGGGGACGCCACCACGGTCCTGGGGCTGCCCGAGGTGTCCGTCGGCGTCATCCCCGGTGGTGGCGGGACGCAGCTGCTGCCCCGCCGGGTCGGCGCCGCCCGCGCCGCCGACCTGGTCTTCACCGCCCGCCGCCTCCCGGCCGCCGAGGCGGTGGCCGTCGGCCTGGTCGACCGGCTCGCCCCCGACGGCGAGGACGCCCGCGACACCGCCCTGACCCTCGCCGCCGTGATCGCCGCCAACTCCCCGGTCGCCCTGCGCGCCGCCAAACGCGCTCTCCGCCTCGGGCACGGCCTCGACCTGCGGACCGGCCTGGAGGTGGAGGACGCCGCCTGGCGCACGGTCGCGTTCTCCCCCGACCGGGCGGAGGGCGTCGCCGCCTTCAACGAGAAGCGCCCGCCGAACTGGCCGGGCGCGTAGGGCCTGGCGTGTAGGTCTCCGCGGCGTCGCGGGGTCCGGCACGCACACCTTGCTGCGTTCCCGCCGGTCGACGACACGCCACGCCGCCTCCCTCCCCGGCCTTGCGGCCGCACGCACCGGACCCCGCTCCGCCGCCCGCGGAGATCCACCCGGCAGACCCCAGCCCGCCCTTCCGCCGCCCCCGGAGCCCGCGCCCCGGAGCCCGCGCCCCCGGAGCCCGCTCCCCGGAGCCCGGCGCCCTCGGCCGGGCCGGACCCGGCACTCCCCGTTCGGCCCAGCAGCCGCCGGGCCGACGGTCGCCACCGGCGGAATCTCCCTAACCTGGGGGAATGGTGGACGGGACGGCGGCTGACCTACGGCTGAGGGCGGTCGTCGAACTCGCACAGGCGCTTGCCACCGCCCAGACGCCGCAGGCGGCGGTACGGGCCGGTGCGCGCCGGGCCCGGCTGTCGATGGGCGGGTCCTTCGCGGCGATCTCCGCGTGGGAGCGGGAGGCCTGCCGGCTGCGGGTCCTGGTCAACGACGGCGACCTCGCGCCGGGAGAGGAGGCGGAGCCGGCCGACGAGTCCTACTCGGTGCACGACTTCCCGGAGATCGCCGAGTTCCTGCACGGCTCCTGGGCGGCGGGCGGCGAACCGCACGCGTGGGTGGAGACCGCGGACGCCGCCGGGCCGTCTTCGCCCGGCGGCGACAGCTGGGGCCGTACGGCGGCGCTGCGGCGGCGCGGACGGGGCAGCTGCGTCGTCGCGCCGATCGTGGTGCACGGGCGGGCCTGGGGCGAGCTGTACGTGGCCCGCGGTGTCGGCGACCCCGCCTTCGGCCGCACGGACGCGGACTTCGCCAGTGTGCTGGCGGCGCTGCTGGCGGCGGGGATCGTGCAGACCCAGCGGCTGGCCGAGGTCCAGCGGCTCGCCTTCACCGACCCGCTGACCGGCCTCGGCAACCGCCGGGCGGTCGACGTACGGCTCGACGAGGCGCTGGAGCGGCACCGGGCGGAGGGCGTCGTGGTGAGCCTGGTGGTGTGCGACCTCAACGGCCTCAAAAAGGTCAACGACCTGCTCGGCCACGCGGTGGGGGACCGGCTGCTGGAACGATTCGGCTCCCTGCTGTCGCTGTGCGGGGCGACCCTGCCGGGGAGCCTGGCGGCGCGGCTGGGCGGTGACGAGTTCTGCATCGTCGCCGTGGGCCAGAGCCCGGCGGAGGTGGAGCGGGTCGCCGACGAGCTCTGCGGGCGCGCCGCCGAGTTGGACGTCGGCGACGGTGTCGCGGTCGGCGTCGCCTCCACGGGCGACGCCGTCGGTCCCGTCTCCTCCGCCCGCCGCCTCTTCCGCCTCGCGGACGCGGCCCAGTACCGCGCGAAGGCCCTGCGGGCGCCCCACCCCGTCATCGCCGGGCACGACTCCCCCGACGACCCCGTCCTCCACCTCGCCGACTCCCCGCCCCCGCCCCCCACCGTCCCCCCCACCCCCGACCGCCGCCGCCTCCGGCGGGGCAGGGGATGAGGGGCGGGGGGTGGGTGCCGTACGGCGTCAGGTGAACCAACCGGCGGACCGTACGGTGCCACGGGCAATCCCGGGAACTCGGCCCCCTTGGGGCACCCCCGCGCGACCTACGCCCCCCGAGGGTGACACCTCGCGATTCAGTGCTTAGGGTGCGTGAATATGGATATGCAGAGCGTGGTGGTGGGCGCCGCAGGGGTCGCGGCGGAGGACGTGGTGGCTGTGGCGCGGGGGGACGCGCGGGTCGTGGTCGGGGAGGCGGCGATCGAGGGGGTGGCGCGGGCGCGGGGCGTGGTGGACGCGCTCGCGGCGAAGGCGGAGCCGGTGTACGGGGTGAGCACCGGGTTCGGGGCGCTCGCCGTCCGGCACATCAGCCCCGATCTGCGGGCGCAGCTCCAGCGCAGCCTGGTCCGTTCGCACGCCGCGGGGATGGGGCCGCACGTGGAGCGCGAGGTGGTGCGCGCGCTGATGTTCCTGCGGCTGAAGACGCTCGCCTCGGGCCGTACCGGGGTGCGCCCAATCGTCGTGGAGACGATGGCCGCGCTGCTGAACGCCGGCATCACCCCGGTCGTGCACGAATACGGCTCGCTCGGCTGCTCCGGCGACCTCGCCCCCCTCGCGCACTGCGCCCAGGTGCTGATGGGCGAGGGCGAGGCGGCCGGGCCCGACGGCACGGTCCGGCCCGCCGCCGAACTGCTGGCCGAGCACCGGATCACCCCTGTGGTGCTGCGCGAGAAGGAGGGCCTGGCCCTCATCAACGGCACCGACGGCATGCTCGGCATGCTCGTCCTGGCCTGCGCCGATCTCACCCGGCTGTTCACCGCCGCCGACATCGGCGCCGCGCTCACCCTGGAGGCGCTGCTCGGTACGGACAAGGTGCTCGCCCCCGAACTGCACGCGATCCGCCCGCACCCCGGGCAGGCGGCCAGCGCCGAGAACATGCGCCGGGTGCTCGCCGGGTCCGGGCTGACCGGCCACCACCAGGACGACGCCCCGCGGGTGCAGGACGCGTACTCGGTCCGCTGCGCGCCGCAGGTGGCCGGTGCGGGCCGGGACACCCTCGCGCACGCGCGGCTGGTCGCCGACCGGGAGCTGGCCGCCGCCATCGACAACCCGGTGGTCCTGGTCGGGGAGGGTTCCGAGGAGGGGCGGGTGGAGTCCAACGGCAACTTCCACGGCGCCCCGGTCGCGTATGTGCTGGACTTCCTCGCCATCGCCGCCGCCGACCTCGGCTCCATCGCCGAGCGGCGCACCGACCGGCTGCTGGACCGGAACCGCTCGCACGGCCTGCCGCCCTTCCTCGCCGGCGACCCCGGTCTGGACTCCGGCCTGATGATCGCCCAGTACACCCAGGCCGCCCTGGTCAGCGACATGAAGCGGCTGGCCGTACCGGCGTCGGTCGACTCCATCCCGTCATCGGCGATGCAGGAGGACCACGTCTCCATGGGCTGGTCGGCGGCGCGCAAGCTGCGTACCGCGGTCGACAACCTGGCCCGGATCATCGCGATCGAGGTGTACGCGGCCACCCGGGCGCTGGAGATCAGGGCCGCGGCGGGCGCGCTGCGGCCGGCGCCGGCGTCACAGGCGGTGCTGGCGGCCGTACGCGCGGCCGGGGTGCGCGGCGCGGGTCCCGACCGCTTCCTGTCGCCGGACCTGGAGGCGGCCTACGTCTTCGTCCGGGACGGCTCGCTGGCCCGCGCCGCCGAGTCGGTGACCGGGCCGCTGGCGTAGGCCCGCCGTGCCGGTCCCCGCAGGTGGCGGAGCGGGCTCCGCCGGCCCGGCGGGCCCGGTGTCAGACCAGGGAGTCGCGCGAGCGGCGGCGGGCGTTCAGCACCAACCCCGCTCCCGCCGCCAGGAACGCGGCGCCCCCGATGACGTACGGCTCGGTGTCCACCGCGCCGGTGTCCGCCAGGCCGCCCAGGTCCTGGTCGGAGCCGTCGGCGGTGGTGGTGGTCTGCCGGCTGGCGGCGGAGTGCGCGGGGGCGGAGTGCACGGGTTCCGCGGTCGCGGACGGTACGAAGTACAGCGCGGCCAGTACGGAGGCGGCAGCCGCGGCGATATAAGGGCGGGGCGAGGTCAACGTATCCCCCAGGAGTGAGTGACGACTCGACCGTGGGGGCCGATCGTAGTGACTTCGTGCCACCTGTGTGAAGCCGTACCGGGACGATCACGGTCTGTGCGGAGTGAATAACGCAGATCGTATGCTTGGCGGCGGACGAAGGAACCGCGTGCTACGTGGGAAAGCCCACAATTGCGCGCAGAAAGGACTTCATCTCCGCGGCGGCCTGTTTCCATGGACTGATCGGAGCACGACAGCAGAAGGAAGCCGCCGAAAGCACCGGAACCCCGCAGGAAGCCAGCCGTCCAGCCATTGGAGAGCCGTGTGACGCCGTCCGACGCCGGAAAATCCCCCGAACAGCGCCCCGCGCGCCGGTCCCCGTTCACCCGCCGTCGCACCCTCGCGGCGATCGCGGTGCTGGCGGGCGGCACCATCGGGCTGACCGCTTGCGGCGGCCACGGCGGCGGCGACCACGCGGCGCGGGCCGCCGCGTCCAGCACCTCGGCCGCCGCCCCCGCCCCGTCGACGACGGCCCCTGCGACGACGGCGCCCTCGGCGACCACTCCCTCGGCGAGCAGCTCGGCCACCAGTACGCCCAGCGCCGGCACCCAGGCCCGCGAGGACGCGGCCGCCGCCGAGAACGCCTCCGACGCGAAGATCACCATCACTCCGCACGCCGGCAGCACCGGGGCCAGCATCACCCACGGCACCGAGGTCACCGTGAAGCACGGCACCCTGACCTCCGTCACCATGACGGCGAAGGCCGGCGGCCAGCGGGTGTCCGGCACGATGTCCGCCGACCGCACCAGCTGGACCCCGGACGGACGGCTCGCCCGCGGCACCCAGTACGAGATATCCGCCGCCGCCACCGACGCCAAGGGCCGGGCCGCCGCCGCGGACGCCACCTTCGCGACCGTCTCCACCAGCGGCAGCTTCATCGGCTACTTCACCCCCGAGGACGGCTCCACCGTCGGCGTGGGCATGCCGGTCTCGATCAACTTCGACAAGCCGATCTACAAGGCCGACCGCGCCGCCGTGCAGAAGGCCGTCACCGTGCGGTCCAGCAGCGGCCAGCAGGTCGTCGGCCACTGGTTCAGCCCGACCCGGCTGGACCTGCGCCCCCAGCACTACTGGGCGGCCGGCGCGCACGTCTCGCTGACCCTGAGGCTCGACGGGGTGGAGGGCGCGCCCAACGTCTTCGGCGTCCAGGACAAGACGGTCGGCTTCGACGTCGGCCGGTCCCAGATCTCCACCGTCGACACCAAGACCGACGAGATGACCGTGGTCCGCGACGGCAGGGTCGTCAACACCGTCCCGGTCTCGGCCGGCGCGCCCGAGCACAGTACGTACAACGGCCAGATGGTCATCTCGGAGAAGGACCCGACCACCCGGATGAACGGGGCGACGGTCGGCTTCACCGACGACGACGGCAAGGGGGAGTACGACATCCCCGACGTGCCGCACGCCATGCGGCTGAGCAGCTCCGGCACGTTCATCCACGGCAACTACTGGGGTGACAAGTCCGTCTTCGGCGCGGTCAACACCAGCCACGGCTGCGTCGGGCTGAGCGACACCAAGGGCGGCAAGGACCCGAACACGCCCGCCGCCTGGTTCTACGACAACTCGCTGATCGGCGACGTGGTGATCGTCAAGAACTCCCCGGACAAGACGATCCAGCCGGACAACGGGCTCAACGGCTGGAACATGAGCTGGGCGAAGTGGGTGGCCGGGTCGGCGCTGTGACCCGCGCGGCGGGCGGCGCCCGCCGCTGACGGCCGGTACGGCCCGGCCCGGCCGTCAGCGGCGGGCCTCACCCGGCCGGCGCGTTGATCCAGCCGGCCGGGTCGTCCAGCACGGTGCGCACCGAGCTGTAGGCGGCGCCGCGCAGCACGCCGTCACGGCCCAGCGTCGAGACGACGAGGTCCTCCGGGCGCCACTGGCGGTCGGTGACGCGGGCCGCCAGCTCGCGGCGGACGCCCGGCAGCAGCCAGGGCGCCAGGTCGGCGAGCGGGCCGCCGACCACGACCGCCTGCGGGTCCAGCAGGTTGACCGCGCCGCTCAGCGCGATGCCGAGGGCGGCGCCGGCCTCCGCCAGGGCGCGCAGCGCCGCCGGGGCGCCCGCCGCGGCGGCCCGCCGCAGCTGCGCCGGGCCGCCGCGGGCCGCCGCGACCCCGGCCGCCCGCAGCAGGGCCTCCTCACCGGCGTACGTCTCCAGGCAGCCGTTGGCGCCGCAGGAGCACCGGGGGCCGTCCGGCCGTACCGGCACGTGGCCGAGCTCGCCCGCGAAGCCGCGGGCGCCGCGGAAGAGCCGGCCCTCCACCACCAGCGCGGCGCCGATGCCGATCTCGGCGGAGACGTGCACGAAGTCGGCGAGCCGCTCATGGCCGCCGAGCCACAACTCGGCGAGGGCGCCGAGGTTGGCCTCGTTCTCCACGACGGTGCGCTCGCCGAGGGCGGCGGCGACCTGGACGTCCTCCCAGCCGAGGTTGGGGGCGCGCAGGACGGTGCCGCGGTCGTGCCCGACCAGGCCGGGGACGGCCACGGTGGTGGCGACCGGGCGCAGGCCCGCGTTCCCGGCCTCCTTGGCGACGCGGGCGGTCAGCTCGGCCAGTTCCGCCAGGACGGCGGGGGCCGGCCGGTCCCGGTTGGCCGCCGGGGCCTCGGCGCGGCTTCGGACGGTGCCGCGCAGGTCGACCACGCAGGCGGCGAGGTGGTCCACGCCGATCTCGGCGCCGATCCCCGCGGGGCCCTTCGCGGACAGCGCGAGGGCGGTGCCGGGGCGGCCGACGGTGCCGGGGCGCTGCGCGCCCCGCTCCTCCAGCAGGCCGGCCGCGAGGAGCTCGTCCACCAGGGTCGACACGGTGGCCCGGGTCAGGCCGACCTCGGCGGCCACGGCGGCGCGGGTCACTTTCTCCCCCGCCGCCAGGGCCTTCATCACCAGCGACATGTTGCGGCGCCGCAGACCCGCCTGGGCGCCGTTCCGTGCGCCGGTGCTCGTCCCCACGTGGCTCTCCCTTCCCGTCCGCCCTCAGTATGCGCGGGGCGCCGCGCGGGGCTGTTCCGCCCGTCCGTCGCCCTGCCTGCCTGCCTGCCTGCCTGCCCGCCCGGCTGCCTGTCGCCCTGCGCGCCTGCCCGCCGCCGCGCGCGCCCGTCCGCGCCGCCCGCCCGCCGCCGTACGAAAGGGGGGTCACGCCGCGGGGCCCGCCAGGGGCAGTGCGGCGGCCAGCCGGGACAGCGCCTCTTCGTCGCGGGGCAGCGGGTCGTACCGGGGTCCCTCGGCGGTCGCCCAGCGCCGGGCGATGGCCGTGGGGGCCTCGCCGGTGAGGAGGGCCGCCGCCTGGACCGCCGCCCCGAGCGCCACCAGCTCCTCGGCGGCGGGCACCACCACCGGCCGCCCGGACAGCCGGCGTACCGTCTCCCGCCAGGCGGTCCCGCGCGCGCCGCCGCCGATGAGCAGTAGCGGCTCGTCGGGGCCGGCGCCCGCCTCGCCGTCCACCGCCAGCACCTCGTCCAGCGCCCGCAGCAGCGCCCAGACCGCGCCGTCGTAGGCCCCCTGGAGCAGCTGCCCGGCGGTCGTCTCGTGCCGCAGCCCGGTGAGCAGCCCGGAGGCGTACGGCAGGTTCGGTGTGCGTTCGCCGTCGAGGAAGGGCAGGAAGGCGACCGATCCGCCGGCCTCCACCTCCTCCCGTCCGCGGCCCAGCAGCGCCGCGACCTTGTCGACCGCCAGCGTGCAGTTGAGCGTGCAGGCCAGCGGCAGCCACCCGCCGTCGGCCGCCGCGAAGCCCGCGACCGTGCCGGTGGGGTCGGCCGGCCGCTGCCGGGAGACCGCGTACACCGTGCCGGAGGTGCCGAGGCTGAGCACCGCCCGGCCCGGGGTGAGTCCGAGGCCCAGCGCCGCCGCCGCGTTGTCGCCGGTGCCGGCCGCGACCAGCGCCCCGGCCCGCAGCGGCAGCCGCTCCCGTACCGTGCCGGCCTGCCCGCCGGGGCCCAGCACCGAGGGCAGCAGCTCGGGGTCCAGGCCGACCTCGTCCAGCAGCGCCTCGTCGTACGCGCCGGTCCGCCCCGACCACCACCCGGTGCCGGAGGCGTCCCCGCGGTCGGTGACGGCGGCCCCGCTCAGCCGCTCGGTCAAAAAGTCGTGCGGCAGCCGGACGCCCGCCGCCCGCGCCGCGGCCCGCGGGTCGTGCGCCCGCAGCCACTGCCACTTGGCCACCGTGAAGCTCGCCCCCGGCACCGACCCGAAGCGCCGCGCCCACCAGTCGGCCCCGTACCGCTCGACCAGCGCGGCGGCCTGCGGCGCGGACCGCACGTCGTTCCACAGCAGCGCCGGCCGCAGCGCCCGGCCGGCCGCGTCCAGCACCACCAGCCCGTGCTGCTGGCCGCCGACCGAGACCGCCGCTGCGCGCTCGGCGTACCCGCCGAGCTGCCCGAGCGCGTCGAGCAGCGCCCGCCACCACTCCTCCGGGTCGCTCTCCCGCCCGGCGCCGGTGGTGACGGTGTGCGGGGCCTGGCCGCGGGCCAGCACCTCGCCGCTGTCCGCATCGACCGCCAGCACCTTCGTGGACTGCGTGGAACTGTCCACGCCCAGGACGACCTGCCCCTGCGACGCCATGTGATCCCGGTCCCTTCCCTCGTCCGGCTCGTCCGGCTCGTACCGCTGGTACGGCCCGCCCGGCGCGGTGCCCTCCACGGGCCCGATCCGAATGCCCCACTTCCCATCATCGGCCTCGCATACTAATTTGTTCAACAGTCTGACGAATAGGAGCCGACCACCATGACTTCCGCCACGCCCGCGCCCACCGGTTCCGGGGACCCGTACACCCCGGCCCCCGAGCACAAGTTCACCTTCGGCCTGTGGACGGTCGGCTGGCTGGGCCGCGACCCGTTCGGCGACGCCACCCGCGCCCCGCTCGACCCGGTCGAGTCCGTCACCCGCCTCGCCGAACTCGGCGCCTACGGGGTGACCTTCCACGACGACGACCTGATCCCGTTCGGCGCGGGCGACGCCGAGCGCGACACCCACGTGAAGCGCTTCCGGCAGGCCCTGGACAGCACCGGCCTGACCGTCCCGATGGCCACCACCAACCTTTTCACCCACCCGGTCTTCAAGGACGGCGCCTTCACCGCCAACGACCGCGACGTCCGCCGCTTCGCGCTGCGCAAGACCATCCGCAACATCGACCTCGCCGTGGAGCTGGGCGCCAAGGTGTACGTCGCCTGGGGCGGCCGGGAGGGCGCTGAGTCCGGCGCGGCCAAGGACGTCAGGGCCGCCCTCGACCGGATGAAGGAGGCGTTCGACCTGCTCGGCGACTACGTCACGGAGCAGGGCTACGACCTGCGGTTCGCCATCGAGCCCAAGCCGAACGAGCCGCGCGGCGACATCCTGCTGCCGACCGTCGGCCACGCGCTGGCCTTCATCAACTCCCTGGAGCGGCCCGACATCGTCGGCGTCAACCCCGAGGTCGGCCACGAGCAGATGGCCGGGCTGAACTTCCCGCACGGCATCGCCCAGGCGCTGTGGCACGGCAAGCTCTTCCACCTCGACCTCAACGGCCAGACCGGCATCAAGTACGACCAGGACCTCCGCTTCGGCGCCGGCGACCTGCGGTCGGCGTTCTGGCTGGTGGACCTGCTGGAGTCGGCGGGCTACGAGGGCATGCGGCACTTCGACTTCAAGCCGCCGCGTACCGAGGACTACGAGGGCGTGTGGGCGTCGGCGGCCGGCTGCATGCGCAACTACCTCATCCTCAAGGAGCGGTCCGCCGCCTTCCGCGCCGACCCCGAGGTCCAGGACGCGCTGCGCGCCTCCCGCCTGCACGAACTGGCGCAGCCGACCCTGGACGACGGCGAGACCGTCACGGACCTGCTCGCCGACCGCGGCGCCTACGAGGACTTCGACCCGGAGGCCGCCGCGGCCCGCGGCATGGCGTTCGAGCGGCTCGACCAGCTGGCGATGGACCACCTGCTGGGCGCCCGCTGACCCTGCGACCCCACCGCTCCACCACCGCTCCGTCGCCGCTCCACCGGGCCCGTCCGGTACGGCCGCGTCCCGTACGGGCCCGGCCCGCGTCCGGCGGGGGCGGGCGCGGGCCGGCGGGGGCGGCCTTCCCGGCCATCCCGGCCGGACCGCGGGCACACTGTGCGAAGCTGGCGGGGTGACGCTGGAGGACCTCGTCCGGTTGCGCCGGGCCCGCGACCTGGTGGACCGCGAGTACGCGAAGCCGCTGGACGTGCCCGCGCTGGCGCGTGCCGCCTTCATGTCGCCCGGTCACTTCTCCCGCAGCTTCCGCGCCGCCTTCGGGGAGACCCCGTACAGCTATCTCATGACCCGCCGGATCGAGCGGGCCAAGGCGCTGCTGCGCCGCGGTGACCTGACCGTGACGGAGGTCTGCTGCGCGGTCGGCTGCACGTCGCTGGGGTCGTTCAGCTCGCGGTTCACCGAGCTGGTCGGCGAGAGCCCCGGCTCGTACCGGGCCCGCCGGCACGACGAGGGCGCCGCCATCCCCGCCTGCGTCGCCAAGATCCACACGCGACCGGTCAGGAACGGAGAAGCGAAACCCGCCCGGCCGCCCGTAGCGTGAAACGCATGGACATCGAACTCGCACAGTGCTTCATCGCCGTCGACGACCACGACAAGGCGCTCGCCTTCTACCGGGACGTCCTCGGTCTGGAGGTGCGCAACGACGTCGGCTTCGAGGGGATGCGCTGGGTGACCGTCGGCTCGCCCGCGCAGCCCGGCGTGGACATCGTGCTCGAACCGCCGCTGGCCAACCCGAACGCCTCGCCCGCCGACAAGGAGGCCATGGCGGAGCTGCTGGCGAAGGGCATGCTGCGCGGCGTCATCTTCAGGACCGACGACTGCGACGCCACCTTCGAGCGGATCCGCGCCGCGGGAGGCGAGGTGCTGCAGGAGCCGATCGACCAGCCGTACGGCGTCCGCGACTGCGCCTTCCGCGACCCCTCCGGCAACCTGCTGCGCTTCAACCAGCCCCGCCGGCCGTGAGCCCGGCGCCCGGGAACCGGGCGCCACCCTGCCGGTGGACCCGGGCGGCTCCGACGCGTCCCCGCTGCCTGCGGACGCCCGCCGAGGACTGACCCCGCCCATCGACCCACCCCCGCCTGGACGCGCGCCCCCGCCCGGACCCGGACGGCGGCTCGGCCTTCGCGCCCTTGGCGGTGTGTCCCCGGCCCCGGCGGTCCGCGTCCCGGCGGTTCCGGGCGGGCGGTCTGCGGCGGAGGGTGTTGACGGGGAGGGTGAGGCGCAATGAATCGTCGTAGAAACGCAAGAAGTCAACTTGTGGGCGTAGTTTGGGTCCAAAGTTGCGAAATCATTTCGCAGTGACCTTGTGGAGCGGGACTGACGGGTCCTAGTGTCACCTCACCTTGATGGCGTCAGACCCGAGAGAAACGAGCTTTCGATGTCACGGAGCATCACCGGTGCTGCGACGAGACAATCCGGTGGCCCACGGCGAAGAGCCGCTGTGGTGGTCGCCTCGCTGACCGCGGCCGCCGCGGGCTTCAGCATGCTGGCCGGCGGCACCGCCGTGGCCGGCACCGGTCACGGCGCCGCCGCCACCGCCCAGCCCGCCGTCACGCGCGCCGCCCTCGACCCCTCGCTGGTCGCCGGCCGGGGCGCGAACGTCGGATTCGCGGAGCAGGAGGCGGAGCACGCCGCCACCAACGGCACCGTCATCGGACCGGGCCGCGACGCGTACACCCTGCCCGCCGAGGCGTCCGGCCGCAGCGCCGTCACCCTCAAGCCGGGCCAGTACGTCGAGTTCACCCTGCCCGCCACCACCAACGCGATCAACGTCCGCTACAGCATCCCGGACGCGCCGAACGGCGGCGGCATCACCTCGCCGCTCAACGTCACGGTCAACGGCGGTGCCAAGCGGGCGATCACGCTCACCTCGCAGTACGCCTGGCTCTACAACCTGTACCCGTTCTCGAACGACCCCAACGGCGACATCCTGCACCCCGACTACTGGGTCACCGAGTGCGGCTGCGTGCCCCAGGACACCACTCCCGCCCCGGTGTTCGCCAAGCCCTTCCGCCCCAACCACTTCTACGACGAGCAGCGCCTGCTGCTCGGCCGCACCTACAGGGCGGGCGACAAGGTCCGGCTGACCGTGCCGGCCGGCGCCGCGACCACCACCATCGACCTGCTCGACTCCCAGCGGGTCGCCCCGCCGAAGATCGACCTGATCGCCGCCAACGTGCTCGCCTTCGGCGCCGACCCGACCGGCCGCCGCGACTCGGCCGACGCCATCGACCGGGCCATCGCCTTCGCCAGGCTGACCCACCTCAAGGTGTACATCCCGCCGGGCACGTACCAGGTCAACCGCCACATCATCGTCGACAACGTGACGATCGAGGGCGCCGGCAGCTGGTACACGGTCATCAAGGGCCACCAGGTCTCCCTCAGCACCCCGGCCGCCGACGGCTCGGTGCACACCGGCGTCGGCTTCTACGGCAAGGACGCGTCGGCGGGCGGCAGTTCCAACGTCCACCTGTCCGGCTTCACCATCCAGGGCGACGTGCGCGAGCGCATCGACACCGACCAGGTGAACGGCATCGGCGGCGCGCTCAGCAACTCCACCGTCGACGGCCTGTACATCCAGCACACCAAGGTCGGCATCTGGCTGGACGGCCCGCTGGACAACCTGAAGATCACCGGCAACGAGATCGTCGACCAGATCGCCGACGGCATCAACTTCCACACCGGTGTGACGAACTCGGCCATCTCCGGCAACTTCATCCGCAACACCGGTGACGACGGCCTCGCCCTGTGGTCGGAGAAGACCGAGGACGCGAACAACACCATCGACCACAACACCGTGCAGACCCCGGTCCTCGCCAACGGCATCGCGGTCTACGGCGGCACCGACAACACCGTCTCCAACAACCTGGTGGCGGACCCGATCCGCGAGGGCAGCGCCATCCAGGTCGGCTCCCGCTTCGGCTCCGAGGCGTTCACCGGCCACCTCTGGATCACCGGCAACACCACCGCCAGGGCCGGGACCTACGAGCTCAACTGGAACATCGGGCTCGGCGCGATCTGGTTCTACGCGCTGGAGAAGAACATCGACGCGGACATTCAGGTGACCGGGGACACCTTCCTCGACTCCACCTACAACGCGATCATGCTCGTCTCCGACTTCCCGGTGAAGGACCTCTACTCCATCACCAACGTCCACTTCACGGACATCAAGGTCGACGGCACCGGTACCTCGGTGCTCAGCGCCCGGGTGGCCGGCGGCGCCACCTTCCAGAACGTGGACGCCCGCAACGTCGGCGCGGTCGGCGTCAACAACTGCGGTTCGTTCGACTTCACCCCGGCCGGCTCCGAGTTCACCGTCACCGACCTCGGCGGCAACGACGGCGGCGGCACCACCGGCGACTGGCTCGCGCCGTGGGAACTGCCCAACACCATCACCTGCGACGACCGCCCGCCGGTCGTGGTCCCGCCGGCTCCCACCCAGTGGTGAACCGGTAGCGCCCACCACCCGCGCCACAGCGCGCGGGTGAAGCGGCAAGCAGCGGTGACCAGCGGTGACCAGCGGTGACCAGCGGTACGTGAAGGCGCGTCCCGTCGGCCGCCCGGGTGCCAGCACCCGGGCGGCCGACGGTGTTCGGCGCTCCCCGGCGGACCGCCGGCGCACCGCCCGCGTCAGAAGTGCCCGACGACCAGGTGCCCGTCGGTGTCGAAGTACGACCAGCGGGTCGCGCTGCGGACCGCGCCGGACATCCCGATGCCGCCGGACACCTGCGGGTTCCCGCTGCTCGCGTCGTTGGAGCAGGCCGGGTTGCAGCCCTCGGAGTAGGCCAGGTGGAACCCGCCGCCGCCACCGCGAGGAAGGAGGCCCCGTTGATGCCGAAGACGACGTCGGGCCCGGTGGCGGCGGCGATCAGGCCGGCCACCGCGGGGCCGACCGCCCGCGCCAGGTTCACGTTGAGGCTGCCGAGCGCGACGGCGGCCGGGATCTGCTCGCGCGGCACCAGCTCCGGCTGGACGGCCTGCCGCCCCGGGCCCGTCAGCGCCTGTCCGCGGCCGGCGAGGAAGGTCAGCGCGATCAGTACGGCCGGTGTCGTCAGTCCGGCGGCCGTCATCGCGCGCAGCGCCCCGCACAGCGCCGCCATGGCGCCCGCGAGGGTGATCAGCAGGATCCGCCGGTCGAGCACGTCGGCGAGCACGCCCGCGGGCAGCGGCAGGAACAGCACCGGCAAAAGGGAGGCAGCCTGCACCGCGGACGTCGGCGTGGTCGCGTGGGGCTGGTGGACCAGCGTCCACTGGGCGCCGACGGTCTGCATCCAGGTGCCCACGTTGGACTGAGCTGCGCGATCCACAGCATGCGAAAGCCCGTGGCCCGCAGCGGCGCTTACGCCGAGGGCCCGCTTCCGGCCGCTACGGTGCCCGCCATGGGCGCAGCGCAGGGCAGAGCGGTCGGGCGCGCACGTGCGGACGCGCAGCGGCACCGACCCCCCGGGTGCGGCTACCCTCCCCTTATGACCGATCAGCACAACGAGCATCACCCGAGCGAGCACTTCGAGACTCTCGCGATCCACGCCGGGCAGCCCGCCGACGCGGGTACCGGCGCGGTGGTGACGCCGATCTACCAGGTGTCGACGTACAAGCAGGACGGTGTCGGCGGCCTGCGCGGCGGCTACGAGTACAGCCGCTCCGCCAACCCGACCCGCTCCGCGCTGGAGCGGAACCTCGCCGCGCTGGAGGGCGGCCGGCGCGGGCTGGCCTTCGCCTCCGGCCTCGCCGCCGAGGACTGTCTGCTGCGTACGCTGCTGGTGCCCGGTGATCACGTGGTGATCCCCAACGACGCCTACGGCGGCACCTTCCGGCTGTTCGCCCGGGTGCTGGAGCGCTGGGGGGTCACCTGGACGGTCGCCGACACCTCCGACCCGGGGTCGGTACGGGACGCGGTGCAGCCGCGGACCAAGGCGATCTGGGTGGAGACCCCGTCCAACCCGCTGCTCGCCATCTCCGACATCACCGCGCTGGCCGAGGTCGCCCAGCAGGCCGGTGCCAAGCTGGTCGTCGACAACACCTTCGCCAGCCCCTACCTTCAGCAGCCGCTGGCGCTCGGCGCGGACGTCGTCGTGCACTCGACGACGAAGTACATGGGCGGCCACTCCGACGTGATCGGCGGCGCGCTGGTGGCCGCGGACACGGCGTTCGGTGAGGAACTCGCCTACCACCAGAACGCGATGGGCGCGGTGGCCGGGCCGTTCGACGCGTGGCTGGTCTCCCGCGGCATCAAGACGCTCGCGGTGCGGATGGACCGGCACTGCGCGAACGCCGAGCGGATCGCGGCGATGCTCGTCGCGCACCCGAAGGTGGCCGAGGTCTACTACCCGGGACTGCCGGAGCACGCCGGGCACGAGCTGGCCGCCAAGCAGATGAAGGCGTTCGGCGGCATGGTGTCGTTCCGGGTCAAGGGCGGCGAGGACGCGGCGCTCGCGGTGTGCGACCGGGCGCGGCTGTTCACCCTCGGCGAGTCGCTCGGCGGCGTCGAGTCGCTGATCGAGCACCCGAGCCGGATGACGCACGCCTCGGCGGCGGGCTCGCCTCTTGAGGTGCCGGCGGATCTGGTACGTCTTTCGGTCGGCATCGAGGCCGTCGACGACCTGCTGACCGACCTCAGGGAAGCGCTGGCCTGAGCGGGCGGCCGTCGCGGGCCCTAACCGCCCATCGGCGACCACCATGTGCCGTCGGCCGGCGTTCCGGCCGGCGGGCGGTCCGGCCAGAGCAGGACGGCCAGCACGATCCCGGCGGCCACCGCCGCGGCCAGCAGCAGCCACAGCACGGCGTGCACGGCCCGGCGGCGCCGTACGATCCGGCGCCCGCGCAGCACGGCGCGGGCGCCGAGGTCCGTGGGCACCATGGGGTGCGGCGTGTCCAACAGCCGCCGCACCTCGTCCTCCCGCCGGTTCGGCGGCCCGCTCACCGCGCCGCCCCTTGCCGGCGGGGGCCCCGGGCGGCCTCCTGCGCCGCCGGGCCGGCCGGATCCGCGGCGCGCGTGCGGCGGCCCCCCTGGAGGCCGCCCGGATCGACCCGGCGGCTGCGCAGCGTGGCGGTGGCCCGCGCGCCGATCATCCTCACCCGTTCGGCGGGCAGCCCCAGCTGCGCCGCCGTCTGCTCCTCGGCCACGCCCTCGAAGAACCGCATGGTCACCACGAGGCGCTCCTGAGCGGTCAGCCGGTCGAGCGTGCCGCCGCGCGGGCGCCGCCACCAGGGCCGGTAGGCGAACCGCCGCACCAGTTCGCTCCGCGCCTGCTCGTACGGGTCCTCCGCGCGCATCCGGAACCAGTCGGCGTAGACCCGGGCGAGTGTGCCGACGAGCAGCCGTTCGGCATCCCCGCGGTCGCCGGTGAGCAGGACGGCGGCGTGCAGCAGCCGTCCGCCCGCGCCCGCGGTGAACGCCGCGAACTCGGCGTCCCGTCGCAGTCCCGCTGCCGCCCGGCGCTTGCTCACGCGGCCATGGGACGGCAACCGGACGGGCCGGGTCAAGCCCCTTGCGCGTCCCCCCGCGACCCGGTGCCCACGCCCGTGCCGGGCGCCCCACCGGCCTCGGCGGCGGTTCCGGTGACGGTCCCGGCATCCGCTCCGGCCCCCGCTCCGGCCCCCGTGGCGGGCCCGGCGGCGGCCGGTTCGTCCCGCCGGCCGAGCCCCGCGTGCCACGCCGACAGGGAGATGTTGAACCGGGCGAGCAGATCCGTGAAGATCTCCCGCTCCTGGACCGTCCACGCCTCGGTGACCTCGGCCATCAGCCGGCGGCGCGACTCGCGCACCTCGTCCAGCCGGCCCCGGCCGCGCGGCGACAGGGCGAGGACGACCGCCCGCCCGTCCTCGGGGTGGGAGGTGCGCTTCACCAGACCGGTGTCGACCAGCGGCGCGACCTGGCGGGTCACCGTGGAGGAGTCGATGCCCATGGCCTCGGCGAGCGCTTTGACGCCCGTCGGACCCGCCTGGTCGAGCCGGTTGAGCAGCAGATAAGCAGCGCGGTCCATGGAATTGCGGGCCTTGCCGACGCCGCCGAGCCGGGTTTGTTCGGCGCGGCGGGCGAAGAGGGCAACCTGGTGCTGGAGCCGCTCAAGGAGTTCGGCCGAGATCTCCGGAGGGTTGGACATGACCTGGAAGCTCGCGTTCTGTCGGTCCTGTTAAGGGGGGCGGGCTGCGGGAAGTTGGCAGAAGAGTACGCGGAGCGGGTGGTCCCGGGGCCGTTCCCGCCAAACCGCAATCAGTCCGCTCACGGGCTGCCGGTCCGCGTGTCAGGAATGCCTCCGTCCGGCCCGTCCCGCCCGGACCGCCCTGCCGCCGCCCCCGGCGGGCGTACCCGCTGGTGAGGGGCTCGCGGTCGCCCGCGCGGGAGAACTGCGAGACTGGCTGCATGGAATCAGGCCCGTCCCGGACGATCACTCTCGACGATGTGCGCGGCGCGCACAAAATGCTCTCCGGGGTCGCCCGGGTGACCGGCATGGAGAGCTCCCGGTACCTGTCGTCGCTGGTCGGGGCACCTGTGCACCTCAAGTGCGAGAACCTCCAGCGCACCGGCTCCTTCAAGATCCGCGGCGCGTACGTACGCATCGCCGGGCTGGGCCCGCAGGAGCGGGCGGCGGGCGTGGTGGCGGCGAGTGCCGGCAACCACGCGCAGGGCGTGGCGCTGGCCGCCTCCCTGCTCGGGGTGCGCTCGACGGTGTTCATGCCGGTGGGCGCGCCCCTGCCCAAGGTCGCCGCGACCGGCGAGTACGGCGCCGAGGTGCGGCTGCACGGCGCGGTGGTGGACGAGACGCTGCGCGCGGCGATCGCGTACGCGCGGGAGACCGGCGCGGTCTTCATCCACCCGTTCGACCACCCCGACATCATCGCCGGACAGGGCACGTTGGGCCTGGAGATCCTCGAACAGTGCCCGCAGGTCCGCACGATCGTGGTCGGCGTCGGCGGCGGCGGGCTCGCGGCGGGTGTCGCGGTCGCGGTGAAGGCGCTGCGGCCGGACGTGCGGATCGTCGGGGTGCAGGCGGCGGGCGCGGCGGCGTACCCGCCCTCGCTGGCGGCCGGCCGGCCGGTGCCGCTGGAGTCGGTGGCGACGATGGCCGACGGGATCATGGTCGGGCGGCCCGGCGACGTGCCGTTCGCGATCGTCCGGGACCTGGTGGACGAGGTGGTGACGGTGACCGAGGACCAGCTGTCCTCGGCGCTGCTGCTGTGCCTGGAGCGGGCCAAGCTGGTGGTGGAGCCGGCCGGGGCGAGCCCGGTGGCGGCGCTGCTGGCCGCGCCGCGGGCGTACCGGGGGCCGGTGGTGGCGGTGCTGTCCGGGGGGAACGTGGACCCGTTGCTGTTGCAGCGGACGCTACGGCACGGGATGTCGGCGGCCGGACGCTATCTGTCGCTGCGGCTGCGGCTCACCGACCGCCCCGGGGCGCTGGCGACGCTGCTCGGGGTGCTGGGCGCGGTCGACGCCAACGTGCTGGACGTGAGCCATGTGCGGACGCATCCGCGGCTGGGGATCACGGAGGCGGAGGTGGAGCTGCATCTGGAGACCAAGGGGCCCGAGCACTGTGACGCCGTCGGCCGGGCGCTTGAGGACGCGGGGTATGTGGTCATGGGGTGAGGGCGGGCGTCCTCGTGCGGGCGCCCCGGCGGTGGGGGGCGCCTCGCCGTGGGTGCGCCGTGCCGTGGCCGCGTCCGCCGTGGCCGACCGGCCGACCGGCGCGGTGGCGCTCGCGCAGCTCCGCGCACCCCTTCCGAGAGCGTCCCGCCGCGGTTGTCGGTAGCTCTTTGGGATGAACGTGCGGGGCGGGCGGCGTGACGCGACGGTTCGCGGGGTACTCGCTTGACGCGATATATCGCGTCTGGCATGGTCGCGTCGTAGCGGGCCGCGGGGGCAGCCATGAGTTCTGGCCGTTCGGGCGGTCGTACTCAGCGGAGCGTGACAAGGCGACGGAACGGGAGACACGACATGGCGGGCGCCATCTACGCCGAGGGCCTGGTGAAGACCTTCGGCGATGTCAGGGCACTGGGGGGAGTGGATCTCGACGTACCGGAAGGCACGGTGCTCGGTCTGCTCGGCCCGAACGGCGCGGGGAAGACCACCGCCGTGCGCGTCCTGACCACCCTACTGCGCCCCGACAGCGGCACGGCCGTCGTCGCGGGCATCGACGTACTGAAACACCCCAACGAGGTACGCCGCCACATCGGGCTGTCCGGGCAGTTCGCCGCGGTGGACGAGTACCTGACCGGCCGGGAGAACCTCCAGATGGTCGCCCGGCTCTACCAGCTGAGCGGCAAGGCGGCCAAAGCGCGGGCCACCGAGCTGCTGGAGCGGTTCAACCTCGCCGACGCGGCCGACCGCACCGCCAGGACGTACTCGGGCGGCATGCGGCGCCGGCTGGACCTGGCCGCGGCGCTGGTGGTCCGGCCGCCGGTGATGTTCATGGACGAGCCCACCACCGGACTCGACCCGCGCAACCGGCAGCAGCTGTGGGAGGTCATCCAGGAACTCGTGGCCGGCGGCACCACGCTGCTGCTCACCACCCAGTACCTGGAGGAGGCCGACCACCTCGCCCACGACATCTGCGTCATCGACCGCGGCCTGGTGATCGCCCGCGGCACCTCCGACCAGCTCAAGGCGCAGATCGGCGGCGAGCGCGTCGAGGTCGTGGTGCACGAGCGCGACCGGATCGAGGAGGCGTCCCGGGTGCTCGCCCGGTACGGCAGGGGCGAGACCAGCGTCGAACAGCACACCCGCATGATCACCGTCCCGGTCACCGGCGGCGCCAAGCTGCTCGCCGAGGTGATCCGCGACCTGGACGCGGACGGCATCGAGATCGACGACATCGGTCTGCGCCGCCCCACCCTCGACGACGTGTTCATCTCACTGACCGGCCACGCCGCCGAAGAGGCCGCCGGCACCGACGACAGCGCCGACCCGGCCGGCAAGGAGACCGCGAAGTGAGCGCCGCCACCGACACCCCCGGCAACACCCTCGCGCCGACCGCGCGCGGCGGACTGCTCGGTTCCGCCCACGACTCCCTGGTGGTCGCCCGGCGGAACCTGATCCGCATGACCAGGATCCCCGAAGTGGTCCTCTTCGGACTGATCCAGCCGATCATGTTCGTCGTCCTGTTCAGCTACGTGTTCGGCGGCTCGCTGGACGTGGGCGGCACCACCAGCGCCAGCGTCTACCGCAACTTCCTGATGGCGGGCATCTTCGCCCAGACCGTCACCTTCGCCACCGCGGGCGCGGGCGCCGGGATCGCCGACGACATGCACAAGGGGCTCGTCGACCGGTTCCGCTCGCTGCCCATGGCGCGCGGGGCGGTCCTGACCGGCCGGACGCTCGCCGACCTCGTCCAGACCGCGCTGACCGTCGTCGTCCTCGCGATCGTCGCGGTGATCGTCGGCTGGCGCATCCACAACGGCGTTCCCAGGATGTTCGGCGCGTTCGGACTCCTCCTCCTGCTCGGCTACGCCTTCTCCTGGATCGGAGCGCTCATCGGGCTGTCGGTGCGCACCCCGGAGGCGGCCACCTCCGGCGGGCTGATCTGGCTCTTCCCGGTGACGTTCATCTCCAACGCCTTCGTGGACTCCTCCAACATGCCGGGCTGGCTCCAGCCGGTCGCGGACTGGAACCCGTTCAGCGCGACCGTCCAGGCGTGCCGGGTGCTGTTCGGCAATCCGGGCGTCTCGCACTCCGGCGCCTGGCCGATGGAGCACCCGGTGTGGGCCTCGCTGGCCTGGTCGGTGGTGATCATCGCGCTCTTCCGCACGCTGGCGGTCCGCAAGTACCGCTCGGCGACCGGGTGAGGCGGCGCGGGCCCGGGTAGGGCCGGGCCCGCGCGGGTCCGGGGAACCCGCGCGGAACGACGGAGCCCCGGTCGCCGGAGACAGTCCGGCGGCCGGGGCTCCCCGGTGCGCTCAGCCCTGGTACGGCCTGACGTCGAGGATTTTCACCGACGCGGTCTTGCCGTTCGGCAGTTCGTACGTGGCGTCGTCACCGGTCCGCTTGCCCGTCACCCCGGTACCGAGCGGAGACTGCGGCGAGTACGTCTCCAGGTCGTCGGCCACGCCCTCGCGCGAGCCCAGCAGGAAGGTCACCGTGTCGTCGGGGTCCCCGTCGAACGCGATGGTGACGACCATGCCGGGCGCGACCACTCCGTCGTCCGCCGGCGCCTCGCCGACCTTGGCGGACTCCAGGATCTGGTTCAGCTGGCGGATGCGCAGCTCCAGCTTCCCCTGGTCCTCACGCGCCGCGTGGTAACCGGCGTTCTCCTTGAGATCGCCTTCCTGGCGGGCTTCCTCGATCTTGGCGACGATCTCGGCGCGCGCCGGACCAGACAGATGCTCCAGCTCGGCCTTGAGCTGGTCGTACGCCGCCTGGGTCAGCCAGGTGACGTTGTCGCTGGTCTGGGTCACAGGTGCTCCTCGTCGGTACTGTTCTTGCCGTGTGCCTGTCCGGCGGACTCCCCGCGGACCATGTGCGCCGCCGCGTACCCGGTGAACAAGTGCATTGCCACCGGCTGCCGGGACGAAACCACGAGCCTAACAATTACCGGCGGTGGACGGGAGCGACCGACGCGGCCGGCGCCGTCGGCCGTCCGCGGTGACGCCCGTGCCGGGCGATCGTTCCGGTGCCCCGCGCTACGCCGCGGCCGACGCCTTGCCCGAGGCGGCCTGGCAGCTCACCAGCTCACCGGTCTCACCGCGCGCGGTGGTCCGTACCGTCACCACCGTGTCCACCTGCTTGCCGCGCTCGGCGATCCGCACGTCCTTGCGGCCCACCTCGTTGTGGTCGGCGTCCTGCGAGCGCAGCGTGCACACCGCGACGGAGTCCGCCCCCTTGTGCACCTCGAGATGGACCTCCACCGCCTGGTCCGAGACCACCTCGAAGGCGACCACCTGCGCGCTGACCTCGGTGCCCGTCACGTAGTGCCAGCCGTACAGCGCGAGGACGACGGCGCCCAGCGTGCCCAGTACGATGGCCGCGATCCGCAGTGTGCGGTCGGCACGGGCGTCCGCGGCGGGACCGTGGAGACGGCCGGCGGGACCGTAGCGGCCCTCCGGCGGGGTGCTCGACGGAGAGTCCGGCGGACCTGACCGCAAGGCCGTCATGAGCGCTCCTCCCGACGGGGGACCACGAAATGAACAGCCCCTTTCGTCGGTCACTATAGGAGGCGCCCGCGCGGCCGACGCGAGGGGGCCGGTGGAACGGAGACCTGATGAGGACCCAGCCTTGACTGAGCAGTTGCGACTGATGGCCGTGCACGCCCACCCCGACGACGAGTCGAGCAAGGGCGCGGCCACCATGGCCAAGTACGTGTCCGAGGGGGTGGACGTACTGGTGGCGACCTGCACCGGCGGCGAGCGCGGCTCGGTGCTCAACCCCCGGCTCCAGGGCGACCCCTACATCGAGGAGCACATCCACGAGGTCCGCGCCAAGGAGATGGAGGAGGCGCGGCAGATCCTCGGCGTCAAGCAGGCGTGGCTCGGCTTCGTCGACTCGGGCCTGCCCGAGGGCGACCCGCTGCCGCCGCTGCCCGAGGGCTGCTTCGGGCTCCAGGACCCCGAGGTGGCGGCCGGCGCCCTGGTGAAGCTGATCCGCGCGTTCAGGCCGCAGGTCATCACCACGTACGACGAGATCGGCGGCTACCCGCACCCCGACCACATCATGACCCACAAGATCTCGGTGGTGGCGTTCGACGCCGCGGGCGACCCGGAGCGCTTCCCCGGGGCGGGCGAGCCGTGGACACCGTCGAAGCTCTACTACAACCAGGGCTTCAACCGGGCCCGCACCCTCGCCATGCACGAGGCGCTGCTGGCCCGCGGCCTGGAGTCCCCGTACGAGGAGTGGCTCCAGCGGTGGGAGGAGATGGACCGGCCCGAGCGGAACATCTCCACCCGCGTGCCGTGCGGCGAGTTCTTCGAGGTCCGGGACAAGGCGCTGCTCGCGCACGCCACCCAGATCGACCCGGACGGCGGCTGGTTCCGGGTCCCGCTGGACGTCCAGCGGGAGATCTGGCCCACCGAGGACTACGAGCTCGCCAAGTCCCGGGTGGACGTCTCGCTCCCCGAGGACGACCTCTTTGCGGGCGTCCGACAGGTCTGAGCGACAATGGTGCCGTGAACCAGACCCACGCTCTTCATCAGCTGGTGCCGCTTGCCGCCGAGCTGGACGAGAAAAAGGTGACGCCGGGACTCCTCGGCTTCGTGGTCTTCGCCGTCATCGCCCTCGGGCTGTGGGCGCTCATGAAGAACATGGGCAAGCAGATGAAGAAGATCGACTTCGAGGAGCAGCCGGAGGAGGTGCCCGCCGCGCGCCGGGCCCCCGACGACGCGGCCGGGCCGACGGCGGCCGGTGCGGCCTCCAAGGCGCCGGGGGCGTGACGCGGGCGGCTGCCCTGTCCTGACCGGTTCCGGCGCGGGCCGGGCGGGGGCCGCGGATGTGGCCGCCGGCCCTTGGCCGGCCTACGGGTACTCCGCCCGGCCGGTCCGCCGACCGGGCGCGGCGGATCCGCGGTCCGAGGCAGCCGAGGACCACGCGGACCAGGGCGTGCTGCGGGACGCAGCCCCCGGCGCGGGAGTCGCCGCCGGCCACGGCGGTCCCGGCGCGGGGGACGTTCCTCGTCGGCCACGTGACGGCGCACGGAGCGGACCGGCCCGGCGGACGCGGGTGCGCGGGGTCCAGGCTCGGGGCCGCGGCGGTGTGAGAGGCTAGGCCGCGTGAACCGGTTGGCTGGTGTGACCTCGCCGTATCTGCTGCAGCATGCGGACAATCCGGTGGACTGGTGGCCCTGGGGGGAGGACGCCTTCGGGGAGGCCCGCAAGCGCGGGGTACCGGTGCTGCTGAGTGTGGGGTACAGCAGTTGCCACTGGTGCCATGTGATGGCACGCGAGTCGTTCGAGGACGAGGTGACCGCCGGGTACCTCAACGAGCACTTCGTCGCGGTGAAGGTGGACCGCGAGGAACGGCCGGACGTGGACGCGGTGTACATGGAGGCGGTGCAGGCGGCCACCGGGCAGGGCGGGTGGCCGATGACGGTGTTCCTGACGCCGGAGGCCGAGCCGTTCTACTTCGGCACCTACTTCCCGCCCCGCCAGCAGCACGGCCTGCCCGGGTTCATGGACGTCCTCCAGGGCGTGGCGGCCGCGTGGCGGGACCGGCGCGACGAGGTCGGCGAGGTGGCCGGCCGCATCACCCGCGAACTCGCCGAGCGGACCAGCGCGTACGGCGGCCCGGCCGGCCCGGTGGGGGAAAGGGAGCTGGCCGCCGCGCTGCTCGGTCTGACCCGCGGTTACGACGAGCGGCACGGCGGGTTCGGTGGGGCGCCGAAGTTCCCGCCGTCCATGGCGCTGGAGTTCCTGCTGCGGCACCACGCCCGCACCGGCGCCGAGGGCGCGTTGCAGATGGCCCGCGACACCTGCGAGGCGATGGCCCGCGGCGGCATCTACGACCAACTCGCCGGCGGCTTCGCCCGGTACAGCGTCGACCGCACCTGGACCGTGCCGCACTTCGAGAAGATGCTGTATGACAACGCGCTGCTCACCCGGGTCTACGCCCACCTGTGGCGGTCCACCGGCTCCGACCTGGCCCGCCGGGTGGCCCTGGAGACCGCGGACTTCATGATCACCGAACTCGGCACCCTGGAGGGCGGGTTCGCCTCCGCGCTGGACGCCGACAGCGACGACGGCGACGGCAACCACGCAGAAGGCGCGTACTACGTCTGGACCCCGGCCCAACTCGCCGCCGAACTCGGCGAGAGCGACGGGCAGTTCGCCGCCGGATACTTCGGGGTGACGCCGGAGGGCACCTTCGACAAGGGCGCCTCGGTCCTGCAACTCCCGCAGGGCAACGGCGTGGTGGACGCCGACCGGGTGGCCTCGGTACGCGACCGGCTGCTGACCGCCCGCGCCCGCCGCCCCCGCCCCGGCCGGGACGACAAGGTGGTGGCCGCCTGGAACGGCCTGGCGATCGCCGCGCTCGCCGAGACCGGCGCGTACTTCGACCGGCCCGACCTCGTACAGGCCGCGGTGGACGCCGCGGACCTGCTGGTCCGGGTGCACCTGGACGGGCGCGGCCGGCTCTTCCGCACCTCCCGGGACGGTGCCGCGGGCGTCAACGCGGGCGTCCTGGAGGACTACGCGGACGTCGCCGAGGGCTTCCTCGCGCTCGCCTCCGCCACCGGTGAGGGCGTCTGGCTGGACTTCGCCGGACTGCTGCTGGACTCCGTCCTGCGTCACTTCACCGCCGGCGACGGCACGCTCTACGACACCGCCGACGACGCGGAGGCGCTGATCCGCCGCCCGCAGGACCCGACCGACAACGCAACGCCGTCCGGCTGGACGGCGGCGGCCGGCGCGCTGCTGTCGTACGCCGCGCACACCGGCTCCGAGGCGCACCGCGACGCGGCGGAACGCGCGCTGGCCGTGGTGAGCGCGCTCTCGGCGAAGGCGCCGCGGTTCGTCGGCTGGGGGCTCGCGGTCGCCGAGGCCGCGCTCGACGGGCCGCGCGAGGTCGCGGTGGTCGGCGCGACCGGCGACCCGCTCACCGCCGAGCTGCACCGCACCGCGCTGCTCGGGGCGGCGCCGGGGATAGTGGTCGCCGTCGGCGAGGAGGGGTCCACCGAGTTCCCGCTGCTGGTGGACCGCCCCACCCGCGCGGGCCGCGCGGCGGCGTACGTCTGCCGCCGCTTCGTCTGCGACGCGCCGACCTCGGACCCCCGCATCCTGGGCTCCCAGCTCCGCACCGAACCCTGGCCGGGCCCGCACCTCTCCTGACCACCCCGCCGACCCTGCCCGCCCGGAGTTCCCCGTGCCCGGGGGCGGGCGGCTTCCCGCGCCCGGCGGTACCGGGGTCCCGTGCCAGGGGAGGTCCTTCGGCATTCCGACACTCACCGCGGTCAGCTCGGCCACTGCGTCACCTCTTCCCGGCGCGCGGACCCGACGGTGCGGCGGGGGCGGCCGGCAGACGCCGCCGTGCGCCGCGTATCAACCGTAGGGTCGCCGCCCGGCGGGGGCACAGCGGAGCGGGAGGAGGGGGGTTGCCGCCGCGGGGTCAGAGGGCCAGGCCGTGGTGGAGCATGGACAGCGTCTCGTCGAGGAGGAGCAGCAGGTCGTCGGCGTCGCGGCCGGATTCGGCCCAGTACTGGGTCGTCTCGTGGAGGACGCCGAAGACCGCGGCGGTGAAGATCCGGATGTGCAGGTCGTCGGGGGCGCGGCCGGTACGTTCGGCGATCACCGCGCCGAGAAGGCGGCCGGTGGCCGACATGCTCTCGTGGGCCCGCGCCCTGATCGCCGGAACGTCCCGGACCAGCTCCTCGCGCTGCACCATCTCCGCCCTGTCCGCCGGGTCGGCCAGCAGCCGGCCCAGCGTCTCGTGCATCATCTCCCGGACGGCCCGGTACGGAACCCGGACCCCGCCCCCGTCCGGCACGACAAAAGACCCGCACCCCCGGCAGGGGGTACGGGTTCGGGTGTCGCGGTGGGCTGGCGCGGACCGCCGGGCCGCCGGGCCTACGCGTGCTGGTAGGCGACCAGCGAGATCCCCACGTAGTGGACCGCGAAGGCGGCCAGGGTGAAGGAGTGGAACACCTCGTGGAAGCCGAACCAGCGCGGTGACGGGTTCGGCCGCTTGAAGCCGTAGATCGCGGCCCCGGCGCTGTACAGCAGGCCGCCCACGACCACGCACACCATCACCGCGACCCCGCCCGTGCGCAGGAAGTCCGGCAGGAAGAAGACCGCTACCCAGCCGAGCGCGACGTAGCACGGCGTGTAGAGCCAGCGCGGCGCGCCCACCCAGAAGACCCGGAAGGCGATGCCGGCCAGTGCGCCCGCCCACACCAGCCACAGCAGCAGCTCGGAGGTCGCGCCCGGCAGCAGCAGGATGGTCAGCGGCGTGTAGGTGCCCGCGATGATCAGAAAGATGTTCGCATGGTCAAGTCGTCGCAAAATTCCTGCGGCCCGGGTACCCCAGTTTCCGCGGTGGTACAGCGCGCTCACCCCGAACAGTGCGCACGCGGTCAGGGTGAAGACCGCACAGGCGAGCCGGCCCCGGGGGCTTTGCGCGAAGGCGGTGAGGATGACGCCCGAGACCAGTACGGCCGGGAACATCCCGGCGTGCAACCACCCTCTGAGCTTGGGTTTCACCGGCGTCAGCAGGTCGGCCTCGTCGATGGCGGGGGAGACGTCGCCAGTTTGTTCCACAGCGCTCATGGCGTCAATCTTACCTACGGTCACATAAGTTACCTGTTAGTAGGAATGTCGGATCAGTAGTGGTGGGGGTCACCGTGGACGCTCTGGACAGAATCATTTGACGAGGATCACACTCATATGAGTGCGGTCGGCACCGGATGAGCACCCTCGCAGCGTCCGGGTCGCAGCCCCCACGGGGCCGGAACCAACCCTCAACGTGTGACGCCGGTCTGTGCGGACCCGGCGGGACGGAGCGATCGTGGCATACGGCTTTACGGCTCCCACCAGGCACCAGGAACTGCTCGACTGGGTCGGCGGGATCGCCGAACTCACCCGGCCCGACAAGGTGGTGTGGTGCGACGGCTCGGAGGAGGAGTACCACCGCCTCGCCGAGGAACTCGTCGCCAAGGGCACCTTCACCAGGCTCGACCCGACCCTGCGGCCCAACTCGTACTACGCGGCCTCCGACCCGTCGGACGTGGCGCGGGTCGAGGACCGGACCTTCATCTGCTCGCAGCGGGAGGCGGACGCGGGCCCGACGAACCACTGGAAGGACCCCGCCGAGATGCGGGCCGTCTTCACCGGGGACGCGTCCGGCGCCCGCGGCCGGGAGGGTGACGGCGGCCTCTTCCGGGGCGCGATGCGCGGCCGGACCATGTACGTGGTCCCGTTCTGCATGGGCCCGCTCGGCTCGTCGCTGTCCGCGATGGGCGTGGAGATCACCGACTCCGCGTACGTCGCGGTCTCGATGCGCACCATGACCCGGATGGGCAGCGCGGTGCTCGACGAACTCGGCTCCGACGGCGCCTTCGTGAAGGCCGTGCACACCCTCGGGGCCCCGCTCGCCGAAGGCGAGGCCGACGTGCCCTGGCCGTGCAACAGCACCAAGTACATCTCGCACTTCCCGGAGACAAGGGAGATCTGGTCCTACGGCTCCGGCTACGGCGGCAACGCGCTGCTCGGCAAGAAGTGCTACGCCCTGCGGATCGCCTCGGTGATGGCCCGCGACGAGGGCTGGCTGGCCGAGCACATGCTGATCCTCAAGCTGACGCCGCCCCGCGGCGAGAGCCGGTACGTGGCCGCCGCGTTCCCCTCGGCGTGCGGCAAGACCAACCTCGCGATGCTGGAGCCCACCATTCCCGGCTGGTCGGTGCAGACCGTCGGCGACGACATCGCCTGGATGCGGTTCGGTGAGGACGGCCGGCTCTACGCGATCAACCCCGAGGCCGGCTTCTTCGGCGTCGCCCCCGGCACCGGCGAGGCCACCAACGCCAACGCGATGCGGACCCTGTACGCCAACTCCGTCTTCACCAACGTCGCCCTCACCGACGACGGCGACGTGTGGTGGGAGGGCATGACCGACCGGCCCCCGGCCCACCTGACCGACTGGAGGGGCCAGGACTGGACGCCGGACAGCGGCACCCCGGCCGCCCACCCCAACGCCCGCTTCACCGTGCCGGCCGACCAGTGCCCGATCATCGCCCCCGAATGGGAGGACCCGCGGGGGGTGCCGATCTCCGCGATCCTCTTCGGCGGCCGGCGCGCGTCGGCGGTCCCGCTGGTCACCGAGTCGTTCGACTGGCAGCACGGCGTCTTCCTCGGCGCGAACGTCGCCAGCGAGAAGACGGCCGCCGCCGAGGGCACGGTGGGCGAGCTGCGCCGCGACCCGTTCGCCATGCTGCCGTTCTGCGGCTACAACATGGGCGACTACTTCGGCCACTGGGTCGGCCTCGGCAAGGACCACGACCCGGAGAAGCTGCCGAGGATCTACTACGTCAACTGGTTCCGCAAGGACGCCGGCGGCCGGTTCGTGTGGCCGGGCTTCGGCGAGAACAGCCGGGTGCTGAAGTGGATCGTGGAGCGGTTGAACGGCGAGGCCGACGGCGTGAAGACCCCCATCGGCGTCCTGCCGGCCGAGGGCGCCCTCGACACCGACGGCCTCGGCCTGTCCCGGGCCGACCTCGACCTGCTGCTCACCGTCGACCCCGCCGTCTGGCGCGAGGAGGCCGCGCTGATCCCCGCCCATCTCCGCACCTTCGGCGACCACACGCCGCCCGAACTCTGGGCCGAATACCGCTCCCTCCTCACCCGCCTGGGCTAACGCGCCCCTGGGAGCGCGGGGACCTGCGTGCTCAGCGGACCACCGTTCGGTGGTGGGGAGCCGTCCTCAGGGGACCGCCTTCTGGGGCTTGCGGGAAGCTGTGTGCCCAGCGGACCACCGCCCGGTGGTGGGCGGCTGTCCGTGAGGGTCCGCCACTTGAGGGGCGCGGGGAACTGCGCGGTCAGCACGGCACCGCCCGGTGGTCCGGGGGATCGACCGCGGCGCGCCGGGCTTGCGGGCCCGGCGCGCCGCTGCGCCGGCCGGTCGCGCCGTTCCCCGCGCCCTACCGGCCCGCCCCGCCGCCGGGGCACCCCGCAGGGCACCCCGCGCGGCAGCGCACCCCGCCGACGCCAGCGCGAGCGCTACGGCTGGCTGTAGCCGTCCAGGAAGCGCCCGATGCGGGTGACCGCCTCCGTGAGGTCCTCCTTGGCGGGGAGGGTGACGAGGCGGAAGTGGTCCGGTTCGGGCCAGTTGAAGCCGGTGCCCTGGACCACCAGGATCCGCTCGGCCCGCAGCAGGTCGAGCACCATCTGCTGGTCGTCCTTGATCTTGTAGACCTTCGGGTCCAGCCGCGGGAACGCGTACAGCGCGCCGCGCGGTTTCACACAGGTGACACCCGGAATCGCGGTCAGCGCCGCGTAAGCGGCGTCGCGCTGCTCGGTGAGCCGCCCGCCGGGCAGCACCAGGTCCTTGATGGACTGCCGGCCGCCCAGCGCGGTGGCGATCGCGTGCTGGGCCGGGACGTTGGCGCAAAGCCGCATGTTCGACAGGATCGTCAGACCCTCGATGTAGCTGGTCGCGTGCTCCTTGGGTCCGCACACCGCGAGCCAGCCGCTGCGGTAGCCGGCCACCCGGTACGCCTTCGACAGACCGTTGAACGTCAAGGTCAGCAGGTCGGGCGCGATGGCGGCGAACGGCGTGTGCGTCGCGTCGTCGTACAGGATCTTGTCGTAGATCTCGTCGGCGCAGACGATCAGCTGGTGCCGGCGGGCGATGTCGGCGAAGCCGCGCAGCAGTTCGTCGTCGTATACGGCGCCGGTCGGGTTGTTCGGGTTGATCAGCACGATCGCCTTGGTGCGGTCGGTGATCCCGCGCTCGACGTCGGCCAGGTCCGGGAACCAGTCGGCCTGCTCGTCGCACCGGTAGTGCACCGCGGTGCCGCCCGACAGCGACACCGCCGCCGTCCACAGCGGGTAGTCCGGCGCGGGCACCAGCACCTCGTCGCCGTCGTCCAGCAGGGCCTGCATGGACATCTGGATCAGCTCGGACACGCCGTTGCCGAGGTAGACGTCCTCGACGTCGAGATCGATGCCCTTGGTCTGGTAGTGCTGTACGACCGCCCGGCGCGCCGGCACGATGCCCTTGGAGTTCACGTAGCCGTGGGCGGCGCCCAGCGACCTGAGCATGTCCTCAAGGATCTCCGGCGGGCACTCGAAGCCGAAGGGCGCGGGATTGCCGGTGTTCAGCTCCAGGATGCGGTGGCCCGCCGCCTGGAGCCGCATGGCCTCTTCGAGTACCGGGCCGCGGATGTCGTAGCAGACGTTGGCGAGCTTCGTGGACTGGATCACCTGCATGCCGGTCACCTTACGGCCACGTAACGCGGGCCGCGCGGTGTTTTCCGCCACCCGGCGGCGCCCGGGGCCCGCGCCGGACAAGCCGCCGGTTCATCGGGCGGGCCGGTCCGCGGCCGGTCCGCGGCGGGCGGGCCGCCGCCGGACCGCGCGCCCGGCCAGCACGGCGGTCCGCCGGCCGTCCTCGACGACGAACCGGCCGTCGATCAGCACGTGCGGGATGCCGGTCGGCAGGGCGCGCGGCCGGTCGTAGGTGGCGCCCGCGGCGACCGTCGCGGGGTCGAAGAGGACCAGGTCGGCGCGGTAGCCCTCGCGGACCAGGCCGCGGTCGGGCAGCCGCAGCCGGGCCGCGGGGCGGCCGGTGAGGTGGGCGACGCACTCCTCCAGCCCGAGCACGCCCGCCTCCCTGACGTAGTGGCCGAGATAGCGCGGGAAGGTGCCGTACGCCCGCGGGTGCGGCTTCGCGCCGTGCAGGATGCCGTCGGAGCCGCCGGTGTGGACGCGGTGCCGCATGATCGTGACGACGTTCGCCTCGTCGCCGACGTGCTGCAGGATCGTGGTGCCCAGCCGGTCGGCCAGCAGCAGGCGGCGGGCGGTGGGCCAGCCGTCCAGCCGGGTGCCGACGTGGCCGCGCAGGCCGGGGTCGCCCACCCCGGAGACCTCGACGGCGGACCAGTCCATGGGCACCCCGTGGCTGCCGTCGGACCCCTCGACCTCCAGCGCGTACCGGATCCGCTCGGCCGTCGCGTCGTCCCGCAGCCGCTCCAGCGTCGCCCCGGGGCCGCCGGCCGCCGCCCAGCTCGGCAGCAGCGCGGCCAGCGTCGTACAGCCCGGCGTGTACGGGTACGTGTCCAGGCTGACGTCCGCGCCGCCGTCCAGCGCCCGGTCCAGCAGCTCCAGCAGTTCGGGCGCGCGGCCCGCGTTGACCTCGAAGTTCATCGTGGCGTGCGCCAGGTGCAGCGCGCAGCCCGCCTCCCGGGCGAGCGCGAGCATCTCCCGGTAGGCCGTCAGCGCGCCCGCGCCGTAGGACCGGTGGTGCGGGCAGTAGTAGCCGTCGTACGCGGCCACCACCCGGCACAGTTCGGTCAGTTCCGCGTCCGAGGCGTACATCCCCGGTGTGTACGTCAGCCCCGAGGACATCCCGACCGCGCCCTCGGAGAGCCCGCGGGCCACCCACTCCTTCATGGCGCGCAGCTCCCCGACGGTCGCCGGCCGGTCCTCGAAGCCCATGACCAGCGCCCGTACGCTCCCCTGCGGCACCAGGTACGCGGCGTTGACGGCGATCCCGCGGTCCAGCCGGTCCAGGTACTCCCCGACGCTCCGCCAGTCGATGTCCACGTCCCGGCCGTCGCCGTTCCACCCGGCGATCTGCGTCCGCAGGTCCGCCAGTGTCCTGTCGTCGACCGGCGCGTACGACAGCCCGTCCTGCCCGAGCACCTCCAGCGTCACCCCCTGGGCGGCCTTCGCCTCGTGCGCGGGGTCGCGCAGCAGCGCCAGATCGCTGTGCGCGTGCATGTCGATGAACCCGGGCGCCAGCACCAGCCCGTCGGCGTCCACCGTCCGCCGCCCGCTCAGCCGCGGTCCGCCCGGCCGCCGGATCTCGGCGATCCGCCCGCCCTCGATCCCCACGTCGGCGGTGTACGCGCTGCCGCCGGTCCCGTCCACCACGCGGGCGCCCCGCATCACCAGGTCCATGAACAGCCCTTTTCCCCGATCCCGGGCGGGCCGTGGCGCGGCGGCCCGCCCGCTCAGAAGAACGTGTGGACGAAGGAGGTGACCGTGCCGTCCGCGGTGGTCACCGGGATGAGCGGCCACTTGTCGAAGGTGGTGCAGGGGTGGGACAGGCCGAGGGCCAGCCAGTCGCCGACGTCGAGCGGGTCGTCGGCCGGGACGGTGAGCCAGGTGTGCTGGTCGGACAGGCCGGTGACGGCCAGGCCGGCGGGGGCCGGGCGCCGGGCGCCGGTCCGCAGCGAGCGGACACTGACCGGGTGCGGGAGGCCGAGGTCGTACGGGGCGTCGCGCTTGCCCGCGTTGAGGAACGCCTCGGTGGGGGAGGGGCGGGAGATCACCTGGGCCCACAGCCGCAGGGCGGGCTCCGGACGGCCCTCCGCGGGGACCCGGTTGAAGGGGGTCAGCCGGCGGTAGTGGCCGTCGTCGTGGGTGACGTAGGCGCCGGAGCGCAGCAGCTTCAGCGCAGGGGCGGACAGCCCGGGGAGCTCGGCGAAGGCGTCGGCCACCGCGTCGAACCAGGCGGAGCCGCCCGCGCTGACCACGATCTCGTCGGCGCCGGCGAACCGGCCCGCGGCGTCCAGGTCCACCGCGAGCGCGACCAGCCGCCGCAGCCAGGCGGCCACCCGCGGCGGGTCGGCGTCGGGCACCTCGCCCTCGTAGCCCGCGACGCCCACCAGCCGCAGCGCCGTGGTGGCCGCCGCCGCCTCCGCGACCGCCATGGCCGCCGCCTCGGTGCGCACCCCGGTCCGCGCCCCCTCGCCCGCGCCGAGTTCGATCACGACGTCGAGCGGGCGGCGGGTGCCGGCCGCCTCCAGCGCCGCGGCCATCAGCTCGACGCCGCGCACCGAGTCCACGTAGCAGAGGAAGGTGACGTCCGGGTCGGCGTCCAACTCCGCGCCGATCCAGGCCAGCGCGGCCGGGTCGACCACCTCGTTGGCCAGGAAAATCCGCTGTATCCCGAACGCGCGGGCCACCCGGGCCTGGTGCGGGACGGCCAGGGTGATGCCCCAGGCGCCGCGGGCCAGTTGGCGGGCGAAGAGCTGCGGGGCCATGGTGGTCTTGCCGTGCGGGGCGAAGGCGAGGCCGTGCCCGGCGGTGTAGCGCTCCAGCAGGCCGAGGTTGTGCTCCAGGGCCTCCTCGGACAGCACCAGCGCCGGGGTGGTGAAGCCGCCGTCGAACAGGCCGCGGCGCTGGGCGGCGAGTTCGCCGAAGGTCAGGTCCCGGGCGTCCGGCGGCACCGCCTTGTAGCGGTGGCCGATCCGCTCCCGGTCCAGCGCGGCCACCCGTTCGTCGAGGCCGCCGGCGTCACCCATGTCCCGCACCTTCCCGTACCACCGGGGCGTTGCGTCATGCGCAACAGCCATTGCGTATCGTGTTGCGAGCTGTCTAACATCCACGCCTGCGCCGGGTCAACGCCTCCCGGTCCCGCCCGAGGGAAGCGAGAGCCCACGTGTCCGCCGCCGCCCGCGCGTCCGCCGGCCCTGAGCCCGGGTACGACGTGGTGTGCCTCGGCGAGTCCATGGTCACCTTCGTGCCCGCGCGCCCCGGCCGGCTCGCCGACGTACCCGACTTCCACCGGGCGATCGGCGGCGCCGAGTCCAACGTCGCCTGCACCCTCGCCCGCGCCGGGCACCGGGCGCGCTGGATCAGCCGGGTCGGCGCCGACGGCTTCGGCGACCACCTGGTCGGGGCGATCGCCGCCTGCGGCGTGGACGTGGGCGCCGTCCAGCGCGACCCGCGCCGCCCCACCGGGGTCTACTTCCGCACCGCGGCAGAGCGCGCCACCGCCGCCGCGCAGCCGGGCCGGGCCGAGGTCGTCTACTACCGCAAGGGCTCGGCCGCCGCCGCCCTGTCGCCCGCGCTGGTCCGCCGGCACGACGCCTGGTCGGGCCGGGTGCTGCACCTGACCGGCATCACCGCCGCACTCTCGGCGACCTGCCACGCGCTGATGCGGCGCCTCACCCACCGCGAACCCGGCCGCCCGCTGGTCTCCTACGACGTCAACCACCGGCCCGCGCTGTGGCACGACGCCGACCCCTGGCGGCTGGCGGAACTCGCCCGCGGCTGCGACCTGGTGTTCGTCGGCGAGGACGAGGCCGAGGCGGCGTGGGGCCTGCCGGACGCCGACGCGATCCGGGCCGCGCTGCCCGAACCGCCGGTGCTGGTCGTCAAGCAGGGCGCGGCCGGCGCCACCGTCTTCACCGCCGGACAGCGGCTGCGGGTGCCCGCGCCGGCCGTGGACGTGGTCGCGCACGTGGGCGCGGGCGACGCCTTCGCGGCCGGCTTCCTGTCCGCCTCGCTGCGGGAGCTGCCGCTGCGGGACCGGCTGCGGCACGGCCACCTGTTCGCCGCCGCCGCGCTGACCGTCCACGACGACCTGGCCGTACCGCCGTCCCGGGCGCTGACCGACGCGCTGGCCGCGCTGGACGACACGGCCTGGGGCCGGCTGCGGCTCGGCCCGGGGTGGACGCGGGAGGAGCGGTGAGCCAGAGCGTCGACCGGGCGCTGAGCATCCTCCCGCTGCTCGCCGAAGGCCCCGCGGGACTGGAACAGGTCGCCGACCGGCTGGAGGTGCACAAGTCGACCGCGCTGCGGCTGCTGCGCACCCTGCGCGAACACGGCCTGGTCTACCGGCAGTCCGACCAGCGCTACCGGCTGGGCACCCGGCTGTTCGCGCTCGCCCAGCAGGCGATGGAGGCGCTCGACATCCGCGGCATCGCCCACCCGCACCTGGCCGCGCTCAACGAAAGCACCGGCCACACCGTGCACCTGGCGGTGTACGAGCAGGGCGAGGTGGTCTACATCGACAAGGTGGAGAGCCGCTACCCGGTCCGGATGTACTCGCGGATCGGCCGCCCGGTCGCCATCACGGTCGCGGCCGTCGCCAAACTGCTGCTCGCCGACCTGCCCGAGCCGGAGCGGCGGGCGGTCGCCGAGCGCCTGGAGTACCCCCGCTACACCGCCCGGTCCACCCCGGACGCCGCGGCGTTCCTCGCCGAGCTGGCACGGGTGCGGGAGCAGGGCTGGGCGAGCGATCTGGGCGGCCACGAGGAGTCCATCAACTGCCTCGGCGCCCCGCTGCGCGGCCCGGACGGCCGGGTCTGCGCGGCCATGTCCGTCTCCGCGCCCAACGTCGTCGTGACGGCGGAGGAGCTGCTGCGGCTGCGGCCGCTGGTGCTGCGGACCGCCGAGGCGGTCAGCGCGCAGCTGTCCGGGACCGTGCCCGCCGTGCCCGCCGTGCCCGCCGCGGGCGTACCCGCCGGCCCGGTGTCCGGCCCGGTGGCCGGTCCGGCGCCTGGCGCGCGGTCCGGCGCGGCGTCCGGCGCGGCGTCCGATCGAGTGTCCGACCCACCTGTCACCGCCCCCGAGCACGAGGACCACCCCGCATGAGCGAGCCGGCCAAGACCGCGATCACCCCGTCCACCCATTCCGCGCCGCCCGCGCGGTTCTCGCACGGCGTCCGGAAGGGGAACATCCTCCAGGTGGCCGGCCAGGTCGGCTTCCTCCCGGCCGTCGAGGGCGAGCCCCCGACGCCGGCCGGGCCGACCCTGCGCGAGCAGACCCTGCAGACCCTCGCCAACGTCCAGGCCGTCCTGGAGGCGGGCGGCGCGAGCTGGGAGGACGTGGTCATGATCCGCGTCTACCTCACCGACACCGGCCACTTCGCCGAGTTCAACGAGCTCTACAACGCCTTCTTCGCCGGACTGGAGGAGGCCGCCGCGGCCCGTACCACCGTCTACGTCGGGCTCCCGGCCGGCCTGCTGGTCGAGATCGACGCCCTCGCCGTCCTGGGCTGAGCGGCCGGGACCGCGGCCCCCGGGGGTCCGCCGAACGGCGGACGGCCCCCCGCGGCCGGTCCGGGGACCGGCCGCGGGGGGCCCGTGTGCGCGGCGCCCCGGGTACGGGGAGCCGTCGTGCGTACGGCCGCGCCGACGGTTACGGCATCGCGTGGACGTGCGCGCCGACGCCGTTGGACCAGGCGTTGCCGGCGCTGGCGTCCCAGTTGGTGGACCAGGTCATCGCGCCGCGGATCGTCGGCCAGGTGGTGCTGGGCTTGAAGGTGCCGCAACCGGTGCCCTTGGCGAGGCAGTCGAGCGCGTTGTTGACGACGGTCGGGCTGACGTAGCCGGAGCCGGCCGCGCTGGTGGAGGCCGGCGTGCCGATGCCGATCTGCGCCGGGGACAGGCCCGCCTGGATCGCGGTGCAGGCCAGCGTGGTGATGAAGTCCACCGTGCCCTGGCTGTAGACCCCACCGTCGCAGCCGTTCATCGAACCGCTGTTGTAGTACTGGGTGTTGACGATGGTCAGGATGTCCTTGACCTTCAGCGCGGTGGCCAGGTAGTCGCTGCCCGCCGAGAGCATGTCGATGGTCTGCGGGGCCATCGTGATGATCAGCGAGGAGCCGGCCTTGGCGCTCAGCGCCCGCAGTGCCTGCGGCATGTACGTGGAGTCGATGCCGTTCTCCAGGTCGATGTCGACCCCGTTGAAGCCGTAGGTCTGCATCAGCGAGTAGACGCTGTTGGCGAAGTTGGTCGCCGAGGCGGAGTCCCGGATCGAGATGGTGCCGTTCTGGCCGCCGACGGAGACGATGACCTTCTTGCCGGCCGCCTGCTTGGCCGCGATGTCCGCCTTGAACTGCGCCACGCTGTAGTTGAGCGAGGGGTCCAAAGTGAAGGACACCGCGCCGGGTGTGGTGGTCGCGTCCGCGAACGCGACCGCGATGATGTCGTACTGGCTCTGCACCTGGGCGATGGTCTGGACGGTCGCGCCGTTGTTGAAGTTCTGCCAGTAGCCGGTCACCACGTGCTTGGGCAGGTCGCCGGTCGGCGGGGTCACCGGGGTGGTCGGCGGGGTCGTCGGCGGCGTGGTGGGAGGCGTCGTCGGCGGGGTGGTCGGCGGGGTCGTCGGCTGGGTGGTCGGCGGAGTGGTGGTCGGGCTGGTGGTCGGCGGGGTGGTCGCGGTGCCGCCCGGCCCGGTGAGCGAGATGTCGTCGGCGTAGTACGTGGGCTGGCCGTACCAGCCGTGCGTGTAGACCGTCACCGAGCTGGTGTTCGCACCCGTGGTGAAGTTGACGCTCAGCTGCTGGTACCCGGAGGTGCCCGGGGTCCAGGTGGACGGGTCGGTGCCGCCGGTGCCGGTCGCGCCGATGTAGACGTAGGAGCCCTGCACCCACGCGCTCAGCGTGTACTGCGAGTTGGGCTGGACGCTGACGGTCTGGGTGCACTGGGCGTTGTCGCTGTTGGAGGGGACGCCCTTGAGGGCGGCGGACCCGGCGTGCACCGGGCTGCCGACCGCCGAACCGCTGCCGGCCGTGCAGCTCCAGTTGGAAAGGCCGCTCTCGAAGCCGGGGTTGGCGATCAGGTTGGTGGCCGCGGCGCTGGCCGAGCCCATGTCGACCAGGGCGGCGCCGGTGCCGATCACCGCGGCGGCGCTCAGGCCGGCGATGGTCCGCTGCAGGACGGTCGATCTGGGCTTGGCGCGGCTCGCTCGGTTCCGGGCCGCGTGTGATGCACGTTCCACGACTGCCTCCTATGGGCAAGGAGTTGGGGGGTGGTGGGAGCGCGGGTGACAGAGAACACAGGGGACATGCAGTTAGGAGAAAACTGGTCCAGACCAATCTGGTTGTCAAGACCCGGTCGCCACCTGTCGTTCATCCATCCCGATCCGCGACTTTCCGCACCCGGGCCGCTACACGCCGATAAGCTGACGACCGCGAATCGCCAGGTGGGACGGAGAAGGGGAGGTGCGGATGCCGACGGTCATCACGGTCACCACGGACGACCTCGCACTCTCGCTCGAAGACCAGGTGATACGCACCGCGGCGGCCCTGGACGCGTACGGCCACGTGGTGGTGCTCGCCCCCGCGGACCCCGCCGACCCGGTGCGCCGCCGGCTGCACACCGTGCGGTCGGCCCTGGAGGCGGACCGGATGGCCATCGTGCCGCTCACCCTGCCGCCACTGGCCCGCACCCTGCTCGGCGAGCAGCTGCGGCAACTGGCCGGCACCGACCTCGGCCCCGGCGTGCTCGCCGGCGCCGCCCGGCTGCTCGCCTACTACCTGCACTCCGGCGCGCTGCTCGGCTCGGTCGCCAAGCTCGACCGGGTGCCGGTCGGCGTCGGCAGCCACGTCAGGTCCCTCGTCCCGGGGCGGCACTTCGCCGTCCTCGCGCACCCCGAGCCGTATCTCGCCGAGGCCGACGCCGACCATCTGCCGCCGGGCCCCGGCTACCAGACCCAGCTGGCGCTGGCCGGCACGGGCGTCGACGCCGGCTGGATCACCGGACCGCTCGCCGACGCCTGGCACTCCCAGCACCTGCGGGAGGTGCCGCTGCCACCGGACTCGGCCCGCTGGTGGGGCACTTCGCGGCTGGTCGAGTTCACCGCCTACATCGCGGACGTCGGCATGCTCTACCAACTGGTCACCTCGGTACGGCGCGACACCTGCACCTGGTGCGGGCTCGAAGTCATCGGCGACCAGTGCCTGTTCTGCGCCACCCGACTCGGCGAGCGGGCCACCCCGGCGAAGCACGCCGCCGTCCCCGCCGGCCGGGAGCGCGCGGTCGAGACCCCGCGCCGCCCCCAACTCGAACCCCACAAGCGATAGGTCCGCCCGCACATGAACTCACGTCAGCGCCGTGGCGTCGTCCTCCTGGTGGTCTCCGTGCTGTGCGCGGTCGCCGCTTTCGCCGGGGTGGTCGCGGTCGTCAGCAACGCGCGCTCGCAGGTCGGCTCCAAGGTCACCGCGTACGAACTGACCGCGGACGTACCGGCGTACTCCGCCCTCAGCGGCGCCAAGGTGCGCCGCATATCGGTGCCGAAACGCTGGCTGCCCGACACCGCGGTCCGTGATCTCGGCGAACTCCAGGGGAAGATCGCCGCGGTGCCGCTGAAGAAGGGCACCCTGCTGCAGTCCGACATGGTCGCCGACCGCCCCCGACTCCAGCCGGGCCAGATGGAGATCGCCATCATGATCGACGCGGAGACCGGCGTGGCCGGCAAGATCACCCCCGGCGCGCGGGTCAACATCTTCGCCACCTTCAAGGCCCGCCGCGAGACCGACCCGGACCTCTCCAAGCTCATGGTGGCCGACGCGCAGGTCATCGACGTCGGCCAGATCAAGGCGTTCGACAAGACCACCGACGCGCAGCGGCTGTCCGACCAGGGCGTGCCGATCACCTTCGCGCTCGACGTGAAGGACGCCCAACGGATCGCCTTCTCCGAGTCGTTCGCCGTCCACGTGCGCCTCGCGCTGGTTGCGCCGGGCGAGACCGGGACGCCGTCGCCGGGCGATCGCACGTACACGCTGAACGGCGACAAGGACACCGGGAGCGCGCGGTGAGCGTACGCATCCTCGCCGCCACCGGCGACCCCGACGCGGCACGGGCCCTGCTGAGCCTGCTCGGGCAGCTGCCCGACCTCGAACCCGCCTCCGTCGCGGGCGACTCCACCGCGCTGCTCGACACCCTCGCCCGCGCCGCCGAGGCCGGGCTCGACGAACTGCCCGAAGTCGTCGTCCTGCACGACGTGATCGCCCCGATGCCGGCACTCGACCTGGTCCGCGACGTCGCGCTGCGCTTCCCCTCGGTCGGCGTGGTACTGCTCACCGCCGACCCCGGCCCCGCCATGCTGGCCGCCGCGATGAACGTCGGCGCCCGCGGCGTCCTCGCGCTGCCGCTGTCCTACGACGAGCTGGGAGCCCGGGTGGAGGCCGCCGCCGCCTGGGCCACCGGGGTGCGGCGCCACCTCGGCCCCGGCCGCGCGGTGGTGCCCGCGGTGGCCGGCGGCCTCCTGGTCGCGGTGGCCGGCGCCAAGGGCGGCGTCGGCACGACCGTGACCGCCGTCCAACTCGCCCTGGCCGCCCAGGCGTCGGGCCGCTCCACCGCGCTGGTCGACCTCGACCTGCAGGGCGGCGACATCGCCTCGTACCTCGATGTGCAGTTCCGCCGCTCGGTGGCCGACCTCGCCGACATCGCCGACGTCTCCTCGCGGGTCCTCAACGACGCGATGTACGTCCACGAGTCCGGCCCCGCCCTGCTGCTCGCCCCCGCCGACGGCGAACGCGGTGAGGACGTCACCGACCGCGCCGCCCGGCTGGTGCTGGCCGCCCTGCGGCAGCGCTACGAGGTCGTGGTGGTGGACTGCGGCACCCAGGTCACCAGCGCCAACGCGGTGGCCGTGGAGACCGCCGACACCGCCCTGCTCGTCACCACCCCCGACGTCATCGCGGTACGGGCCGCCAAGCGGATGGTGCGGATGTGGGACCGCCTGCAGATCCGCAAGCCGCAGGACACCACGGCGGTCGTCAACCGGTACGCCCGCGGCAGCGAGATCCAGCCGTCGCTGATCGGGCGGATCACCGGGACGAAGGTCGCCGCGTCCGTGGTCCCGGCCGGCTTCAAGGAGCTGCAGGCGGTCATCGACGCCGGCCGGCTCCAGGACCTGGACAACCGCTCCACCGTCAAGGCCGGGATCTGGGCGCTGGCGGGGGAGGTGGGGCTGGTCGCGGGCGCGCCGGCGCCGCCGGCCCGCGGCAGGAAGCAGCGGCGCGGCGACCGGGGCCAGGTCACCCTGGAGACCCTCGGGATGCTCCCGGTCATCCTGGTCACGCTGGTCCTGGTCTGGCAGGCGGTCCTGGCCGGCTACACCTTCACCCTCGCCGGCGACGCGGCCGACCGGGGCGCCCGCGCCGAGGCGGTCGGCCGGGACGGCGTGGCGGCGGCCAGGAGCACGGTGCCGGGCGCCTGGGACATCACCGACGCCTCCGCCGCCCGGGACGGCGACGGCCAGGTCCACGCCACGATCGGCCTCCACGTCCCGGTCCTCTTCCCGGGGCTGATCGACTTCCCCGTCACCGTCCACGGCCACGCCCGCACCACGGACGAGGAGCCCGACCGATGAGGGGCGCCCCGCGGGCGGGCCGCCCCGTGCCCCGCGCCCTGCCGGCGGTGCGCCGCGCACCGGCCGGCACCGCGGCCGCGAGGCCGCGGGCGGGTGGGCCGGGTCCGCGGGCGGGGTGGCGGGATCGCGGGGTCGCCTCACTCGAATACCTGGGGATGCTGCCGTTCCTGCTGCTCGTCGCGCTCGCCGGGATCCAGCTCGGCATCGTCGCCTACTGCGCGGAGCAGGCCGCCACCGCGGCCAGGACCGCGGCGCGTACCGCCGCGCAGGAGGACGCCAGGACCGATCCGTACACCGCGGGCCGCGAGGCCGTCAGCGGCTGGGTGGACCCGGACATCAGCTTCCCCGGCGGCACCGGCGGCCCAGCCGTCCGCGCCAGGGCGACCGTGCGGATCCCCTCCGTGCTCCCCGGGCTCAGCCTGTTCGGGCCCGTCTCCCGTTCCGCGACGATGCCGAAGGAGGACGACACACCGTGAGCCTCCGTGCCCGCCTCACCGTCGAAGAGGCCACCCCGCAGACCCAGGAAAGCCACCTGGTGGCCGTCTACCGGGCCAAGCTGCTCCAGGAGATCGACCTCGCCGAGATGTCCGCGCTGGCCGCCGCCGAGCGCCGCGCGCGGCTCGAGCGCGTCCTCGGACACATCATCAGCCGCGAGGGCCCGGTGCTGTCGACCGCGGAACGGGCGGCGCTGATCCGCCGGGTGGTGGACGAGGCACTCGGCCTCGGCATCCTGGAACCGCTGCTGGAGGACCCGTCGATCACCGAGATCATGGTCAACGGCCCGGACCGGATCTACGTCGAACGCGGCGGCCGGGTCGAGCAGGTCGCCGCCCGCTTCTCCTCCGCCGACCAGCTGCTCCAGACCATCGAGCGCATCGTCTCCACCGTCAACCGCCGGGTGGACGAGTCCAATCCGATGGTCGACGCCCGGCTGCCCTCCGGCGAACGCGTCAACGTGATCATCCCGCCGCTGTCGCTGACCGGCCCCACCCTCACCATCCGCCGCTTCCCGCGCCCGTACACCCTGAGCGAACTCATCGGCCTGGGCACGCTGGACGAGCACATGCTGCTGCTGCTCTCCTCCTTCGTCCGGGCCAAGTGCAACATCATCGTCAGCGGCGGCACCGGCTCGGGCAAGACCACCCTGCTCAACGCGCTGTCCGGGCTGATCCCGGACGGCGAGCGGATCATCACCGTCGAGGACGCCGCCGAACTCCAGCTCCAGCAGGAGCACGTGATCCGGCTGGAGTCCCGGCCGCCCAACGTCGAGGGCGAGGGCCGGGTCACCATCCGCGACCTGGTGCGCAACTCGCTGCGCATGCGGCCGGACCGGATCATCGTCGGCGAGGTCCGCGGCGGCGAGACGCTCGACATGCTCCAGGCGATGTCCACCGGGCACGACGGCTCGCTGGCCACCGTGCACGCCAACTCCGCGGAGGACGCGGTGCTCAGACTCCAGACGCTGGCCTCGATGAGCGAGGTGAAGATCCCCTTCGAGGCGCTGCGGGACCAGATCAACTCCGCGGTGGACGTGATCGTGCAGCTGCACCGGCACATCGACGGCACCCGGCGGATCGCCGAGATCGCGGTGCTGTCCTCGCGCGGCCGGGACTCCTTCCAGCTCAGCTCCGCCAGCCGGTTCCGCGCCGAACCGCTCGGCGTGGACCGGATCGTCCGCGGCTGGTACGAACACCGGCCGGTGCCGCGGGAGATCGGCGAGCGGCTCTACCTGGCGGGCGAGCACGTGCCCGCCGCGTTCGGCATCGGCGCCAGCGAACTGGAACTCGACAGCCGGGAGGCGAAATGACGCGGCTTGCGGGGCCCGCCGCCCACGCCGTGCCGTGGGCCGGGACGGGCCACCTGCTCCCGGGCGGCTTCCCGGGCGGCGGCCTGCCGGCCGCGGCCCCGGTGCCGCGCGCCGGGACGGTGTCGGCCGCGCCCGCCTTCGCCGCCGGCCCGTACCCGCTGCTGGTGCTGGTCGTCACCACCGTGGCGCTGGTGCTCGGCGTATGGGGCCTGCACGCCTGGCGGGGCGGCCGGGCGGACCGCGCCGCGCTGGTCGACCGGCTCGCCGGGGACTTCGAACCGGCCGCGCACCGGGCCTCCTTCGCCGCGCTCGACCGCCGGGTGCGCGGCTACGCCTGGGGCCGCACGCTGGAGAGCCGGCTGGCGGCCACCGGCAGCGACCTGACGCCCGGTCAGTTCACCGCCGGCTTCGCGGGAGTGGTGCTCGCGGCCTGGCTGCTGGCCGCGATCGTCCTGGCGCCGTTCTTCGGGCCGATCGCGGCGGTGCTGGCCGGCTGGACCGCGTACTCCTTCCTGTCCTGGCGGCGCCGGGTGCGCACCGAGCGCTTCATCGCCCAACTCCCCGACCTCGCACGGGTGCTGGCCAACGCCACCCAGGCCGGGCTGGCGCTGCGCACCGCGGTCTCCATGGCCGCGGACGAGCTGGAGGCGCCGGCCGGCGAGGAGTTGAAGCAGGTCGCGGACGCGATGGCGCTCGGCCACTCGGTCGAGGACGCCCTGGCCGAACTGCAACAACGGCTGCCCAGCCGGGAGCTGGTGGTGCTGGTGTCGACCCTGGTGCTGTCCAGCCGGGCCGGCGGCTCGGTCGTGGAGTCGCTGCGGAACCTCACGGTGACCCTGGAGGAGCGCAAGGAGACCCGGCGGGAGGTCCGCACCCAGATGTCCCAGGTCACGTTGACCGCCTACTCGGTACCGGTGATCGGCATCGGCTCGCTGCTGCTGCTGGACCGCATCATGCCCGGCTCCCTGAGCGCCATGACCGGCTCCAACCTGGGCCGGATCTGCGTCCTGATCGCGCTGGGCCTGTACGTGGTCGGGTTCGCGCTGATCCGCCGGATGTCCCGGATCGACGTGTGAGGGGGCGGCGATGACACTGATCGGTCTCGGACTCGCCCTGGTGGCCGCCTGCTGCGCGGTGGGCGTCGTCCACGCGGTCGGCCTGCTGCGGGCCGACGCCAAGCTCCCCGACGACCTCGCGCTTGCCCTGGAGGTGGGCCGCACCCGCACCACCCGGGCGGGCAACGCCATCGACCGGCTCGGCATCCGCTGGGTCCCGATGGTGCTGCGGATGATGGGCCCGGCCCGGATCGCCAGGACCCGGGCCAGGATCGACCACGCCGGGCACCCGCACGGCCTCACCCTTGAGCGCTACGCGGCCCGCCGCGCGGTCTACGGCGGCCTCGGCGGCCTCGGCGGGCTGGTCCTGCTGACCCGGGGCAGCTGGCTGCTGGCGCTGCTGGTGCTGGCCTACGGCTGGTGGTGGGCCGATCTCGGCATCTGGCTGGCGGTCCGCCGCCGCCGCGACGACATCGAGCGCACCCTGCCGGACTTCCTGGACGTGCTGGCCGTGGTGGTCAGCGCGGGACTCGGCTTCCGCCAGGCGCTGGAGCGCGTCAACGCCGTCTACCAGGGCCCGTGGTCGGACGAGATCCGGGTGGCCCTGCGGCAGATGGACGTCGGCGTCAGCCGCCGGGACGCCTTCGACCAGCTGCGCAGGCGCAACCGCAGCGAGCAGGTGGCCCAGTTCGTCTCCGCCCTCCAGCAGGGCGAGGAACTCGGCGCGCCCATCGCCCGCACCCTCCTGCAGATCGCCCAGGACATGCGCCGCACCGAGGCCCAGAACGCCCGCCGCCGCGCGGCCCGCATGGTGCCGCGGGCGACCGGGGTGATCACCATGCTGCTGGTCCCGGCCACCATGATCCTGCTGATCTCCGGCACCATCATCGGCTCCCAGATCCACTTCGGCGATCTCTTCGGAAATGGGTGATTCCGGTGTCACGGAGGGGAGTTGGACGGCATGCTTGCGGGGTCCGCGGTTTCCGCGCGACCCGCGGGATTTCGGCCGCGTACGGCACTACCGGGTGCGGATGCCGAGGACTCGGGTGTACCTTTGCATTCGCAACCATATTTGCACCTGCAACCTGCACTGCGAACCCGCACCACGACCAGCGAGAGGCGGTGCACCGTGTCCACCTCACCCGACAGGCCGCACACGGCCGCCGAACTCGACAGCCAGGTGACAAAGGATGGGGCGAACAATCATGAACAGGTGGCTAGTCCGACGCTTCGTCAGAATCCGCGGTCGGCTGACCGGCCCCGGATCCGACGGGGGCCAGACGTCGTTCGAGTATCTGGGCATCGCGGTGGTGATCGCGGTGATCATCGGGGTGCTCGCCGGTACGACGGACATCGGCGACACGGTGATGGGCGCGATCATCGACAAGATCAACGCCATCGCGAACGCCGGCGGCTGAGCCGGGCGCGGTACGGGGACGAGGGCCAGACCGTCGGCATCTACATCGTCGCGATCGCCGCCCTCTTCTTCCTGTCGTTCGCCTATCTCGCGGTGGGACAGGCGTCCGTGGCCCGCAACGGCGCGCAGACCGCCGCCGACGCAGCGGCGTTGGCGGCGGCCCGCGAGGAGCGGGACCTGCTGGGGAACCAGTTCCTGGCCGCGCTGCTGGCCGGCGACCAGGCCGCGCTGCGCCAACTGCTCACCTACGCGGCGGGCGAGGCCGGCTGCGGCGGCGCGCCGGGAGCGGCGGCGGCCGACTACGCGGCCGACAACCAGGCCGAACTGACCGACTGCGCACCGGTCTTCGGCCCGCCCGGCTTCCGGGTGGCGGTCCGGACACTGGGCACGGTCGGCCCGTCCGTGGTTCCCGGCACTGAGGACATCAAGGCCGTCGCGCACGCCACCGCCGTGCTGGAACCGCGCTGCACGCTCGGCGGACTGTCCCTGCCCGTCGTGGACTTCGACTGCGACAACGGCCCCCTGGACATCGACCCGACGGATGCCGGGTTCATCCTGGACCTGTCGGACTTCTACACCGTCCATCTGAGCGACTGACGTCGGCCGAACAGTGAGGAGTTCCCAACCAATGGGCAAGTGGCACGGGCGCAGAACAGCCGGCGCGGCGGTGGCCGCCGGCCTCGTACTCCTGCTCGCGGGCTGCGGCGGCGGGGGCGGCGGCGGTGACAAGGCCGGCGGCGACCCGGCCGCCCCGGCCGCCACGACCCCGGCCGCCGGCTCCGCCGACGCGGGCGGCGGCCAGTCGGCGTCGGACACCCCGAGCCCGGTCCTCGCGCAGATCAAGGGCGGGGACGACGTGCTGGTCACCATCAACTCCGCGGTCCGCGACAAGGACGGCTACGTCACCGTCCAGGGCACCGTGACCAACAACGGCACCGCCCCCTTCAACGCGGTGGACTGGCGGGGCCAGGAGACGGCGCTGGTGAAGTCCGGGGCATCGGTGGCGGGCGCGGTCCTGGTGGACGAGGCCGGCAAGAAGCGCTACTACGTGCTGCGCGACACCGACGGCCGCTGCCTGTGCACGACGGGCCTGATCGACGTCAAGCCCCAGGCGACGGTGCCGATCTTCGCCCAGTTCCCGGCGCCCCCCGCGGCCACCACCGAGGTCGAGTTCGACCTGCCCACCATGCCGCCCGCCAAGATCACACTCTCCGAGGGGTGAGATGCCAGTGAAGCCCGCCGCTTCCACCACCGCCGCCTCGGCGGCGGCCGGCGCGCTGCTCGCCGTGCTGCTGGCGGCCGGCGCGGTCAACGGGACGGCCGCCGTGGCGGCCCCGAACCCGCCGCCGAACGCCGGGGAGGCCGCCGCGACCCCGCCGGTGCCGATCAACCCGGACTCGCCGGGCCTCCGACTGACCGCCGGGGCCACGCTGGCCCCCTCCAAGGTGCTGGACATCGTCTCGGTGACCGACGAGAGCTCGGTGGCCGCGAGCCAGCCGGAGCAGCGCCAGGAGACGTCCAACACGACGGTGACCTACGCGCTCCAGGCCGAGGTGCTGTTCGGCAAGGACAGCGCGCGCCTGGCCCCCGCCGCGACCGGGCGGATCCGGGCCATCGCGGGCGACATCAACGCGCGGCACGTCTCGTCACCCATCCGTGTCTTCGGGTTCACCGACGATCTGGGCAGCAGCGAGCACGGCGACGTGCTGTCCAAGGCGCGGGCCGACGCGGTCTACAACGTGCTGGCGACGGAGCTCGACGCACTGGGTGACGCATCCCACACTTTCCAGGTGCGCGGGTACGGCGAGGACTACCCGATCGCCGACAATTCCACCGAAAGCGGGCGGCAGCAAAACCGGAGGGTCGAGATCACTTTTACGCCTCCTGCCGCGTAACGGCCTAAGCGGGGGCTCAGACGCGGTACGGTGTAACTCCCCCCTCGGGCCGGTTCGCTCTCCCCCCCTGCGAACCGGCCCGTTTTTCTTTGCCCGCGCGGTTCCGCGTACGCCGCCGGCCCGCTGCGCCCCCGCGGGGCCGTGTACGCGGCCCGCCTCGCCCGCGTGCCGGCATCGGCCGGGCCGGCGCCGCGGCGCCGTAGATTGCCCCCATGGGGAAGAAGCGTGGCACAAGGGTGCGCACCGGGGCGTTGCTGATCCTCGGCCCGGTGGCCGCGGCCGGCTGCTCGGTCGGCCGGGGCGCGCCGGACGGGTGGCGCTATCTGCGGGCGGGCGAGGTGGCCGTCGCGCATCCCAAGAGCTGGCGGGAGACGGGCGGCGGCGGAGCCGTACTGCGCGGCGCGGGCGGCCGTACCGACGCCGCCCTCAGCGTCGTCCCCGCCGGACAGGGGGCTCCCGGCGCCGCCCCCGCCCCCGCCGCGCCGACCGCGCCGCCCGACGCCCGCAAGGACACCCTGGTCCTCGACGGGCGCCGCGCCAGGGTCTACAACTACGCCCGCCCCGCGCCCGACGGGCGCCCCGCCGCCTACGTCCAGGTCCACGTCCGGGGGCGCGACGGCCGCCCACTGGTGGTGCGCGCCTGGGCGGTCGACGGCGCCGCCCACGCCTCGGCGCTGCTCCCGGAGATCGTCAACAGCATCGAGTTCAGCCCGGCGCGGCTGCCGTGAGCACCGCCTCCAGCGCCACGCCCCGCCGGATCCCCCACACCGCCATCGCGCCCGCCTCCGCCTCCAGGACGTGCCGCGCCCGCAGCCGCGGCCGGCCGACCCGGCCCGGCGGCATCGTGACCACCGCGAGCACCCGCAGCCGCCGGTCGAGATAGGCGACGTCGATCGCGAACCGCATCCGTACGGTGTGCACACTCGACGCCGGGGTCAGCAGCAGCGCCCCCGCGATCCCGGCCGCCCCCAGCAGCCCCCGGGTCCTGGCCCGGTACGACGCCGCCACCCGCAACGGCACCTCCGCCCCGGGTGCCCGCAGCGTGCCTTCGCCGTCCCGCCACCGTCGCCCCACCAAAGCCTCCTCCGCCGTACCCGGATCCTGCCTGCCCGCCGGGGTCCCCGCCGGTCGTACCGGCCCCGGTCCCGCCTGTCGGCCCTGCTCCCGGCGCCCCGCCCCCGATGCCGGGCCGCGCGCCGCCCCTGCGCGGCGCGCTCCCGCCCCGGAGGCCGCCCCGCAGCCGGACGGCTGCCCGGCCCCCGACCGCCGTGGCCCGCCGGGCTTTTGGCGCCCCGTGTACGGTCGCCCGGTGCCTGTCTATCTGATCCTGGCCGCCGCCGTCTGGGGAACTGCCGCCGGGGCGCTGCTGCCGCGGGCGGCGTACCGGCTGGCGGTGCCGGCCGAGCGGCCCTGGGCGGACCTCTGCCCCTCGGGCCACCCGCTCGGCGGCTGGTTCGGCCCGGCCCGCTGCGCCGTACCCGGCTGCCCGACCCCCCGGTACGGACCCGGGTACGGCGCGGGCTCGGCGTGCGCGCTCGGGTGCGTGGCGGTGGCGCTGGCGGCCGGGGCGCACCCCGAGACCGCGGTGTGGCTGCTGCTGGTTCCGGCCGGGCTGCTGCTGGCCCGGGTCGACCTGCTGGTCTTCCGGCTGCCCGACATACTGACGCTGCCCGCGCTCGGCGGCACCGCCGCGCTCCTCGGGCTGGCCGCGCTGCTGCCGTCCCACCAGGGCTCCTGGCCGCGGGCGCTGACCGCGGCGGCGGCACTGGGCGCGCTGTACTTCGCGCTCTTCTTCGCCAACCCGGCCGGCATGGGCTTCGGCGACGTGAAGCTCGCGCCCACCCTCGGCCTGGCCCTCGGCTGGTACGGCTGGCCGGCCGTCGTCGCCGGCACGTTCGCCGGCTTCCTGCTGGCGGCGGTCACCGGTCTGGCCCTGGTCGCCGCCCGCCGCGCCACCCGCAGGACCCCGATCCCCTTCGGCCCCTTCATGCTCCTGGGCGCCCTGGCGGGCCTTCTCTTCGCCTCCGGCTAGAAGGTCAGAAGGTCAGAAGGTCAGAAGGCCGGAAGGCCGGAAGGCGGCCGGGCCGGGCGGGGGCCCCGGGCCGCCGGACCGGTAAGGCCCGGCGGCGACCGGCGTGACCGGCCGGCCCCGGCCGGTCACGCCGACCAGAGGTTCACGCCCTCCGGCTCCACCGCGTGGCGGTCGATCTCCGCCAGCTCCTCCGCCGAGAGCGGCGCCGCGCCGACCGCCGCGACGTTCGCCTCCAGCTGGGCCACCGAGGACGCGCCGATGAGCGCGGAGGTGACCCGGGGGTCGCGCAGCACCCAGCTCAGGGCGAGCTGGGCCAGCGACTGGCCGCGGCCGGCGGCGACCTCGTCGAGGGCGCGCAGCCGGGCGACCGTCTCGTCGTTGACCAGCGCGGGGTTCAGCGACTTGCCCTGCGCCGCCCGGGAGTCCTCAGGGATGCCGCCGAGGTAGCGGTCGGTCAGCAGGCCCTGGGCGAGCGGCACGAAGCCGATGCAGCCCATGCCCTCCTCCTCCAGCACGTCCAGCAGGCCCTCGTTCTCGATCCAGCGGTTGATCATCGAGTACGACGGCTGGTGGATCAGCGCCGGCACCCCCAGCCCGCGCAGGATCCGGGCGGCCTCCCGGGTGCTGTCCGGGCCGTAGGAGGAGATGCCGACGTACAGCGCCTTGCCCTGCCGGACCGCGGACGCCAGCGCGCCCATCGTCTCCTCCAGCGGGGTGTCCGGGTCGAAGCGGTGCGAGTAGAAGACGTCGACGTAGTCCAGGCCGGTCCGGGCCAGCGACTGGTCCAGCGACGCCAGCAGGTACTTGCGCGAGCCCCACTCGCCGTACGGGCCGGGCCACATGTCGTAGCCCGCCTTGGTGGAGATCACCAGCTCGTCGCGGTAGGGCCGGAAGTCCTGGGCGAACAGGGTGCCGAAGTTGGCCTCGGCGCCCCCGTACGGCGGGCCGTAGTTGTTCGCCAGGTCGAAGTGCGTGACGCCGAGGTCGAAGGCGCGGCGCAGGATGGCCCGCTGCGAGTCCAGCGTGCGGTCGTCGCCGAAGTTGTGCCAGAGGCCGAGCGAGACGGCCGGGAGCTTGAGGCCGCTGCGGCCGGTGCGGCGGTACTCCATCGAGTCGTAGCGCTCGTCGGAGGCGCGGTAGAGGTTGCGGATATTCACGGGCCCTGCTTATCACGCGTGGTTGAACCGCTTACTGCCCGGCGGCGCCCGGCCCGCGGGTCGCGCCGCCCGCCGTCGCCACCGCCACCCGCCCCGCCCCTCGCGCACCTCCCGCCACCGCTCGGTTCGTCCGGACGGCACTTCGCGCAGTACTGTGGCCGCCGGGCGTCCGGAGTGCAGGAGGGGCTGGTACGCGATGAAACTGCGCGACCTGGTGTACGGGCTGTACTCCCGCCGAGTGGAACGCCGGCTCGATGTGACGCAGGCTCCCAAGCACATCGGCGTGATCCTCGACGGCAACCGCCGCTGGGCCAAGGCGGCCGGCGGCACCACCGAGCAGGGCCACCGGGCCGGGGCGGACAAGATCGCCGAGATGCTGGGCTGGTGCGAGGAGACCGGTGTCGAGGTGGTCACCCTGTGGCTGCTGTCCACCGACAACCTGGACCGGCCCGCCGAGGAGCTCGTCCCGCTGCTCGGCATCATCGAGGACGCCGTCACCGAACTGGCCGCCGGCGACCGCTGGCGGGTGCACCACGTCGGCACCATGGACCTGCTGCCCGCGCACACCCAGTCGGTGCTCAAGGAGGCCGAGCAGGCCACCCACGGCCGTACCGGCATCCTGGTGAACGTCGCGGTGGGCTACGGCGGCCGGCAGGAGATCGCCGACGCCGTACGGTCGCTGCTGCACGAGCACGCCGGACGCGGCACCACGATCGAGAACCTCGCCGAGATCCTGGACGTCGAGCACATCGCCGAGCACCTGTACACCCGCGGCCAGCCTGATCCCGATCTGGTGATCCGCACCTCGGGCGAGCAGCGGCTGTCCGGATTCATGCTCTGGCAGAGCGCGCATTCCGAGTACTACTTCTGCGAGGTCTTCTGGCCCGCCTTCCGCAAGGTGGACTTCCTGCGGGCGCTGCGCGACTACGCCGCCCGGCACCGGCGTTACGGATCGTAACCAGTCGCGGCCTGTCAGCAAGCGGACAAAAAGGGCTGGTAGGCGGTCGGCCAGCGGAGTTACGGTGGCTGCGAAGCTCCCCGGAATACGGATGAGCGGTCGGTGACGGGTCGATGACCAATAGACGACTGTCATATGCGTCCGCATGGCGGCGAGCTTTCCAGGGCATATCACTGGCAGACCGGCATCCGGACCTTGGCTGTCGGACCGCAGACTCACCTCTCCCGAGGGGGTTCGTCCACACGTGGTGACCAGCAAGAATCGCCGTGAGCACGACCGGCGCACGTATGTACTCGACACCAGCGTGCTGCTTGCAGACCCCAACGCCCTGACCCGCTTCGACGAGCACGAGGTCGTGCTCCCCGTCGTCGTGGTCACGGAGCTGGAGGCCAAGCGCCACCACCCGGAACTCGGCTACTTCGCCCGGCAGGCCCTCAGGCTGCTGGACGAGTACCGCATCCGGTTCGGCCGGCTCGACGCACCGATCCCGATCGGTGACGTCGGCGGTACGCTCCGCGTCGAGCTCAACCACTCGGACCCCGGGGTGCTGCCCGCGGGATACCGGCTCGGTGACAACGACTCGCGCATCCTCGCCGTCGCCCGCAACCTCCAGGCCGAGGGGTACGACGTCACCGTCGTCTCCAAGGACCTGCCGCTGCGGGTGAAGGCGTCCTCGGTCGGCCTGCTGGCCGAGGAGTACCGCGCCGAGCTCGCGATCACCTCGGGCTGGACCGGAATGGAGGAGTTGCTGGTCTCGGCGGAGGACGTGGACGCGCTCTTCGCCCAGGAGGTCATCACGCTGCCCGAGGCGGCGGACCTCCCGGTGCACACCGGCCTGGTGCTGCAGTCCGAGCGGGGCAAGGCGCTGGGGCGGGTCACCGCCGACGGCCAGGTCCGGCTGGTGCGCGGCGACCGGGAGGCGTTCGGCATCCACGGCCGCAGCGCGGAGCAGCGCGTGGCGCTGGACCTGCTGCTGGACCCGGAGGTCGGCATCGTCTCGATGGGCGGCCGGGCCGGCACCGGCAAGTCGGCGCTGGCGCTGTGCGCGGGTCTGGAGGCGGTCCTGGAGCGCCGCCAGCACCGCAAGGTGATGGTCTTCCGGCCGCTCTACGCGGTCGGCGGCCAGGAGTTGGGGTATCTGCCCGGCAGCGAGGCCGAGAAGATGAGCCCGTGGGCGCAGGCGGTGTTCGACACGCTGTCCGCGGTCACCACCAAGGAGGTCATCGAGGAGGTCGTGGCCCGCGGCATGCTCGAAGTGCTGCCGCTGACCCACATCAGGGGGCGCTCGCTGCACGACGCCTTCGTGATCGTGGACGAGGCGCAGTCGCTGGAGCGCAACGTGCTGCTGACCGTGCTGTCCCGGATCGGGGCCGGCTCGCGGGTGGTGCTCACCCACGACGTGGCCCAGCGCGACAACCTCCGGGTCGGCCGGTACGACGGTGTCGTGGCGGTGGTGGAGAAGCTCAAGGGGCACCCGCTGTTCGCCCATGTGACGCTGAACCGTTCCGAGCGGTCCGCCATCGCGGCACTCGTCACCGAGATGCTGGAGGACGGCGGGGCGTAGTCCGTTCGGGGTGCCCGACGGGACCGCCAAGAGCGTGATGGAAGGCTGCTGCGTCCTCTCCGGAGGGCGCAGCAGCTTAGCGTGCGGGGGCGGCGGGCGCTCGGAATTACCCTCGTTCGCGGCGTGTGAAGTTTGCCACTCAACGGGAAATTGCCGCGCGGCGTCCGTATACGGCAGGGTGTGTCGCTGTCAGGCCCCGCTTATGGCACGCCTACACCCTCCGGGGGAAGGCACGGCAGCACACAAATCCACAACGAACGCCATGAGCCGCCCGAGCACCACGCGGACCCCGCAGGGGACTTCGCACCGGGCCAGTACCCCCGTGACCGGCCGGCCCGTACGGCGGACCGGAACCAGGGGACAGCGCCAGGGGCACGATCGCGTCCGTGCGGTCACCGCGCGGACGATTCCGGAAGGAAACCGTGTGAGCCGGATCTCGGTCCGGGGGCTCGCGGTGGCGTCCGCCACCGCCGTCACCACTGTGGGCGCCGTCGTCGGCGTCGCGTCGGGCGCCGACCAGGGCAGCAGCACCGAGCCCGTCGAGGCGGCCGGTACGACGACCCTCCTCGCCGACCTCCCCGCTGGACAGCAGGTGCAGCAGGCTTCGTTGACCGAGCAGGTCCAGGCCCAGTCCGACGCCGCTGACGCGACAGCGAGGCAGTACGCCGAGCAGGCGGCCCGCGTGCAGGCGGCCAAGGACGCCGCGGCCAAGAAGAAGGCCGCGGACAAGGCGGCGGCGGAGAAGCTGGCGAAGGAAAGCGCCGGCGACGCGGACGCCTCCTTCCCGATCAAGGCCTCGTACACGGTCGCCCAGGTCCAGGAGATGGCCCGGCAGATCGTGGGCAGCGGGCAGTACGCCTGCTTCTCCAACATCGTCTCCCACGAGAGCGGTTGGAACTACACGGCGACCAACCCCTCCTCCGGCGCCTACGGCCTGGTGCAGTCCAACCCGGGCTCGAAGATGGCGTCCGTCGCCTCGGACTGGCGGACCAATCCGGCCACCCAGATAAAATGGGGCCTGAACTACATGAACAGCCGCTACGGCAGCCCGTGCGGCGCCTGGGAGTACTGGCAGGCGCACAGCTCCTACTAGTCGGGCCCGGCCCGGTACCGGTACCGCCCGGTACCGGCCCGCTCCCGCCGCCGGGAAGCCTCCCGGCGGGCCCCGCCGTCCACCACCTCCCCCCTGCCCTGAGCAACCCCGAGCCCGGGTAACGTCGTCCTTCACAGCGGGGTCACAGTCGGTCGGCCGCGTCCAGCGACCGCCGAGGGTTCAGGGGGAGTCGCAGCATGCCGGAGAAGCACCACTGGGGCTCCGCGCTCGCCGCCGGGCTGGCCGGACTCGCCAGTCGGATCGAGGCCCGGTACGACACCGTCACCGCGCGTGACGCGGCGCCCGGCACCCTCCCCGACGACGACAGCGCCCCGGCCGGCCCCGAAGAGGATCCCGCCGGGGCGGGCGGCGTTCCGGAGCAGGCCGGCGCCGGCGCGAAACCGGCCAGGGCGCCCGGGATTCCGCAGCGGCCCGGTTACGCCCGGCCGGCCGCCACCGGCCCGGTCCGGCGCTCCGCCGGCCGGCCGCCCCTGGACCCGGTGTCCGTGGTGCCGTGGAGCATGCGGGTCGCCGCCGAGGTCGGCTGGCGGCTGCTGGTGCTGGCCGGCACCGTCTGGGTGCTGATGCGGGTGATCGGCGCGGTCCGGCTGGTCGTCCTCGCCTTCGTCGCCGCGCTGCTGATCACCGCGCTGCTCCAGCCGTTCGTGGCCCGGCTCAAGCGGACCGGGATGCCGGCGGGACTGGCCACCGCGATCGTGTTCATCGGCGGCTTCGTCGTGATGGGCCTGGTCGGCTGGTTCGTGGTCTGGCAGGTCATGGACAACATCGACAACCTGTCCGGCAGCCTTCAGGACGGTATCGCCGAGGGCAAGAAGCGGCTGCTCAACAGCCCCTTCCATGTCACCGACGACCAGATCAACCAGGTCGCCAAGAACCTCAGCGACGCCATCGGCCACAACACCCAGGCGCTCACCGACGCCGGCCTGCAGGGCGTCACCGTCATCGTCGAGCTGCTGACCGGCATGCTGCTGGCGATGTTCAGCACGCTGTTCCTGCTCTACGACGGCCCCAACATCTGGAAGTGGGTGCTGCGGCTCTTCCCCGAGCCCGCCCGCGACGGACTGGCCGGCGCGGGCCCGCGGGCCTGGCACACCCTCACCCTGTACGTGCGGGGCACGGTGATGGTCGCCGGGATAGACGCGATCTTCATCGGCATCGGCATCTTCTTCCTCGGTGTGCCGATGGCGGTGCCGCTGGCCGTGGTGATCTTCCTGGCGTCCTTCGTGCCGCTGGTCGGCGCGGTGGCCTCCGGCGCCGTCGCGGTGGTGGTCGCGCTCGTCACCGAGGGGCCGTTCACCGCGCTGATGGTGCTGGTGGTGGTGCTGGCGGTGCAGCAGATCGAGGGGCACGTCCTGCAGCCGTTCATCCTCGGCCGCGCGGTACGGGTCCACCCGCTCGCGGTGGTGCTGTCGGTGGCGGCGGGCTCGCTGGTGGCGGGCATCGGCGGCGCGGTCTCCGCGGTGCCGCTGGTCGCGGTGGGCAACACGGTCGTCACCTACCTGCGCGCCCACTCCCGGGAGATCGCCGCCGAGCGGCTCGCCGCGGAAGAGGCCGAGGCCGCGGAGGCCGCCGAAGCCGCGGCGGCGACCCGTGCCGCCGCCCCCGAAGGCCCCGCGCCCGCGGCGCCGTCCGCGCCGACACCAGAACCGGCCGAGATCCAGACCTGAGGCCGGGCCCGGAACCGGATCCGCACGCGTCCGGGGCGGCGGGCGTCAGCCGCGACCCGTACCGCACGGTCGCCTCCCTGCGCGTGCGGGCGGCGGGCGCGGGGGTGCCGTACCCCCGCGCCCGCCGCCGCGACCCGCCGCCGCGCCCGCCGCCGCGACCCGCCGCCGCGACCCGCCGCCGCGCCGCGGCTACTCCGTGCGGAGGCCGTCCGGCCGCATCAGCCGCCACAGCGGCGGCATGCTCAGCAGGGTCACCGCCAGGACGACCGCGGCGCCGATCGCCGACATCGAGCCGACGCCCGCCCAGTCGGCTCGGAAGGGGCGGCCGACCATCGCCAGCAGCGCCGCGCCCAGGCCGATGCCGCCGAGGCAGGCCAGCAGCAGGCCGAGCACCATCGGGATGGCGGTCTGCCACAAGACCGACCAGGCCAGCGCGGTCCGCCGGGTGCCGAAGGCCACCAGGACCGCCAGCAGCTTCCTGCGTTCCCGCAGCTGCTCCAGCATGGTCACCAGCAGACTCGCGCCGATCAGCGCCATCGTGAGGGCGGCACCGGCGAACAGCCCGCGCCGCAGCTGGGCGAAGCTCGACGTCTCCGTGGTGCTGGTGATGTCCGAGACGTAGGTGTTCAGGCCGATCCCCGCCACGGTGTTGCGCAGGTACTCGATCGCGTCCGGCTGCCCGTGGTCCAGGCTGACCGTGATCTGCGAGCTGGGCGACAGCAGCTTGCCGACGTCCACCGTCTGCGGGGTGACGAGCAGCCCCCAGTCGAGGTCGCCCGCCGGGTCGGTCCGCGCGGCGACCTTCCGCGCGTCGGCGGGAACCGTCCACAGCTCCGGCTTGCCGGTGTGCTGGTCGCTGTCGGGCACGCTGAGGTCGAGGCGGCTGCCCGGCCGGGCGTATCGGTCCATCGCGCCGCCGAGGTCCGAGTCCTTGCCGGGCGCGACGATGAAGGCGCTGCCGGGCCGGCAGGAGGAGCCGACGTCCGCCATCTGCGCCAGCGTCGGGCAGTCGCCGACCAGCAGCGGCAGGTACACGGCGTTGTCCGGCGTCGCGTCGGGCTGGGTGGCCTGCGAGTCCACGTATCCGTAGACCTGCCGGACGCCCTTGGTGGCGGCGATGCGCTCGATGTACCGCTCGGTCTGGCTGCCGTCGGTGACCGGCGCGGAGACCCGTGCCTGGGCCCGGGTCGGGTCCGCGCCGGTGGCGGTGACGAAGTCGCCGTCGACGCCGGTGAACAGCATCTGCAGGGCGATCGCGCCGGCCACCGCGACGGTGACGCCGCTGACCATACGGGCCGACGCGCTGCTGTCCAGCTGGAGCCTGCGGGTGGCGAGCTGCCAGGCGACCGGCCCGCCGGTCAGCCGCCCGACGACCGCCTCCACCACCCACGGCAGCACCGCGGTGACGCCGATGAGCAGCAGGACGGTGCCCAGCGCCACCTGGTACTCGTTGATGTGCGCGTCGTTCTTGACCGCGCCGAACAGCGGGGCCAGCAGCAGCAGGCCGATCGCCGGGACGACCAGCCGCCACCACAGCCTGCGCCGCCTGCCGAGGCTTTGCCGGAACACGCCCAGCGGCTCGATCACGGTGCGGCGCAGGCTGAGCATGGTGACCGCGACCGCCGCCACCGGGACGGCCAGCGCGATCAGCGCGGTCAGCGCGGTGCTCGGCGCGATGTCCTCGGGGAACGCGGAGATTCCGTGGACGGTCACCCCGGAGGCGAGCTGCCGGCCCAGCAGGAAGAACACCGCGCCGGCCAGCAGCCCGAACACCCCCCCGGACAGCGCCTCCCCGGCGGCGATCCGGTGGGTCATCCGGATGTCGGCGCCCACCAGCCGCAGCGCCGCCAGCCGCCGGTCCCGGCGTTCGCCGCCGAGCCGCACCGCGGTGCCGACGAAGACCGCGACCGGCAGCAGCAGCACCACCAGCACGATGACCAGCAGCAGGTCCAGTACCGAGTCGGCTCCCTCCGGGACGCCGACGCGCCCGAAACCCGCCGTCCGGTCGGCGTTGCCGTGCTCGTAGTGGGCGTCCCGCGCGATGAGCTTGTCGCTGCCGGCGTAGTAGAGGAGTTCGTCCGGGCCCGTCAGCCCGGCGTGCCCGATCGTGCCGTCGACGGTGTACGGGATGCGTTCGCGCAGCAGCGGGGACGCGGCCAGCAGTCTTCCGAGCGGGGCGGAGACCACCATGTGCCCGGGAGGCGGCAGTGCGCGGACCCCCGGCGGACGCTGCGCCTTCGGGCCCTCCGGGTGCAGCAGGATCCCGAAGACGTCCTTGCCGTGGTACGTCGTGTCGGCGCCGTCGATCAGCAGCGTGCTCGCGGACGGCTCGGCGATGTAGGTGGCCGACAGGGGGTCGCGCGCCTCCCGCTTGTGGTCGCGGGTGGCCAGCATCGCCGGGACGGCCGCGGCCAGCAGCAGCAGTGCCACGCCGAGTCCGACGCCGACGCCGGTCAGCACCGTGCGGGTCCAGCCCTCGCGCCCGCCGTCCACGGCGAAGCGGACGCCCAGGGCCAGGTCGCGTATCCAGACCCGGGCGGAGGCGGGCGGCACCGGCTGCCCGTCGCCCGGCCCCTGCGGGCCGAGCGGGTGGGAGCCGGCCGGCGGGCCGAGCGGGTAGGGGCCGGCCGGCGGGCCCTGCGCCCCGGTGGGCCGGGGGGCGCCGCTCACGAGGCCCGCTCCATGTCGCGCGACTTCCCGTCCCGCACGACGACCTCCCGGCCGGAGTACGCGGCGACGCGCGCCTCGTGGGTGACGAGCACGACCGCGGCGCCGGTGTCCTGCGCGGCCTCGGTCAGCAGCCGCATCACCCGTTCGCCGTTCAGGGAGTCCAGCGCGCCGGTCGGCTCGTCGGCGAACACCACCCGCGGCGTTCCGACCAGCGCGCGGGCCACCGCGACCCGCTGCCCCTGGCCGCCGGAGACCTCGCCCGGGCGCTTGCCGGCGGTGTCGGCGACCTCCAGCCGCTCCAGCCAGCCGGTGGCCCTGGCCTCGGCCGCGCGCCGCCTGACGCCGTTGAGCCGCAGCGGCATGGCCACGTTCTCCAGGCAGGTCAGTTCGGGCACCAGCTGGCCGAACTGGAAGACGAAGCCGAAGTCGGAGCGGCGCAGCGCGCTGCGTTCGCCGTCGGACATCGCGGTCAGCTCCCGCCCGAGGTAGCGGACGCTGCCGGAGTCGGCCCGTACGATGCCGGCCAGGCAGTGCAGCAGCGTCGACTTGCCGGACCCGGACGGGCCCATCACCGCTACCACCTCGCCGGAGCGGATGGTGAAGTCCGCGCCGTCCAGTGCCGGGGTGGGTCCGTACGCCTTGCGCAGGGCGGTGGCGACGAGCAGCGGCCCGTTGTCGGTGGTCGTCATGCGGCCACCGCCGTGGCGAGCTGGTCGAGTCGGGCCGCGGTCAGCTCCAGCCACCGCAGGTCGGCCTCCAGGTGGAACAGCGCGTGGTCGCAGATCAGCTGGTCGGCCAGGTCCCCGGCCGACTTGCGCCGGGTCAGTTCGCGCATCAGCCGCAGGTGTTCGGCGCGCTGGGTGTCCAGCAGGTCCGCCGCCGGGCGCCCGGTCATCAGGGCGAGCACGACCTTGGTGTAGAGGGTCGTCTGCAGGTAGGGCTCGGGCTTCTCCGGCTGCGCCAGCCAGACCGACACGTCGGTTATGCCGGCGTCGGTGATGGCGTAGCGCTTGCGTTCCGGGCCGCCGCCGGGCTCGATCCCGTCGACCTCGACCAGGCCGTGCTTCAGCAGCCTGGCCATCGTCGAGTAGACCTGCCCGTACGCGAGGGGGCGGTCGTGTCCGAAGCGTTCGTCGAAGGCGCGCTTGAGGTCGTAACCGTGGCGCGGCCCGGACTCCAGGAGTCCGAGCAGGGTGTGGCCGATTGACATGCCGAGCAGACTACACCATGGGTATACATGCGGTGTATACCCATGGTGAACACCGCACGGGCCGCAGGGGCCGGGCGGTTCCGGCGGGTCCGCGAGGTGGGGCGGACGCGATGCAGCCCCGGAGCACGGCGGGTGACCACGTGCTCCGGGGCTGCGCTCCTGAGGCGCCGCGCCGGTCAGGCGGGCTTGACGGACTGCGCGATCCGGTCGCCGACGTGCTGGTCGATACTGCGCCAGTACGCCAGCGCGCGCTCCAGTACCGGCGCGCTCACACCGTCGCCGAGGTGCCAGGCGACATTGGACACCAACCGGTCGCGGGCCGCGTCGTCCAGCACCTCGCGCACCATCGTGCCGGCCTGCCCGAAGTCGTCGTCCTGCGCGTGCGGGCTGTACGCCTCGCGGACCATGTCGCCGGCCGCCTGCCAGCCGGCGATGTCCCCGTACACCTGCGGGGACGCGTGCGGGCCGCCGTAGGAGTTGGGCGCGTAGGGCGCCCCCACCCGGTTCGGCTCGAAGCGCATCGCGCCGTCCTTGGCGTAGGAGTGCACCGGCACGTGCGGGCGGTTCGGCGGCAGCTGGGCGTAGTTCGGGCCGATCCGGTACCGGTGGGTGTCCGGGTAGGAGAAGAGCCGGCCGAGCAGCATCTTGTCCGGCGAGGGAGCGATGCCCGGCACCATGCTGGACGGCTCGAACGCGGCCTGCTCGATGTGGACGAAGTAGTCCTCCGGGTTGGCGTCCAGCGTCATCCGGCCGACCTCGATCAGCGGGTAGTCGCCGTGCGGCCACACCTTGGTCAGGTCGAACGGGTTGAACCGGTAGCCGGCGGCGTCCTCGAACGGCATGACCTGGACCTTCAGCGTCCACGAGGGGTGGTCGCCGCGGTCGATCGCCTCCCACAGGTCCTGCCGGTGGAAGTCCGCGTTCTGCCCGGCCAGCTCGTCGGCCCGCTCCTGGGTGAGGAAGTCGACGCCCTGGTCGGTCTTGAAGTGGTACTTGATCCAGAACTTCTCGCCCGAGCCGTTGATCCACATGTAGGTGTGCGAGCCGTAGCCGTTCATGTGGCGGTACGAGCGCGGGATGCCGCGGTCGCCCATCAGCCAGGTGACCTGGTGCGCGGACTCCGGGGAGAGCGTCCAGAAGTCCCACTGCATGTCGTTGTCCCGCAGCCCGTTGTCCGGGCGGCGCTTCTGGCTGCGGATGAAGTCCTGGAACTTGATGGTGTCGCGGACGAAGAACACCGGGGTGTTGTTGCCGACCAGGTCGTAGTTGCCGTGGTCGGTGTAGAACTTCAGCGCGAAGCCGCGCGGGTCGCGCCAGGTGTCCGGGCTGCCCTGCTCACCGGCGACGGTGGAGAAGCGGGCCAGCATCTTCGTGGTGCGGCCCGGCTGGAACAGGTCGGCCTTGGTGAACCGGCTGACGTCGTTGGTCACCTCGAAGCGGCCGTACGCCCCGCTGCCCTTGGCGTGCACCACCCGTTCGGGGACCCGCTCCCGGTTGAACTGGGCCATCTTCTCGATCAGGTAGTGGTCCTGGAGCAGGATCGGCCCGTCGCGGCCGACGGTCAGGGAGTGCTCGTCGCTCTCCACCGGGATACCGGCGTTGTTGGTCGTGTACTGGAAGTTCGATGTGGTCATCGGGGAGTTCCTCCCGCCCGGTGCCGGTCTGCGGACACCGCGGATCGCGTCGCGTCAGGTGGCTGCTACCCACCCTCGCACCGAACGTGCCCGTTGGCACGCTGGGTGGTGATTCGACCACTGCGCGTGTCGGAATCCGCGGCGCCGAGGAGGTCCCGACGACAGGCCCTAGCCGAGCGGCAGCTCGAACCACACCACCTTCCCCGCGCCCAGCCGGGTGGCGCCCCAGCGCTGGGCCATCCGGTTCACCAGGTACAGGCCGCGCCCGCCCTCCTCCTCGGGGGCCGCGTGCCGCATCCGGGGCAGCAGCGGCGCGTCGTCGCCGACCTCGCAGCGCAGCACGTCGGTGCGCAGCAGCCGCAGCGTGATCGGGCGCTCGGCGTACCGCACGGCGTTGGTGACGATCTCGCTGACCAGCAGTTCGGCGGCGTCCAGCTGCTCGTCCAGGCTCCAGCGGCGCAGCGCCTGCCGGACCAGCCGGCGGGCCCGGCCGGCGGTCTGGGCCTGCGGCTCCAGGAACCAGTACGCGACGTCGCTGGGTGCGATCCCGTCGAAGCGGGCGGCCAGCAGCGCGATGTCGTCGTCCCGGTCGCCGGGGCCGAGGATCTCCAGCACCTCGTCGCACAACGGCTCCAGCGGCGGCGGCGACACCACGCTGGCGGCATCCCGCAGCCGCTCCCTGAGCAGTTCGATACCGCCCCACACGTCCCGGCTGCGGGACTCGACCAGGCCGTCGGTGTAGAGCAGCAGCGTCGCCCCGGCGGGCGCCGGCAGCTCGACCGCCTCGAACGGCACCCCGCCGACGCCGATCGGCGCGCCCGGCGGCACCCGCAGCACCTCCGCGTGGCCGTCGGCGTGCAGCAGCACCGGCGGCGGATGGCCCGCGTTGGCCACCACCAGCCGGTGCGCGATCGGGTCGTAGACCGCGTACACGCAGGTCGCCATCCGGTCCTGGCCGAGCCGCTGGGCCTGCTCGTCCAGGTGGTAGAGCACCTCCTGCGGCGCCAGGTCGAGTCCGGCCAGTGTCTGGACGGTGGTCCGCAGCTGGCCCATGATCGCCGCCGACGTCATCGAGTGGCCCATCACGTCGCCGACCACCAGCGCCACCCGGCTGCCGGGCAGCGGGATCGCGTCGTACCAGTCGCCGCCGACCCGGGCGGACTCCGCCGCCGGAAGGTACCTGCTGGCCAGCTGGACACCGGTGGGCTGCGGCAGCGAGTCGGGCAGCATCTCGCGCTGGAGGGCGTCGGCGATGTACGCCTCGCGCCCGTACAGCACCGCCTTGTCCACCCCGAGCGCCGTGTGGGTGGCGAGCTGCGCGGCCACCAGCAGGTCGTCGGCCTCGAACGGCGGCCGGTCGACCCGGCGCAGCAGCACCGCGGCGCCGATCACCCGGCGGCGCCCCCGCAGCGGCGCCACCAGCGCGCGGCGGCCGGTCGGCAGTGGGCTGTCCGGGTTGCCGAGCAGTTCCGCGAGCGCGTCCGCGGCCCGCAGTGACTCGGTGAACACCGGGCGCACCCCGCGCAGCACCTCCGCCAGCGGCCCGTCCAGCAGCACCCCGACCGGCTCCGAGCCGTACGACGGCTCCAGCGCGGGCAGCACCGGCACCGCGCCCACCGGCGCGTCCTCCTCGGACGGCCCGTCCAGCCCGCCGTCGGCCCGGCGCAGCCGCAGCCGCAGCGGCCCCGACGGCTGCTCGTCGCCGACCGGCAGCGGATCGCGCAGATAGACCAGGATCGCGTCGGCGAAGGCCGGCACCGCCGAGCGGCACAGGCCGAGCAGGATCTCGTCCAGATCCAGCCCGCGGGCGATCCGCCGGGTCGCGGCCCCGACGTAGCGCAGCCGGTCCGCCTCGGGGCCGGTCTGCACGGGCATCGGGATGCGCATGCCCACCGAGTCCTCGTCCCCGGGGTGGCCGGCCGCCTCCAGCGGACCACCGCGCGGCGGTCTGCTCAGGTACGCGCCCAACGTCTCACTCCCGTCCGTCGTCCCCGGTACCCATCCACTGCCGTGCGCCGGGATCGGCGGCAGCGGCGGCAGGTCGGCGTGCGGCCCCTCGTACGGTACGGGGTCGCCCTCGTCCTTCTTACCCTCGGGGTCGCCGTCCTCCGCGGGGCCGGCGTCCTCGTGCGCGGCGGGCCGGTACGGGTCGCCGCCCTGGCCGAGGGCGTGCGTGTACCACCCGTCCGCGGAGTCCAGGGAGTGCGGCGGGTGGGCCGGCGCCGGGGGAAGCGGTGCAGCCCCCAGCGGGGGGCCATAGGGGTGTGCGGGGGCTCCCGGGAGGGGGTCCGCGGTGGGCGGGTGGGGCGGGTCCGTGGTCACGCGAGTCGTTCCATCCGTCGGTGCGCCGCCGCGGGCCGGCGTGCGGCGGGGCTCGGGCCTGTGCAGGTCAGGCGCGTCGGCAGTAGAGGAAGATCTGCTCCTCCGGCGGCACGTCGATGGTCGCCGGTGCGTAGGCGTACGAATCCTCCTTGATCACGTCGAAGCCTGCCTCTGTCACGATCTGGCGCAGTTCATCCCGTAGGTAACCCGATACCCGGATCGTGTTACCGATGAACGGAATGGCCACATCGTCCACGTCCGCCTCGACCATGGACAGCGCCAGCAGCCCGTCGGGCTCCAGCAGTTCGTGGATGGCCCGCAGCGTGGGCGGGATCTCCGCCTTGGGCAGCATCAGCAGCGCGAAGAACGCGGCCACCCCGGCGAAGGCCCCGGTCGCCAGCGGACCGCCGTCCCGTTCGCCGATGTCCGCCATGTCCGCCAGGATGTAGTTGGCCTCCGGTACGTTCCGCTGCGCTATGGCCAGCATTCCGGCCGACAGGTCCAGACCGGTCACCCGCAGCTCCGCGTCGGCGAGCTGCCGTGCGGTCGGCAGCCCCGTACCGCAGGCGAGGTCCAGTACCCGGGCGCCGGGCGGCAGCGTGGCGGCCAGCCAGGCGCCGGCCGAGATCTGACCCTCCTTGTGCGGGAACGCCTCGTCGTACCGGTCGCCGATCGCGTCGAACGCCTCGGCCTGTCCGGCGCGGTCCCGGCCCAGCGCCACGGCCTCGGCGTCGGGCAGCTGCTCATGATTGCCGGTTCCCACTGCTCAGGGCCTCCCTGACTGTCCGCGCGAGCTGGCTGGTGTGGTGGTGGGGCGTGGGGCGTACTGCCGGGTGCGATGTGGCTGAGGCATATGCCACGGGGGAGCGCGAACCGCACTCCCGTGACGTGGCGTCAAACTCTAGGCCGAGGATGGCAATTGTGCAGTCTTCCGGAGGACGATCCTACGGTCGCGGGTCCGGTGTGCAACAAGGGGCTCGGGCGGATCGGCCGCCCGGCGGCCCGCTCGCCCGGCGGGCCCGGCGCGCGGACCCGTTCGGCCGATGGTCCGGCGCGCCGTCCGGCGGAGCCGTTCCGGCGCGCCGCCCGGCCGGCTCATTCCGCGGGCCGGTCCCAGTCGGCCGGCAGCCCCGGCACCGGCCAGGACGGATCGGGCCGCCAGTCCTGCCAGCCCTCGCCGAACGGCGGCCCCCAGGCCCGGATCGCCGCCACCGCCCGCTGCCCGGCCTGCCGGACCCGGGCCGCCAGCTCGCCGGACATCAAACCGTCGACCTGCGCCTGCGCGAACTCGTCCTCGTCCCGCCAGCGCCAGCTGCGGTCGGGGTGCACCGAGATGTCCAGGAAGTGGTCCTCCGAGTCCACCCCGCCCGACCAGCGGCGCAGCGGTTCCTCCAGGTTCACGTACCAGCTGCGGAACCGCCAGCCCTCGTCCCAGAACAGCCACACCGACCAGGGCTCGCCCGGCCGGGCCAGCTTGAGTACCCCCGTACCCCACCACTGCTCCCGGGACGCCACCCGCGGCTTGCGGTACCGGGTCGCCAGCGGCTCCCGGAACACCGGCGTCCCGTCGGCCAGCACCGGCTTCACACACGGCGTGCCGGGCGCCAGCCACACCGCCAGCAGCTCCGCGTCGTCGCGCACCACGGTCACCGGCCGGCAGATGTGCACGTCGTCGGTCCCGTTGCCGCGATAGCGCCACAGCACCTGATCGCCGGGGGCCCAGAAATGCCGCTGCGGTCCGTTCCTGAATGCGGTGTCGACGTCGGCTGTCATGAACAGAGCTTACGGAGCGGGTGTTACGGGCGCGTCATACGCAGCACGTCGAGTGCCTCGTCGAGTTGCCTTTCGGTCAGCTGCCCGCGCTCCACATAACCGCCCTCGATGACCACCTCGCGGATCGTCCTGCGCTCGGCCAGCGACCTTTTGACGACCTTCGCCGCCTCCTCGTAGCCGATGTAGCGGTTGAGCGGGGTCACCACGGACGGCGAGGACTCCGCGTACTCCCGGGCCCGCTCGACGTGGGCGGTGATGCCGCCGACCGTGCGCTCGGCGAGCAGCCGGGTGACGTTCGCCAGCAGCCGCACCGACTCCAGCACGTTGCGGGCGATCACCGGCAACATCACGTTCAACTCGAAATTGCCTGCCGCACCTGCCGTCGCAATGGCCGCGTCGTTGCCGGTCACCTGGGCGGCCACCATCAGCACCGCCTCCGGAATCACCGGGTTCACCTTCCCCGGCATGATGCTCGACCCCGGCTGCAGATCGGGCAGGCTGATCTCGCCCAGACCGGTCCGCGGGCCCGACGCCATCCAGCGCAGGTCGTTGGCGATCTTCGTCAGGCCGACCGCGATGGTCCGCAGCTGGCCGGAGGTCTCCACGATGCCGTCCCGGGCGCCCTGGGCCTCGAAATGGTTGCGCGCCTCCGTCAGCGGCAGCCCGGTCGCCGCCGCCACCTCGGCGATCACCGCGGCCGAGAACCCGGCGGGCGTGTTGATCCCGGTCCCCACCGCCGTCCCGCCCAGCGGCAGCTCGGCCAGCCGCGGCAGCGACGCCCCCAGCCGCTCGATCCCGTACCGCACCTGCGCCGCGTACCCGCCGAACTCCTGGCCCAGCGTCACGGGCGTGGCGTCCATCAGATGCGTCCGGCCGGCCTTGACCACGGTCGCGAACTCGGCGGCCTTCGCCTCCAGCGCCTCGGCGAGCCCGCGCAGCGCGGGGATCAGGTCCCGGGTCACCGCCGCCGTCGCGGCGATGTGGATCGAGGAGGGGAACACGTCGTTCGACGACTGCGAGGCGTTCACGTGGTCGTTCGGGTGCACGGGCCGGCCCAGCCGCTCGGTGGCGAGCGTCGCGATCACCTCGTTCGCGTTCATGTTCGACGAGGTGCCCGAGCCGGTCTGGAACACGTCGACCGGGAACTGCGCGTCCCACCTGCCCTCGGCCACCTCCCCGGCCGCCTGCTCGATGGCCTCCGCGACCTCCTTGTCCACCACCCCCAGCCGTGCGTTGACCCTCGCCGCGGCGGCCTTGATCCGGGCCAGCGCCTCGATGTGCGCCCGCTCGATCCGCTGCCCGGAGATCGGGAAGTTCTCCACCGCCCGCTGCGTCTGCGCCCGCCACTTCGCCTCGCGGGGCACCCGCACCTCGCCCATCGAGTCGTGCTCGATCCGGTAGTCGTCCATGCCTTGTACAGTGCCCCGCCGCGAGCCGTTTGTTCCCGACGCCGCCAGGACCCGCCCGGCCGCGTCGGGACCGGGCCGGGGGGCGCGCGGCCGGGCGGCCGGTCAGGCGCCGGGGCGGACCGGGATGCTGGTGAAGGTGGGTGAGGGCGTCGGGTCCTGGAAGAAGTCGTTGCCCTTGTCGTCCACGACGACGAAGGCGGGGAAGTCCTCGACCTCGATTTTCCAGACCGCTTCCATGCCGAGCTCGGCGTACTCCAGGACGTCGACCTTCTTGATGCAGTCCTGGGCGAGGCGGGCCGCCGGGCCGCCGATGGAGCCGAGGTAGAAGCCGCCGTGGCTCGCGCACGCGTCGGTGACCTGCTGGGAGCGGTTGCCCTTGGCGAGCATGACCAAGGAGCCGCCCGCGGCCTGGAACTGCTCGACATAGGCGTCCATGCGGCCGGCCGTGGTCGGGCCGAAGGAGCCGGACGCGTAGCCCTCGGGGGTCTTGGCCGGGCCGGCGTAGTAGACCGCGTGGTCGCGCAGGTACTGCGGCATGCCCTCGCCGGCGTCGAGGCGCTCCTTGATCTTGGCGTGGGCGATGTCGCGGGCGACGACGAGCGGGCCGGACAGCGACAGCCGGGTCCTGACCGGGTACCTGGTCAGCTCGGCGCGGATCTCGGCCATCGGCCGGTTCAGGTCGATCCGGACCACGTCCTCGTCGAGGTGCTCCTCGGTGGTCTCCGGCAGGAAGCGCGCCGGGTCGGTCTCCAGCTGCTCCAGGAAGACGCCCTCGGCGGTGATCTTGGCCAGTGCCTGGCGGTCGGCCGAGCAGGAGACGGCGATCGCCACCGGGCAGGAGGCGCCGTGCCGGGGCAGCCGCACCACCCGGACGTCGTGGCAGAAGTACTTGCCGCCGAACTGTGCGCCGATCCCGATCCGCTGGGTCAGCTCGAAGACCTGCTGCTCCAGCTCCTTGTCGCGGAAGCCGTGCCCGGCCGGGGAGCCCTCGGCGGGCAGCTCGTCCAGGTAGTGCGCGGACGCGTACTTCGCGGTCTTGAGGGCGAACTCCGCGCTGGTGCCGCCGACCACGATCGCCAGGTGGTAGGGCGGGCACGCGGCCGTGCCCAGCGAGCGGATCCTCTCCTCCAGGAAGCGCATCATGGACGCCTCGTTGAGGACCGCCTTGGTCTCCTGGTACAGGAACGACTTGTTGGCGCTGCCGCCGCCCTTGGCCATGAACAGGAACTTGTAGGCGCCGCCGTCGGTCGCGTACAGCTCGATCTGCGCGGGGAGGTTGGAGCCGGTGTTCCGCTCCTCCCACATGGTCAGCGGGGCCATCTGCGAGTAGCGCAGGTTGAGCCTGGTGTACGCGTCGAAGATGCCGTGTGAGAGGGCCTCCTCGTCGCCGCCCGCGGTGAGCACCTGCTGGCCGCGCTTGCCCATCACGATGGCGGTACCGGTGTCCTGGCACATCGGCAGGACACCGGCCGCGGCGATGTTGGCGTTCTTCAGCAGGTCCAGCGCGACGAAGCGGTCGTTGGGGCTGGCCTGCGGGTCGTCGAGGATCCGGCGCAGCTGGGCGAGGTGGGTGGGCCGCAGGTAGTGCGAGATGTCGTGCATGGCCTCGGCGGCGAGCAGCCGCAGGGCCGCCGGCTCGACCTGCAGGAAGGTGCGGCCGCCCGCCTCGAACGTGCTGACGCCTTCGGTGGTGAGCAGGCGGTACGGGGTCGGGTCTTCGCCGAGGGGGAGCAGGTCCGTATAGGTGAACTCAGGCATGGGGGACAATCCTCACTCGGCTGCGACGACGCTGAAGCGGAGTCAATCGTAGGACCCCCGGGGCCGGCTCCGCCGGTGAGGTCCCCCTCACCGGCGCCCCCGCCGCCCTCTGCGGCCGCCGTGCCGGGGGGCTGCCCCGGGCGGGGGCGCCGGGGAACCGCGCGGTGGGCCGCGACGGGACGGGCGCCGGGAACGCCGCACGGGGGCGGGCGGGCGTCCGGTAGGCCGTCAAGGGTTCCCTGGGGGGCGATTCCGGGGCCGTTCGGGGTAGTCGCGATCTATCGCGTTTGTGTACGGTGGAGCCGTGGATGAATCGCAGCTCGACAAGGGCCCGCAGCAGCCGCAGCCGACTCCGCCGGGCACCGGTGAAGAGGCAGCCGCCCCGACCCGCACCGGTGAAATCGCCACCGCACCGGTCGCCGAAACCGAACTGCGCGCCTCGGACGCCGACCGGGACCGTATCGCCGACATCCTGCGCGACGCGCTCGCCGAGGGCCGGCTGGACGCAACCGAGCACTCCGAGCGGCTCGACCGGGTCTACGCGGCCAAGACGGTCGGCCAACTGGAGCCGCTGGTACGGGACCTGCCGGCCGGACAGCAGGCGGGAAGCGCCCCGGCGCCCGCCGCCCGCGGCCACGACGCGGGCCCGGGCGGTGAGAACCCCAAGCTGGTCGGCATCCTCGGCGGCGCCGAGCGCAGGGGCCGCTGGCGCGTCGGCAGCCGGATCACCGCGGTCGCGGTCCTCGGCGGCGTCGAGATCGACCTGACCGAGGCGACCTTCACCGCGCCGGAGTTGGTCATCCGCTGCACCGCGGTGATGGGCGGCGTCAGCATCCGGCTGCCGGAGAACGTGACACTGCGCGGCGGCGGCGTGGTCGGCATCATGGGCGGCTCCGACATCCACGCCTTCGAGGCGCCCGACCCCGGCGCCCCCGTCGTCCGGGTCAGCGGGTTCGCCTTCTGGGGCGGCGTGGAGGCCAAGGCCAAGCGCGGCAAGAAGGTCAAGGACTGGACGAAGAAGACCCTCGAAGGCTGAAGCTCCGGGGCTCGGCGCTCCCGGGCCCGGCGCTCTGGGGCCGAGGCCCGCAGGGCGGCCCGGTCCGGCCGCCCGGCCGTCCAGGGGCCGGGCGCGCGGATGCCCGGTACGCGCCCGCTCCGCCGTATTGCGGGTGTGCGCCCCTATTGCCGCGGGGCCGCGCGGCGCGCAGGTCGCGGAGGGTGGTGAGAAATCCTCCGGCGATGAACACGGTGCGCATGAAGTCGCGCACAGCGGGTAGGGGATGGAGCACGCCGTCGCCCGGCTGCTCAAGCATCCCCTGCCCGCGGACCGGTCGGCGACGCCAGCGTGGCAAACGCCGAGCCGTCGTCAGGAGTTACCCGTGCTTCAACCGATCGAGCCCGTCACGGACCCCGCTCAGCCACCAGGCCATCCGCGGGACGACGCCGGCGGCCCCTGGCACTCCGACGCGGCCTGCCGCAGCGACGAGGCGGGGCTGTTCTTCGCACCCTCCAAGGAGCCGACCGCGGCGCGCCTTTCCCGGGAGGAAGCGGCCAAGAGAGTCTGCGCCCGCTGCCCGGTCATGCTGGAATGCCGCGAACACGCCCTGCTGCAGCCCGAACCGTACGGCGTGTGGGGCGGTATGACCGCCGCCGAGCGCCGCGTGGTGCTGGCCCGCAGGCGCCGCCGCGAGGTCGAACTCCAGCGCCCCGCGGCGTCCATCGCGGCGGCCGGCTGACCGCACCGCGTCTTCCGACCGCCCACCGTGCCCGGGGAATACGGGGCCCCGGCGCGGCGGGCGGTCGGGAGACGCGGGCCGCGGACGGCCCGGACCACACCCCGGGCCGCAGCCGGACCGCTCCGGACGGCAGACCCGGAGACCGCACCGGAGGGCCGCACCGCCTCCGGAACGCCCCGCGCGCGCTGCCGCCCGCCGCCTGTCAGCGGGCCCGGTCGAAGTCGATCGCGCTGTACGCCCGCAGCTTCGACAGCCGGTGTACCGAGTCGATCTGCCGGATGGTGCCCGACTTGGAGCGCATGACCAGCGACGACGTGGTCGCGGTCTCGGCGCGGTAGCGCACCCCGCGCAGCAACTCCCCGTCGGTGACGCCGGTCGCGACGAAGAAGACGTTCTCCCCGCTGACCAGGTCCCCGGTGTGCAGCACCCGGTCCAGGTCGTGCCCAGCGTCCAGCGCCCGCCGCCGCTCCTCCTCGTCCTTGGGCCACAGCCGGCCCTGGATGGTGCCGCCCAGGCAGGTGATCGCGCAGGCCGCGATGATGCCCTCCGGCGTACCGCCGATGCCGAGCAGCAGGTCGACGCCGGTACCCTCGCGTACCGCCATGATCGCGCCGGCCACGTCGCCGTCCTGGATGAACTTGATCCGCGCGCCGCACTCGCGCAGCTCCCTGACGACGCCGTCGTGCCGGGGCCGGTCCAGCACCACCACCGTGACGTCCTCCGGCGCGCCGCCCTTGGCCTTGGCCACCCGGCGGACGTTCACCGACGGCGGCGCGGTGATGTCCACGAACTCGGCCGCCTCCGGGCCCGCCACCAGCTTGTCCATGTAGAAGACCGCCGACGGGTCGAACATCGTGCCGCGGTCGGCGACCGCCAGCACCGCCACGGCGTTCGGCATGCCCTTGGCGGTCAGCGTGGTGCCGTCCACCGGGTCCACGGCCACGTCGCACTCCGGGCCGGTGCCGTCGCCGATCCGCTCCCCGTTGAAGAGCATCGGCGCCTCGTCCTTCTCGCCTTCGCCGATCACGACGACGCCGTTCATCGAGACGGTGTGCACGAGCGTGCGCATCGCCTTCACCGCGGCGCCGTCGGCCCCGTTCTTGTCGCCGCGGCCGACCCACCGCCCGGCGGCCATGGCGGCGGCCTCGGTGACCCTGACCAGCTCCAGGGCGAGATTGCGGTCGGGGGCCTCCGGGCTCACTTCGAGTTGCGGGGGCAGGTGTTGTTCGGTCATCACAACGCACCTTTCTGTACGAGGACGGCCGGAATGAGGGTGCTGCGAGCCTATCCGGTGGGTGTGAATATGAGCAGGGCGGATGTCACATGAGCGCGGATGTCGTACCGGGCCGGTCGGCGCAGTCGGGCCGACCCGGCGGTCGGGGCGCGCGGGGGCATGGGGGACCATAGGGCCGTGGCAGCAGACAAACGTGGCAACAAGACGATCGTGGACCTGGTGCTGTCCATGCTCGTGCTCGGGTTCGTCGTCTTCTTGATCTACCTGTTCATCCCGCACGACTCCAGCGCGGACCCGGTGCAGGTGGTCCCCTTCCAGGTCGAACTGGGCCAGGCCAGGCGCGACGCCCCCTACCCGGTGGCCGGACCCGAGGGCCTGGGCGCCCAGTGGCGGTCCACCTCCGTCACGTACAGCGCGGCCGACCGCGGTGACGTCACCTGGCACGTCGGGTTCGTGGACCCCGAGCAGCAGTACGTGGCGGTCGAACAGAGCAACGGCCCCGCCGACGCGTTCATCTCCGCCGTGACGCTGAACGCCCGCCCCGACGGCGCCCGCACCGTCGAGGCGGGCGGCCGGAGCTGGCAGTACTACACCGGCGGCCGCTACACCGCCCTCGTCCGCAAGGCCCCCGGTGTCACCACGGTCGTCCTCGGCACCGCGCCGGACGCCCAGCTCACCGAGATGGCCGCCGCGCTCAAGGAGGAGGGCGGCCGGCAGAGCGCGGGTTCGTAGCCCGCCGAGCCGCCGCCCGCCCGGCAGGACGGCCGCGGCCCCCGGGCCGGCCCGCAAGGGGGCCGCCGCCCGCCGGTTTCGGCCTCGCCCCCGGTCAGCCCCGCAGATCCGCCTCCTCGGCGTCCACCGCCGCCTGTTCCGCCGCACCCGCGGCCCGTTCCCCCTGCTCCTCGGCGGCCAGCGCGGCGTCCAGCCGGGCGCGGGCGCCCTCCAGCCAGTGGCGGCACAGCTCGGCCAGCTCCTCGCCCCGCTCCCACAGGGCGAGGGACTCCTCCAGGGTGGCGCCGCCCGCTTCCAGGCGGCGGACGACCTCGACGAGTTCGTCGCGCGCCTGCTCGTAGCCGAGCGGGGGCCGCGGCGCCTTGGGGTTCTGATCTGCTGCCATGGAGGCCAGCCTAGGGCGTGGGTACGACCCCCCGCCCCGCCGCCGCCCGCCCGGCCGCCGGTCAGCCGCCCGTGATCGGTCAGACGCCCGTGACCCGTACGCCGAACCCGCCCTCAGCAACCCGCGCCCGCAGCTCCTCCTCCGGTGCCACGTCCCCCGGCGCCCGCACCACCGAGCCGTCCGCCCGCTGGAGCACCGCGTACCCCCGGCGCAGCGTCGCCGCCGGGGACAGGGCGACCACCCGGGCCAGGGTGTGGGCGAGGTCGGCGTCCGCGCGGTCCAGCGCGTGCCGCAGACCTCGGCGGGCCCGGTCCAGCCGGTCCGCCACCTCCGCCGCCCGCTCGTCCACCATCCGGTACGGCGCCGCCATCGAGGGGCGGCTGAGCGCGGCCATCAGTCCGCGTTCCTCCCGGTCCAGCAGCCCGCGGATCACCCGCAGCGCCCGGTCCCGTACCAGCTGGACCCGGGCCAGCTCCTCCCGGACGTCCGGGACCACCCGCTTCGCCGCGTCGGTCGGCGTGGACGCCCGCAGGTCGGCGACCAGGTCGAGCAGCGGGGTGTCCGGTTCGTGGCCGATCGCCGAGACCAGCGGCGTACGGCAGTCGGCGACGGTGCGGATCAGCCGCTCGTCGGAGAACGGCAGCAGGTCCTCGACGCTGCCGCCGCCGCGCGCCACGACGATCACATCGACCTCGGGGTGGGCGTCCAGCTCCCGTACCGCCTCGATCACCCCGGGCACCGCGGTCGCGCCCTGCACCGCCACGTTGCGCACCTCGAAGCGGACGGCGGGCCAGCGCAGCCGCGCGTTCTCCCGGACGTCCCGCTCGGCGGCCGACGCGCGGCCGGTGACCAGGCCGATCAGCCGCGGCAGAAACGGCAGCGGACGCTTGCGGTCCGCCGCGAACAGCCCCTCGGCGGCCAGCGCCTTCTTCAACTGCTCAAGCCGGGCCAGCAGTTCGCCCATCCCCACCGGGCGGATCTCCACCGCCCGCAGCGACAACTGCCCCCGCGGCCCGTACCAGTCGGGCTTGGCGTGCACGACGACCCGGGCACCCTCCCCGACGACCTCCGCGACCTGCTCGAAGACCGCGCGGAAGCAGGTGACGCCGATCGACACGTCCTGCGAGGGGTCCCGCAGCGTCAGGAACACCACCCCGGCGCCCGGCCGGCGCGACAGCTGGGTGATCTGCCCCTCGACCCACACCGCGCCGAGCCGGTCGATCCACCCCCCGATCAGCCGCGACACCTCACCGACCGGAATCGGCGCTTCCGCCGAGGTGCTCAGAGCCATACCCGCACCCTAGTGCTCACCACCGACACGGCTGCCCTCCCCCCGCGGCCGTCCCCGTACGATGGTGCCATGACCACCGAAGCCAGCCGCCGCGTCCTGCTCGCCGCCCCCCGCGGGTACTGCGCGGGCGTGGACCGTGCCGTGATCACCGTCGAGAAGGCGCTGGAGCAGTACGGCGCCCCGGTCTACGTGCGCAAGCAGATCGTGCACAACAAGTACGTCGTGCAGACCCTGGAGAAGAAGGGCGCCGTCTTCGTCGACGAGACGGAAGAGGTGCCGGAGAACGCCATCGTCATCTTCTCCGCCCACGGCGTCGCCCCGGTCGTCCACGAGGAGGCCGCCCAGCGCAGCCTCGCCTCCATCGATGCGACCTGCCCGCTGGTCACCAAGGTCCACAAGGAGGCCGTCCGGTACTCCAACGAGGACTACGACATCCTGCTGATCGGCCACGAGGGCCACGAAGAGGTCGTCGGCACCATGGGCGAGGCCCCGCAGCGGATGCACCTGGTGGACGGCCCCGAGGACGCCGCCAAGGTCACGGTCCGCGACGAGTCCAAGGTGGTCTGGCTGTCCCAGACCACGCTGTCGGTGGACGAGACGATGGAGACCGTCGACGCGCTGAAGAACCGCTTCCCCGACCTGCTCTCCCCGCCCAGCGACGACATCTGCTACGCCACCCAGAACCGCCAGGTCGCGGTCAAGCAGATCGCCGCCGACGCGGACCTGGTGATCGTGGTCGGCTCCCGCAACTCCTCCAACTCCATCCGGCTGGTCGAGGTCGCCCTCCAGTCCGGCGCCGGCGCCTCCTACTTGGTGGACTTCGCCGAGGAGTGCGAGGATGCCTGGCTGGAGGGCGTCCGCACGGTGGGGGTCACTTCCGGCGCGTCCGTACCCGAGATCCTGGTCGACGGCGTGCTGGAGTGGCTGGCGGCGCGCGGCTTCGCAGACGTCGAGGTGTTCCGGTCGGCCAAGGAGTCCATCCAGTTCTCCTTGCCCAAGGAACTGCGCCGCGACCTGCGTGCGGAGCTCGCCGAGCGGGAATCTGCCAAGAGGTGAGTTGTGCCGCGGGGTGACCCTTGGGGCCGCCCCCTAACGTGGAGGCCATGAACGTGTTCGGTGTGGACATCGGTGGTACGGGCATCAAAGGCGCCCCGGTCGACCTCGACAAGGGTGAGCTGACCGCGGAGCGCCTCAAGCTCCCGACCCCCCACCCGGCCACTCCCGAGTCGGTCATCGAGGGTGTGCGCGAGGTCGTCACGCACTTCGGCTATTCGGGACCGCTCGGCGTGACCTTCCCCGGGGTCGTCACGGACGGCGTCACCCGGACGGCGGCCAACGTCGACGCCGGCTGGGTCGGATTCGACGCCCGGTCCGCGATCGGCGCCAGGCTCGGCCTGCCCGTGGTAGTGCTCAACGACGCGGACGCCGCCGGGGTCGCCGAGATCACCTTCGGCGCCGGACGCGGCCGGGGCGGCACCATCATCATGCTCACCCTCGGCACCGGCATCGGCAGCGCGCTGTTCATCGACGGCCGCCTGGTCCCCAACACCGAACTGGGCCACCTGGAGCTGCACGGCCACGACGCGGAGAAGAAGGCGTCGGTCAAGGCGCGCGAGGACGAGGACCTGAGCTGGGAGCACTGGGCGCACCGGCTGAAGAAGTACCTGGTCCACGTGGAGATGCTCTTCTCGCCCGACCTGTTCGTGCTCGGCGGCGGGATCAGCCGCAAGTCGGAGAAGTTCCTGCCGTTCATCGACGGGATCAGGGCCGAGATCGTCCCCGCCGAGCTGCAGAACAACGCGGGGATCGTCGGCGCCGCGATGGCCGCCGCAAAGCTCTGACCGCGACGATCAGCGCGGCCAGCACGGTGCCGGCGTAGAGCCACCCGGTCAGCAGCGCCAGCCCGGCGAACACCCCGAGCAGGTGCCCGGCCAGGCCGCCGCTGCCGCTGTCGGAGGTCAGCACGATCCCGGCGGCGAAGGCGATCGGCGCGGCCACCGGCGCGGCCACCAGGTCGTACGGGCGTACGTAGACCGCGCCGGCCACGCTGACCAGGACGAACACCAGGCCGAAGAACACTCCGGGGCCGTCGAAGAGCAGCGCGTCGACGGCCCCGCCCGCAACGGTGACGGCGGTGGTGAGCAGCCCGGTGCCCAGGCCCGTCAGCCGGGCCCGGGGCCGTGGGACGCCGTGCGGCCGGTGCCGTCGGGCGGGCGGGCGGCCGCGGCGCGGTGGCCGGTAGACCGCGGCGGCGGCCTCACCGCTGGGGCTGGGGGGCGTACGCGTAGTGTGTTGATCCACATACTCACAGTAAGTGCGGCGGACGGGTGACCGCATCGCGGGACACGCTGGCTCGCCCGGCCGGGCCGCAGCCCTGGCGGGGCCCTGGCGGGGCCCTGGCGGGGCCCTGGCGGGGCCCTGGCGGGGCCCTGGCGGGTGGTGGGTACGGGGTTCGGGCCGCGCGCGGCGGAAAGGGCCGTACGGGTGGGGGAGGGTGCCGCGGGGAGGGCCGCACGGGGTGCGGGCGGGCCCGGGGCGGGCGGCGGGTCGGGTCGTACGGGGTGGCGGCCGGGCCCCGGGTGCGCGGCGGGTCGGGCGCGGTCGGCCGGACCGTAAACTGAGGTCCGTCTGTCACCTTCGCTCGCTACGGGAAGTCGCCACGTGTCGCTCAGCATCGGAATCGTCGGCCTGCCGAACGTCGGCAAGTCGACCCTCTTCAACGCCCTGACCAAGAACGACGTTCTGGCGGCCAACTACCCGTTCGCCACCATCGAGCCCAACGTCGGCGTGGTCGGAGTCCCCGACCCCCGGCTGGACAGGCTCGCCGAGATCTTCGGTTCGGCGCGGGTGCTGCCCGCCACCGTGGACTTCGTGGACATCGCCGGCATCGTCCGCGGCGCCTCGGAGGGCGAGGGGCTGGGCAACAAGTTCCTGGCGAACATCCGCGAGTCCGACGCGATCTGCCAGGTCATCCGGGCCTTCAAGGACGAGAACGTGGTCCACGTCGACGGCAGGGTCTCGCCCAAGGACGACATCGAGACCATCAACACCGAGCTGATCCTGGCCGACCTCCAGTCCGTCGAGAAGGCGATCCCGCGCCTCACCAAGGAAGCCCGGCTGCAGAAGGAGAAAGCCGCGGTGCTGGCCGCCGCCGAAGCCGCCCAGACCATCCTGGCGGCCGGCGACACCCTTTTCTCCCACGGCATCACCAAGGCCACCGAACAGGGCGCCCTCCTGCGCGAGCTGCACCTGCTCACCACCAAGCCGTTCCTCTACGTCTTCAACGTCGACGAGGACGAGCTCACCGACGAGGCGTTCAAGGACGAGCAGCGCGCCCTGGTCGCCCCCGCCGAGGCGATCTTCCTCAACGCCAAGCTCGAATCCGACCTCGCCGAACTCGACGCCGCCGAAGCGCTGGAACTCCTCCAGTCCGTCGGCCAGCAGGAACCAGGCCTCGCCACCCTCGCCCGCGTCGGCTTCGAAACCCTCGGTCTCCAGACCTATCTCACCGCCGGCCCCAAGGAAACCCGCGCCTGGACCATCAAGCGCGGCGCCACCGCCCCCGAAGCGGCCGGCGTCATCCACACCGACTTCCAAAAGGGCTTCATCAAGGCCGAGGTCATCTCCTACGCCGACCTCCTCGCCACCGGCTCCGTCCCCGAGGCCCGCGCCAAGGGCAAGGCCCGCATGGAGGGCAAGGACTACGTCATGCAGGACGGCGACGTGGTGGAGTTCCGCTTCAACACCTGACGTTGTGTCGAGGTTCGCCCCGCCCCGCTTGTCGGGGAGAGGACCCACTCGGCGCGGGCCGGGCGGACGCCGTCGTGGTCGGCCTCAAGGACGGTCACGGCACCGGTGGCCGCGCGGACGCCCCCTTCCGACGCAACCCGGACACGGGCCGTGACCGTCTTCGCGTCCGAACAGGGCCCGATCGATCCGCAGGTCACCGCGAACGTCCGTCGGGGCCGACGCGGGCGGTGGGAGGATACGGCGAGGGCGACAGAGGGGCGGGGAGCGTGGGGCACGGCGAGCGGGACACGGTGGCGCGGGGGGCGCGGCTGTACGAGGCGGCCCGGGCGGCGCTCGGTGACCACGGCAGGGCGGTGGAGGCGGTGCGTGCGGCGCTGAAGCCGATCCACGACGCGGCGGTGAAGCGGGAACTCGACGCCATCCCTGTCGCCCGGCTCCAGGACGTCACCGAAGGGCGGCTGCGGCTGGGGAACGTCGAGAAGAGCGGGCTGCGCACGGTGGGCGGTGTTCTGGCGGCCGGCCCCTACCGGTTGCGGCAGATCCCCGGTGTCGGGCAGCGCACCGTCGACCAGATGCTCGCCGCCGCCCGCCGGCTCTCCGAGGCCGCGTACGAGACCGTGGCCGTCCACATCGACGTGGACCGGCCGGGACCGAGCACCACCGCGCTCGTCACGGCCCTGCACGTCTTGGTGGAGGCCGGCCCGGACGCTCGGCGCGCGGTCGACAGAGCGGCCGCCCTGTCGCGACGGCTCGGTCCGCTGCTCGCCGACGCGGGACCGGCCGCCGGACGCTTCCGGATGCTTCTGGCCGGCCAGGACAAGAGGGCCCGCGCGCTGGCGGCGGTCGCCGCGGTCCGGTCACTGCTGGACGACGCGGACCGGGCGGGTCTGCCTGAGCTGATCGCTCAGGCGTCGGTGGACCTGCTCCGGGGGCCTTCGTCGGACATCGCGGCCTGGGCGGACTTCGAAGTCCGCTCCGCCGAGTACTACAGCCTGCTCGCCGAGATCTCGGGGCGGCTGCCGGACGTGGCCGCCGCCGAGGGCTTCCTGCCGGACGAGATCGCCGAGAGGGTACGGGCCCAACGCCTCGACGACACGCACCGGCGGGTCTCCCTGCGCGGCTATCAGGCGTTCGGCGCACGGTTCGCGCTGGCGCAGCGCAAGGTGATACTGGGCGACGAAATGGGTCTGGGGAAGACCATCCAGGCGATCGCGGTGCTGGCACACCTGGCGGCCGAGGGACAGAGCCACTTCATGGTCGTCTGCCCGGCGAGCGTCCTCGTGAACTGGACACGGGAGATCGAAGCCCGTAGCGCTCTGCGTGTCATGGTGCTCCACGGCCCCGATCGGCACGACGCGTTCGCCGACTGGAAGGCCCGGGGCGGGGTCGGGGTGACCACCTTCGACGCGCTGCGCGGCTTTCCCGAACCGGACGGCGGGGACGTCGGACTGCTCGTGGTCGACGAAGCGCACGCCGTGAAGAACCCGAAGGCCAAGCGGTCCCAGACGGTCGCGCGGTGGGCGGAGCGTTGCGGGCGGACCCTCTTCATGACCGGCACCCCGATGGAGAACAGGGTCGTGGAGTTCCGCCACCTGGTCCGGATGCTCAACGGCGACGTCGCGGACCTGCTCGGCGACGGGGACGCGTTGGCCGGGTCGGTCGCCTTCCGCAGGTCCGTGGCCCCGGTGTACCTGCGGCGCAACCAGGAGGACGTGCTGACCGAACTCCCGAGTCTCCAGCAGACCGACGAGTGGGAGGAGCTGAGCGCGTCGGACGAGGAGGCCTACCGTGAAGCCGTGTACGCGGGCAACTTCATGGCGATGCGCAGGGCCGCGTACCTGCGCCCCGAGAGGTCGGCGAAGCTGGACCGGCTCCGGGAGATCGTCCAGGAGGCCGGCGAGAACGGGCAGAAGACGGTGGTCTTCTCCAACTTCAAGGATGTACTGGCCGTGGTGAAGGAGGCACTCGCGGCCGGAACCACCGACGGCCTTCCGGTGTTCGGGCCGCTCACCGGAAGCGTCCCGGCCGGGCGGCGGCAGCAGGTCGTCGACGACTTCGCCGGTGTTCCGGGCCCCGCGGTGCTCTTGGCGCAGATCCAGGCGGCGGGCATCGGCCTCAACATGCAGGCCGCCTCCGTCGTCGTCATCTGCGAACCGCAGATCAAGCCGACCATCGAACATCAGGCGGTGGCCCGGGCCCACCGTATGGGCCAGGTCAGACCGGTACGCGCCTACCGTCTCCTCGCCACCGGGGGTGTGGACGAACGCATGGTGAAGATGCTGGAGGCCAAGACCCGCCTGTTCGACGCCTACGCCCGCCGCAGCGCCGTCGCCGAGTCCACCCCGGACGCGGTCGACGTGTCCGACACCGAACTGGCACGGCGGATCGTCGAGGAGGAACAGGCTCGCCTGCGCATGGCGGACGAGAGGCTCACGGCCGCCGAGTGACGGACACAGGGGCGCGCGGCGCACCGGACTCCGGCACAGGATCGGCGGCCGCGCCTGACCGGATGCGGTTGTCCGGGCAGGCCCGACGAGCGATCACTCGGTTACTCGTCGTCGTCTTCGTCGGACGCATGATCATCTGCGTTCAGTGAAGGTTTCCCCGTCGCTCCTGCCGCTGTCGCGTTCGCCATTGCAGGGTGAGCTGTTGGCGCTGGTGGTGCTCCGTCCGGAGCGGGAGTTCACGCTGACCGAACCCGCCGCACCGGGCGCTTCGCATACGGGCGTCCTGCGTGAGGTGGACCGGCTTGTCGGCGGTGGCATCCTCCGTGGTCGGCGGGTCGGGCGGAGTCGGCTGGTGGCCAGTGCACCGATACGGCCTTGGCGGGTCCGTTGGCCGATCTGCTCGCGGTGACGTACGGACCGCTTCCCGTGCTGTCCGAGGCGCTGGCGGGGTTCGCCGGTATCAGTGAGGCGTACATCTGCGGCTTCGGCCATGGATGATCCCTTTCCGCGGGCGTTCGCGATCGTCCGCTGGTCCGGTCGCATCTTGGTCCGGAGGCTGATGGCGGCTTGGGACAAGGGGTGGGCGACGATCGACGCGCCCACCGCCGGCGGTGAGATCGAACGGGTACCCGCGTCCCGGTCCGGTCGGGCCGGCGGCGCGGACGACCGCGGTACCGGCACTCCCGCGAGAGAAAGGAGACGCTCTTGCCGGGGCCGGGGCCGGGGCCGGGGCCGGGGCCGGGGCGGGTGCTGGTTGGGAGGTGGGGTACCGCTCGCCTGCCGGTATGGGGGCGGCACTCGTACGGGGAGGCGGGGGTGGGCCGACGGGCGGGCGGCCGAATGGCGGGGCCGTGGCCGTGGTGGGGCGGCCGGCCAGGCGTTTCACCGCGGGTGGGTGAGCGGCTGCGGGGCGGCCCGGGGGGTGGGCGCCGCCGGTTGCCGAGGGGACAGCAGCGGTTGCGGGTGATCTTCTGCGGGTGAGAGCCGTTCCGGTTCCTGCCGTGGCAGGGCGGGGCGATCCGGTCGAACGTGCCGGATCCTGCGGGCTCGCCCTTCTACCGAACAGGGGTTTCCTTCATGAAGCTACGCCATCTCGCTGCCGCCGCCCTCGCCACCGCCGCGCTCGTGGCCGGTGGTACGACCGCGGCGCAGGCCGGTGCCGCCGCTCCCGCCAAGGGGGCCGCACCGGCGGCCCGCGCCCTGCCCGACCCCGTGGCCTGCGCGGCCTCGACGACCGCCGCCGCCACCGCGGTGGCCAACGCGGCGGCCGCCGCCGACGTGGCCAAGTCCGACGCGGCGACCTCGGCGGCAGCGGCCAAGGCGGTCGCGGCGGCCCTCGCCGCCGGCAACGCTCCCGCCGCCCTCGCCGAGGCGGCCGCCACCGCCACGGCGGCCGCCGCGGCGGCCGTCACCTCGGCCGACGCGTCCGTGGCCGCCACCGCCACGGCAGCCGCGGCCACCAAGGCCGCCGTCACCGCCTGCGCCACGTCCTGAGATGCGACGCGCCCGTACGGTCCCGGCCCTGGCCGGGTCGCTGGTACTCACCGGGGTGGCAGCCGCGCTGGGGCCGGACGGGGGCCGGACGGGGGCCGGGCATGCCGGCGCCGAGCCGGTTCGGTGCCAGGTGCCAGGTGCCAGGTGCCAGGGGCCAGGGGCCAGGGGCCGTGGACGGTGGACCGGTGCCCGACGTGCACGACCGACACCACCGGCTCCGCGTCACCGGGTTCCGGGTCCTTCCGGCGCGATCGCTCGCCAGGGGCCGGACCGCGGCTTCCCGCCTCGTGCGTGACGAGGTGGCCGTGCCCCCACCTCTGCGGCCGACATCGTGAAGACGAGTGCTCCGTCGGTCAGCTCGGTGCGGCCGGGCGCCTCGGGAAGGCGGTCCGGATCCTCCGCGAACCAGCCCTGCGCACGCGGCGGACGCATCCCGTCGGGCAGAGCGGCCATCGGATAACCCTGGCGCTTCGAGCCCGCGGGGCGAGGGCGGTGGGGTCCGCCGGGTGAGCGCCGACCGGTCCGCGCACGGCCCGCGGGACGCCTGAGGCCCGCCGCCGGGGAACCGGCGTTCATCGGCCCGAAGGCGCCCGGTCACCGCCGTGATCGGCCTCACCCGCCCGCCCCCGCCGGTGGGCACCTCGGCACCCGCCCGCGGCGGCGCCCGGTGGCGGGGTGGGGTGGTCGGGCGTCGAATGGGAGGGGTGGGGGCGGGTCGAGGGTTGGAGGCGTTGTGGCAGTCGTACCGCTGAGGGAGATCCTGGCGGACGCCTTTGGGAAGCGCTATGGCGTGCCGGCGATCAATGTGTTCGACGATCTGACGCTGGAGGCGGTGCTCGCGGCGGCGGTGGACAAGGGGTCGCCGCTGATCGTGCAGACGTCGGTGAAGACGGTGAAGTCGGTCGGCAGTGACGTGCTGTACGCCATGTGGACGGCGATGACGGCCGGCATCGAGGTGCCGGTCACGCTGCACCTGGACCACTGTCCGGAGCGGGCGGTGATCACGGAGTGCCTGCGGCAGGGGTGGAACTCCGTACTGTTCGACGCGTCGCGGCTGCCGGTGGCGGAGAACATGCGGCAGACCGTCGAGGTGGTGGCCGAGGCCCGGCGGTACGGGGCCGACGTGGAGGGCGAGATCGAGTCCATCACGGGGGTGGAGGACGGGATCGGGAGCGACACCGCGGCGCGGCAGCAGGGTCTTGACGTCGCGCTGGAGTTCCTGCGGACCACCGGCGTAAACGTGTTCGCGCCAGCCATCGGCAACGCGCACGGCTCGTACAGGCAGGCCCCCGTACTCGACGCGCAGCGGGTCTCCGACATCGTGGCGGCCCATCCGCTGCCCATCGCGCTGCACGGCGGCAGCGGCCTTTCCGACGAGCAGTTCCGGGACCTGATCTCCCGGGGGTGCGCCAAGGTGAACATCTCGACGGCGCTGAAAGAGACGTTCATGAAGTCGGGCCTGGCCTTTCTGCAAGCGGCCGCCGAGAAGGACACCTGGGACCCGCCGTCGCTCTTCCGGTCGGTCCGGCAGGACGTCGTCGAGCTGGCCGGCTCGCTGATGACGCTCTTCGGCAGCGCCGGACGGGCGGGCGGCGGCCGGACCGCCGGCGCCGGTACCGCCGACCGGGCGGGCGCCGCCGAAAGGGCGGGCTGAGACCGTGCCCGCCCTCGTCTTCGACTGCGACGGAGTGCTCGCCGACACCGAGCGCTACGGACACCTGCCCGCCTTCAACCGGACCTTCGAGGAGTTCGGCCTGCCGGTGCGCTGGAGCGATTGCGAATACGCGCAGAAGGTGCGGGTGGGCGGCGGCAAGGAACGGATGAGGACGCTGCTGACGCCCGAGTTCGTCGCCGAGGCGGGCCTGCCCGCCGATCCGGCCGCGCTCGACGGGCAGGTCGCCCGCTGGCACCGGCGCAAGACCGAGATCTACACCGGGATCATCGCCGGCGGCGCCGTCCCGCCCCGCCCCGGGGTGCGGCGGATCGCCGCCGAGGCGCTCGCGGCCGGCTGGTCGCTCGCGGTCGCCTCCACCTCCGCCGAGCCGGCCGTCCGCAGCGTGCTCGAACTCGCCGCGGGCCCCGAACTCACCCCGCACTTCTCGGTGTTCGCCGGGGACGTGGTGCCGCACAAGAAGCCGGCACCGGACGTCTACGCGTACGCCGTGGCGCGGCTCGGCGTCGCCGCCGCCGACGTCGCCGTGATCGAGGACAGCCGCAACGGCCTGCTGGCGGCCCGCGGCGCCGGGCTGACGTGCGCGGTCACCACCAGCTCCTACACCGGGCAGGAGGACTTCACCGGGGCGGCGCTGGTCGTGACCTCGCTCGGCGATCCGCCGCCGGATCCGACCGCTGCGCAGGTGCTCGGCGACCCGTACGGCTGCGACCCGCGCCCGTACGTACGGCTGGCGGACCTCGCGTTCCTGCTGGCCGCCGCGACCGCCGGACCGGGGGCGGACGCCGTCCGCGGTCCCGGGCGGGACACCACCGCCGAGCCGGGGCCGGCCCCGGGCCGACGCCGGTCGTCGTCGGCGCCGGACTCCGACCGGCGTCACCGGCGTCACTGACGTCACGGCAGTCAGGAGAGAACATGTCATCACCATCGACAACCGCCGGTGATCTCGAGTTCGTCGTCCGGACGATCGCCAGGACCGCCGTCGACAACGAGAAGGAATTCGGCGAGCTGGACGCCGTAGCCGGCGACGGGGACTTCGGGTACTCCCTCGCCCGCGGCTTCGAGATCGTCCTCGCCGACTGGGACACCCTCGACCGCAGCTCGCCGTCGGAGTTCCTGAAGAAGGTCGCGCTGGTGATCTCCAAGCGGGTGGGCGGGACCTCGGGACCGCTGTGGGGGACCGCGTTCCTGCGGGCCGCGACGGCCGTCAGGGACCGGACCGAGCTGACCGGCCAGGACACGGTCGCGATGCTGCGCGCGGCGGCCGAGGGGATCAGGGTCCGGGGCAACTCCGACGTCGGCGACAAGACGCTGCTGGACGCGCTGGTCCCGATGACCGACGCGCTGGAGCGGCGGCTGCGGGCCGGTGACGAGGCTGCCGATCCGGCGGGTCTCGCGGCGCTCGCCGCCACCGCGGCCAGGTCCGCGGCCGACGCGACCACCCCCATGCAGGCCATGCGCGGCCGCCAGAGCTACACCGGCGAACGCAGTATCGGCTCGCCGGACCCGGGCGCGGTGGCGGTGGCGGTGATGGCCGAACGCGTCGCCGACGAGTGGCCGGACCGCGGCTGACGCCTCCGTCCGCCGGCGCCGGCCCCGGACAACCTTGAAGGCGCCCCGGACCGCACCCACGAAGGGCCCCGGGCCCCGGCGCCCCCGGCCGCCCCTGGGCCGCGCATCCCCCGCGGCCCCCGGGCCGCACACCCCCCCCGCAGACCCCGGACCCCTCAACGACGAGACCCTGGAGCGACCGCATGAAGAAGTTCGTCAACGACCCCAAGAACTACGTCCCGGAGATGCTCCAGGGACTGGTGCTGGCCAACCCCGGCACTCTCCGCTACGTCCCCGAGTACAACCTGATCATGCGCGCGGACGCCCCGCAGGCGAACAAGGTCTCCATCGTCCAGGGCAGCGGCTCCGGCCACGAGCCCGCGCACGTCATGAGCGTGGGCAAGGGCATGCTCGACGCCGCCTGCCCCGGTGACGTCTTCTCCGCCCCGCCGGCCGACTACGTCTACGAGACGGTGAAGCTGGTCGCCTCACCCAAGGGCGTGCTGCTGCTGGTGAACAACTACACCGGTGACCGGATGGCCTTCGAGATGGCCGAGGAGCTCTCGCAGGCCGAGGGGGTGTCGGTCCGTACGCTGTTCATCGACGACGACGTGTCCGTGCAGGACTCGACCTACACGGTCGGGCGCCGCGGGGTGGCCGGCAACTTCTTCGTGATGAAGGCGACCGGCGCGGCGGCCGAACGCGGCGCCGACCTCGACGAGGTGCACCGGATCGGCGAGAAGGTCAACTCCGTGACCCGGACCATGGGCATGGCCCTCACCGCGTGCACGCCGCCCGCGAAGGGCTCCCCGCTGTTCGACCTGCCTGGCGACGAGGTCGAGATGGGTGTCGGCATCCACGGCGAGCCGGGCCGCCGCCGCGAGAAGCTCCAGCCGGCGGACGCGCTGGTACGGGAACTGGTCACCGCGGTCGTGGAGGACCTGCCGTACGCCCAGGGCGACGACGTCGCCCTGATGGTCAACGGCCTGGGCGGTACCCCGATCGGCGAGCTGTACCTGGTGTACGGGCTGGCCCACCGGCAGCTGGCCGACCGCGGCATCGAGGTCCGGCGCAGTTACGTGGGCGAGTACTGCACCTCGCTCGACATGGCCGGCGCGTCCATCACGCTGGTCCGGCTGGACGACGAGATCTCCCAGCTGCTCGCCGACCCGGCGGAGATCCCCGTCCGGGTGTTCTGACCGGGGCCGGCGGCCGGGACCCGGGCCGTCCGGGCCCCGGCTCAGGTGGCCTTGCGGAACCTGGCCCCCAGCGCCGGCGAGTGGTAGCCGGTGGACGTGCCGGCCAGCCAGGGCTCCAGGTCGGGCGGTGCCAGGCGCGCGCCGCCCGCCAGGAAGAGCCCGACCAGCAGCACCCCGACGACCACCGTGACCACCAGCATGATCACCACGCACAGATGGAAGCCGTGCTCCAGCGTGGACCGGGTCATCGCCAGGTGCAGCAGCACCGGCCCCACCAGGAACGCCGCCTCCGAGCGCAGCAGCTCGACCAGGGCGAAGGTCGGGCCGAGCTGGGTCGAGGGCACCGAGAAACCGGCCAGGAACAGCCCCGGCGCCACCCCCGCGCCCGCCCCGTACCCCAGGAAGAGCGCGGCGACGGCGACGACGGGGGAGGCGTTGGACGGGCTGACGGCCAGCAGCACCGCCGCGCCCACCGCCACACCGGCCAGCCCCGACAGCGCCAGCACCGGCGTCCAACGGGTCGTCACCACCCGGCGGAACAGCGCGGCCGAGACGACCACCCCCAGGATCTGCGGGGCGATGAGCAGCCCGGTCCGTACCGGGGAGTAGTGCGCCACCTGGAGCAGGTAGATTTCGGCCAGCTCCAGCAGCGTGGTGAAGGAGGCGCCGACCATCATCGCGTTGGCGGTCCCACTGACCGGCAGCGTGTTGCTGATCGGCCGCATCGGCATCAGCGGCGCGGCCTTGCGGAACTGGCCCACCACCAGGGCGACGCCGATCCCTACGCCGACGACGACCGGCACGATGAACTCGGGGTCGCTGAACGAGCCGCGCGACAGCCAGGAGACGCCGAAGAACGGCAGCATGGTGGCCCCGAAGGCGAGCGGGATGGCCAGCCAGTCGAAGCCCGCGCGGCGGGCCGGGGGCTCGTTGCCCTCGAAGGTCAGGGTGCCGACGGCGAAACCGGCCACCGCGAGCACGCCGAGCGAGGTGAACAGTAGCCGCCAGCCGCCGAAGCTGCCGACCAGGCCGCCCACCACCGGCCCGGCGGTCACCATGCCGAACAGGCCGAGGCTGATGACGGCGGCGGTGGTCGGGACCCGTTCGACGCCGTGCGTGACGACCAGCGGCGGCAGCGCGGCGACCAGCAGCATGCCGGTGAACAGGCCCTGGAGCAGCACGCCGGCCATGAACGGCCCGAGGCTCCGGGCGGTCAGCGCCAGCACGGCGCTGAGCACGAAGCCCGCCTCGCAGACGAGGTAGACGTGCCGCCGCGCCAGCCGCAGCGTCAGGTCGGCCACCACGACCGCCCCGAAGGCGTACGAGGCGTTGGACAGCCCGGCGGTCAGCTGCAGCTCGAACCGGGTGGCGCCCAGGTCCCGCATCAGGGTCGGCTGGAAGAGCGAGACGGCCGTGGTGAGGACCAGGAAGGGGCTCAGCGCCAGCAGCGCCAGTGCCACGGCGGCGGGGTAGTTGCCCGCCCACGGGAGCCGGGTGAGGAGGGAGGGCGTCGGAAAGCGGGAACGGATGGTCGCCTCCAAGGTCGTGCTGGGGGAAGGCGTACCTCCCGGCCTCGCGCGGCAGAGTGGCTGGTCGGCGCGGCGCCGCCGGGTCGCGTCCGCCGCCGGGTCGCAGGCTCACCCTAGGAGCGGGCCGGCCCGCCCGGACGGCTGACACACCGCAGGGTGACCCCATTGGCCCTGCCGCGGTCCGGCGTACCCGCCGCCGGGGACGACCGTGCCCGGCCTCTCCCCCGGGCAGGGTGGGGAGGGACCGGGCACGTCGCGCGCGGGGGGCGGGGTCAGCGGTGGCGGTGGTGCGGGGGCGGCGGGTTGAGGCCGGCGTGGATCGCGCCGATCAGCTCACCGTCGGCGGTGTCGCCGTCCAGCGACCAGGCCATGGCGCCGCCCAGGTGCTGCTGCCGGATGTACGCCGTCTTCTGGGCGATGACCTGCGGGTCGTCGTAGGTCCAGAAGTCGGTGCCGTCGTAGAGCCAGGCGAAGCCGTCCTTGGTGTCGCGGTGGACGGTGTACGCGCCCGACCCGGCGAGCGCCTTGAGCGCGTGGTAGTCCTCGTTGCCGGCCTGCCAGGTGGCCGGGGCCGGCCCGGTGGAGGGCTGGAAGAGGCCGGCCGTGCCGCCGTCGGGGACGCCGGTCCAGCCCTGCCCGTAGAACGGCACGCCGAGGACCAGCTGCCGGGACGGGGCGCCGCGGCTGATCCAGTCGCCGACCGCCTGGGTGTCGCTGAAGTCGTCCGGCACCGGGGTGTTCCTCGGTGCCTTCAGCGCGGACTGCTGGTTGGTGGTGGTCTCGTACGGGCCGTGGAAGTCGTAGCCCTGCACGGTGCCGAAGTCGAGGTACGTGAAGATCTTCCGGACCTCGAAGCCCGCGTCGATCTTGGCCGGGGCGGCGGGCAGGAAGGCGGTCAGGTCGTAGTGCTTGTGCGTGGTGCGGCCGTACGCGTCGAGCTGCTTGCGGAACTCCGCGGCCAGCGCGGTGAAGTCCTTCTTGTCCTGGGGCCGGTAGACGGTGTCCACGTCGCCGGAGGAGCCGGGCCACTCCCAGTCGATGTCGACGCCGTCGAAGAGGCCGGCCGCCGAGCCGGGGCCACCCTTGCCGTCGAGCAGCGGCAGATTGCCCTTGATGAAGATGTCCAGGCAGGAGGCGACAAGTGCCTTGCGGGAGGCGGGAGTCAGTGCGGCGTCGGAGAAGTTGGTGGACCAGCCCCAGCCGCCGATCGAGATCAGCACCTTCAACTTGGGATTCTTCGCCTTGAGTTCGCGCAGCTGGTTGAAGTTGCCGGCCAGCGGCTGCTCGGCGGTGTCGGCGGTGCCGTCGACCGAGCCGGCGGCGTCCAGCGGGCGCTGGTAGTCGGCCCATGCGTCGCCCTCGCCCGCGACGTTGGCCTCGAAGCACTTGCCGTCGGCGCCGATGTTGGCGAACGCGTAGTTGAGGTGGGTGAGTTTGGCGGCGGTGCCGGAGGTCTGGACGTTCTTCACCTGGTAGTTGCGGCCGTAGACGCCCCACTGGGTGAAGTAACCGACGCTCTTGTAGGCCGGGCCGGCGGGCGTGGGGGCGGAGTGCCCGGATCCGCCGGACCGGTGGCCGTCGTGTGCGAGCGCGGGGCTGCCGCCGGTGAGGGCGGGGAGGACGGCGACCACCGAGAGGGTGGCGGCCGTCGCGGCCATCCGGCCGAGAATTCGTCGACGCATGGCGGGAAAGTATTGGCCTAGACCAATACCGGTCAAGGGAAATCGGGAAACGGGCTCCGGGTGCGTACCGGAATTCATACCGGACGGGCGTGCCGCGGGCACGGGTTCGCGCCGGCGGCCACCGGCCCCGGCGGGCGGAGGTCCCGCGCGGCGCCGCGCGCGGCCGTGTGCCGGGAGCCTCGACGAGGGTTGCGCCGGGCGCCGTTCGGGCGGCGCGGCCCTACCCCCGCCCCGGGGCGGGGGAGTTCGGGCAGACCGTAAACTTCCCTGGTGGACATACCTCCGCCGCCTCCGCCGCCGCCCTCCCCGGACGGCGGTCCGCCGCCCGGCCCGCCGCCCGCGCCGCCGTACGGCGGCCCGCCCGGGTATCCGCGGCAGGGCCCCTACGGTTCGCAGCCGCCGTTCTACGGCCAGGGGCCCGGCACGCCGCCCGGGTACCCGGGCGGCCCCTACGGCGCCCCGGGCCCGTACGGATACCCGGCGCCGCAGCAGGGCTGGTACGTCGAGCGGACGACCAACGGGCTCGCCATCGCCTCGCTGATCACCGCGCTGACCTGCATCCCGCTGCTCGGCCTGGTCCTCGGCGTCATCGGGCTGCGGCAGATCAAGCGCCGCGGCGAGCGCGGTACGGGGCTGGCCGTCGCGGGCATCGTGATCTCCGGGCTGGTGGCACTGTCGATGGCCGCCGGTGTCGCCCTCGCGGCGGCGGGCGGTTTCAAGGAGGGCAACACCCCCGTTTCCGACCTCGTCGCCGGGCAGTGCTTCAACACCGTGCACAGCAGGCTGTCCGACTACGGCGGCGAGGGCCACCTGTCGACCGCCGTGGACGTGGTGCCCTGCGGCCGGGCGCACGACGCGGAGGCGTACAAGGTCTTCCCGCTCGACAGCGGCCCGGACGGCGGCTACCCGGGCGCGGACCGGATCGCGGACACCGCGAGCGAGCGGTGCGCCGGCTTCGCCGCCGACTACCTGCGCGACGCCCCGCTCGGCGACGGCATCGAGATCTACTACTTCATGCCGCCCGAGGCCGGCTGGGACCGCGGTGACCACGACGTGACCTGCTTCTTCGGCAGCGAGTCGGGCAGGGTCACCGGCTCGGTGGCGGACCAGGGCGACGGAACCGGCTTCGGGGTCTGACGGGGGTCGCCGGGCGGGCACGCCGAACGTCCGGCCGGCGGCACGGTCCGCGGCGTGATCCGGCCACGATCCGGCGCGGATTCCGACTGGATCCGGCCAGGCACCGGCCGGGTTTCGGCCCGGTTCCGGCGCGGATTCCGGCCGGGGCGGCGGCCCCCGGCCCTGGCGCGCCCCGGGGTCGGCCGGTCCGCCGGGTCGGTGGGGGCCGCAGGGGCCGGAGGGGCCGGAATAGCCACTGCGCGGCGTGATGTTCAGGGGATGACTTGCGGACGAGTACCGACGGTTGCCAAGCTGTCGCGGACAGTCAACCCCTGGGAGAGGCACGTGGCCTTCGGTGAGCAGCCCGCCTACCTTCGTGTGGCGGGGGACCTGCGGCGGAAGATCCTCGACGGAACCCTGCCGCCGCACGCCCGGCTGCCCTCGCAGGCCCGCATCCGGACCGAGTACGGCGTCTCGGACACGGTGGCCCTCGAGGCCCGCAAGGTCCTGATGGCCGAGGGCTTCGTGGAGGGCCGCTCGGGCTCCGGTACGTACGTGCGCGAGCGCCCCCGGCAGCGGCGGATCATCCGCAGCGGCTACCGGCCGGCCGGCACGCCCACCGTCTACCGGCAGGAGCAGGCCGACGAGGCCAGCGAGGGCAGTTGGGAGTCCCGGACCGTGCAGGAGGCCGCGTCGCCGGAGATCGCCGAGCGGCTCGGCATCGCCCCCGGCGACCGGGTGATGCGCACCCAGTACCTGCTGCGGACCGGCGGTGAGCCGGCGATGATCTCCACCTCCTGGGAGCCGCTGGCGCTCACCGCCCGCACCCCGGTGCTGCTGCCGGAGGAGGGACCGGTCGGTGGGCAGGGCGTGGTCCCCCGGATGGCGGCGATCGACATCGTGGTGGACCACATGGCCGAGGAGGTCGCCGCGCGTCCCGGACTCGCCGAGGAGACGGCGGCGCTCGGCGGCGTGCCGGGGCACACCGTGATCGAGATCCGGCGCACGTACTACGCCTCCGGGCGGCCGGTGGAGACCGCGGACGTGGTGATCCCGGCCGAGCGCTACCGTGCGGTCTACCATCTGCCGGTCCGGTAACTGCCCTTCGGTGCGAGGAAGTTGACGGCTCGTCAGCTTCAGGTCGAACGGCTGGCCGGATCGGTGCCTCTTGGTGTCGTTCCATGCCCGTGCCGGGGACCCCGGGCGTAGGCTCGGGCATATGCGCATCGCCGTTTCCTCGGACCTGGACGAGCCCGTGGCCCGACAAGCCGTCGACGAACTCAGGCGGCGCGGGCACACCGTGCTGGCCTACGGGGCGCTGCGCCCCGGAGACCGCAGGGACTGGGCCTGGAGCGCGGAGGCCGCCGCCCGCGCGGTCGCCGAGGGCGCAGCCGACCAGGCCGTGGTCTGCTGCTGGACCGGGACCGGGGCGTCCATCGCGGCCAACAAGGTCCCGGGCGTGCGCGCCGCGCTGTGCGCCGACGCGTACACCGCGAACGGGGCGCGCACCTGGAACGACGCGAACGCGCTGGCGCTGAGCCTGCGCACGCTGTCCGGGCCGCTGCTCGGCGAGATCCTCGACGCCTGGTTCGCCGGCTCGCCCAGCCAGGCGGCGGACGACCGGGAGAACGTGGCCCATCTGGGCGCGCTGGAAGAAGAGGGCTCGTCCTGATGGCCGAGCTGATGTGGGTGCTGATCCGGCAGGACGCCGGCGCCAACCGCTACCGGGTGGGCCGCTACGCCACCCGGGCGGAGGCCGAACGGGTGGCGGACGCGCTCGGCGGGCGGCTCGGCGGCGCCCGGGTGTACCTGATCGAGCGGGTCCCGGCGCCGCGGGCGGCCTCCGCATGACCGCCGGGGTCGTCGTCGGCGGGGCGCTGCTGCACGGCGGGCGGCTGCTCGCCGCGCGCCGCACCGCCCCCGCGGAGCTGGCCGGCCGCTGGGAACTGCCCGGCGGCAAGGTGGAGCGGGGCGAGACCCCGGCCCAGGCGCTGGTGCGCGAGCTCCGGGAGGAGCTGGGGGTGGCGGTGCTGCCGCTGGAGCGGGTGCCGGGGGAGTGGGCGCTGCCCTCGGGCCACATCCTGCACGTGTGGACCGCCTCCCTCGTCCAGGGCGCCCCGCGGGCTCTCCAGGACCACGACCTGCTCCGCTGGGTCACCGCCGACGAGGCCCGCGGGCTCGACTGGCTCGAACCGGACCGCCCCGCCGTCGCCTGGGCCGCCCGGCGCCTCTGAGCGCCAGCGGGCGGTCCCGTGCCCCGCCGGGCCGCCCGTGCCCCGCCGGGCGGGCCGCCCCTGCGGCGCCGGGCCGCCATCACCCCCGGGCCGGCTTCCGCGCTGCCGCCCCGGCTCCCGCCGCCCCGCTCGCCCCGGCCTGTGCCGCTCGCCTGCCCGCCCGCCCCGAGCCGCGTCGCCTCGGCCGCTGCCGGCCGGATCCCGTCGCGCCGGCCCCTGCTACTGCGGACTCCGCCGCCCCGGCCCCGTACCGGTGCCCGATCGGGCACCCGCCGCCCGTGCGGCGTTCCCGCCATCGGCCGCCGCCCGGTCGCCCGAACGGTGGCCGTCGGGGCAGTATCGGTCGAAGAGGGACGATTCCCTCTCATGGACCCGGTGCGGGGGTGGACGGGATGGGCGGCGAACCCGAGTGGCAGGTGGGGGAGCCGCGCCGCGGGACGCTGCTGGACACCCTCCGGGTCGCGGTGGTGATGCTCGACACCGGCGGGCGCGTCCTGCTGTGGAGTCCGCTGGCCGAGGAGGTCCTAGGCTGGTCCGGGGAGCACATCGTGGGGCGCCGGGTCGGCGGCCTCCTGGGGCCGGACGGCCGGGCGCCGCAGCGGATACTGGCCGAGCTGCTGCGCGGCGGCCGGTGGAACGGCATCCTGTCGCCGCGGCACCGCGACGGGCACGACGTCCAGGTGGAGACCTGGGCCAGCCTGCTGGTGGACGGCGACGGCCGCCTGTTCGTACTGGCGTCGATGGTCGAGACCAGCAGCCTCCGTACGCTGGAGCACGACCTCGCCGCGCTGGACTCGCTCTTCGACTCCTCCCCGCTGGGCGTGGCCGTCTTCGACCGCGAGCTGCGCTACGTCCGGGTCAACGAGGCCCTCGCCGACATGAACGGCCTGACCGTCGAGGAGCACCTCGGCCACACCGCCGCCGAGGTGCTGGACCCCACGGCCGCGGTACGGCTCACCGAGCTCCAGCGCGACGTACTGGCCACCGGGCGCCCGGTGATCGACATGGTGGCCCCGGCGCCGCGCGGCCGGGGCCATCGCTCGGTGTCGTACCACCGGCTGGTGGACCGGGCGGGCCGGGTGCTGGGCATCAGCGCCACCGTGATCGACGTGACCGAACGGGTGGAGGCCGCCGCCAAGGCCGAGCACGCCCGGCGCCGGCTGGCGCTGCTGGACGAGGTGGGCTCGCGGATCGCCGACGTGCTGGACGTGCGCCGGGCCGCCGAAGCCCTCGCCGAGGCGGTCGTCCCCGCGTTCGGCGACTACTCGGGGGTGATCCTGCACGCCGGGGTCGCCGACGGCGGCGACCTGCCCGACGTGCCGTACAGCGAGAACACCCCGATGCGGCAGATGGGTGTGGGCGCGGTGCGGTGGAGCGCGGCGGCCCACCGGATGCTGCGGCCCGGCAGCCTGGTCGGCTTCAACGCCGACTCGGTGTTCGGCACCGTGCTGACCACCGGCCGCCCGGCGGTGGTCACCTCGGAGGACGACGTGCAGGCCACCACGTACCCCGGGGATCCCAAGGTGCGGGCCGCCCTGGAGCTGGGCCTGTCCGCGATGCTGGTGCTGCCGCTGCGGGCCCGCGGGGTGGTGCTGGGACTGCTGGTGGTGGCCCGCGGCGGGCGGCGGGGGCCCTTCGACCAGGACGACATGGCACTGGGCATGGAGCTGGCCGACCGGGCCGGCACCGCGCTGGACAACGCCCGGCTGTACGTCCGCGAGCGGGAGGGCGCCCTGATGCTGCAGCGCAGCCTGCTGCCGCAGCTGCTGCCGGAACCGCCGGGTGTGGCCATCGCCTTCCGCTACGTGCCGGCCGGCAGCGGCGCCGAGATCGGCGGCGACTGGTTCGACGTGATCCCGCTGGCCGGCGGCCGGATCGCCTTCGTCGTCGGCGACGTGATGGGCCACGGCCTCGGCGCCGCCGCCACCATGGGCCGACTCCGGACGGCGGTACGCACCCTCGCCGGTCTCGACATGCCGCCCGACGAGCTGCTGCGCCGGATCAACGACCTCGGCGACGACCTCGCGCAGAGCCAGTCCGACGGCTGGATGGCCACCGCGGTCTACGCCGTGTACGACCCCACCGCCCACCGCTGCGTGGTCGCCCAGGCCGGGCACCTGCCGCCGGTGCTGGTACGGCCGCAGAGCGCCACCGAGGACTGCCAGGCCCAGCTGCTCGACCTGCCCACCGGGGTGCCGCTGGGCGTCGGCGGACACCGCTTCCGGACCACCGAGCTGGACGTACCCGACGGCTCCGTCCTGGTGCTCTACACCGACGGGCTGATCGAGGCCCGCGGACAGGACATCGGTACCGGCCTGGAACGGCTCCGCCGGACGCTGTGCCGCCCGGTGGACTCCCTGGAGGACGCCTGCGACGAACTGCTCGCCGCCATGGACCCGGGCCGCGAGCCGGACGACGTGGCGCTGCTGATGGCCAGACTCGGCGGGCTGCCGGCCGGCTCCACCGCGGCCTGGACCTTCCCCGCCGAGGCGGGCGCGGTACGACTGGCGCGCCGCCGGGTCCGTGACACCCTGGTGGAGTGGGGTCTGGCCCCGCTGTCGGATGTCACGGTACTGCTGGTCAGCGAGCTGGTCACCAACTCGCTGCGGTACGCGCGCGGCCCGATCGGGGTCCGGATCGTACGGGGTTCCTCGCTGCTGGTGGAGGTCTCCGACCCGATGCCGGACCCGCCGCGCGAGCGGGTGGCAGCCGATGACGACGAGGGCGGCCGGGGCCTGCAACTGGTGGCCGGTGCGTCGCGGCGGTGGGGGACGCGGCACGGGACACCCGGCAAGACGGTCTGGTTCGAACTGGCGCTCCCGTGAGCGCCCGCGGCGACGCCGCCGGGAGGCCGGCCGCCATGGTTCGGGATGACTGTGCCGGGTATGCCGAAGAGGCAGGAGAGAGAGGGGTGGCCGTGGTGTTCCGGGGACGTCTCCCGTACCCCGGGAGCCGAGATGATGCTGTGATCGACAAGACCGTGTGCTGGACGGTCGACATGCTGAATACTCAGCTCCAACCGGTCCATGTGTGCTGAGCTGGAGGGGTCGGGCGAGTGAGCGACATGCCAGCAGGGGCGATTCCCCCCGGTGACGACGCCAATGACACGGACGACACGGTCGACAGCGGTGTCTGGCGGTCGAGCCCGCCCGGTTCCATCTACGACTACATACGGCTGGCCGCCTTCGCCCTGGACCGCCACGGCCGGATCGAGCAGTGGAGCCACCGGGCCGAGGAGTTCTTCGGCGTCAGCGCGGCGGAGGCGCTCGGCCAGGACCCCGTCGCCGCCTTCGCCCCGCCCGAGGCGCAGCTACGCGGCCACGAGCGGCTCTCGCAGATCCTGGACGGCCGCGAGTGGAACGGCCTGGTGCCCTACAAGGACGCCAACGGCGGCGAGGGGCTCGCCGAGGTCTATGTGATGCCCGCGGACAACGGCGCGCTGTGCATCGCGGTGGACGTGGCCACCCTGCGGCAGATCGAGACCGACCTGGCCGCCTCGCAGGCCGTCTTCGGCCAGTCCCCGATGGGCTTCGTGCTCTTCGACACCGAGCTGCGGCTGATCCGGGTCAACGACCAGTTCACCGCGGTCTTCGGCCGGTCCGCGGAGGAGCACCGCGGCCACGGCCCGCAGGACTTCCTGTCCCGGGTGGAGGCCGACCGGCTGTCCGCCGCGCTGCGCCAGGTGCTGGAGACCGGCGAACCCGTACTGGACATGCCGCTGGTCGGCACGGTGCCCGGCGACCCCGTCCGGCGCCGCTGGTCGATGTCCCTCTACCGGCTGCACAGCGCCTCCGGACGGCCCATCGGCGCCGCCGGACTCGCCATGGACGTCACCGGGCGGCAGCGCGCCGAACGCGAGGCCGCGCACGCCCGGCGCAACCTGGCGCTGCTCAACGAGGCCGGCTCGCGGATCGGCACCTCGCTGGACCTGGAGACCACCGCCCGCGAACTGCTCGACGTGGCCGTCCCGCACTTCTGCGACATCGCCTCGGTCGACCTCTACCAGGCGCTGCTGTCCGGCGTGGAGGACCTGGCCGGCACCACCGACGGCAGCGGCGACGTCCGCCGGGTGGCCTTCGCCAGCGCGGTCTCCGACGCGCCGGTGGCCATGGCCGGCGACGACGACGTGACCCCGGCCGGCCCGGTCCCGGTGGGCGCGGTGCACCGCTTCCGGTTCGGCTCGCCCAGCGCCAGGGCGCTGCGCACCGCCCAGCCGCAGGTGCTCGACGGCGAGCACGGCCAGGGCAGCCCGCTGGTGCAGTCCACCCTGGTGGTGCCGATCGTGGCCCGCGACGTCGTACTCGGCCTGGTGCAGTTCTCCCGGGCCAAGGGCAGCGAGCCGTTCACCGACCGGGACCGGATGCTGGCCGAGGAGCTCGCCGCCCGCGCCGCCATCTTCATCGACAACGCCCGCCTCTACCGCCGCGAGCACGAGCGGGCGCTGATCCTCCAGCGCAGCCTGCTGCCGCCGGACGACCCGGAGGCGGCCGGCCTGGACATCGCCTGCCGCTACCTGCCCGGCAGTATGGAGACCGAGGTCGGCGGCGACTGGTTCGACGTGATCGAACTGCCCGGCCACCGGACGGCCCTGGTGGTCGGCGACGTCATGGGCCGCGGGCTGCGGGCTGCCGTCGCGATGGGAGAACTGCGCACCGCGGTACGTACGCTGGCCATGCTCGACCTCGAACCCGCCGAGGTGCTGGGCGCGTTGGACGAGGTGGCCAGCGGGCTCGGCGCCCCCGCCCGGGGCGGCACCCGCCGGGCCAAGGAACGCGGCGACGCCGACCTCGCCGAGGTCTACCTGGCCACCTGCATCTACGTGGTCTACGACGCGGTGACCCGCCGCTGCACCATCGCCAACGCCGGGCACCTGCCGCCGGTCGTGGTCGAACCCGGCGAGACACCGCTGCTGCTGGAAGTGCCCCGGGGCGTGCCGCTCGGCGTCGGCGGCGAGCCGTTCGAGGAGATCGAGGTCGAGCTGACCGACGGGGCGCTGCTGGCGCTGTACACCGACGGCCTGGTCGAGTCCCGGAGCCACCCGCTGGACGAGGGCCTGGACGCCTTCCGCGCCTCGCTGGCCGGCCCGGCCCGGCCGCTGGAGGACGTCTGCGACCACGTCCTGGCCACCTTGGACACCGCGCACGGCGAGGACGACATCGCGCTGCTGATGGCCCGGATCGACGGGCTGTCGGCGGACAAGGTCGGCGACTGGACGCTGGAACCGCAGCCCACCTCGGTGGCCCGTGCCCGCGAACTCGCCCGGGACCAGCTGCTCACCTGGGGCCTGGACCAGCTGGTCGACACCACCGAGCTGCTGGTCAGCGAGCTGGTCACCAACGCGCTGCGGCACGGCTACGGCGACATAAGGCTGCGGCTGCTGCTGGACCGGACGCTGGTCTGCGAGGTGTGGGACAACGCGCTGATGCAGCCGCGCCGCCGCCGCGCCCGGGACACCGACGAGGGCGGCCGGGGCCTGCAACTGGTGGCGATGCTCAGCCAGAGCTGGGGGAGCCGGCGGACCCACCGCGGCAAGACCGTCTGGTTCGAGCTGGCTCTGCGGGGGCCGTCGGGACAGGGCGTCTCGGGCCCCTCGGTGGACGATTTGCTCAGCATGTTCTGAACGTTCTGAACGCCCCCGGCGCTCCGTGCGGTGCGGGCGCTTTGAGCGGGCGCGGGCCGCCGTCGCGCGGGCCCGGTCCGTACCGTGTCACGCCCGGCCGGATCCCGCTGCCGCCTCCCCCGCCCGGCCGGATCCCGCTGCCGCCTCCCCCGCCCGGCCGCCGATTTTTTCCGGCCGGCCCCTCACGGCTGCACCCGGCTCGCCCCCGTACGGGGCCGCGCCGCGCCGGATTTGAGGCGGGCGAGGCGCGCGTCGACCTCCGCGGCGTCGAAGGGCTCGTCGGGCGACTCGAACTGGGCGTCCAGGCAGGAGGCGGCCGGCTCCCGCCCACCCGCCGCGCGGGCCTCCTCGCGCCGCAGCTTGTCCTCGAACCGGCTCAGCTCGCCGGCCGGGTCGAGCAGGTCGACGTCGCGCACCGCGTCCGGCAGCCGGTCCCGGGCGGGCGCGGACCGGGACCGGTCCACCAACGCCTCCCGCCTGGAGCGCAGTCCGTCGAGGGTGCGCCTCATCCGGTCCAGACCGGGCCGGAGCCGGTCCAGCACCTGGGTCTGCGCCGTGATGGCGGACCCGGCGGCCGCGGCCTCCTGCTCCGACCGGAGCTGGCGGCCGAGGGCGATCCTGGCGAGGCGGTCGAACCGGTCGGCCGCCGCCGGGATGCCGGCGGTCCGCAGCTCGTCGGCCCGGCGGCTGGCGGTGGCCGCCTTGCCGCCCCACTCCGCGGCGGCGGCCACGTCCTCGGCGCGGTCCCGCGTCATCAGCCGCAGACCGCCGGCGGTGGCGGCGACCGTGTCCGCGGCCTCGGCGATGGCGGCGGTGTACTCGCGGATCAGCCGGTCGACCATCTGCTGCGGGTCCTCGGCCCGGTCCAGGAGCGCGTCGACGTTCGCCCCGGCGAGCTGCGCCACCCGGCCGAGGACGGTCTGCTTGGACATGGTGTACTCCCTGTGCCTCGATGGTCCGTTCCGGGTGCGGGTGCGGGTGCGGGTGCGGGTGTGCGGGGTGCGGGTGCGGGTGTCGGGTGTCGGGCGTTGGGCCTTGGCCCCCCGCCGGGTGTCGGGGCCCCGGCCTCCCGGCGGCCGGGGGCGCGGGAGGAGCCGGGCGCCGGTCGGGCCGTCAGAACCCTCCGCCGCCGCCCATCCGGCCGCGGGTCCGCCCGCCGCCGAAGCTGCCGGGCCCCGGGCCGCCGTAGTCCCGGCCGCCGTCGGCGCCGTCGAGGACGCCGCCGAGCAGGATCCCGCCGAGCACCGCGCCGCCCATGCCGCCGCCCCCGTCGCCCGCGGGCCCGGTGCCGAAACCGCCGGAGTCCCCGTAGCCGCCGAGATCCTGGCCGGCCAGCTCCTGCGCGTCGCGGGCCAGCCGGTCCGCCTCCCCGGCGTGCTCCAGCGCGTCCCCGGCGTCCTCGGCGGCGGCCGACTCGGCCAGCCGGAGCCGGCGTTCGGCCTCGGCGAGCCGGGTACGGGCTTGGCTGCCGATCGCGCCCCGGTGGGTGGTCACGACATCCCGGGCCGCCGCCACCTGACCGCGGGCCGCCGGCAGCGACTGCTCCAGCGACTCCCGGACCAGTCGCCCGCCGCCGTCCTGCACTCCGCCGCTGTCCGGCGCCCCGCCGCCGTCCTGCACTCTGCCGCTGTCCGGCGCCCCGCCGCCGTCCTGCACTCTGCCGCCGTCCGGCGCCCCGCCGCCGTCCTGCACTCCGCCGTCGGCCCGTGCCCCGTCGTCGTCCGGCGCCGGGTCCAGGGCGAAGCGCGCCGCCACCACCCGACGCAGCGCCGCGACCGGGTCGTACCGGCCCGCCGCCAGCTCCTCCCGAACCCCGGCCAGTACGCTCTCGGCCCGGCGGATCCGGCCCTGGAGCCCGGCGTCCCCGGACCCCGGACCCGCGGCCGGGTCCCCGGCCGGGGTGCTGCCGGACGACAGTTCCCGCACCCGCGCCAGATCGGCGTCCGCCGCCGGCAGCGCGTCCCGCAACCGGGCGTCCGCCGCGCGCAGTTCGCGTTCGCGGCGGGCGACGGCGTCGGCGAGGACGGCGGCCTGGCCGAGAGCGCCTTCGGCGGCGCGGACGAAGACGGCGGCGCGGCTGTGGTCGGTGCCGAGCGCGGCGCGCGCCCGGTCCAGGCTGCCGCGGGCGAACTCCAGGCGGTCGCGGGCCTCCGCGGGGTAGCCGGCCACCGGCTCCAGCGCGGCGGCCGTGTAGCGGGCGGTGAGCGGGCCGAGCACGGCCTCGGCGGCGGCGATCCGGCCCGGCAGCGCGGCCAGCGTGACCTCGGCCCGCGCCAGCACCCGGGGCGCGTTCGCCTCCAGCGCCCGCAGCCGGTCGAACGCCTCCGACTCCGCGTCCAGCCGCCGGTTGGCCTGGGTGCAGCGGGACAGGATCTCGTCCAGCATCTGGCGTCGGGTCTCGTCGTCGCCGGGGAAGGCGTCGTCCAGCCGCTGGCGCAGCCGGAAGGCGGCGGCCAGCTCGCCGCCGGCGTACTCGACGGCCTCTCCGAAGGGCTTCGCGGCCTCGTCGCCGACCTGGGCCGCGGCGAAGCCCACGTCCTCCCGGCTGGTCCGCACCGCGTCGTCGGTGGCGACCAGCAGCTCCCGGGCCTGGCGGTCCAGCTCCGGCAGTGCGGTGAGCGGGGTGGGCTGCTTCGGCTTGGGCCGGGCGCCGCTCCAGCCGGCCGCGCCGGGATCCGCCCGGACCGTCGGCTGCCTGCCGTGGCGCTTGCGGACGGCGTAGCCGCCCAGCGCCAGCGCGGCGGCGACCGCGACCACGGGGATCCACAGGTCGGCGGCGCCGTTGTCGGTGGCGGTGTCCGCCCGCCGGGGGCCGGCGGGGCCCGGGGCGCGGACCGGCGGGGCCACCCGGCGGCCGGCCGGCGCCGCGCCGTAGCCGTCGGCGGCGGCGATCGCCGCGCCCGCCCAGCCGCCCGAGCGCAGCGCGGGCTCGATCGCCACGGCGCCGACCTCGGTGAGCCGGCCCTGGGTGAGGCCGGAGTCCTGGTCGGCGGAGACCGCGTACCGCCGGTCGCGGGTGGCCACCGCCAGCAGCAGGTCCCCGCGGCCCAGACCGCTGCGTACGGCGGCGGCGTTCGCCCGGTCCTGCGGGCTGCGGCCGGAGAAGCCGCCGGCGTACACGACGGACAGCCGCACTCCGTGGGCGCCGTGCAGCCGGCCCGGCGCCGACCGGAGCGCCCGCCCGCGGCCGCCCGGCGCCGCCACCGTGTCGGTGACCTGCCCGGTACGGCCGAGCCGGGCCGGGCCGTCGGCGAGCGCCGGCCGCGCCGGCAGGACCAGGACCACCGCGCCGAGTGCCGTGAGCATCGCTGAGACCGCCCGACGTCTGCCGCCCACCGCGCCGCCTCCCGCTGCCGCGCCACGCCCCGCCGCGTGACTCCTTTTCGGAGGCTATGCGCCCTTACCCTCCCCCGCGACCGCGGGCGGCCCCTCCCGCGGCGGCCGGTGGGCCGGACGGGTGGTGTGCGCGGTACGGGTCGGCGGGTCGGCGCCGGCGCCCGGCCGAGGTGGGGTGGCATGCATCCGGGAATCATCAGAAAAGCGACAGACAAGAGCAGCTGAGTCATGTCCCCGGCGCATGGCGTACGAACGCCGTACGGGCCGCCGCCGGGGCCGCGGAGGTGTCACACCCATGAACCGCAGCCCCATGAGCAGCCCCCGGACCGGTGGCGCGCGACCGGCCTGCCCCGTATCCGCACCCGCGCCCGGGCGCCGGGCGGTACGGATCGCCGCGGCGCTCACCGCGGGAGCCGCGCTGACCCTGACCGCCGCCTGCTCCTCGGGCGGCACCAAAGCCGCCGGTACGGCCGGCACCGACGTGGCGAGCGTGGCCAGGAGCGGGATCCGCGACGGCGGCGCCCTGCGCTGGGCGGTGGACGGGATGCCGCGCACCCTCAACGCCTTCCAGGCCGACGCCGACGCCGGCACCGCGACGGTGGCCGGCGCCACCCTGCCGCTGATGTTCCGGCTCGACGGGCACGGCAGACCGCAGGCCGACCCCGACTTCCTCACCAAGGCCGAGGTCAGCAGCCAGGAGCCGCGGCAGGTGGTCACCTACCAGCTCAACCCCAAGGCGAGGTGGAGCGACGGCAAGGCGGTCGGCGCGGCCGACTTCACCGCCCAGTGGAAGGCGCTCGGCGGACGGAACAGCGCCTACTGGGCCGCCCGCAACGCCGGCTACGACCGTATCTCCGGCATCCGGCAGGGCTCGGACGCCCGGCACGTCGAGGTGACCTTCGCCACGCCGTACGCGGACTGGCGGTCGCTGTTCAGCCCGCTCTACCCGACCGGTGTCACCGGTAACGCCGATGCCTTCAACGACGGCGCCCGCACCACGCTGCCGGCGGCCGCCGGGCCGTTCGCGCTCAAGGCGGTCGACACCAAGGCGAAGACGGTCACCCTGGTCCGCAACCACGCCTGGTGGGGCCGCCCGGCCAAGCTCGACCGGATCGTGCTGACCGCGGTGCCGCGGGCCGACCGCCCCGCCCGGCTCGCCGCGGGCACGCTGGACCTGGCCGAGATCGATCCGACCGCGCTGACCGCGGTCCGCAGGATCCGCGGCGTCGCGGTCCGCAAGGCACCCGACGCCGCCTACACCCAACTGGCCATCAACGGCAGCGCCGGACCGCTGGCCGACGAGCGGGTCCGGCACGCGGTGGCCCGCGCGATCGACCGCAAGAAGATCGCGACCGCCGTGCTCAAGCCGCTCGGACTGCCCGTCATCGCGCTCGGCAACCACCTGGTGCTGCCCTCCCAGAACGGGTACGCCGACCACAGCTCGGCACTCGGCACCGCCGGCCTCCAGCAGGCGCAGGGGCTGCTGGCCGACGCGGGCTGGCAGCGGTCGGCCGCCAGGACCGGCGAGAAGGCGGCCGGCCCCGGCCGGGCCGCCGCCTCCGGCTCGCTCACCGTGGTCGAGCCCAGCCGCGCCGTCGCCAAGGCGGGCAAGCCGCTCACCCTGCGGTTCGTCCTGCCCGCCGCCTCACCGACGCTGGACGACGTGGGCGGCCGGATCGCCCGGATGCTGTCCGGGATCGGCATCCGCACCGAGATCGACAAGGTGGACGGCGCCAGCTACTTCCAGGACCACATCGCCTCCGGCGACTTCGACCTGGCGCTGTGGTCCTGGCCCGGCAGCGCCTACCCGGCCACCGACGACACCCCGATCTTCGCCAAGCCGGTGCCGGCCGCCGACGGCTCGCTGAACGTCGCGCAGAACTACTCCCGGGTCGGCACCGACCGGATCGACCAACTGCTCACCCGGGCCGGCGGCGAACTCGACGCCTCCGCCGCCCGCAGCCTCACCGCCGAGGCCGACGCCCGTATCTGGGCCGCCGCCGGCTCCATCCCGCTCTACCAGCGCCCCCAGGTGGTGGCCCTGCGGACCGGCGTCGCCAACGCGGGCGCCTTCGGCTTCCGGACGCCGGACTACCAGAACCTGGGGTTCCGCAAGTAGCCGCCCGGCCCGGCGGTGGTAGGGGGCGGGGCCCCGTACCATGGGGGGAGGCCGTGGCTTGACCTTGCCCGGCAGACGAGCGCGTCGAATGAGGGGCGCGACGTCATCCACGATTCCGGGAGAAGCGCCCCAGCATGTCCACGCGCCACGACATTCGTAACGTCGCCATCGTCGCCCACGTCGACCACGGCAAGACGACCCTGGTCGACGCCATGCTGAAGCAGGCCGGCGCGTTCGCCGCGCACCAGCATCTGGACGACCGGATGATGGACTCCAACGACCTGGAACGCGAGAAGGGCATCACCATTCTCGCGAAGAACACCGCCGTCAAGTACCACCCCAAGGACGGCGGCGACCCCGTCACCATCAACATCATCGACACCCCCGGCCACGCCGACTTCGGCGGCGAGGTCGAGCGCGGCCTGTCCATGGTGGACGCGGTGGTGCTGCTGGTGGACGCCTCCGAGGGCCCGCTGCCGCAGACCCGCTTCGTGCTGCGCAAGGCGCTGGACGCCCGGCTGCCGGTGATCTTGTGCATCAACAAGACCGACCGCCCCGACTCCCGGATCGACGAGGTCGTCAACGAGACCTACGACCTGTTCCTGGACCTGGACGCGGACGAGGACCAGATCGAGTTCCCGATCGTCTACGCCTGTGCCCGCGACGGCGTGGCCTCGCTGACCAAGCCGGAGAACGGCACGGTGCCGGCCGACAGCGACAGCCTGGAGCCGTTCTTCTCCACCATCCTGTCCACCGTCCCGGCCCCGGTGTACGACGAGGCCGCGCCGCTCCAGGCGCACGTCACCAACCTGGACGCGGACAACTTCCTCGGCCGGATCGCGCTGGTCCGGGTCGAGCAGGGCCACCTGAGGAAGGGGCAGACCGTCGCCTGGATCAAGCGCGACGGCACCATCACCAGCGTCCGCATCAGCGAGCTGATGATGACCGAGGCGCTGACCCGCAAGCCCGCCGAGTCCGCCGGCCCCGGCGACATCTGCGCGGTGGCCGGCATCCCGGACATCATGATCGGCGAGACGCTGGCCGACCCGGAGAACCCGATCGCGCTGCCGCTGATCACGGTGGACGAGCCGGCCATCTCGATGACCATCGGCACCAACACCTCGCCGCTGGTCGGCAAGGGCGGCAAGGGCCACAAGGTGACCGCCCGGCTGGTCAAGGACCGGCTGGAGCGCGAACTGGTCGGCAACGTCTCGCTGCGGGTGCTGCCGACCGAGCGCCCGGACACCTGGGAGGTGCAGGGCCGCGGCGAACTGGCGCTGGCCATCCTGGTGGAGACCATGCGCCGGGAGGGCTTCGAGCTGACCGTCGGCAAGCCCGAGGTGGTCACCAAGGAGATCAACGGCAAGGTGCACGAGCCGATCGAGCGGCTCACCATCGACTCGCCCGAGGAGCACCTGGGCGCCATCACCCAGCTGATGGCGGCCCGCAAGGGCCGGATGGAGACCATGACCAACCACGGGTCCGGCTGGATCCGGATGGAGTGGATCGTGCCGTCCCGCGGCCTCATCGGCTTCCGGACCGAGTTCCTGACCCAGACCCGCGGCACCGGCATCGCGCACTCCCTCTTCGAGGGTCACGAGCCGTGGTTCGGCGAGCTGCGGACCCGCAACAACGGCTCGCTGGTCGCCGACCGGTCCGGGGTGGTCACGCCGTTCGCGATGACCAACCTCCAGGAGCGCGGGGTGCTGTTCGTCGAGCCGACCACCGAGGTGTACGAGGGCATGATCGTCGGCGAGAACTCGCGCGCCGACGACATGGACGTCAACATCACCAAGGAGAAGAAGCTCACCAACATGCGGTCGTCCAACGCGGACGTGGCGGAGTCGATCGTGCCGCCGCGCAAGCTGTCGCTGGAGCAGTCGCTGGAGTTCTGCCGGGACGACGAGTGCATCGAGGTCACCCCGGAGACGGTCCGCATCCGCAAGGTGGTGCTGGACCAGAAGGAGCGCGGGCGGGCCGCGTCGCGCGCCAAGCACGGCACGGCGTGACCGTACCGACCGTCCCCCACCCGTCCCGCCGTCCGACCGTCCCGCCCGTCCGACCGTTGCGCCGTCCGACCGTCCTGTCCGTGCCGCTGTTCGGCACGGTGATCCTGCCGGCCCCCGCCGACGCGGCGGCGTGACGACCCACTGAGCACGCCAGAGGGGTCCGGGGAAGCTCCCCGGACCCCTCTGGCGTGTGTACGTCCAGGACGTGCCCCGGCCGCCACGAGCGGCCCCGGGCGTCCCTTTCGTATGCGCCCGCACGGGTGGACTCCGCACCCCGCGTCCGCCGCTGAGCGCGGCTTCACCCCGCGTTGCTGTGTCATGGGGGACGAAGTGTCCGTTATGACCACGAGGAGGCACGCGATGCGCGGAGCCACGCGCGTGAAGTGGGCCGTCGGTGTGACGGCCGTCGCCCTGACGGCCGCTGCCTGCGGCGGCGGCAGTGACAACGGCGGCGGTGGCAGCGGCAGCAGTGGCGGCGGCATCGTCCGTGCCTCCTGGGGCGACCCGCAGAATGCGCTGGAGCCCGCGAACACCACCGAGGTGCAGGGCGGCAAGGTCCTCGACATGGTCTTCCGCGGTCTGAAGAAGTACAACCCGAAGACCGCCAAGGCCGACAACATGATCGCCGACTCGATCACCAGCACCGACTCGCAGAACTTCGACATCAAGCTCAAGTCCGGCTGGACCTTCAGCAACGGCGAGCCGGTCACCGCGGACTCCTTCGTCAACGCCTGGAACTACGACGCGCTGCTGAAGAACGCCCAGCTCAACGCCTCCTTCTTCAGCTACATCGACGGCTACGCAAAAGTGCACCCGGACACCGGCGCCAAGTCGACCGCGACCACTCTCTCCGGCCTGCACAAGGTCTCCGACCTGGAGTTCAAGGTCAAGCTCAACCAGAAGTTCTCGCTGTGGCCCGACACCCTCGGCTACTCCGCGTTCTACCCGCTGCCCAAGGCGTTCTTCGACAACCACGCCGCCTGGCTGCGCAAGCCGATCGGCAACGGCCCGTACGCCATCTCCTCGTACACCAAGGGCTCGCTGATGAGCCTGCGCAAGTGGAACGGCTACAAGGGCCCCGACCCGGCCCAGAACAACGGCGTGGACCTGCGGGTCTACACCGACAACAACACCGCGTACACCGATCTGCAGGCCGGCAACCTCGATCTGGTGGACGACATCCCGGCCGCGCAGCTGAAGAACGTCAAGAGCGACCTCGGCAGCCGCTACATCAACGAGCCGGCCGGCATCATCCAGACCATCGCCTTCCCGCTGTACAACGCGCGCTGGTCCTCGGCGAACTCCGCGAAGGTCCGGCAGGGCCTGTCGATGGCGATCAACCGCAAGCAGATCACCGACCGGATCTTCCAGCAGACCCGCACCCCGGCCAGCGACTGGACCTCCCCGGTCCTGGGCTCGGCCGGCGGCTTCAAGGCCGGGCTGTGCGGCACCGAGTGCACCTACGACCCGGCCAAGGCCAAGCAGCTGATCCAGCAGGGCGGCGGCCTGCCCGGCGGGCGCATCACCATCGGCTACAACGCCGACACCGGCTCCCACAAGGAATGGGTGGACGCGGTCTGCAACAGCATCAACAACGTGCTGGGCGACAACAAGGCGTGCGTCGGCTCACCCACCGGCACCTTCGCCGACTTCCGGAACAAGATCACCGACAAGAAGCTGAACAACCCGTTCCGGTCCGGCTGGCAGATGGACTACCCGCTGATCCAGGACTTCCTGCAGCCGCTGTACTTCACCGACGCCTCCTCCAACGACACCCACTACAGCAACCCCGACTTCGACCGGCTGGTGAACCAGGCCAACGCCGAGCCCGACACCTCCGCCGCCATCGGCACGTTCCAGGACGCCGAGCGGCAGCTGGTCAAGGACATGCCGGCCATCCCGCTGTGGTACCAGAACGGCAGCGCCGGCTACTCGTCGAACCTCAGCAACGTGGTGCTGAACCCGTTCAGCGTCCCGGTCTACAACGAGATCAAGGTCAAGTGAGACCGGCCGGGGGCCGCACCGGGCGCACCCGGCGCGGCCCCCGGCGGCTTGCCGCGAGGAGGCTCGATGGGACGCTACGTGATCCGGCGGCTGCTCCAGATGATCCCGGTGTTCATCGGCAGCACCTTCCTGATCTTCTTCATGGTCTACGCGCTCGGCGACCCGGTCGCCGCGCTCTTCGGCGACCACGCGCCCGACCCGGCCACCGCCGCCCAGATCCGGCACGACCTCTACCTGGACCACTCGCTGCCGGCCCAGTACGTGCACTACATGAAGAACATCTTCACCGGTGACTTCGGCACGGCGTTCAGCGGACAGTCGGTCACCGCGCTGATGGGCAGCGCCTTCCCGGTCACCATCCGGCTCACCGTCGTCGCCGTCCTCTTCGAGATCGTCATCGGCATCATCCTCGGCGTGGTCACCGGGATGAAGCGCGGCAAGCCGATCGACACCGGCGTGCTGCTGCTGACCCTGGTGGTGATCTCGGTACCGACCTTCGTCACCGGCTACGTCCTGCAGTACCTCTTCGGCGTGCAGCTGAAATGGGTCGCCTCGTCGGTGTCGCCGAGCGCGCCCTTCAACGAACTGCTGCTGCCCGGCCTGGTGCTCGCCCTGGTCTCGCTCGCCTACGTCACCCGGCTGACCCGTACCTCCATCGCCGAGAACACCCGGGCCGACTACGTGCGCACCGCCGTCGCCAAGGGCCTGCCCCGGCACCGGGTGATCATCCGGCACCTGCTGCGCAACTCGCTGATCCCGGTGGTGACCTTCATCGGCACCGACATCGGCGCCCTGATGGGCGGCGCCATCGTCACCGAGCGGATCTTCAACATCCACGGTGTCGGCTTCGAGCTCTACCAGGGCATCCTGCGCAACAACGCGCCGACCGTGGTCGGCTTCGTCACGATCCTGGTGCTGGTCTTCCTGCTGGCCAACCTGCTCGTCGACCTGCTCTACGCGGTCCTGGACCCGAGGATCCGGTATGCCTGAACCCGGCGACCCGATGGACGAACCCGACGAGGCCGTCTCGCCCGGCGGCTTCGGCAGCGGCATGGACCTGGCCGCCGAGGAGGCCGGGACGCTGGAGCACCCGCCGGGACCCGGCCCCGGCGAGCCCGCCGAGAAGCCCCGCAGCCTGTGGTCCGACGCCTGGCGCGACCTGCGGCGCAACCCGATCTTCATCATCTCCGCGCTGATCATCCTCTTCCTGGTGGTCATCTCGATCCGGCCCGGCCTGATCGCGAGCGGCGACCCGCTCCAGGCCGACCTCGCCAGGTCCCAGGACGGCTCGGGACCCGGCCACCCGTTCGGCTTCGACCTGCAGGGCCGCGACGTGTACACCCGGGTGGTCTACGGCGCCCGCGCCTCGGTCACCGTCGGCGTCTGCGCCACCGCCGGGGTGGTGATCCTCGGCAGCGTGCTCGGCGGCCTGGCCGGCTTCTTCGGCGGCTGGTGGGACGCGGTCCTCTCCCGGATCAGCGACGTCTTCTTCGGCATCCCGGTGATCCTCGGCGGGCTGGTCTTCCTGTCCGTGGTCACCAACAGCACCGTCTGGCCGGTGGTCGGCTTCATGATCCTGCTGGGCTGGCCGCAGATCGCCCGCATCGCCCGCGGCGCGGTGATCACCGCCCGGCAGAACGACTACGTGCAGGCCGCCAGGGCACTGGGCGCCGGGAACTCCCGGCTGCTGCTGCGGCACATCACACCCAACGCCGTCGCCCCGGTCATCGTCGTCGGCACCATCGCGCTCGGCACGTACATCTCCCTGGAGGCGACCTTGTCCTACCTCGGGGTGGGCCTGCGGCCGCCCACCGTGTCCTGGGGCATCGACATCTCCGACGCCTCCAGCCAGATCCGCAACGCCCCGCACATGCTGCTGTGGCCCGCGGGCGCGCTGAGCGTCACCGTCCTGGCGTTCATCATGCTCGGCGACGCGGTCCGCGACGCCCTCGACCCCAAGCTGCGCTGAGGAGCCCGCGATGGCCACGAGCCTGGAGACGACCCCCGAGCCCGCCGCGGCCCGGGGCGGCCCGCTGCTCGACGTACGGGACCTGCACGTGGAGTTCCGCACCAGGGAAGGAGTCGCCAAGGCGGTCAACGGCGTCGCCTACTCGGTGGACGCCGGGCAGACCCTGGCGGTGCTCGGCGAGTCCGGGTCCGGCAAGTCGGTCACCGCCCAGGCGGTCATGGGCATCCTGGACTCCCCGCCGGGCTTCGTCACCGGCGGCCAGGTGCTCTTCCAGGGCCAGGACCTGCTCACCCTCGGCACCGAGCAGCGCCGCCGGATCCGCGGCGCCCGGATGGCGATGGTCTTCCAGGACGCGCTGTCCGCGCTCAACCCGGTGCTGTCGGTCGGCGAGCAGCTCGGCGAGATGTTCCGGGTGCACCGCGGCATGTCCCGCAGGGACTCCCGGGCGAAGGCGATCGAGCTGATGGACCGGGTGCGCATCCCGGCCGCCCGGGAGCGGGTCAGGCAGTACCCGCACCAGTTCTCCGGCGGGATGCGGCAGCGCGTCATGATCGCCATGGCGATGGCGCTGGAACCCGAGCTGATCATCGCCGACGAACCGACCACGGCGCTGGACGTGACCGTGCAGGCGCAGGTGATGGACCTGCTGGCGGAGTTGCAGCGCGAGTTCACCATGGGCCTGATCCTGATCACCCACGACCTCGGGGTGGTCGCCGACGTGGCCGACAAGATCGCGGTGATGTACGCCGGACGGATCGTGGAGACCTCCCCCGTGCACGACGTCTACCGGGCGCCGGCCCACCCGTACACCAAGGGCCTGCTGCGGTCGATCCCGCGGCTGGACCGCAAGGGCCGGGAGCTGTACGCGATCAAGGGCCTGCCGCCGAACCTGCTGCACATCCCGCCCGGCTGCGCCTTCCACCCGCGCTGCCCGCTCGCCCGGGAGGTGTGCCGAACCGACGTCCCGCCGCTGTACCGGGTGAACGAGCGGCGGGCGAGCGCCTGCCACTTCTGGAAGGAGACCCTCGGTGACGACAGTGCCGCAGCCGACCGGCCCTGAGCCGGCCGGCACCGGCTCCGCCCCCGGCCGGGAGCCGATCCTCAGGATCCGCGGCCTGGTCAAGCACTTCCCGCTGACCCGGGGCATCGTCTTCAAGAAGCAGGTCGGGGCGGTCAAGGCGGTCGACGGGGTGACCTTCGACCTGTTCGCCGGCGAGACGCTCGGCATCGTCGGCGAGTCCGGCTGCGGCAAGTCCACCGTGGCCAGGCTGCTGATGAACCTGGAACAGCCGACCGCCGGTGAGGTGCTGTACAAGGGCGAGGACATCACCAAGCTGGGCGGCCGGGCGCTGAAGGCGGTCCGCCGCAACATCCAGATGGTCTTCCAGGACCCGTACACCTCGCTCAACCCGCGGATGACGGTCGGCGACATCATCGGCGAGCCCTTCGACATCCACCCGGAGGTCGCACCCCGGGGGGACCGCCGGCGGCGGGTACGGGAGCTGCTGGACGTGGTGGGCCTCAACCCGGAGTACATCAACCGCTATCCGCACCAGTTCTCCGGCGGTCAGCGCCAGCGCATCGGCATCGCCCGCGGCCTCGCGCTGCGGCCCGAGGTGATCGTCGCCGACGAGCCGGTCTCCGCGCTGGACGTCTCGGTGCAGGCCCAGGTGATCAACCTGATGGAGCGGCTCCAGGACGAGTTCGGCCTGTCGTACATGTTCATCGCGCACGACCTGTCGATCGTCCGGCACATCTCGGACCGGGTCGCGGTGATGTACCTCGGCAAGATCGTGGAGATCGGCGGCGACGAGGCAATCTACGAGCACGCCACCCACCCGTACACCCAGGCCCTGCTGTCGGCCGTCCCGGTGCCGGACCCGCGGGCCCGCGAGGACCGGCAGCGGATCATCCTGACCGGTGACGTGCCCTCGCCGGCCGACCCGCCGTCCGGCTGCCACTTCCGCACCCGCTGCTGGAAGGCGCAGGAGCGGTGCGCGACGGAGGAGCCGATGCTGGCCGTCCCTGAGGTCTTCCGGGGCACCGGGGGCCCCGCGGAGCACCCGTCCGCGTGCCATTTCGCCGAGGAGAAGCCCGTCGTCCCGCAGTGACCCGGTCCGGAGGGCCGGCCGGGCGGGCTGATCCGGGGGGCCGGGGGCCGGGGGGCCGGGGGGCCGGACGCGGTGCGGGGTCCGGGCCGCCGGGCGGGCCTGTGGCCGGACGCGGGACGGCCCGTGCCCGGGGGTGGTGCCAGGGTGTCCCGGGGACGGGCCGTTTCCGGTCGGAGCCGGACCGAGGGGTCAAGGGGTCCCGTCAGCCGCGTCCTCGGCCGCGGTGAGCGCCGGGTCGAGGACGATGTCCTCTTCCCGCGCCGTGACCGTCGGCTCCTCCGGGAAGTGGCAGGCCGTCAGGTGGCCCTCCGCGTTCCCGCCGATCCGCACCAGCGGCGGCTCCTCCGTCGCGCACTTGTCCTGCGCCTTCCAGCACCGGGTGCGGAAGCGGCAGCCGGACGGCGGGTTGATCGGCGACGGCACGTCGCCGGCCAGCCGGATCCGCTCGCGCCCGTCGTCGTCCGGGTCGGCCTCGGGGGCCGCGGACAGCAGGGCGTGGGTGTACGGGTGCCGGGGCCGGCTGTAGATCGAGTCCCGGTCGCCGACCTCCACGATCTTGCCCAGGTACATGACCGCGATGCGCTGCGAGAAGTGCCGCACGATCGCCAGGTCGTGCGCGATGAACAGGAACGCGATGCCGAGCTCCCGCTGCACGTTCTGCAGCAGGTTGACGACCTGCGCCTGGATGGAGACGTCGAGCGCGGAGACCGGCTCGTCGGCCACGATCAGCTTCGGGCTGAGCGCCAGCGCCCGCGCCACCCCGATGCGCTGCCGCTGGCCGCCGGAGAACTCGTGCGGGAAGCGGTTGTAGTGCTCCGGGTTGAGGCCCACGATCTCCAGCAGCTCGCGGACCCGCTTCTCCCGGCCGCCGGCCGGGTTGACGTTGTTGATCTCCATCGGCGAGGTGATGATCGACCCGACGGTCTGCCGCGGGTTCAGCGACGCGTACGGGTCCTGGAAGATCATCTGGATCTCGGACCTGATCGGCGCCAGCCCCTTGCGGCTGAGGTGGGTGATGTCCTGCCCGGCGTAGCTGATCCGGCCGGCCGTCGGTTCCAGCAGCCGGGTCACCAGCCGGCCGGTGGTGGACTTGCCGCAGCCGGACTCGCCGACCATGCCCAGTGCCTCGCCGGCGTTGATCTCGAAGTCCACGCCGTCGACCGCCCGCACCGCGCCGACCCGCCGTTTGACCAGGAATCCGCCGTTGATCGGGAAGTGCTTCTGCAGGCCGCTGACCTTCAGCAGCGGCTCGGCCGCGTCGGGACGCGGCGCGGGGACCGTGTCCAGGGTCTGTTCACTCATCGTTGTTCCCTCGACTCCTGGTCAGCGCAGCCGCGGCTGGATCTGCTCATTGAAGATGTCGTGCTTCTGCTCGGCCGTGAGGTGGCACGCCGCCCCCCGGCCGGCCGGCAGCACCGGCCGCTCGGTGGTGCAGCGGTCGCCGGGCACCTGGTCGGTGAAGCCGCACCGGGTGTGGAACGGGCAGCCGGACGGCGGGTTGAGCAGGCTGGGCGGCGACCCGGGGATCGGCATCAGCGGCACGTCCACCGACGCCGACAGCCGCGGGATCGAACCGAGCAGGCCCCAGGCGTAAGGGTGCTCGGGGTTCTTGAGGATGTCCCGTACGGTGCCGCGCTCCACCGCCCGGCCCGCGTACATCACCACCACGTCGTCCGCGGTGTTGGCGATCACGCCCAGGTCGTGGGTGATCAGGATGATCGCGGTGCCGGTCTCCTGCTGGAGGTCCTTGAGCAAATCCAGGATCTGGGCCTGCACCGTCACGTCCAGCGCGGTGGTCGGCTCGTCGGCGATCACCAGGTCGGGGTCGCAGACCAGCGCCATGGCGATCATCGCGCGCTGCCGCATACCGCCGGAGAACTGGTGCGGGTAGTCGTCCACCCGGGTCTGCGGCTGCGGGATGCCGACCCGGGCCAGCATCTCCACCGCCCGTGCCCGCGCCTCCTTCTTGGACGCGCCCATGTGCTTGATGTAGGGCTCGGCGATCTGCCGGCCCACCGTGTAGTACGGCGACAGGGCGGTCAGCGAGTCCTGGAAGACCATGGACATCTTCTTGCCGCGCAGCTTCTCCAGCGTGCGCGGCGAGGCCCCGGTCAGCTCCTGGCCGTCCAGGATGATGTCGCCGCTGATCGTGGTGTTGCGCGGGTTGTGCAGGCCGAGGATGGCCAGGTTGGTCACCGACTTGCCGGAACCGGACTCGCCCACGATGCCGAGGGTTCTGCCCCGGTCGAGGTCGAAGGAGAGCCCGTCTACGGCCTTCACGGTGCCGTCCTCGGTGGCGAACCGGACGTACAGGTCGCGCACGGAGAGGAAGTGCTCGGTGCCCTGAGGTGCGGGCTCGGCCTCGGGCTTCGTCAGGATGGTCACGGCGGGTTCTCCTACCGGGTGGTGCGCTGGTCGCGGCGAGGGGTGGCTGCCGCGGTCACGCGAGCCGGATCCGCGGGTCGATGAGGGCGTAGGCGGCGTCGACGACGATGTTGAAGATCACGATCGCGGTGGCGCTGAACAGCATGACGGCCATCTCCATCGGCAGGTCCTCCTTGTTCACCGACTCGACCGCGAGGGTACCGAGGCCGTGCAGGTTGAAGGTGGCCTCGGTGATGATCGCACCGCCGAACACACCGCCGAGGTCGATGCCGAAGATGGTGATGATGGAGGCGGCGGCGCCGCGCAGCGCATAGCGGTAGAAGACGTACTTCGACCCCATTCCCTTGGCGCGGGCGGTCCTGATGTGGTCCTCGGACAGCTGCTCCACCATGAGCGACCTGGTCTGCCGGCTGTAGTTGGACCAGAAGATGACCGACATCACCAGGCAGGGCAGCACCAGGCCGTTGAAGGACGCCCCTGGATCGGAGGTCCAGCTCGGATCGGCCCCGCCCGACAGCCAGCCCAGGTTGTTCACGAACAGCGCGATCGCCAGTGGGCCGATGAAGTAGATCTGCACCGAGTTGCCGACCAGCGAGATCGAGCTGGCCACCCGGTCGAAGGTCTTGCCCTGCTGCCAGGCCGACAGCATGCCGAGGCCCACCCCGATGACGAGGAACGCGGCGGAGCCGCCGATGGCCAGCGACAGCGTGGTCGGGTAGCGGTCGGCGAGCTCGGGCCAGATCATCTGGCTGTCGGCGAAGGAGTAGCCGAAGCAGGGGGCCGGGCAGTTCTGTCCGTCCGGCATGGTGCGCCCGGTGAAGATGCCCGCCATGTAGTGCCAGTACTGCGCGTAGACCGGCTGGTCCAGGCCCATCCGGATCCGGATGGCGTGCACCACGTCGGGGTTGGCGCAGTTCTTGCCGCAGGCCAGCTGGGCGGGGTCGGCGGGCAGCACGAAGAAGAGGAAGTAAGTGACGGCGCTGATGGCCACCAGGATCACGATCGCGCCCAGAACGCGGCGTGTGAGGAAACGGAGCATCGGTGAGGCTCTTCCGTGGGGGCGCGGGCGGCGGCCGCGCGGTCAGGTCCGGGCGGCCGGCCCCGGCGGGTTGCACCGGGGCCGGCCGCTGTGAGGTCGGACTACTGCTTGACGTAGATGGTGCTGGCGTTGATGGTGCCGACCACCGAGTTGTAGGTGACGCCACCCAGACCCGAACCGTAGATGTTGAAGAACTTGTCGAAGAGGAACGGCACCTGGGCGGTGTCGGTCTTCAGCGAGTACTCCGACAGGGCCTCCCAGTCGGCGGTCTGCTTGGTGATGTCCGTCTCGGCCTTGATCCGGTCGATCTCGGAGTTGATGTGCGGGTCGTTCAGGAACGAGTAGTTGTTCGTTCCGTCGATCAGGTTGCGGCCGTCCATGGTCGGCGGGACCACGGTGGAGGCGTTCGGCCAGTCGGCGCCCCAGCCGGTGCGGTAGATGTCGTACTGGTTGTTCACCTTGCCGACCACCGTGTAGTACGAGGTCGGGTCGATCGCCTTGCGGACGACCTCGAAGCCCGCCTTCTGCAGCGCGTTGGCGATGGTCAGCGAGATGGTCTGCCACTTGGCCGTGTTGGCGTAGGCGAAGACCAGCTTCGGGTGCGGCTGACCGGCCTCGGCGAGCAGCTGCTTGGCCTTGTCCGGGTCACCGGTGGGCTTGGCGAGCTTGCCGAACGGGTCGAACTGCTTCCAGCCGCCGATGGTCGGGCTGAGCAGCGTGGTGCCGAGGTCGCCCTGGGCCGCGCCGCCGGCCGCCTGCTGCACCTGCGACATCGGGAACGCGTAGGCGATCGCCTGGCGGACCTTCGGGTCGGTGACGCGCTTGGTGTTGATGTCGAGGGTCTCGACGTAGGGCTGGTACTCGTTGACCGTCCGGGACTTGAAGGACGGGTCGGTGACCAGCTTCTGCATCACCGACGGGTCGGCGACACCGGACAGGTCGATCCCGTTCTTGTCGTCACCGGCGCCGGCGATCAGCCGCTGGGACAGGCTGGGCTGGGCTATGCCGAGCTCGAAGTTCCACTTGTCCGGGTACGCGTTGCGGATCGGGTCGGTGGCCGGGTCCCAGTTGGGGTTGCGCTCGAAGACCAGCGACTTGCCCGGCTTGTACGAGCTGATCTGGTACGGGCCGGTGGAGACCGGGTGGTTGTTGTACGCACCCTTGTCGTCCTTGGACTTCTCCACCGGGGACGTCACCGGCATCGCCATCGCGTACGGGGCGTCCGCGTGGGGGTCCTTGAAGTGGAAGACGATGGTCTTGGGGTCCGGGGTGGCCAGCAGGGTGTCCGGGATCTCCTTGCCGCTGTACGGGCCGGTGTACAGCTTGCGGTAGTCCGGGCCGTACAGCCACTGCTGGATGTACTGCGGACCCTGCGTCTCGAAGTCGGCGTAGAGCCGCTCGATCGAGTACTTGATGTCCGCCGAGGTGATCGGCGTGCCGTCCTGGAACTTCACCCCGTCCTTGAGCGTGTACGTCCAGGTCTTGCCGGCGTCGGACATCTTGCCGGTGTCGGTGGCGAGGTCGCCGACCAGGATCGTCTTGCCGGTGGTCGGGTCGATCTTGTAGCCGGTCAGGGTACGGGCGTACAGCGCGGAGACCGACAGCTGGTCGCTCACGTACTGCTGAGCGGGGTCAAGGTAGTCGAAGCCGGCCTGGTCCAGGTCGTTGACCGTGCCGCCCTTCGTCGCGCCCGGAACCGCCGGGGCCGGACCCTTGGAGTCAGTCGCGGTGCCGAGACCGTAGTTCGGGACCGGCGGCGGGGTGGACGAGGCACTGGCGGAGTTGCCCCCTGTGCTGCTCGTGCCGCCGCCACCGCCACTGCTGCACGCAGCGGTCAGCGACAGCGCCCCGACGGCCATAATGGCGGCCGTTACGCGAGCCTTGCTGTATCTCATGAAATCCTGCCTGTCACTGGACTGAACTGCCACCGATGCCGGCGTCCGGATACTCCGTGGTCAGGTACCGGTACGACGACCTGGACAACTTGGAACGTGCTGGCGCGTTAGCGCAGGGTCTTGGGGTCGAGAGCGTCCCGGACCGAGTCCCCGAGCAGGTTGAAGGCGACGACGAAGAGCACCATCGCGATGCCGGGGAAGAACATGAAGGTGATGTCGCTCTGGTAGTACGTGGCGCCCGTCTGGAACATCAGGCCCCAGTCGGGGGTCGGCGGGAGCATGCCGACGCCGAGGAACGACAGACCGGCCTCCGAGGTCACGAAGACCGGAAGCATCAGGGTGGTCTGCACCAGGATGGTGCTCCACAGGTTGGGCAGCAGCTCCTTGCTGATGATCCGCCACGAGGAGGCGCCGCTGATCCGGGCGGCCTCGACGAACTCGCGTTCGCGCAGGCTGAGCACCTGGGCGCGGATCAGTCGGCCGATGCTCATCCAGCCGAGCAGGAACTGCACGCCGACCAGCACCAGCGGCCTGACCCACCAGGGTTCCTGGTCGCCCACGCTGACGAACAGCGCGATGGCGACCGGGGAGAAGGCGATGAAGAACAGCTGGCTCGGGAAGGACAGCATGAAGTCGGAGAACCGGCCCATGAAGAAGTCCGTCTTACCGCCGAGGTAGCCCTGGGTCAGCCCGAACAGGACGCCGACCAGCACCGAGAGCACGGTGACCGCGGCGGCGATCCCCAGGGAGTTGCGGATGCCGAAGAGCAGCAGGGTGAAGACGTCGCGGCCCAGGCGCGGTTCCAGGCCGAACCAGAAGTCGCCGTCGACGCCGCCGTTGGGCTTGAGCGGCAGGCCGTAGCTGTTGAGCAGGCCGTTGTCCTGGCCGTAGAGGTCGTACGGGTTCTTGCCGTAGAGCTTGGCTATCAGCGGCGCGAGCACCGCGACGACGATGAAGCAGAAAACGATGATCGCACAGGCGATGCCTGTCTTGTCCCGCTTGAAGCGGATCCAGGCGAGCTGCTGCGGGGTACGGCCGGCGAGCTCGGGGATGCCCTTACCGCCCGGGGTGCCGGACGTGCCCTCCGGTTCGAGGGTGAGGCTGTCGCCGTCCGTGGCAGCCTGGCTTGGACTCGTCATTGGTTACATCCCCCGGGACCGAGAGCGTGCGATGCGACGCGGGTTGCGCGACGCGGGTTGAGCGGACTTTCGCAATGGAATCAACGTTCAGTCAAGGGGGGGAGGTGGGAAGAAAGCCTGTTGTTTGGCATCTTGAGCGAAGATTTTGCAGATCGTCCTCCGTACGTGCTTGACAGCGCGCGAAAACATCGGGCAATTCGGATATGTCGGTACGAAGCGCGTTAACATGCAAGCAACTTAGCCGTCGCAACTCCGATATACGGACGTAGCAGTCTGAACAACGTACGGCCGTGCGGGTGCCGTAGGCCGACCGGGGCGCGCCATGCTGCCCCGGTCGGCCGTTCCATGCATGCCCCAACCATCGATACCGCCGTGCAACCACAGGTACGGGTGGGAGGCGTCGGACGTTTCACGACGCCGGGGGGAAAGCCGGCGGGCGGGCCCGCGGCGAAGCCCCGCACCGGCCCGCGGGGGGATCAGCGGAGCGGTCCGCGGGGGACGCGGGCGGTGCCGGGGGAGTCGTGCGGGGGACGCCGCCCGCCGGACGGCGATCGGCGGTCCGATCCATGTTGCCGCCCCAGCTGCCGCCGGAAACCGATGCCGGAAACCGATGCCGGAAACCGATGCCGGAAACCGATGCCGGAAACCGATGCCGGAAACCGATGCCGGAAAGCGGGGCCGGAAAGCGGGGCCGGGGCGTCCGGTCAGCGGACGGGCAGCGACCGCTTGAGGAAGTCCACCTGGAGCAGCAGCAGGTTCTCCGCCACCTGCTCCTGCGAGGCCATGTGCGTCACACCGGACAGCGGCAGCACCGTGTGCGGCCGGCCCGCGGCCAGCAGCGCGGCGGACAGCCGCAGGCTGTGTGCCACCAGGACGTTGTCGTCGGCCAGACCGTGCACCACCATCATCGGGCGGGCCGGCTCCGCGGCGTCGCGCAGACCGCCGTCCTCGGTGACCACCGAGTTGCGGGCGTAGACCTCGGGCCGCTCGTCCGGGTGGCCGAGGTAGCGCTCGGTGTAGTGGGTGTCGTACAGCCGCAGGTCGGTGACCGGCGCGCCCACCACCGCCGCGTGGAAGACGTCCGGGCGGCGCAGCACCGCCAGCGCGGCCAGGTAGCCGCCGTACGACCAGCCGCGGACGGCCACCCGGCCCAGGTCCAGCGGGTACGGGCCGGCCAGCGCGTGCAGCGCGGCGACCTGGTCGGCCACCGACACTTCGGCGAGGTCGCCGGCGACCGACTTCTCCCAGCCGGGGGAGCGGCCCGGGGTGCCGCGGCCGTCCGCCACCACCACCGCGAAGCCCTGGTCGGCGAACCACTGGGACTCCGCCAGCGCGTTGTGCGCCGCGAGGACCCGCTGGCCGTGCGGGCCGCCGTACGGGTCCATCAGCACCGGCAGCGGGCCGTCGGCCGCCGTGTAACCGGTGGGCAGCAGTACCGCGGTCGGGATCCGGCGCTCGCCCGCCAGCAGCAGCCGGGGCCGGCAGTCCAACCGCGGCGCCTCGGCGTACGAGGCGATCTCCGCGACCGGGACGCCGTCGCGCAGCACCACGGTGGTGCGGCCCGGCCGGTCCGGGGCGGCGGAGGACAGCACGGTCAGCCCCCCGGCGCGCACCGCCGTGTGAACCCCGGGCCGCTCGGTGATCCGGACCGCCCCCGAGGCGCTCACCCGGTAGACGTGCACCTCGCCGATCTCCGGGTCGGCGGCCTGCTCGCCCGCGGAGGCGGCGACCAGCACGTCCGGCCCGCCGGCCTCTTCTCTCTCTTCTCCCTCTTGTTTTCCTGCTGTCCTGCCATCCCCGCTGGCTCCGGCGGTCGCGCCCGACCCACCGGTCCCGTCGCCGGCCCCGTCACCGTCGCCGGCGGCCGGCCCGGACCGTTCCGGCGCCGCGCCGCCGACGCCCAGCAGGGCCCGCAGGTGCAGATCCCCGCCGGTCAGCGTCCTTTCGCCCACCTTGAGGACTCTTGCGCCCTCTTCGTCCGCAATTCTGACCAGCTCACCCGAGGGGCCCCAGGCCGGCGATCCAGGAAAAAGTTCCAGCCAATCTCGGTCCTCCTCCGCCAACACGGTGCCGGTCGCCCCCGTCGCCGGGTCCACGGTGAGCAGCAGCTGCTCGCGCTGGTCCCGGCGCTGCACCACCAGCAGCGGCGGGCGGCCCGCCGACCACCGCACCGACGCCAGATACGGATACCGCTCCCGGTCCCAGGCCACGTCGCGCCGCGAGCCGTCCAGTCCGAACAGGGCCAGTGAGACGTCCGCGTTGGCGGTGCCCGCCGCCGGGTACGCCACCGGGGCCGGCGCCCGGTCCGGGTACGCGGGCTCGGCGATCCACCACCGCTCCACCGGCGACTCGTCCACCCGGGCGGCCAGCAGCGCCGAGGAGTCCGGCGCCCACCAGAAGCCGCGGGTGCGCCCCATCTCCTCGGCCGCGAGGAACTCCGCCAGCCCCCACGTCACCTGTCCGCCGTCGGGCTCCACCACCACCCGGTCGCCCTTGCCGCCGGTCTCCACCACCCGCAGCGCGCCGCCCGCCGCGTACGCCACCCAGCGCCCGTCCGGGGACGGCCGGGGGTCCATCACCGGGCCCGGCACGGCCACTTCACGCGCTCCCTCGGCCCCCGGCCGCAGGCCGGCGACGAACAGCCGCCCGGACAGCGCGAAGGCGGCCGTCGCGACATCCGCGTCCACCGCGAACCCGACCACACCCGCCGAGTGCTCCCTGGCCCGCTCCCGCAGCGCCCGCTCCGCCGCCGACAGCAGCTCCGCACCGCCCCCCAGCAGCCGCGCCGGATCCCCCACCGCCCGCTCCGCCGCCGGGCCGCCCACGGGCACGTCCAGCACCCACAGTGCCTGCGTCCGGTCCGTCCCCGACCGCGTCCGCAGGAACGCCACCCGCTCCCCGTCCGGCGCGACCGCGAAGGACCGCGGCACCCCGAGGGAGAACCGCTGCGTCCTGGCGCTGTGCCGCGGGAATGAGAGGTACGTCATAGCCAGGACACTAGATGCTGCCTCCGACAACCGCCTCCGTTTTTGCACCGCGACCCGCCCCGCGCTCCTGACCAGCGCCGGAGCACACTCCCTCGGCTCCCGGCGGCGCCCCGGGGGTGGCTGGAAACCGTCATGCGCCCCCGCGTGCTTCCGTGCACCGACTTATGCGGTGGCACGGAAAGTTATGATCCGTAGCCGTGGGTGGGTAAGAAGCGAGTGGCAACTGACATGACCCTGCGTACCTGGAGGTGGCCGCTGTGGCACTTTCGATTTCGGCGGTGCTGCTGCTGCTGGTCGTCGTGATCTTGCTGATCCGCCGGTCCGGGCTCAAAGCGGGGCACGCCATCGCCTGCGTTCTTCTCGGCTTCTACCTGGCGGCGTCCTCGATCGCCCCGACGATCAGCGATTTCACCAGCAACGTGGCCAATATGATCAGCGGCATCAAGTTCTGAGGCCGCTGATCCTTCCGTCCGGCCGGGCCGGGCGGGGCGGGCCGGACGGCGGTCGTAGGCTTCGGTCATGACCGAGCTCCCCGACCGGCGGCTGCTGCTCGTCCACGCCCACCCGGACGACGAGACCATCAACAACGGCGCCACCATGGCCAAGTACGCCGCCGAGGGCGCACTGGTCACCCTCGTCACCTGCACGCTGGGCGAGGAGGGCGAGGTCATCCCGCCCGAACTGGCCCACCTGGCGGCCGACCGGGACGACACCCTCGGCGAGTACCGGATCGGCGAACTGGCCGCGGCCATGGCCGAGCTGGGCGTCGCCGACCACCGCTTCCTGGGCGGCCCCGGCCGCTACCGCGACTCCGGCATGATGGGCGTGCCGCAGAACGAGGAGCCGGGCTGCTTCTGGCAGGCCGACCTGGACGAGGCGGCCGGCCACCTCGCCGAGGTCATCCTCGAGGTCCGCCCGCAGGCCCTGGTCACGTACGACGGCAACGGCGGCTACGGCCACCCCGACCACATCCAGGCCCACCGGGTCGCCCTGCGCGGCTACGAACTCGCCGCCGGCCAGGGCCACCGCGTCGCCCGGGTCTACGAGAACTGCACCCCGCGCTCGGTGGTCGAGGCCGGCTTCCGGCGGCTCGCCGAGGCCGGCAAGCAGTTCCCCTTCGGCGGTGTCGCCACCGTCGCGGACGTGCCCGGCGTAGTGGACGACGAACTGGTGACCGTGGCGGTCGACGGTACCGCGTACGCCGACCGCAAGACCGCGGGAATGCGTGCGCACGCCAGCCAGATCGCCGTCGACGGACCCTTCTTCGCCCTGTCCAACGACCTCGGGCAGCCGTACTTCGCCACCGAGTACTACCGCCAGGTACGCGGCGACGCGCTGCCCTCCGGCCCGTCCGCGCCCCCGGGGGGCCGCTGGGCCGACGACCTCTTCGACCCGCCGGCCGGCGGAGCGGCGTGATGGCCCGGCCGGCCCGCGTCGCCTCGTACGTCCTGCTGGGGGCGCTCGGCGCGCTCGTCGCCGTCGCCGGCGCACTGCTGCAGGCCGGCTGGTTCCCCGGCGGCCTGCTGCTCGGCCTGGCCGGGTGCGCGGCGCTCTTCTACGGCGGTGTGGTCGCCACCGGCACCCGGCTCGGCGCGGTGGTGCCGGCCGCGGTGTGGGTGGTGTGCGTGATGGTGCTGAGCACCTCCCGGCCGGAGGGCGACTTCCTGTTCGCGGCCGGTGTCGGACCGTACATCTACCTGCTCGGCGGGGCGATGGTGGCGGTGATCTGCGCCACGGTGCCCCAACTGCCCCCATCGGGCCCGAATACCGCCTGACTTGGCGAGCGGGGCCCGGGTCGTGGTTGGCTGAACCCCAGCGTTCCCGTCGGACCAGGGATGCCACCGCGCGCAGGTCGGTAAGGTGGTGCGTGCCGGCGAGCCGCCCGCGGAGAGCCGTACGGGTGGCGTAGCTAACCGGGAGAGCCTGCATTGAGCCGTGACACTGACAGTTCGTCCGCCGGGTCCCAGGGCCGCGGCGGCCCCGCGTACCCGTCGGGGACACCGCCGTACGGGACACGTCCGTTCCCGTCGCTGCACCCCCAGGAGCGGGCCACCCCGGCGAGCGCCCCGGCGCCCGGAGCCGCTCCGGCGGCTGCCGAGCCGCCGGCCGAGCCCGCCGCGGACGAGCCCAGGACCGAGACGACGCTGACCACCCGGATCCGGATCAACATCCCCGGGTCGCGGCCGATCCCGCCGGTCGTGGTCCGCACCACCGTGGACGACAGCGCGGCGGCACCCGCCGGCGCGGCGGACGAACCGGCGGGCACGGCGCCCGGCGGCCCCACCGAGGCCGAGCCCGCGCCGGAGAAGGCGTCCGACTGGTTCGCCCCGCGCAAGCCGGTCGCCACGCCGCCCACCCCGCTGCCGGGCACCCCCGAGCCGACCGCGCCGATCCCCGGCCCCGGCCCCGGCCCGACGACGGGTCCCGTTCCCGGCGCCGGTCCCGTTCCCGGGCTCGTCCCGGGCTCGGGTTTCCCGGGGCAGGGCGCGCCCTACGGCTCGGGTTCCGGCGCCGACGCCTTCGCCGGGCCGCCCGCCGCCCCCTACCGGGACCGCCCGCCGGCCGGCTCCTACGCCGACGCCTACGACACCGTTTCCGGCCCCCTCCCGCCCATGGACCCGAACGCGGCCCCCGGCGGCTTCCCGCCGCCCGCCCCGACCGGCCCCCGGGGCCCGCGGGACGCCTCCGCGGCCGGCGTCGAGCAGGCGCCGCATACGGCCGGCACCGAGAACTTCCCGCCCGGGGTGCCCCGCGCCGCCGAGTCCTTCCCCGGCGGCCACTCGCCGTACGGCGCTGCGAACCCGGCCGGGCCGCCCACCGACGGCCCCTTCCCCGGCTACCAGCCGCCCGCCGGCTCCGGCGGCCCCGCGGCCTCCGGTGGCCCCGCGGCCTCCGGTGGCCCCGCCGGGCCGGCCGGGTCCGGCGGCCCCGCCGGGCCCACCACCGGTCCGGCCACCGGAACCATGCCGGTGCCGCCGGTCGGCCGGACCGGGCCGCGCCCGCCCACGCCGACCGCCGACGCCGGGCCGACGACGCCGCCTCAGGAGCGGCTCACCGACGACACCCTGGTCAGCGGCATCCCCCGGGTGCCGTCGAGCGCGTCGAGCACCCCTCGCCCGGCCTTCACCGGCCCCCGGCCGCCGGCGCCCGACCCCGCCGCCACTCCCGCCCCCGCCGCCCCCGCCGCCTCCCGGCCGAAGAAGAAGGGGCGGTCACCGCGCTCGGTGCTCGGCCTGCTCGTCGGGCTGGTAGGCGGCGTCCTCGTCGTGGCGTACGGCGCCGGCCTGCTGATGAACCACGCCGACGTGCCCAAGGGAACCACCGTGCTCGGCGTCGACATCGGCAACGAGAGCACCGACGAGGCCGGCCGCTCCCTCGACCAGGCGCTCGCCGGACGCACGACCGCGCCGCTGACCCTCACCATCGGCGGCCGCGAGCAGACCCTCAAGCCGTCCATCGCCGGCCTGTCCTTCGACTCCGACGCCACGGTCCGCGAGGTCGCGCACTCCGTCTACAACCCGGCCACCGTGATCGGCTCCCTCTTCGGCGGCACCCACCCCGCCGACCCGGTGATCCTGGTCGACGAGGACAAGCTGACGGCCGCCCTCAAGACGGTCGCCGGCCGCAACAGCACCGCCACCGACGGCATGATCCGCTTCGAGCCCAACAAGGTTGTCCCGATCCCCGGCAAGGCCGGCTCCTCCTTCGACGTGGAGTCGGCTGCCCACCAGGTCGCCGCCGCCTACCGGGTCCGCGCCCAGACCGGCGCCAACACCCCGATCGACCTGGCGGTCACCACCGTCCAGCCCAAGGTCACCCAGGCCGAACTCAACCGGGCGGTCGACGGCTTCGCCGCGCACGCGATGTCGCACATCACCACGGTCCGCGCGGACGCCCTGCACTCCATCAAGATCGGCCCGGCCGTCTCGCTGCCGAAGATCCTCACCATGCTCCCGGACGACGCGGGCCGCCTCCAGCCGCACATCGACCTGACCGCCCTGCAGAACCTGTACGGCAGCGCCTTCGACGGCGTCCTCATCAAGCGCGCCGACGGCACCAGGACCGCCGTCACCCCGCAGGACGTCGCCAACGCCCTGCTGCCGGGCCTCGACGCCGCCAAGGACACGACGGTCACTTTGGCGGGCGTGGCGGGGTAGTGGTGGCGGTGCCTGTCCGGGGCGCCGTTGGGTGGGTGCTGTCGGCGGTCAGGTGAACGTGGGGGCGGGCCGCAGGGGGTATTCGGTGCCGTGGGGTGGGTGCCCGCCCCACGGCACCCTCACGTCGCCGGGCACCCACCCCACGGCACCCCCACCCCCGACCGCACCCATGCGGCGCCCCAACGCCGCGCCTACCACCACCGGCGTACGGTCGTCCTCCTCCTCGCTCCACCGCGCGACGAACGGCACCGGGATCCGGCGGTCAGCCGGGGCACCTGTTCCACTTCCATGGCGAGTCGTATTCCGCTCCCGGGACGGGACCCGGGTGGCCGCAGTTGTGTCCATGGCATCGCTTTCTTGTGGGAGACGGTTGACGGGCTCGGGGTCCGGGCGCCGTTGGTGGCCGTGCCCGTGTCCGTGCCGTGGGTCGCTCCGGTGAAAAACCCGCCGTGCTTCGTCGACGGCTTCCGGACGGGCCACCACCTGGAGACCGAACGGCACCGCTTCCCTATGGGAGCGCGGTGACCATGCCCCCGACGAGCCCACCCAGGTGGAGCTGGCGCATCTGCTCCAGATCCCCGAGTCCGTCCGGTGCGCGGTGCCATGGCCCCGCTGGCTTCCCGCCTGGGACCCTTCGCCCCTCGGCCTGCCGTGGACCCAGGGAGCCATCCTGAAAACTCCGACCCTCGTTTCGGGGAGTGCACCGACGGATCGCAGGGGCTTCCTGGGCATCGGCGGAGTCGCGCTCGTGGGCCTGGCCGCCCAGTGGGCCGCCGCTGCCCCCGCCATCGCTGCGGCCGCGCCGGGTGACACCGTCACACCCGGCACCGTCGACCGTATGGCTGAGCGGGTGGAGTCGCTCCGCGCGATGGAGCAGGAGACCGGTGGGGTCGACTTCCTGGAGTCCGCCCGCGCCGATCTGCGGCTGATCACTCGGCTCCTCGACAGCGGCCGGTACACCGAGCGGACCGCCCAACGCCTCTACACGCTGGCTGCCGAGGTCTGCTGCCTGCTCGGTTGGATCAGCTACGACGCCAGCCCGCACACCGCCGCTCAGCAGCACTACACGGTGGCCCTCCGTGCGGCCAAGGCCGCCGGAGACGACACCCTCGGCGCGCACACTCTGTGCTTCATGGCGACCTGTACCGCCCCTAGAGGTCGGGGACGCGACTGGCGGGAGTGTCTAATCAACGGCGGATCTGCTGGTCATGGGAGAGGCGCCAGGTGAGTGTGACGATGATCGAGCACGAGTCCGTCGGGGAGTTGGTCGGTGTGGCTACGTCGGGCGAGCGGTTGATCGCGATGCTGGTCGAGCGGGCCCGGAGTGAGGGCGTGCCGCTGACCGGTGAGGGCGGGCTGTTGCAGCAGCTGGCCAAGCGGGTGCTGGAGGGTGTGCTGGAGGCTGTGCTGGAGGGTGAGATCACCGGTCACCTCGGCTACGGCAAGCATGATCCGGTGGGGAAGAACAGCGGCAGCAGCCGCAACGGCACCCGGGGGAAGACCGTGCTGACCGATGTCGGGCCGGTCGAGGTCAAGGTGCCGAGGGACGTGGAGGGCAGCTTCGAGCCGCAGACCGTCAGGAAGCGGCAGCGGCGGCTGGCGGGTGTGGATGAGATGGTGCTGTCGCTGTCCGCGAAGGGCCCCACCCGCGGGGAGATCTCCGAGCACCTGGCCGGGGTCTACGGCGCCGAGGACTCCAAACAGACCATCTCCACCATCACCGGCCAGGTGATGGACGGCACGGCCGAACGGCAGAACCGGCCGCTGGACCGCGTCTACCCGGTCCTGTCCGTGGACGCCGTCAACGTCAAGATCAGGGACGGAAAGGTCGCCAACCGGCCCGTCTACGTCGTCATGGCCGTCACCGCCGAGGGCGCCCGCGACATCCCCGGCATCCGGGCCGGCGACGGCGGCGAGGGCGCGCAGTACTGGCTGCAGGTGTTCACCGGACTGAGGAACCGCAGCCTGCACGACGTGCTGATGCTGGTCTGCGACGGACTCAAGGGCCTGCCCGACGCGGTCGGGACGGTCCGGCTCCGCACCATCGTGCAAAAGTGCATCGTCCACCTCCTGGGCAACACCTGGCGCTACGCGGCCCGCCGAAACCGGGACAAGACCGTCAAAGCACTCAAGCCCGTCCACACCGCACCGAACCAGAGCACGGCAGCCGAACGCTTCTCAGAGTTCCAGGACACCTGGGGGAAGAGGTACCCCGCGATCATCAGGCTCCGGGAGAACGCCTGGGCCGAGTCCGTGCCCTTCCTCTCCTCCGACGTCGAGATCCGCACCGTCATCTGCCCGACCAACGCCATCGAGTCCGTCAACGCGCGGATACGCGAGGCCGTCCGGGCCCGCGGGCACTTCCCCAACGAGGCCGCCGCCCTGAAATGCGTCTACATGACCCTCATGACCCTCATGACCCTCGACCCGACCGGCAAGGGCCGCAAGAAGTGGACCATGCGCTGGAAGGCACCACGCAACGCCTTCCAGACCGCTTTCGAGGGCCGGCTCACCCCGGCCAACAACTGAACCCTCAACAACCAAGATCAGCCGTTAAATTGACACACCCCGACTGGGGAGAGATGACCATCCGCGTCGTCGCCAGCCTACGCGCCCTCATCGGCTCGAATGAGAGTGATCCACGCGCCGTGGAGCTGGTGAACGAAGTCTCCACAGGAAGCGAGGCCTTCCGCCGCCTGTGGGCGCGGCACGACGTCAGCCCCCGGGGTGCCGGCACCTCACAGATCGACCACCCGCAGGTGGGCCGGCTGGAGCCGTGTTACGAACGGCTCCTGCTCGCTGGCACCGACGGCCAGCTCCCCGTCGTACACCACGCCGATCCCGACAGTCCCACCGCACAGAAACTGACCCAGCTCGCCGACACCCTCAGCACGAAGGGAGCCAACGCCGCTCCCGAGACAAGACGCCGTACTCAACCTCCGTGGACAGAACATCCAGGACGGACCGGCGAGGTACCTCCCCCGGCACCGAGCAGGCAACCAGGGGCGGAGCGCACACGTGTCGGTGTGGAAGAACCACGGTGAGAAGACGGCCTACGGAAGTCCTTGGCTCACCCTCACCCTCACCCTCACCCTCTCCCTCACCCTCGACCTCGCCGCCGGCTCCCACGTGCTCGCCGTCGGGTACGTGCCCGGGAACGGACGGGGCAGGCCGAGAACGTACCGCTTCTCCGCCCGGTCGACCCGCACGTGCCGTCGGGCACGGCGGCGGGACGTGGTTCGGGCGGGGTCAGGGACCGGTCGGTCGGCGGGGCGGCGGGGGTCCGCGGCTCGGCGGGGTGCGGCGGCGCACTCCGGGTGGCTGAGGGGTGCGGGGAGGGGCGGGGCGGGGGAGTAGGGTCCGGGGGTGGCTGAGAAATCTGGGGATGAGGGCCTGGTCCAGGGCGCCGTGCTGAAGGTCGCCGGGAAGGCCACGCTGCCGTTTCAGGCGGCCAGGGCGGACCGCAGTTTCGGGACCGCGTTCTGGTACAACGACCTGGTCGAGTCGGCGGCGGACCGCGAGGTGGTGCGGCAGTATCTGGTGACCGCCGAGCGCCGCACCCGTTACGAGATCGGGCAGTTCACCCTGCGGGAGGGGCTGGCCGAGCCGGAGCTGCCCGCGGACGAGCTGGTGCTGCCGGGCTTCGCGAAGAAGTGGCGCCCGCTGGGGAACCTCGGGGTCGCCGCGATGCCCACCACGGACCTGCACATCCACGCGGAGCGCAAGGGCTGGAGCTGGGCCACCCACGAGGTCACCGCCGGGCTCGCCGCCCGGCCCGACGACATCGCGCTGCTCGGCGACGAGCCGCTGCCGGCGTACGCGCTCGGACACGAGGTCGTCGACGCCCCGGACTCGGCGGTCCCGGACCGGCCGCAGGCCCTCGTCGCGGGCGCGGTGACCCGGCCCGACCCGGAGCTGCTCGCCCGCTGGGCCGGCCCGGTGCCCGCGGGGTTCGACGGCGCGCCCGTCTTCGCCGCGCTGCCGACGGGCGAGGAGCAGGTCAAGCTGGTCTGCCTCGGCCTGCTGCTCGCCGCCGTTGACGAGCCCTCGGCCGACGGCCCCGGCGGTCCGGAGGTCCCCGGCGCCCCCGGCAGCGGTCCCGGCGGCAGCGTCGTCACCTTCGACCTGCTCCGGCCGGGCATCCACGCCCTCACCCCGGCCCGCGGACGCCACTGGTGGCAGCGCGGCTGAGCGGAAGCGCTGGCCGCGGGCCGGGCGGCCATGGGTGGTGCGGGGTGGGCCGGGCGGTGCGGGACCAGCCACGACCAGGTGGCGCGGGGTAGCCGGGTGCGGTGAGGCGGGTCCGGCCAGGACGGGATGGCGCGGGGTGGGCCGACCCGGGCCGGGTCAGGCGTGGCGGGGTGGTCCAAGGTCGGACCGGATGCGGCGAGGCGTGACCAGCCAGGACGGGGACCCGGCGGGGTGGGTCGGATGAAGCGGGGCCGACCCGGGGCGGGCCAGGTGTGGCCGGCGCTGCGAGGTTGGGCGGTCGGGTGCGGTGGGACCGGACCGGTGGGACCGCCAGGACCGGACCGGTGGGACCGGCCGTGGCGGGGCGGCGCTAGGCAGGCGGTTCGGGGTCGGGCCGGGCGGTGCCGGCCTGGTCCGGCCAGGACCGGGCCGGGCTGGCACCGGGCGGGTAAGGGTCCGGCACCGGGCCCGGCGCCGGCCAGCGCAGCGGCTTGCGCGGTCGGTCAGCGCAGCGCCGTCGTGGGCCACAGCGGGTCGGTCGCCGCGTGTTCGGCCTCCCGTAGGACGCGCAGGACGTTGCGGCCGGTCAGTGCCTCTAGCTCGGGGGCGGACCAACCGCGGCCGGCCAGTTCGCGCAGCAGCGCCGGGTAGCCGGACACGTCGGCGAGTCCGGCCGGCTGGCGGTCGACGCCGTCGTAGTCGCCGCCGAGTCCGATGTGGTCGACGCCCGCCACCTCGCGGGCGTGCTCGACGTGGTCGGCGACGTCCGCCACAGTGGCGTCCGGGCGGGGATGGCCGGCGAGCCAGCGCCGCAGCTCCGGGTCGTCCGGGCCGGCCAGCCGCGCGGTGAGCGCGGCGGTGAACTCCGCGGCGGCCTCGGCCGCGGTCTCCTCCGGGCGTGGCGCCCGCGGCCAGCTCCACTTGGGCGCGGGCAGGTCGAGACGGGCCCGCTCGGCGGCGTAGGCGGCCTCCCACGCGGCGACCCGCGGCGCGACGAAGGACGGTACGAAGGTCAGCTGGATGACGCCGCCGTTCGCGGGCAGCAGTTCCAGCACGCCGTCGGAGACGTTCCGCGGGTGGTCGTTGACCGCCCGCGCGGAGGAGTGACTGAAGATCACCGGGGCGGTGGAGGCCGCCAGCGCGTCGCGCTGGGTGGACTCGGCGACGTGCGAGAGGTCCACCAGGACGCCCAGCCGGTTGAGTTCGGCGACGAACGCGCGGCCGGTGGCGTTGAGGCCGCCGACCGCGGGGGTGTCGGTGGCCGAGTCCGCCCACGCGGTGTTGTCGTTGTGGGTGAGGGTGACGTAGCGGACGCCGAGCCGGGCGAAGGCCCGCAGCACCCCGGTCGACCCGGCCAGGCTGTGGCCGCCCTCGACGCCCAGCAGTGAGGCGATCCGGCCGTCGGCGACCGCGCCGGCCACGTCGTCGGCGGTGTACGCGATGCGCAGTTCGTCCGGGTAGCGGGCGACGAGCCGGTAGACCGCGTCGATCTGCTCCAAGGTGGCCACCACCGCCTCCGGTTCCGGCAGGCCGGAGGAGACGTACACCGACCAGAACTGGGCGCCGACGCCGCCCGCCCGCAGCCGCGGCAGGTCGGTGTGCAGGTCGGGGCGCCCCTCGGCCAGGCCTTCGACGCTGTAGCCGGAGCGGGCACGCAGTGCGGTGGGCAGGTCGTTGTGCCCGTCGACCACCGGGCTGGACTGGAGGACGTGTGCCACCAACGCGGTGGGGTCCTCGGCACGTTCGGTCATGCTGGTGCTTCTCCGCTCTGCGGTCGGCCGGTCGGGTGGGGGAGTGGGCGGCGGCTCGGGGGACGGGGGCGACGCCGGCCCGCGCGGGCGGGGGACCGGACCTCCGAGCGGCGCTTCCCGGCCGGGACCGAGCCGCCGGCCCACCGCGGCGGGGAGCCGACCGCGGCCGACCGGGCCGGGCGGTCGGCCGCCGCCTGCCGGACGCGCCCGGCAGGCCGGGTACGGAAGGTGCGGGCGGATCACGGCGCGGCCGGTGCCGGGCGGCGGCGGGCCTGCCGTACCGGGTCGGGGACCGGCAGCGAGGCGATCAGCCGCCGGGTGTAGTCGGCCTGCGGCGCGCCCAGCACCCGGGCGGTCGGGCCGGTCTCGACCAGCCGGCCCCGGTGCAGTACGGCCACCCGGTCGGCGACCTGCTCGACGACCGCGAGGTCGTGGCTGATGAACAGGGCCGCGAAGCCCAGCGTCCGCTGGAGCTCGGTGAACAGCTCCAGCACCTTCGCCTGCACCGAGACGTCCAGCGCCGAGGTGGGCTCGTCGGCGATCAGCAGTTGCGGCCGCAGCGCCAACGCACGGGCCAGGCTGGCCCGTTGCCGCTGGCCGCCGCTCAGTTCGTGCGGGTACCGGTCGGCGTACCCGGCCGGCAGGTGGACGGAGTCCAGCAGTTCGCCGACCTGTGCCCGGATCGCCGGCCGGCCGAGTTCGCGGCGGTGCACCAGCAGCGGTTCGGCGACGCAGTCCCCGATCGTCAGCAGCGGGTTGAAGCTGGCCGCCGGGTCCTGGAAGACGAAGCCGATCCGGCCGGCCCGGCTGCTGACGGTGGTGCCGCGGGCGCGGCGCCGTACCGGCAGCGGTTCGCCGAGGACGGTCAGGGCGCCGCCGCTGATCGCGGTCAGCCCTGCCACCGCCCGGCCGATCGTGGTCTTGCCGGACCCGCTCTCGCCCACCAGGCCCAGTACCTCGCCCGCGCCGATCGTCAGGTCCACGCCGTCCACGGCCCGAAACGGCCGGGTGCCGAGCCGGCCGGGGAAGTCGACCACCAGCCGGGATGCGGTGACGACGGGTTCCGCGTCCGTCGGCGGCGCCGGCGTCCTGGCCGGTCCGGCTCCGAAGTCCGGTACGGCCGCGAGCAGTTCGCGGGTGTAGGGGTGCGCGGGCGTGGCGAACAGGGTACGTACGGGGGCCTGTTCGACGATCCGGCCGGCCCGCATCACCGCCACCCGGTCCGCGAGGTCGGCGACGACGCCCATGTTGTGGGTGATCAGCAGGATCGCGGTGCCGAAGTCGGTGCGGACGCGGTGCAGCAGGTCGAGTATCTCGGCCTGCACGGTCACGTCCAGCGCGGTCGTCGGCTCGTCGGCCACGATCAGCCGGGTGCCCAGCGCCAGCGCCATGGCGATCACCGCCCGCTGCTTCTGGCCGCCGGACAGCTGGTGCGGGTAGTGGTCCACCCGGGTGGCCGGGTCCGGGATGCCGACCTTGTCCAGCATCTCGATCGCGGTGGCCCGCCGGGACGCCCGGCTGCCGCTGCCGTGCGCGCGCAGGCCCTCCGCCAGCTGCCAGCCGATGGTGAAGACCGGGTTCAGCGCGGTGGACGGCTCCTGGAACACCATCGCGGCGTGCGAGCCGCGCAGCGCCCTGAGCCGGGCGGGCGAGGCGGTGAGCACGTCCTGCGCCGGTACGCCGTCGCCGCCGCCCAGCAGCACCCGCCCGGTCGCGGTCGCGGTGCCCGGCAGCAGCCCGAGCACGGCCCGCGCGGTCACCGTCTTACCGCTGCCGCTCTCGCCGACCAGCGCGAGCACCTCGCCCTCGGCGACGGTCAGATCGACCCCGCTGACGGCCGCCGCCCGGCCGGCGTCGGTGGCGAACGACACGTGCAGGTCCTCGATCCGCAGCAGCGGCTCGGGCACCCCGGATGACCGGGCCCCGGGTGACGCGGCCCCGGGTGCCGGACGCGCCCCGGCCACCGGGTCCGCCCCGGCCGGGGGCCGGTCGGCCGGCGCGTGCGCGGGTCCGGGTACGCGGCCGGGTGCCGGTCCGGCCGTCGCCGTGGCCGCCGGGTCGGCGGGCCTCGTCGGCTCAGTCATCGCTGGCCCCTTCCTCGGGTGCCTCGGATACCTCGGGTGCCTCGGACTCCGCGCCGCCCTCGGCGACGGGAGCGGACACGGCGGCCGTGCCGCGCCGGCGGCGCAGGCGCGGGTCGGCGAGGTCGTTGAGGCTCTCGCCGAGCAGGGTGATGCCGAGGACGGTGAGCACGATGGCGATGCCCGGCGGCAGCGCGGTCCACCAGTAGCCCGACGTGACGTCGGCCACCGAGCGGTTGAGGTCGTAGCCCCACTCGGCGGCGGAGTTCGGCTCGATGCCGAAGCCGAGGAAGCCGAGCCCGGCCAGCGTGAGGATCGCCTCGGAGGCGTTGATGGTCAGGATCAGCGGCAGCGTCCGGACCGAGTTGCGCAGTACGTGCCGGACCATGATCCGCCAGCGGCCGGTGCCGATCACCCGGGCCGCCTCGACGAAGGGCTCGGCCTTGACCCGGACCACCTCGGACCGCACCACCCGGAAGTACTGCGGGATGAACACCACAGCGACCGAGCACGCCCCCGCGCCCAGCCCGCCGACGACGCTGGACTGCCCGCCGCTGATGACGATCGACATGATGATCGCCAGCAGCAGCGTCGGGAAGGCGTACATCGCGTCGGCGAGCCCGACCAGCAGCCGGTCCAGCCAGCCGCCGAGATAGCCGGAGACCAGGCCGAGCAGCACCCCGGCGGCCACCGAGAGGACCAGCGCGGACACCACGATCCCCACCGCGGTACGGGTACCCCACAGGGTGCGTGACAGCACGTCGTACCCGGCGACGGTGGTGCCCAGCAGGTGGCCGTGGCCCGGGTGCTGCTGCGAGCCGAACAGCTTTCCGCCGGACTGGAGTTGGGCGTACCCGTAGGGGGCGAGCAGCGGTGCCAGCAACGCGGTGAGCAGGAACAGCGCGGTCAGCGCGGCCCCGGTCAGCAGCATCGCGCGCTGGAGGCCGACGCTGCCGCGCACCCGGGCCGGAACAGGCAGCCGGGCCGGCCCGGTCCGGCGCCGGACCGGGCCGGCGGGCGGGCGGCGGGTGAGCTGCCGGTGCGCCATCAGTACCTCACCCGCGGGTCGATGAGCGCCGCGACGACGTCGACGAGGAAGTTGGTGACCGCCACGACCACCGCGAACAGTGCCACGATCCCCTGCACCGCGGAGAAGTCACGTACCGTCAGATAGTGCGCCAACTCGTAGCCGAGGCCCTTCCACTCGAAGGTGGTCTCGGTCAGTACCGCGCCGCCCAGCAGGCCCGCGATCTGCAGGCCGAGCACGGTGACGATCGGGATCAGCGCGGGCCGCATCGCGTGCCGGCTCACCAGCCGCCCGGTGCGCACCCCGCGGGACCGGGCGGCCTCCACGTAGTCCGCGGACAGCGTGCCGATGAGGTTGGTCCTGACCAGCCGCAGCAGCACCCCGGCGACCAGCAGTCCGAGCGCCAGGCTGGGCAGTACCGCGTGCCGCAGCACGTCGGCGACGGCCGAGCCGTCCCCGCTGCGGAGCGCGTCGACCAGGTAGATGCCGGTGGTGCTGGTCTGGTTCTGCAACTCCAGCTGCACCCCGGTGCCGGCCCGGCCGGACACCGGCAGCCAGCCCAGCCACACCGCGAAGACCAGCTTCAGCAGCAGGCCCACGAAGAAGACCGGCATCGCGTAGCCGAGGATCGCCAGCAGCCGCAGCGTCGCGTCCGGCCCCCGGTCGCGGTACCGGGCCGCGACCATGCCCAGCGGAACGCCGACCACGATCGCCACCAGCAGCGCGTAGCCGGCCAGTTCGAGGGTCGCCGCGCCGTAGGTGCGCAGCACGTGGGAGACCGCCTCGTTGTCGGTGGCGGTCCGGCCGAAGTTCCCGGTGGCCACCGACCGCAGATAGCTCAGGTACTGGGTGAGCAGCGGTTTGTCGTAGCCGGCCTGGTGCAGCTTGGCGTGCAGCTGCTCCGGGGTCAGCCGGTCGCCGAAGGCGGTGGTGATCGGGTCACCGGTCGCCCGCATCAGGAAGAAGACCACGCTGACCAGGACGAACACGGTGGGGAAGATCAGCAGGAAGCGCGCCACCAGGTAGCGGACCAGTCCGCTGCCCAGCAGCCGCCCCGCCGGGCCGGCCGGCCCGGCCGTGTCCTGGGGGTCGATGTCGACCAGTGCTGTCACGATGCGCACCCGCTCCCGCGTATGACGCCCGGCGGGACGCACGGCACTCGGCCGTGCGTCCCGCCGGACTGCGTCCGACCGCCGGTCACTTCTTGGTCAGTTCCGCCCAGCGGAACTGGTACGAGCTGTCCAGCTTGTCCGGCACCCCGGTCACGTCCGCCCGGGTGACGATCGCGGTGGAGCCCTGGAGCAGCGGCAGCAGCGGAACCGCGGCGGCCACCTTGTCCTGCACCTGCTCGATGAGCGCGGTCCGCTTCGCCGGGTCGGTCGCGGTCTCCTCCTGGTGGATGAGCGAGGTGACCGCCGCGTCCTGGTAGCCGTTGTTCACCCAGCTGTTGGCCGAGTAGAACGACGCCAGGTAGTCGTCGGCGTCCAGGTAGTCGGCGTACCAGCCGAGCTGGTACAGCGGGTACAGGTCGGCGACCCGGTCCTTGCCGTACTGCGCCCACTCGGTGGACTGGAGGTTCACCTTGAACAGGCCGGACGCCTCCAACTGCGTTTTGACCAGCGCGTACTCGTCGGACGAGGACGAGCCGTAGTGGTCGGTGTTGTACTGGAGGTTCAGTGTCACCGGCGTCGTGACCCCGGCGGCGCTCAGCCTCTGCTTGGCCGCGGCCGGGTCGGCGCCGCCCTTCTTGTCGCCGTAGCGGGACGTGAAGGAGTCGGTGGCGCCGGTGATGCCGTCGGGCACCGAGGAGTACAGCGGCTCGAAGGTGTTCTTGTAGACCTGGTCGGCGAGTTGGGCGCGGTCAACGGTGTCGGCCACCGCCTGCCGGACCGCCAGCGCCTTCGCCGGGTCGGCCTCCTTGGTGGCCGAACCGTACGGCTGCGTCTTGAAGTTGAAGACGATGAAGCGGATGCCGTTGCCGGATCCGGTGTGGACCGTGATGCCCTTCTTGCCGGACAGGTCCTGCAGGTCGGTCACCGTCAGCGTGCGGTAGACGACGTCGACGCCGCCCTGCTGCACGTCGAGCTTGAGGTTGCTGGCGTCGGTGTAGTACTTCAGCCGCACCTGCGCGTTCTTGGGCTTGCCCAACGAGCCCCGGTAGACGCTGTTGGCGGAGAACGACACCAGCGAGTTCTTCTGGTAGCTGTCGATCGTGTACGGGCCCTCCCACGGCTTGCCCGCGATGATCGCCGAGTCGTCGAGGACCTTGTCGGCGGGGAAGACCTGCTCGTCCGCGATCAGCCCCGCCGAGGTGGACAGCACCTGCGGGAACAGCGTGTCGTTGGCGGACTTGAGGGTGAACACCACGGTCGCCGGGTCCGGCGCCGCCACGGCCGCCAGGTCGTACAGCAGCGACGACGGGCCGTTCTCGTCGGCGATCCTCAGCTGCCGGTCGAAGCTGAACTTCACGTCGGAGGAGGTCAGGTCGTGGCCGTTGGCGAACTTCAGGCCCGGCTTGAGCGTCACCGTGTACTCCTTGGGCGCGCTGAGCTTGATGCTCGCCGCGAGGTCGGGGGACACGTCCGACGAGCCGTTGGGCGCCGCCAGCAGGGTTGCGTAGACCTCGCCCTCGATGGTGCCGGAGCCGGCGTCCCAGGAACCGGCCGGGTCGAGGCTGGAGACCTGGTCGGTGGTGCCGATGGTGATCGCCTTGGCGGAACCGCCGCCGTTGTCGGCCGCGTCGGCGGTGTCGGATCTGGTGCTGGTGCACGCGGTCAGGGCCAGGAGTGCGGCCGTGCCCAGCGAGACGACGGTGATGCCGTCGCGGGCGGGCCTGCGGTTGCGGAACTGACGCACAGTCATGGGTCTCTGCCTTCGGGTCGGCGCGAGGAGTGCGGGTCGAAGCGGGCCCGCGGCACACGGCACAGCGGGCATCGCGGGGAGTCCGGTCACCGACCGGCCCATGACGGCGCCACCGGGCCGATGGGCGGACCGGGAAGCGCGGCACCGTAGCGGGAGGGGAGGTCAGCGGTGATCGGGCGGCCGTCGGGGACGGCCGGACGGGAGACTCGCCGTCAACTCCGACAGAGCGAACTGCAGACCAGCAGCAGGTCGATGTGCCGCCGGCTGAAGAACGGGACATCGAGCGGGGAGCCGGGGGAGCGGGGCGCGGCGGCGTACGGCGACCCGGTGGGTGCGGCCATGCCCGTCCTTCCCCTGATCGGACCGGCCGGCTCTCCGACTGGTGATCGCGCTTGCGGAACAGAGTCCCACCGAGCCTTCACCTGGAGCACCCCACCGCGTCGTGAGGGTTGCTGTCCGGCAAGCCAGGGCTTGGAACACCGGAACTCGTGGCGTGCCAGCAAGGTAAATCAGTGCTTCCCGGCGGGTCAAGGGATTCCGGCGGGCAACACCGCGCTCCCGTAGGGGCGTTGCCTGCGGCCCCGCGCCGCGCGGCTCCGCCGCCGTGAGCCGCTACGAAGCGTCGTCCGCGTCGTCCTCGTCGTCCTCGTCGCCCGGCCACAGCGCGTCGGCGCGCAGCGCGAGGTCCTGCAGCACGTCGGCGGAGGAGATGTCGGTACGGCCGGCGTCGTGGATGTCGGCCAGCTGGAGGAAGATCAGCGAGAAGGCGCCGGTGAGGCGTTCGATGACCGGGCTGAGCTGGAGGCTGATCGCCTCGCCCAGCTCGGCCGGGGTGGCGTCCACCGGCAGTTCGATGACCGGCATCGTCTCGTTGAGGAGGGCGCGTACGTTGTCGCCGGAGATGTCCTCGCGGTCGGGGTCCTCCTCCAGCAGGGTCTGCATCTGCTTGGCCTCGGTGAGGATGCCGATGATCCGGCGCACGAAGTCGCTGTCGTTCATGGCAGGAGCGTATGCGCCGGCGGGCGCCCGGCCCGGCCGAACCGGCGGGGCTGCCGGTTCGGGAGTGGCGGCGTTCCGGTCGGGCGCGGTTCTGCCGGGAGCCCGTGGGGGCGGTGGCCGGTGGCCGGTGGCCGGTTCGCCGGGAGCCGCGGGGGTAGCGGGGGCCGCGGGGCCGGGGTCCGGGGCCGACGGAGTCGGCGGGCCTGCGGGGCCGGGCCCGGCCGGGCCGACGGACCCACGGGGCCTGCGGGGCCGGGATCCCGCGGCCGGCATGGGGATATAGCCGGATCCGCGCCGGCCCAAGTTGCGTGCGGGGGACTTCGACGGGTATCCACAGCGGGAGACGCTGCTGGAGGTTGACGCCATGGCGCATCTGCGGAGGACCTGGAACAGGTCCGCGATGGGGCGAATGTGGAAGCAGGGCGCCGAAATCGAACTGATGCACCGTTCGATGGGCTTCGCGGCGCTCGGCTTCGTGACGCTGATGCCGCTGCTGGTGGTGGTCGCCGCCGCGACCCCGTGGCAGCACGGCGCCGGCTTCGCCCAGTGGGTGGTGGACGGCATGGGGCTCGGCCCGCAGCCGGCGGGCGCGGTCCGCAGCCTCTTCGGCGCGCCGGGCAAGGTGCTCAGTACCACCGGTGCTTGGAGCCTGGCCTCGCTGGCGTTCTTCGGACTGTCGTTCTCGGCGAGTGTGGAGACCGGCTACCGCAAGATCTGGGACCTGCCGGCCAGCCCCTGGCACAGCGAGTGGCGGCGCGCGGTGTGGCTGGCGGTGCTGACCGGCTATCTCTTCTGCGAGGCGCAGAGCGCCACCGTGATGGGCACCGGACTGCTCCGCAGCGCGGTCCGGATCACTCTCACGGTCCTCTTCGGCATCCTCTTCTTCGCCTGGGGCCAGCGCTTCCTGCTCACCGGCGGCATCGACCTGCGTACCGCGCTGCCGGGCGCGGTGTTCACCATGGCCGGACTCGGCGGCCTGCGGGTCTTCTCCTCCCGGATCTTCTCGCCGCTGATCGTCTCCAACGCGATCACCTACGGCCCGGTGGGCACCGTGCTGATGGTGGTGACCTGGCTGATCGGGGTCGGCTTCGTGGTCTTCGGCGCGGCGCTGCTCGGGCGGCACTACGGCGCGGTGCGCGGCGGCGTCGACCTGCCCGAGCCGCGGCAGGAGCCGGTCCCGGAGGGCACCGAGCCCAGCGTGCGGGGGGCCGGCTGGCGCTCGGACGGGGCGGGCGGCGGCGTCGACTGAGCCGGCGGGCGCGGCGGCCGGTCGGGCCGGACCGCCGGGCGCGCCGGACCGGCCGGGCCGGACTCGGCCGAACGGACCCGGCGCGCACGTGTCGGACCGCGGCGGCGCCCGCGCCGGGCGGTATAACGGCGACAACCGACCGACACCCGCCCTACCTCCTGGTGGCCGCACATGACCAGCCCCGTCACGCTCCCCGTCCCCGTCGCCGCGGCCCTGGAGGCCGCCGACGCCGGCAACACCGAGGACTTCGTGCACGCCTTCGCGGACGACGGCGCGGTGGACGACTGGGGCCGGGTCTTCCGCGGGCACGAGGCGATCCGCGCGTGGAGCGACGAGGAGTTCATCGGCAAGCAGGTGACGCTGCTGGTCACCGCGGTCCGCACCACGGGCCCCACCACGACGGTGAGCGCCCAGGTGGGCGGCAACGGCTTCAACGGCCCGTCCGACTTCGCCTTCACGCTGTCCGGCGACCACCTCACCCTGATGCGCATCACGGGCTGACCGGCGCGCCGCCCGGCCCCGGCCCCCGCGCCGGACCCGTGACCGCCGTCCCGGCGCGGCCGCCCGCGCCGTGGGCGTAGGTGTCCCGCCGGCCGGGGGCCGGCGGTCGGCGTCACCGTGACAAGGACGCGCCGGGCGCCCGCTCCCGCACCGGCCCGGCCCTCCCGCGTAAAACCCGGCCGCCGCCCGTCAGTTGAGCATCGCGCGGGCCCCCCGCGCCTGCCGGCGGATGATCTCCGCCGTCTCCGGGTCGAAGGAGCCGATCACCTCCGCGTACTCCTCCATCTCCGCCGCCCCGCCCAGGAAGTCGCCCATCTTCACCAGTAGTTGGGCGCGCTCCAGCCGCAGCTTCGCCGGGTGCCGGGGGAGCAGCAGCGTCAGGTCCAGGGTCCACAGCGCGACCGGGCGGCGCTCGGGGCGCGGCGCGGCCCAGGCCCGGATGTTGTTGAGGATGCGCTGCGCCACGTCCAGCGGGTCGGCCGGGGTCAGCATCGCGGCGGCGAGGGGCGCGCCGGTGGTGGTCGCCACCAGCAGCTCCGCGTCCCGCTCGGACAGCACCCGGCCGCCGTCGAACGGGTCGACCAAAACGAACGCGCCCGCCGGATCGCCCAGGCCCACCACGAAGCGGCCGGGCAGCGCGACCCCGTAGACGGGCGCGCCGGCCCGCCGGGCGACCTCGATCCACACCACCGACAGCAGGATCGGCAGCCCGCGCCGGCGCCGCAGCACCTCCTGGAGCAGGGAGGAGGAGAGCTTCTGGTAGTCGGCCGCCGAACCCCGGAAGCCGTGGCCGACGCCGAGCACCCGGTGCAGCGCGTCCGCCCACTGCCGCGGCGTGCTCAGCCCGTACGGCAGCAGCCCGGCCAGCCGGTCCAGCTCGACCTGGACCAGGTCGCAGGCCGGGCCGTCCAGCGCCGGGTCCGCCTCCGCGCCGATGAGCAGGCACAGCTCGGCCAGGTCCGGCCGCTCCTCGCGGGCCGCCGCCGCGAACCGGTCTCGTACGGAGGGGTGCGTCATGCCGCCGGCCGCCGGTAGTGGTAGCCGTGGTGGTCCAGGAAGCCGAGCCGGTCGTAGAACGCCCGCGCGACGGCGTTGTCCGCCTCGACCTGGAGGTATCCGGCGGTGGCGCCCTCGTCGTACACCTGCCGGGCCAGCGCGCCCATCACCGCGGTGGCCAGGCCGCGCCGCCGCCGCGACGGCGCCACCTCCACCGCGCCGAACAGCGCCCACGGCCCGTCCACCACGGCCCGCCCGATGCCGCCGGGCGTCGTCGCGAACCACACCGCGGGCCCGCCCGAGACCACCGCGAGCGCCGCGTCCGCCCGCTCCCCGGTGCGCCGGTACGCGGCGAGCCAGTCGGGGCCGGGGGTGCGCGACAGCGTCACCCCGGTGTCCGGCAGCGAGGTGAGGGGGGCCAGCGGCGCGGTACGCACCAGGGTGTCCCCTTCCCGTATCCAGGCCCGCCCGTCCAGCGCCGCCCCCAACGGCGAGGAGTCCGGCACCTGGAGATACGGGATCAGCCCCCGATCGCCGTACCAGCGCGCCACCTCCGCCAGCGCCCGGTCCACCGGCATGCCCGGATCCCCGCCGACCAGCACCGAGTTGGCCCGCCGGGTGAAGCCGCCGGACGCCCGCAGCGTCCAGCCGCCCAGCGCCGAGGTCTCGGCGGCCGGCCAGGCCCGGGACGCGATCCGCTCCAACTCCTCGGCGGTGACGGCCGGTACGCCCGGACCCCGGCGCACCGGGGCCGGCGGCACCACCTTGCCCGCTACCAGCACCGCCCGCGGGATGCGGACCGTTTCCCCGGTCCGGCGAGTGACACTCACCACTTCCGCATCCCACGATACGAGAACACCCACCGTGTCGGTGAACGTAGGATGCCCGTCGGTGATCTCCGTCAGCTGTCGTACCGATACCCGTTTCCCCACGTCGTCGGGGGTGATCCGGATTTCGAGCCGAGCTCCGGACGAGAAATCCCCTGGCATGCGTGCCCCTCCTGTTCGGATCGTGCCCCGGAACGGAGATACTAGGTGCGGGCATCGACGACGCCGCGCTCCCCGCGCGAGATGAGCCCTATCGAGGAGGAACGACAGCGTGACCTACGTCATCGCGCAGCCTTGTGTCGACGTCAAGGACAAGGCGTGCATCGAAGAGTGCCCGGTCGACTGCATCTATGAGGGCTCCCGGTCCTTGTACATCCACCCGGACGAATGCGTCGACTGCGGCGCGTGCGAGCCGGTCTGCCCGGTCGAGGCGATCTTCTACGAGGACGACACCCCGGAGGAGTGGAAGGACTACTACAAGTCGAATGTGGAGTTCTTCGACGAGCTCGGCTCGCCCGGCGGTGCCTCCAAGCTGGGCCTGATCGAGCGCGACCACCCCTTCATCGCCGCACTGCCCCCGCAGAACGGCTGACGCCGCCCGGGGACCACGCTGCGGGCCCCGTACGGCGACCAGCTGTACGGGGCCGTGGTGTCTCCCCTGGGCCCCGAGCCCGGCAGGGCACGAGCGAGAGTGAACACGTGAGCATCTCCGCCCGCCTCCCGGTGTTCCCCTGGGACCGCCTGGAGCCGTACAAGGCCGCCGCGGCCGCGCATCCGGACGGCGTGGTCGATTTGTCGGTAGGCACCCCGGTGGACCCGGTGCCCGACGTCATCCGGCGGGCGCTGGTTGCCGCCGCCGACAGCCCCGGCTACCCGCTGACCTACGGCACGGCCGCGCTGCGCGAGTCCGCCGCCCGCTATCTGCGGGACCGGCACGGGGTGGCCGGCGCGGACCCGGCGGCGGTCCTGCCGCTGATCGGCTCCAAGGAGCTGGTCGCGCTGCTGCCGCTGCTGCTGGACCTGCGCGAGGGCGACCAGGTCGGCTACCCGGACCTCGCGTACCCGACGTACGAGATCGGCGCGCTGATCGCCCGCGCCGAGCCGGTCCCGTACGGCGACCCGGTGGCCGAGCTCGATCCGGCGCGGGTCAGGGTGCTGTGGCTGAACAGTCCGTCCAATCCCACCGGGCGGGTGCTGGCGGTCGGCGAGCTGCGGCGGATCGTGGAGTGGGCGCGCCGGCACGGCGTCCTGGTGGTGTCCGACGAGTGCTACATCGAGCTGGGCTGGGAGGGCGCGGAGCCGGTCTCGGTGCTGCGGCCCGAGGTCTGCGGGGACAGCCACGACGGGCTGGTCGCGGTCCACTCGCTGTCCAAGCGGTCCAACTTCGCGGGCTACCGCGGCGCGTTCCTGGCCGGTGATCCGGCGGTGGTCCGCGAGCTGCTGGGGGTACGCAAGCACGCCGGCATGATCGTGCCGCAGCCGGTGCAGGCCGCGATGGCCGCCGCGCTCGACGACCGGGCGCACGCGGTGGAGCAGAAGGAGCGCTACCGCCGCCGCCGCGCCGATCTGCGGGCCGCCCTGGAGGGCGCCGGCTTCCGGATCGAGCACAGCGAGGCCAGCCTCTACCTGTGGGCCACCCGCGACGAGGGGTGCTGGGAGACGGTCGGCGACCTCGCCAAGCGGGGCATCGTCGTCGCCCCCGGCGAGTTCTACGGCCCGGCCGGCGCGCGGTTCGTCCGGGTCGCCCTGACCGCCACGGACGAGCGGGTGGCGGCGGCGGTCGACCGGCTGGCCGGCTGAGCCCCGGACCGGACGACGCGCCCGGCGGCGTAGGGAGGACGGAGGCAAAGGGGAGGGGCCCGGCGGACACCCGTGTCCGCCGGGCCCCTCCCCTTCCTGACGCGGGCCGCTCAGCCCAGCGGGAGCCCGCTCACGGGGAGACCGCCCAGCGGGAGGGCGCCGGTGCCGGGCGGCGTTGAGGCCGGCAGCAGGTCCGGCACCGCGCTGCCCGCGGACTCCGCGGTCGCGCCGACGATCCGGCCCGCCGCGTCGCCGGCGCCGCCCGTGGCCCGCCGCGCGGTGGGCAGCGCGGCCCTGGCGGTGGTGCCGACGACCCGGTCCGCGGCCGGCAGCACGGTCGTCGCCGCCTGGGTGCCGGCCTGGCCGGCCAGCAGGGACGCCTGGTGCGAGGTGCCCTGGACGGTGTTGCTCAGGCCGGTCTCCAGGTGGCTGAGGCCGCCCAGGTCCGGGTCGGGCGAGGCGGCGGCGTGGGCGGCGCCCGCCCCGATCAGAGGAGCGGCGGCGGCGCCGAGCAGCAGTGCGGCCTGGACGATCCGGCGCGGGAGGGGGAGGGACATGGTGCGTGGTGCTCCTTGTGCGGAGGGGGGAACCGTCGGGTGTCCGCCGGGCGGACACGCTGACTACCGCTCGGCGGGCCGGAAGGTTGCGGGGCACTCGGGTAAAGAACGGGCAATGCGTCACATCATAGGAATCCGGTGATCGGGCGGAGGCGCCGGCCGCCAGCGTCAGCTGCCCGGTGCTCTCGCTCAGCCGCGTCACGTCGGCCGAGCCGCTTTGGCCGTAGCCGGGCAGCAGCTCCACCGACGCCACCGGGCTGCCGGGGGCGTCGCCGCCGCCGACCTTGTACAGGCCGACCCCGCCGCCGCTGCGGTAGGCCGCGAGGTTGGCGTTCGGCAGCGTGCTCCAGGTGCCGGACTGCGGGTTGTACGCGTAGCCCCGGTCGGTCAGCGCGTCGGAGCTGACGCCGCCGGAGACCAGCAGCTGCCCGTTGGCCGCGGCATAGGCCGCGGCCCACTGGGTGGAGGGCAGGTCGGCGATCGGGGACCAGCTGTCGGCCGCCGGGTCGTAGATCTCCAGCTTCGGGTCGGGGTCGCCGGTCGGGCCCCGGCCGCCGGCGGCGTAGAACCTGCCGTCGATGAAGCCGTGGGCCGGGGACTCGCGGGTGTCGGACGCGCCCGCCGGCTTCGTCCAGCTGCCGGCGACCGGGTCCAGCGCGTACAGGTCCTTGCTGTCCACGGAGCCGTCGTAGCCGAAGGCCGAGTAGATCCTGCCGTCGTAGGCGCCGACGGCGTTGTCCATGACGCTCAGCGGGAAGTCCGGGGCGGTCTGCCAGGCGCCGTCCGACGGTCCCGCGGCCGGCCGGGCTCCCGTTCCTGCCCCGGCCACCGCCTTGGCGGCCTTGCCGGACAGCGGGGAGAAGGCCCCCCGGACCGTCTTCAGCGGGGCGCCCGCGGCCTCGACCCGGAAGCCGCCGGACTGCTCGCCCAGTTTCAGCGCGGCGGGCGCGCCGCCGGTGTTCTTCACCTTCAGGTTCTTGGCCGCCGACTTCCCCCAGCCGACCGAGGCGCTGGCCGATGCCGGGGTGACCGTCAACCGCCCGGCCTTGAGCTTGAAGTCGGCGCGCACCGCGCTGTCCGCGCCGACCTTCACCGTCTTGGACAGCGGGCTGTAGTGCGCCCTGGCCGCGCTGAACGGGTGGCTGCCGAGGACCGTGGAGAACAGCGAGTAGAAGCCGTCGCCGAGGTTCGGGTCGTCGGGGGTGGCCACCGTCGTCGCGGTCTCGGCCGGGGCCGCGGTGTCGGTGACGGTCGCGCCGCCCGCGCCCGCGCCCGCGCCGGTGTTGGCGTCGGTGACGGTGCCGACCACCAGCGCGCCCGGGTTGGGCGTCAGGGACCGGTCGCCGGCGAAGACGTCGTCGACCTGACCTGTACGCCGAGCGCGGCCGGCGCGGTGGCGCTGAAAACCGCCAGCAGGGCGGCGATCCTCCGCCGGGTAACGGGTCTGGGTATGTCGGACGTGCGCAAGTGTGACTCCATGCGTGATGGCAGGGGGCGACCCGTACGCGGTGCTCGGGCGACGGTGGGTGCGCGGGCATCCACCGGGGCTCAACGTGCGAGTCCTGCGCGGAACATGTCAATGAACGCGGAGCGTCGTGTTTCGGCACCCAGGGTGACGATCGGGATCCGGAATCGGCGGACCGGCACCGGAACTGACGGGCTTTCCGATGGTTTGTGTTGCCTGTGCGGCGGTTGTGCGCGGCGGCCGGGGCGGCCGGAGACCGCCGGAGCAGCGCGGGCGGGGTGCAGGCGTGAACACGACACGGCGGCAAGCCGCCAGGCCGGCGGACGCGGGAATCGGGGCAGGACGGGGCATGTCGCGAAGGGCGGCGGAGGCGGTCGCGGCCGGGTCAGCCCGCCACCGTGATCAGCACCAGCCCGTCCGGGCGGCCGCCCACCGGCGCACTGCTGCCGGTACGGGCGCCGCCACCGGTCCTGCTCGCCGCCGGCCGCTGCTTCTGCCAGCCCTTGGCCGACTGCGCCGCCTGCCAGTCCATGCCGCCGAAGGCCACCCGCTCGACCTTGAGGTCGTGGGCGTGCGCCACCGCCCACTGCGCCAGCTCCCAGCCGCGCCGGGTGCCGTCGCCCTCGGCGGCGCCCCCGGCCGGGGCGGACGGCACCGCGACCGTACGGGGCTGCCCGCCGTCCGCGTGCGGCGCGACCTGCGCGCCGAACTCGCGGGTCAGCAGGGCGGCCACGGCGGCCGTACTGCCGGGCCTGCCGCCCGCGCTGTACGGGGTGTCCGCGCCGGTCGTGCAGCTCAGCGCGCCCGCGTCGTGGCCGGACAGCGCGGCCGACAGCAGCGTGGCGTCGGCCTCGTGCTTGGCGTACGCCTGCGGGTAGCCGCTGCGCTGCACCCTCTGGGCGGCGACGGTCAGCGGCAGGCGGGTGTAGCCCTTGATCTTCACCAGGCTGTCGAAGAAGACGTTGGAGGCGTAGACCGGGTCCAGGATCTGCCGCTCGGTGCCCCAGCCCTGCGAGGGGCGCTGCTGGAACAGGCCCAGCGAGTCGCGGTCGCCGTGGTCCAGGTTCTCCAGCCGGGACTCCTGCAGCGAGGTGGCCAGGGCTATGGTCAGCGCGCGCTCGGGCAGCCCCCGCGCGGTCGCGACCGCGGCGACGGTGGCGGCGTTCCCCGCCTGCTTCACCGACAGCGACAGCTCGCCGCCGGCCGCCCGTACGGTGCAGCCCGCCCCCGGCGGGCCGTTCTCCTGCTCGAAGTGGTACGCCACGTAGCCCGCCGCGCCCAGCAGCACCAGCCCCAGGGCCACGATCCTCAGTCCGCGGCCGCGCGACGTCTCGCCCTTCCCGGGCCGGCTGGATGCGCTGGGCATGTGCCGACCCTACCGAAGCGGACGCGGTGCGGCCCACCACCTCACCCGGGCCGGCCGGGCGCCGTCATAGGGTCGGGCGCATGGGCAACGGACTGGACTTGGGGATGGACGCCGCGCGGCTGACCGCGCGGCTGGTCGACGTGCCGTCGGTCAGCCGGGACGAGAGGGCGCTGGCGGATCTCATCGAGGAGGCGCTGCGCGCGGTGCCGGGACTGCGGGTGGACCGGGACGGCGACGCGGTGGTGGCCCGGACCGCGCTGGGACGGGCGGAACGGGTGGTGCTGGCCGGCCACATCGACACCGTGCCGGTCGCGGACAACGTGCCGTCGCGGCTGGACGGGGCCGGGCTGCTGTGGGGCTGTGGCACCTCCGACATGAAGGCCGGGGTCGCCGTGCAGCTGCGGCTGGCCGCGACGCTGACGGCGCCGAACCGGGACCTGACCTACGTGTTCTACGACGCCGAGGAGATCGCCGCCGAGTTCAACGGCCTCAAGCGGCTGGTCGAACGGCACCCGGACTGGCTGGCCGGCGACTTCGCGGTACTGCTGGAGCCCACCGGCAACCGGGTGGACGGCGGCTGCCAGGGCACCTTGCGGGTCCAGGTGCGCACCACCGGGCGCCGCGCGCACTCCGCCCGCAGCTGGCTGGGTGACAACGCCATCCACAAGGCCGCGCCGATCCTGGCCCGGCTGGCCGCGTACGAGCCGCGGCGGGTCGAGATCGACGGCCTGGTCTACCCCGAGGGCCTGAACGCCGTGCTGATCGAGGGCGGCCACGCCGGCAACGTCATCCCCGACAGCTGCGCGGTGACCGTCAACTACCGCTTCTCACCCGACCAGAGCGAGGCCGAGGCGCTGGAGCGGGTGCGCGGGGTCTTCGACGGCTTCGAGGTCGTCCTGGCCGACAGCGCGCCCGGCGCCCTGCCGGGGCTCTCGCACCCGGCCGCCGCCGCGTTCGTCGCGGCGATCGGCACCGCACCCGCCGCCAAGGAGGCGTGGACCGACGTGGCCCGCTTCTCCGCGCTCGGCATCCCGGCGGTGAACTACGGTCCCGGCGACCCGACCCTCGCCCACACCCGGGAGGAGAACGTCGCGGTCGCGGCCGTCCTGGAGGCGGAGGAGAAACTGCGCCGCTGGCTGACGGGGTGACCGCGTACCGCCCGGCCGGCCGCGGCTGGCTGACGTGTACCGCCGTACGCCGTCCCGCGCCGCCGTGCCCGACTGCCGCGTCCCGCCGGAGGCGTCGGGGCGACGCGCGGGCGGGGGCGCCGCGCGGCACCCGACGACCCCCCGGCCGTGGCGCCCCGATATGCGTACGCTGCCGGTATGACTGAAGCATCCGAAACCGGCGACGCCGGCGAGTACCTGGACGAGGCCCAGGAAAAGGCCGCCGCGGCCAACGCGGCGGCCGAGCGCGCCACCTACGGCAACGGCTGGGCCGAACAGCGCACCGGCCCCGTGGTCCGCCGCCGCGGGCAGGTCCAGGCCGGCACCACCGACCAGCGGCTGCTGGACAGCCACGGACCGACCGACTGGGTACACGGCGACCCCTGGCGGGTCATGCGGATCCAGTCCGAGTTCGTCGAGGGCTTCGGCACCCTGGCCGAACTCGGCCCCGCCGTCAGCGTCTTCGGCTCCGCCCGTACCCCGGTCGGCTCCCGCGAGTACGAGGCCGGGGTGCGGATCGGCCGCGCGCTCGCCGAGGCGGACTTCGCGGTGATCACCGGCGGCGGCCCCGGCGCGATGGAGGCGGCCAACAAGGGCGCACTGGAGGCGGGCGGCGTCTCCGTCGGCCTCGGCATCGAGCTGCCGTTCGAGCAGGGGCTGAACCCCTACGTCGACATCGGCGTGAACTTCCGCTACTTCTTCGTCCGCAAGACGATGTTCGTGGATTGTTGGTCAACACGAGTATCGAGATACCCCTCCAGAGGACCCCCACCTGCAAGACTGGGAACCGAGGGGGGCTGACCAACGGAGGCTTGATGCAGCTCCTCGAAAAGCTTCGGAAAATCCCCGGATTCGAAGTCCTCATCGCGATCATCTACTTGCGGATCTCGACCGACCGGGAAGAGCAGTTCAGCCTCACGGAACAGCTCATGGTCACCACAGAGTTCTGCGACAAGTGGGGCATTGGCGTATACGCCGTTATCGAAGACCGGGGCGAATCCGGTGGCACCTTCGAGAAACGCAAGATGGCCACCGTCTTCAACCACGTACGGCAGGGCGACGCCAATATCGTCCTGACTGCCGACCGCAGCCGGTTTGGTCGAGGTGGGATCACCCTCAACCAGGCTTGGGAAAAGCAACTCAACGAGGTCGGCGGCTATCTCATCGCCGCGAAAAACCCTACCGACATCACCACTTCGGAGGGACGCACTCAGCGCGACACCGACGACTTCGTTGCACATATTCAGCGCAACCACATCGGCGACCACTGGATTCGGACGCACGCGCGCCGCCGCAAAGAAGGTAAGCCTCATACGGGGGCGCCTCGTATGGGCTACATGATCTGCCCAGAGTGCACCCTGACCGAAGAGACTCTCTCGAACGGGAAGATAAGGCGCCGGGTCACCAAGCAGTGCGGCGAGTGCAATGGGCTCCATCAGATCGACAAGTTCCGAGCAGATGCCCTCGCGGAATTCATGGAACGCTGGACTGACGGAAACGAGCCCGCCCGTCGTCTGGTCATCGAGATGCGGAAGCGGGGTGTCACCTCTGTTCGCAACAACCCGATGACTGAAGCCCAGTGGTTTGCCGCGCTGGATACGGGTTTCGGCGCAGGGTGGCTTCGCAGGCGAACGATCCCGGCAACAGGGCGTGGACTGACGCGCAAGTACACCAGCAATCGTCCCGACACCTACGACGTCTGGGAGCTGGGTAAGCACAAGCCCTGCATCACCAAGCCGGGACTCTGGGAACGCTATAAGGCCAAGCGGGGAACGCCGGCAGAAGAGGCGGCCTTCTCCTCTAAGGTTAAGCACCCGTTCAGCCCGTTTCTGCGCTGCGGTCGGCCGAAAGATCCCGAGCGCGTACCGGTGACAACTCCCGGAGAGCTGTGCCGGAGTCGTATGACGGCAGGCAAGTCGAGAACAGGTCCCAAGGGCGCGAAGACCTATGTCGGCACGTACGGTTGCCGGGCAGTTCGAGAGAAGCTGTGTAGCGGGATCACCATCAGTCGGCATCTGGCAGACAAGTGCGTGTTGGACTGGTTGTCAGAGCAAGCCTCGGATGAGGAAAAAGGACGCGAGGCTGTCGCGAAGGCGGCGGTGAAGAAGGCGGAAGTCGAGAAGAAGAAATCCGCACTTCAGGAGCTTGAGACGAAGATCGCGGTTCTGGAGCGCAAGCTTTCCAGGCTTACGGACTTGCAGCTTGACGAAGAGGCTGCCCTGCACCCGACGGCCTTCCGCATCAAACAGGCCGAGATCACCGCAGAACTCGATCCCCTCACCGCGATGCGGGATCAAATGAAAAAGAAGGCTTCAGCTCGGGTATCGAAGCCGCCGTCGCCCGCTGAGTTCCGCAGCCTGGCTGATACGTGGCCGCTGATGAACGACGACGAGAAGCGCATGTGCCTCGAACCGCTGGTCGACCACATGCTAGTGGTCAAGCAGCCCGGGAAGAAGAACAATCGCTTGGTGATTGTCCCGCACTGGGAAGTTCCTGCGGAAGAGGAATCTTCTCAAGACGACCATCTAGCCGCATGCGGCTGAGGATGGTCCCGTAGGCGCCCCAGAACCGATCCATGCACTGATCGCGGTGCGCGGCCTGGTCCGGGGTAAGCCCAGCGCCCGGGGAGCGGTCATTCGTCGACATGGCAATGACCTTCCCCGGGTGCTGGCGTTTTGTCAGCGGCCATTGGGGTGAATGAATTACAGTTAGAAAATACCAAGAGAGCGAGGTTCGGTGGCCAGGCATACCGTTCGGCTGCGGGGCGAGGGCCGGTTCCAGTGCACGGGCTGTCGGGCCGCTTTTGCCTCCAAGGAGCGGGCGGGGCAGGCGGAGTTCGAGTGCCCGGAGGTCCCTCTACCCCACGGATTCAGGCGGGAGCACATCGTGTATCCCACCTGGGGGCGCGACCGATCCTGCGAGGACTGGAATTGCGATGAGCCGGACCCGACACATCTGCACGGGCCCGAGCCATATTGCGATGACACGGGTTGCCCCTGTATGACGCACACCTGCGACTGCGATGTGTGCGAAGGCAGGGTTCAAGCCCCGGGACTGAACGTCCTGCGGGATAATCACGAGGGCGACGAAGCCGAGAAGCTGAGTCGTCGAGACAAGGTGGGGTGAAAGGACGACATGAGTTACGTCGTGGCGAAGTTGAAGCTGGAGGCCGGCGGAGACGACCTGGTGGTCACCGACGAGATCAAGGTGGCCACCAAGGTCGAGGACGCGGTCAACCGGATCGGTGGCTGGAACGGTGACGTCTTCGCGGTGTGGGACGTCGATGGCCGGCCGAACCCGGCCGAGGCCGAAGGCATCGCACAGAGCCAGCTCCCGGAGTCCCTGTGGGTCATCGCGGGGGAGATGCCGTTCCAGATCGAGGACCGGTACATCGAGACGGTACGGCAGGACAGCCGTGGCTGAGCCAGCCCGACAGCCGTCCGAGGCACCTGGAGAGGCCACGGCGGAGGTGAATCTCCGATGATGGGGTTCTACGTCGACAAGCGGGCGCCGGGGATCGCCGTCGTGTGGGAGGGCGGCACAGGATTCCAGCTCCGCAGGTTCCGTGCCGATCCGGACTACGGGGAGGTCACCATCCTCGGCGGGGCGGCGACGGACGAGAACTTGAACATGCGGCGCAAGGCCACGCCCGACAACGTCCAGGCGCACATCGGCGCTATCTTCGACCGGCTGGAAAAGGAAGAGATCACGCTCAAAGAACCGGCCGAATAAGCGCCATCTCATCCACGAAGCCCCTCGTCTCCTTCGGGAGCCGGGGGGCTTCTGTCATGTCCAGACACATTTCGAGGAGGAGTCGATGGATGACTCGCGGATAACGCCTTCGCTGCTCGGGTTCGTCACGTGCGTACCGAATGAGCGGATGGAGACCGACGAGTTCTGGGAGCGCGTGGGGCACGCCCTGGTTGGGCTGGTGCCGCTGCGCATCTGGGAGCTGCGGGACGCGAGCGAGCTGGAGATCGGCGTGTTGGCGAAGGAGTGCTCGGCGCTGATCGCGTCCGGGGCGGACGCCTTCATGTTCCAGAAGCAGCAGCAGAAGCCGACTGGGGTCCTGGCGGCCCTGGCGACGGCGTTCGCGGTCCTGGCACGAGTCGAGGGCGGGATCACGCACCTGGGCGTGCACGCGTGCTTGGAGCCGCATGCGGGGTGCCCGAGGGAGTAGGCCGACGCCGTAGGTCGGTCAGCCCCCGCTTCGGTCCGGAGCGGGGGCTTCGTCATGTCTGGAGGTCTCGTGTCTTTCCTCTTCTCGGTTCTGGAGTTGATCTTCTACAGCCCCTGGACGGCGGTGGCCACCTTGGGCGTCCTTGTTGTGGGGGGCTTTTCCCTTGTACTGCTGGCGGACTCTGACTGGCGGCCGAAGCTGCCGACGATGCCGAAGCCGAGGATGCCGAAGCTGAGGAGGCGGAGGAAGCCGAAGAGACGGCACCGGAAGAGGTGAAAAATCCCGTACTGGCGGTGGCGGATGGTAGACAGGCGCTGTGAAGGAGAGGCGTATGGACAACCGACTGGAGACTCGTCTGGCGGCCGTGATCGCGACGGTGTCGGCCCTGGAATCGGGTCTCAAAGACCCCGAACTCCTCAGCGTGGGTGTGGCGATCCGCAAGACGGCGGAGAAGCTGGGGGTCAACGACACTACGACGCGGGCGGACGTCTTGATGCTGCTGGCGGAGGGGCGGCTTGTGCAGGTCTCACATGTCGGCCGGCGCCTGCTCTTCCCGTGGCCGGCGCAGGATGAGGAGGCGCCGACGCCGTGGGTGAACGGCGCGGTTAAGCGTGGCTGGTACGAGATCACCGATCACCGGCAGCCCGGCCCGGCGATGGCGAAGGTCCGATTCCTCTTCACGCCGGAGCGTCTGGCAGCCGTGATGAAGCGCCTTCGCGAGGCAGACGCCTCCGAGAAGGCCGAGGTGCAGGAGCGCGAGCAACGCCGCCGTGAGGCGTACGCGGCGGAGAGTGCGGCGAGGGACGCGGAAGAGAAGGCGGCCTTCAGGGAGCATTACCCGGTCTTGGCCGACTTGCTGGAGCGGCTCCACGCACAGGTGCACGTGCCGGGGCGCTCGGCGATGGGAGTGCGGGTGGACGTGCAGGAGAACCGAAGCCTCGGTGCGTTGGGACGGGTGTCCATCGAGGTGACCGACGAGAGGTTCGGCGCCTTGGAGGCGATCTTGCGGGACGGCCTGGGTGAGCGGGGCGAGGAGCTGCCGTAGGAGCGGGTTCCGGTCGGGAAGTACGCGGAAGGGGTTACTCCCTTGGCGTGGGTTACTCGACGATCTCGGCGTCCATGATGCCCATCTGGCCGAGGGCGTCTTCGGCTGACACTGTTCCGGCGGGGGACAGCGCGGGGGGCCCGTCGCTCTTTGGCCCGAAGAGTCGGCTGATCAAGCCGACCTCCGCGTTGTCCTTGCTCTGCATCTTCATCGAGAAGGTGAATCCGGCCTCTTCGATGTCGGACTTGAGCTTGACGAATCTCGCGAGGCGATCCATCTCCTGGGAGAGATTTGGGTCGGCGTACCCGCCTTCTACCTCCTCTGACATGCGCATAGAGAAGACGCGCATGGCCTGCATGCTGATCATGCTGTCAAGGAGCGCGATGTACTGCTCCTTGGTGCGGACGCGGACGGGCAGCTCGTACGCGCAGGATTCCCCGGGCTGGTACTCGGGGCACTTTTGGGCCAGGAAGCACCCGTCACAGACGCGGACGCCGGGGTCGACGGCGTTGATGCGGTGCTCGGTGCGGGTGCGGCGTTCACCCGTGTCGGGGTCGGTGTAGCGGTGAAGGAACTCCTCGGTCTCGATGCCGGGTAGCAGTTTCCTCACTCGTTTGGCAGACGGCTCAGTTACCCCCTCGTGCCCGGCCTTCTCGGGCGTCGCCGTAACTGTGGGGGCACTGCTTTCCGCGTTGTCTGGTGTGGGGGGTAGGGGCGTTGTAGTTACTGTCTTGCCATGGCGCTGCGAGATGTGGTCGATCTGATGGCGCCACGACCACAGGGACAGCCGGAGGTTCTCGCTCGCGTCGTCGTTGTCGATGAGGTCTGCGTCGAAGCCGGCGCCGGTGATGAGGGTGCGGTGGCGCTTGCGTGCCTGCCCCTTGTATCTGGCGGGGTACCGCTTCATCTCGTTGCCGGTCCAGACGAACGTCTCGCCGTGTTGGGCGGCGCTCAGCCAGGTGGTGGAGGAGACGGAGTACCAGTCGGCGGAGAGCATGAGTGGCGGGGATGAGAACCCCATCCCGTGGAGCTTGATCTGGCGGGAGAGGCTGCGGAGTACGGGGATGATGTCCCGGTCGCCGCAGGTGCCCTGACCGACGGCGATGTAGGGGTATTGGTCGGCCATGCGCTTGAGGGCGTCGAGGCCCCATTCCTCGTGCCAGACGACGATGGACTTTTCGGGGTCGAGGTGCTGCCGGCGGGCCTCGATCCAGTCGCGGCCCATGGGCAGTGCGTCGAACTCCGTGTACGCCTGGACGCGGTCCAGGTTCTGTTCGGCGAACTCGTCGTAGTGGTCGGCTATCTCCTGGATCTCCTCGGGGGTGACCTCGACGCCGGCCCGGTTGAGCGTGTGACAGCCACTGTCCAGGAAGACGGACTGCTCGGGGGAGTAGTGCTCAGCGATCGACCAGGGCTTGGTGAACTTCACCCGGCGCCGCAACCCCATGTAGGACATGCCGACGTGGGGGACGCTTTCGGCCGCGCACAGGGTTCTGTGGGAGGGGATTTCTGTGCCGGCGAAGTAGAAGATCACGATGTCTCCGGGCGGGCTGCGTCGTAGAACTGCTGGCGGCGGAAGTGGTGGTTGTCCTCTGCGCAGATTCCGGCGACGTCCTGGGTGACTCGGTCGAGCGCATTCGCGGCCTCGGGATAGCACTCGTGTGCGTGGCGGAGGATCTCGGCCAAGGCGCGGTAGTGCTTGCGGGACATGCTCATGCGGCGCCTGCTTCGCGGGTGTCGATCAGGGTGACCACGGTGGCGCCGTTGTGGCCATGAATCTCCACGACGTCGTTGATGGAGTCGTAGACGGCGGTGGAGGCGATGTGCGTGTTCCAGCGCATGGCTACGGTGCCGTCGGGAAAGATCACGCCTCCCGCCACGGTCCCGGTGCCGGAAATTCCGGTGACGTCCTCGGCGCGGTCGAGGTGGAACCGCACGAGATCGGTGTCTCGGCGGTGGGCCGTGGTGGTGTGCTTGGCGCTCATGGCTGCTCCGTGCTGTGGGGGAAGAGGCGGAGATCGTGCTGGCGCTCGACGGCACCGGCGAGGTCGGTCCAGGGGCGGACTTCCTGGGGGCTGGGGGTGGGCTGCTGGGGCCCTTGGAAGGCGGGGGTGACGAGCGCGGTGTTCCAGCCGGCCGAGGTCTCGGCTGTGGCGCAGGCGGGGTCGGACTCGATGACGAGGGCGCCGATGCGCCAAGCGCGGACGCGCTGGAGTACTTCGAGGCGGCCGGCCGGTCCGGGCTCGGGGGCGTGGAGGTAGGACTGGTGGCCGGTCAGGTGCCGCTTGGTGAGCCACAGAGCGATGTCTTGCTCGGTCCACGTGTGGGAGAGCAGGTGCAGGCGCGAGTTCTTGACGAGGGCCTGGTACAGGCCCCATCCGGTGTCGTAGTGGCCTTCGGTGCCGGGTATGCGGAGGACGCCTTCGACGACCAGCACGGCTGTCAGCACGTTGATCAGCTCCGTATGCCTGATAAGTGCAGAAAGCGTATTAATGCTGGATTTTGGAACGGTAATGATTGGCACCCGCGACTGCGGCGTTAGGGTGCGAGCAGAAGGGGGAGAAGCCGGTGACGATTGAGGAGTTGCTTCTTGCGGAGATGCGGGCGCAGGTCTCCAGGACGCCGAAGACGGGCCGCAGGGCCGCGTGGGCTTTCGGGTCGCTCGCGGATCTTCTGCTGGAGCACGGCAGGCTCTTCACGCCGGCGTCCTTGCCGGCGTCGGTGCATCGGCTCAGCCCGAGGCAGTGCTACGCGAACGCATTCGCCCTGGCGACCGTCCGGCCCGAGTTGGTCTACGCCGAGGGGTACGCGGTGTGCGACTACGACGGAGATCTGATCCATTACCAGCACGCCTGGTGCGTTGCCGAGGACGGGACTGTCGTAGATCCGACATGGCTGACGCCGGGCGACGCCTACCTGGGTCTGCCTATCGGCCCTCGGGTCGGAGCCCCACGGTTCGGACCGGGGCTGATCCACGAAATGAGCCAGCTCGCACCGGTGTTGGAGTTCGGCTTGTCCGATGACGCCCTGGTGGCCGTCGGCCGTCCGGCAGTATCCCTGAGCGGTTGAGCAGGGTGGCCATGCTGACATCCCCCGTCGGTAACCCTCGCGGATCTACCCTGGCCCGGAATGACGCATAGCAGTGAAGGAGCACATTGTGGCTAGTCCCGAGGAAATGCAGGCCCCTGAAGAGCAACGGCAGGGGCCGGTGATCCGCCGACGCGAGCAGGTGCAGCCGGGCACCACTGATCAGCGCCTGCTGGACAGCCACGGCCCCACCGACTGGGTGCACAGCGATCCGTGGCGGGTGCTGCGTATCCAGTCGGAGTTCGTCGAGGGCTTCGGCGCGCTGGCAGAACTCGGTCCCGCTATCAGCGTCTTCGGCTCCGCCCGGACGCCGCGCGACTCCCGCGAGTACGAGGCCGGCGTGCGGATCGGCCACGCCTTGACCGAGGCGGGCTTCGCCGTCATCACCGGCGGCGGCCCCGGCGCGATGGAGGCCGCCAACAAGGGCGCCCTCGAAGCGGGCGGCGTCTCCGTCGGCCTCGGCATCGAGCTGCCCTTCGAGCAGGGCCTCAACCAGTACGTGTCCCTGGGGCTCAATTTCCGCTATTTCTTTGTAAGAAAAATGATGTTCGTTAAGTACGGCCAAGGGTTTGTTGTGCTGCCGGGGGGACTGGGAACCCTTGACGAACTCTTCGAGGCGCTGACCCTTGTTCAGACGAAGAAGGTCACGCGCTTCCCGATCGTGCTCTTCGGCACCGAGTACTGGGGTGGCCTGGTCGACTGGCTCAGGAACACGCTGGTTGCACAAGGAAAGGCGTCTGAGAAAGACCTCATGCTCTTCCACGTTACGGACGACGTGGAAGAGGCCGTTGCCCTGGTCTCGAAGGAAGTCGGCCAGCACGGCTCCATCACAGCTTGAGGCTGTCGGCGAGGGACCTGGTCTGTGCGGCCTGCTGCATCTGTGCCGTCATCGCCATGAGCTGGTGCGCGGTGATGGCGGCCTGCTTGGACGCCTCGATGTCCGAGACGACCTCGGAGCAGCCGAACTTCATCTCGATGACAGAGGTGGGGTGTTCGGCTGTGACGGACTTCGAGAGGTCGCTGATGGCCTCCCACTCTCCGTTTTCGTGCTGGACGACCATGAATGCGGTGCGGACATTGAGGCTTCCGCCGAAGTTCGAGGACTCTACTGTGTCGAGCGGCATGAGGTTGTTCTCCTAGTCGATGTCATGTGCGTAGAGGTCTTCTTTTTCCTCGCGTGCTGCCTTCCGGCGAGCGCGGTCGCGAGTACGGATGCAGGTGATGCACTCGCGTCGGCCGGAGTGCCAGCGGGTGTTTTCATCCGTGTATTCGTGACCCTTGGGACAGTGGGTCTTGCGCGCGTTCTTCGCGGAGAAGGACTCTCCCCGGGCCACGTTTTCCGTGGCCGGCACGGGCTCCAGGTGTTCAGGGTTGCAGCAGGAGCGAATGCGGCAGCGGTGGTCGACGTGCCAACCCGGGGGAACCGTCTTCTGGTTGGCCAGTTCCCAAGCGATGATGTGGGTGCCCTTGACGTGACCGGTGGGCAGCCGGAACTTGCCGTATCCGTAGTCGTCGCGGGCTCCCTGCCATATGTGGCAGTCGTCGAATTCGGTGCCAGGGTCGACCTTGTCGAAGAAGCGCCTCTCCCAGCCGCCTTTTGGGGCGAGGTGGTTGCCGGCGGTCATTCGTAGAGCCCGAGCTTTGCGCGCATCTTCTGCTCGTTGACGCTGCGGATGGGGCAGTAGTCGCAGAGATACCTCTGTCCCGCAGGGTTCGCCTTGTTCCACTTGGGCAGACCTTCGGCCCTGCGGTCGGCAGCGGTCGGCGGGATGAGGATCTTCTTGTCCGAGTGGAAATCGGAGCAGGTCTCCGGCCGGCCCCGGCCGCGCCAGCACTGCATGGCGTCCGCCTTGAGGGTGTCCACGGCCTGATAGACCCACGGTTCCAGCCCGGTGGCGCCCTCTTCCTGCCAGACGCGCTTGAGGATTTCTTCGCGAGCGGCGCTGTCGGAATGCCAACGGTCCTCGTCTACGCCTTCGATCGGGTAGAGCCGGCCGAGGTGTCGCTCACCGTTGGGATACTGGTGCTTCGCGACGGCGTATTCGAGGACCATGTCTCCGCGCGGATCACCTTCGTAGTGCGGGAGCACTTCGGTGGAGTGGCAGTCCTTGCAAAGAAGCAGGCGGATCTTCGTCATGCGTTGACGCTAATACCACCCATTTTTCTGCCAGAAATTCCAGGCTCCGCACGGAGTTCCGTAGTTGTTCTCCATGTAGGAGAGCCCCCACTTGATCTGGGTACGGGGATTGGTGCGCCAGTCGGAGCCGGCGGAGGCCATTTTTGATCCCGGGAGGGCCTGCATGAGGCCGTACGCACCCGAGCTGGGATTGGTGGCGAAGAGGTTCCAGCCGCTCTCGTGGTCGACCACGTTGTCCAGGCAGGTGTACTGCGAGGAGGACAACTGGGCGCGGGCGAAGTTCTTGGCGCCGGCCACGGTCGGGGCCTGGCCGGAGAGGGACACTCGGGCAGCCGAGCGGGACGAGCGCGAGGCGGTGCGCTGTTCGACGGCTTGGCGCTCTGCGGCGGCGTCGGCGGCGGCCTGGCGCTCCGCTGCGGCTTGTGCCCGACGCTGGGCGGCGACGCGGCGTTCTGCGGCTTCGGCTGCGGCCCGGCGCCGTGCTGCGGCTTCGGCCTGGACGCGGCGGTAGTTGGCGGCTTGCGCGGAAGCCTGCTGCTGGAGGGCGCTGACGGCCTCCAGGTGGCTGCTGGCCGGAACGAGGTCGAGGGGAATCATCGACGGCGTGAGCACGGCGGGCGGAGGCGGGCTCTGGGGTGGCTTGGCGTCGGCTGGCTGGACCAGGTAGAGGGTCGTCAGCAGGACGGCGGCTGCGGCGGAGATCAGGCGGCACGTGTGCCAGGAGATGTTCGGGAGCTTGGAGAACTTCGGGCGGGACACCGGGTGTCCTTTCTACGACGACAGGACCCCGGCCATCCCGTGGGCGTTCCGGCGTCTGTCACCGTAGGGCCTCAAAAAATGAGGCGGGTAGCCGCTAAACGGGCGGCTGACCGTACGGAGTGTTGGGAGTCACGGCGGCGGTTGCCGGCACGACGGCGTCCTTCGTGGAGTAGGACGGAGGGCGGGCCAGGCCGAGGAACCAGCCGAACTTGGGGTTCACGCGCGCTTCCAGGAGCCGGAAGAGCCCGTAGTAGACGGTGATGAATCCGGCCATCAGCGCAGTGGCGAGGGCCTGCTGATTGATGGTGATGTATACGTGCGCGAGCGCCGTTGCCGCGAACCCCACGAGGGTGGGGATGACGGTGCGCCACAGCGACACGAGCCAGTCGTACACGGTCATGTCTAGGCTGCTTTCTTTTCCAGCGCCGCGAGGCGCTTTTCGTAGTCGAGTGCCTTCTTCTCAAGAGCAGCCACCCGGGACTCGATGGTGGGCGTCGGGGTGGTGGGCGGGGTGGTCCCCGGGCTCCAATTCGAGGCGTGCTTGAGACGCTCGGCGACACGAGCGCGCATGGAGACCATCGTGAAACCCTTGGGGTCGGACTTCCAATCGCTCCATTCCAGGTGCCCGATTACCGACTTGTCGCCCCACCCGTGGGCGCGACAAATGGCTGCCGATACCCGGGTGATGGCTTCGAGTTGCGCAGCCGGCCAGGGGTCCTTTCCGTCGCCGAGATTTTCGCACTCGAAACCGTAAAAACGGGCGTTGCCGTCTACGGCGCCGGCACTGCCTTCGTGCTGGTGAGTGGCGGGGGGTGTGCTGGTGTAGCTTTCAGCGATGACGGCGTTCAGCACATTTGCATCTCCGCCGCCCGCATGGTTCGCCCGTCCGTATCCGACGAGATAGACGGTGCCGTTCTTGGCAATCATTCCGTGGCACAGCGGGCCGGGCAGCTCCGAGTCGCCGTCCTTGACGTACTGGACCGTGTTGGTTGTGCCTTGGGTGACGGTGTGGTGGATGACCACACCATGGACGGGTCCCCATGCGCCCTTGGCGTTGCGGTTGTGGGTCGCCCAGGAGCCGACTTCGACGACGGTGACTCCCTCGGCGCGCAGGGCCGAGATGAACGATGCGGAAGTGAGCGGGGTGGCCATTTACTTCACCTCCGGCCAGGCCCAGTGGCCCGGGTCGGTGCCCTGGGTGCGCGAGGTTGCCCAGTAGTGGTCGTTGCCGTCGAGCGCGACCTGGAGGTTGACCGCGTCGGAGGGCTCGAAGATTCGGACGACCTGAGCCGGACAGACCTGTCCTTCGGCGGCAGGATTGCCGTGATGGACGATGACGCCCGTGCGCTCGGCGCCGGGGTTGGCGTCCTGGGCGTCCTTGCGCCTGCGGTTGATGTCGCTGGCGTCCTGGTCGGAGAGTCGGTAGAGGACTATCCGGCCGAGAGTGGGAGTTGGCACTGTCTCGGCCTCCTTACGAAGCGGGGGTGGTGCCCGTGACGGACGGGCTGGACTTGGCGCCCTCGCCGACGCTGTTCACGGCGGCCACGGTGATCGAGTACGCAGTGGAGGGCGTGTAGCCGGTGAGGGTGGTGGAGTTGGTGCCGGCCGGGACCGTGGCCTTGAGCGTCGAGCCGTCATAGACCCGGTGAGCGGTGACGGCCGGCTGGGCACCGGTCGGCGGAGTCCAGGCAACGTCCATGCCGGTGGCGGTCACGTTGGTCACGCCGACGGACGTGGGGGCACCGGGCACGGCGTTGGTCTTGCCCGTGATCGCGGTGGACTTCACCGACTCGCCGACGGAGTTCGTGGCGGTCACGGTGATGGAGTAGCTCTGGCCGGCGGTGTAACCGGTGACGGTGCCGCTGGCGTTGGGCGCGTTGACGTCGCCCTTGTTGGTGCTGCCCTGGTAGAGCGTGTACTTGGTGACCGGCGGGTCCATCGTGATCGCGTTCCACTGGACGGGGACGCTGGTCGTGGAGGGGCTGCCGCTGAGTGCGAGGCCGGTGGGGGCAGCAGGCGCGGCGGGGGTGGGAACGGTGCCGGTCAGTGCGGTGGAGGCCGGCCCCACACCGAGGCTGTTGCCGGCGACGACGGTGAAGCTGTACGCCTGGCCGGCCTTGTAGGACAGCGTGATGTGCGGCGCGGTGCCGAGCGGGGCGTCGACCGTGGCGACCTTGCGGACGCCGTCGTAGACCGCGTAGTACGTCGGGCTGCCGTTGGTGGGTCCGATGGATGGTGCGGCGAGGGTGAGCTTGACCTGGCCGCCGACGACCGGGGACTCCGTGAGGGTCGGCGTCCCTGCCTTGCCGGGGACAGCCGTGGCCGGAGGAATCTGGCTGCGCAACACGATGGAGAACGGCCCCGTGGAGGTGCCGTTGGCATCGGTGCGGACGGCGCGGACCTTGAGGGCCAGGAGTTGGTCAGGCACGGTGAAGTTCGGAGTGGTGTACGTGACGGTCTGCGCGCTGCCACTGGGCTGGTTGATCTCGCCGAGCTTGACGTCGCCGAGTTCGAGGCCGATGCGGGCGGGGTCCATGGGGACGTCCGTCTCGCGAGAGGGGTTGGTGTAGACCTCGTACTTGGTGACGTTGAGCTGCTTCTGCCAGCGCAGGGAGATGGGGCCGCCGCCGCTGGAGGTGATGACCGGCAGAGGTCCCGCGAACTGAAGGTCGTTGACCGGTCCGGGCGGCAGGGTGTTGTGCTGCTGGTCGTAGCCGACGGCCGGCGTGGTGATGGTCAGCGGGTCGCTCGCCGCGCCGTAGACGTCGTCGTGGTTGTAGGCCGCGACGGTGACGGTGTAGGAGGTCTCCGGCTGGATACGGACCCACTGCGGGTGGACGGGGTCGGTCCGGTCCCAGTAGCCGGTGATCAGGGCGTCGGTGTCGCCTCCGGGCACTGTGACGTCGCCCTCGCCGACGATGGTGACGCGGTGGCCGGCAATGTAGATGTGGTCCAGCCCCCGGCTGCCGAGGCTGTAGCCGCCCTGATCGGGCAGCGGCGGCAGCGGCGGCATCTTGGAGTGCGCCGCGATTTCACCGATGTTCGAGTGCCAGTAGAGCTGGACTTCGTGGGGCTGGACGCGGCCGGCGCCGGTGGGCTGGCCGTCGGCGGTCTTGTACCAGGTGGGCTTCGGGGGAACGACGCTGTCGCCGTAATCGACGGGCCGTTCCGCGACACGCTCTTCGGCGGTCAGGGGCTCCTCGACGAGGCCGACCGCTGACCCCGGCTCTGCCGTCAGCGCCGTATTCGTCTCAAGGTGCCACTTCTCATTCGCCATCAGCAGGGCCTTTCTCGGCAGTTGGTTCAATCTCCGCGTCGTGGTCCGGTCGACGCGGGACCGGCGGAGGATCTTCGGGGATGTACCTGGCGATCAGCCGGAAAATGACGAGCCCGATGGCGCTGACCAGAATGGACACCATCTGAGCCGCCACGTCGCTCATGTTCATGGCCGCTCCCGCATGTGGCGCAGCCACGCCGAAAAGGCCGCGAGGGAAACACCGGCGAAAGCAGCCACATTGGCGAACTGCATCCAGAGATTGGCCGGGGAGTTGATCAGCGAAATCGACGCGAACGCGAGCAGATAAGCGCCCAGGTATCCCATGAGGCGAAGACTCGACGTCTTCAGCGAATAGACCGTCGAGACCACCCCGAGGGCGACGCCGAAGGTGGTGTACACCAGCGCGATGCAGTAAGCGACGCTGTCATTCGACGCGTCCACGACAGAGAAGGGCGTGGACCCGAGAGCCTTCTGAAGGGCGGCGGCTGCCGTGAAGACGCTCAGCCCCGCGCCGAGGATCTTCTTGGTCACCGCTGGCGGGTAGAGGTACCCGCTGCACTCTCGCTTCACGTCACATCCCGAGGTCGAGGTGGGGTGCCGGGGTCGGCACAAAGTTCGGAGTGGAGACCGGCCGGCCGTCGGGGAGGTGCTTCACCGGGGCCTCGTGGATGCCGTGCCATCGGTCGTCCAGGTCGCGGCGGACGGCGTACGTGGCCGCCTCGACGACGCCGCCACGATCGGTGACGACCTTCTTGTAGGCGCCGTCAGTGAGACCCTCTTCGAGGTCTCCGGAAAGGGAACGCGGCATCGCGTAGCTCACTTCGGACCACCCGCCTTCTTCTTCGCGATCGTCTTCATCAGGAACCGCGCCTTTTCCTTGCAGCGCAGCCAGATGCTGTAGAGGTTCGGCAGGCGCATCAGCCGTCACCGAGCTTTCGGACAGCGGGAGCCGCGCGCTTCTTGGACGATCCGGAGGCGATGCCGGCGCCCATCGGGCGGCCCACGGAAACCCCGGCAGCGAACTCGGACGTGGTCGAGGGGGCCTTTGGGGCGTAAGCGCCCTTGGTGCGCTGGTCCTGGAGATTCGACTTGCCGTGGGTTACTCCAGTGACGTTGTCGCCCCGGCCGGTCCGGCGGCGGTCAGTGGTACGGGTTGCCTTGGGCATTTCAGATCACTCCCAGAGCGGGGTACGAGGTCGCGGAATACCCGGACTGGCGCTGGCTGTAGTCGACGCGACTGCCCGGGTAGACCTCGTCCAGTCGGGCGATATCGGAAATTCCGAGAATGTGCTGCCGATACCCGAACCTCGGAGGAGTTCGACCAATGTTCGGGATGGGCGGCTTGATGCGTCGCACGGCATCCGGGGGCATGTCGGTCCACTCGCGCAGGTAGTTGGTGACCTGCTGCTCCTGGAGTGACGACCAGGGGCGGTGCGCGTACATGGAATCCTGGGAGAGCACCGCCATCACCTCCAGGCCGGCTTGAAACGCATGAGCTGCGCGCGACGCTGCTCGTTGACAGCCGTGAAAGGCGGAGTGATTTCCTGGGTGTACACCCGCTGAGCAGTGGCGAATCGAGCCTCCGTGGAGACGAGAGTCTCCGACTTGCCGTCATTTACGAGCGGCGAGCCGATGAAGCTGCCTCGCTGTGTCCACCGCTCGCCGCGCGCCTGGGCTTCGAGAGCTGCCGTCGGATTGACGTCGTCGGTCCAGTAGTAATCCACCGGGTCTACGCGCTCCCCCTTGTGCACGCCGCGCTGGTAGCTGCGCTGAGTGGCCCGGTTCCCGATGGAATTGAGAAGCCGGTCCTGGCGGCGGGTTCCGGCGCCGATCGTCCCGAGATACCCATCCGGGTATTCGGCACTGGGGACATGCCCGGTCTCCATCAGCCGGCGGGCGTCGAGAATGTCTCGGGCGCCGGTCATGAGGAATCCGCCCGAGCCTCCGGTGTACGTCACCGCGCCGCTGACCGGTGCCTGGTACGGCGGGTTGTACGAGAGGTTGGCGTTGGCGCCTGCACGCTGGGGGTAGCTCATGCCTTGTTCCACCCCCGACTGGTCTTGAAGAGGGGATTGCCGGAGCGGGCCGGGTCGGTCGCGGCACGATTCACCGAGGTGACGGCGCGAGCGCCCAGCCCGACGGCCAGGCCGCCCATACGCCCTGCTCGTCCCACCCATGCCGGCGCCTGGGGCCGTACGGGGGGTGTGCTGGCTGGCACGGGGCCCGGCTGTGCAGGGGCCGGTGCCAGGGGCGCGGGACGGCTGTACGTGGAGGACCGGTTGGGGTCGGGTGCCGGACCGAAGCGCTGGCCGGCTGCCTGGTAGGCGGAACGGTTGATCGTCACGGCGGGCCGGTCGGGAGCGGGCGCCGCAGAGGGCGCGGCGGCCGGGGCCGGCCAGTGAGTGGGAGCAGGGCCTGCGGCCGAGGGGGAAGCGGGGCCGCTCGGGGTCGGACCGAGCATGCTGATCTCCGGCTGCGTCCAGGTCGGGCTGGAGGAGGCAGCCGGTGCCGGGTCGGAGGGAGGCGGCGGGGGTGTGACGCGCTGGCTGGCCATGGACCGTGTGCTCATGCCGGGGAGGGCGTGCTGAGCGGTGTGGAACTGCTGGCCGTTGAAGTTGGCGAGTCCCATGAGGTCACCTCCCGGTTGATGCGGCGCCGTGTGCGAATTCCTGGAGCGTCGGGCCCCGTTCGAGCCCGGCGTTGAAACCGAATGAGGAGTCGGCCTGCTGGTCCATGTCGGAGCGGCTCGGGGCGACGGCCAGGGAGCCGGTGGTCGCGGAGCCGGTCAAGGGCAGGGAGGCGGTGCGAGGGCTGCTGGGGGAAGTGACGCCAGTGCTCATGAACGGGCCCACCCCATGTCGTCTGCGGGGCCGGGAGCCGAGGCCGGCCCGGAGTTTCCGCCGCCGCCCTGCATGGCGTGAGCCGCCGACGAGCCGAACTGCATGGCGGACAGCACCCGGCTGCCGCTGCCGGCCGACCTGGTCCCGGCGCTGATTGCACCCGAGCGTGCAGCGGCGGTGACGGCGGTGCCAGCCGCTTCCCGGGCCCCGACGGACAGGGCGGCGCGGCCGAGCATGCCGGCGAGGAGAGGCCACATGGGTCAGCCCGCCTTGTAGCCGGTGGACCCGCCCGCGCGGAAGTTGTCCTGCTCGCCGAACGCGCTGCGGACCTTGCGGGAGCTGGTGGTCGCGCAGCACGGGCAGCCGGGGCCGTGGTAAGAGCGGGCGACGGAGACGACACCGGCCGGGCCGTAGGTCTCGGCGGCCGACGTGGTCCGCTGGCTGCGGTGGGCGGCGTCCTTCACGGTCGGGTCCTGGTCCTTGGACAGCCCGGAGCGCGAGCGGGAGATGCCGTTGGTGGGTCGGACCCAGGTCACGCGGTGGGAATCGTCGCCCATGGTCGGGAACTCACCGGTGCTCAGGGAGTTGACGGTGCTCGTCCTGCCCTTGTTGGGCGGGGTCCAGTGCTGGCTCATGTTCTCCTCCGCGTGGCGGTCGGGGCCCTGGAGATGCTGAACACGAGTGATGTATGAGTTAGTGACGACTGGGCCTGCTGTCGGGAGTTTAGGTCTGCGCAGTTTTCGGCGAATATTTCACGAGCCCATGACCCGGATCGCGATGCCGAGGATGTCGCCTTGAGGTGACTTGCTGCGGAAGAAGGAAATCTCCTCCGTCAGGCGAGTTCCGAACGAGCTTACGAAGGACTGAGCGATGGGGATTGCCTTGACCGACTGATTGACTGCGCCTGCACCAACGGGCTTCAGTACGACGACGTGGCCGGCGTTGATGGCATGGGCAATCGCAGATCCGAGTTCGGGCGCCGGAGTCGTCGACTTGACCCGGAACTCCTTCTCGGAGACCGCGTCCGATTGAGTCTGCACGATGAATACTCCCTGCATCTTTTGCTGATGCAGGGAGCGTAGGCGTCGGCAATTAATTCTCGTTATGCCGCCTTTTTGGTGGGCGGCTTCGGGTTACGGATCGCGTCGATAACGTCCTGCTGGAACTTCAGTTCCAGCGGCTTCTCTGTCTCCAGGTCGGCCGCAATGCGTGCCAGGGAGTAGGCGTCGGCGGCGTCGTGGCTGGAGGACTCGTGCTGCCAGCGCATGTAGACGGCCAGCATCATTTTGTCCTTGTCCGCCCGGCCCGAGCCCGTGACGTACTTCTTCACCGTGGTCGGGGCCACGGCGTGGAGCAGGTGCGGAGGGAAAACCTGCACGAGGGCCAGGCGCATGACGCCGCCCAGTTCTCCCAGCTCCTCGCGGCGGAACTTGCTGCCGTAGGCGTAGCCCTCGAAGCAGACCTGGCTCACGGTGCCCTGCTGGCGCAGGTTCACGAAGAGCTGGCGCAGAGTGTGGTGGACGTAGGCCAAGCGCTGCGGACCGACGCCGGCCTTGGACGGGGAGAAGTCGTAGACGTGCTCAGTGGCGGTCTTGGTGGCCGGGGTGAAGGCCACGATCGCGCAGCCGGAGTAGGACTGGTCGATGCCGATGTAGGAGCGGGGCATCAGACCCCCCAGCGGGAGGCGCGGGACTCTGTGTCGCGGCTGTTCTGCCGGCGGCTGAGATCACGAGAGCAGAACTGGGCACGGGCCTCGGAGTTGGCGTGCACCATGTCCAGCGCCTCGCACAAGCTCAGCGCGGCGACGTGCTTCTCCTCGTCAGCCTGCACCTGGGAATCGGCAGCAGCAGCGGCCTTGCGGCCGGCCACCGTCTTCTCCATCGACGCGTTCAGGGACGCGGTGGCGATGGAGTGGTTCAGGTTCTGCTTCGCGGCCTTCTCGTTGGCGCGGGCCTCGACCAGACGCATCGCCGCGTACGCGGTCCAGGAGACGAAGGTGCCGTAGAGGACCATCAGGTCTTGGTCGGTGAGTTCGGTGATGTCGCGGGGTAGTCCTGGCAGGTAACCGTCGGGCCGTTCTTCCTTTTCGAAGCCCAGTTTTTCGAGTTCGTCCCAGAGGCGATCTGCGGCAGTGCTCACTTCTGCTCCTTGAATTCGATGCACGAGGGGCAGCCCGAACGTCCATTGATGTTGCAGCGGGGCGCGGTGTCGGATTTCACGCAGTCGACGATCGCGGCGGCGGCTTCGATGAGTGGCTCCGAGAACCCCTCGTCGTAGGTGACGGTGAAGCTCTTCGTCTCCTGCGTCGACTTGAAGTCATAGAAGAAGACCGTTCGATCCACTTCGAGATCTTCAAAGTGCACGCAGAGATACATGTAGAGCTGTGTTTGACGCACGGCCGAAGGAAGTGGCCGGCGAAAGTCCCGCCACAGGCGCGTGAGGTCGGGTAGCTTGCCGAACTCCTCCGTCTCGACCATGTAGCGCTCAAGGAACTCAGGGCGTTCGTACCGCAGAGAACCGAGGCCGAGCGTCTTGATTTCGATGAGTGCGCTGTCCTGCGGGCTGTATCCGTCCGCCTTTCCGCCTATGCGGAGCGGGTCGGCGTTGAGGGGAACTTCGGCGTACTCGACACAGCGGCGGGATGCGGAGCAGACCCGGCAGCAGGTCGGGGTCTGGTCGTCCCAGAAGATCTGGTCGCAGGCCCGGCAGTGCCAGTCGCCGGCCAGGCGGCCCATCTCGGTGAACCAGCGCTGCCATTTCGAGTGGGTCTCGTGCCCTTCCTGGAAGATGTTCTCCCGAGTGAAGGTCGTCCTCCGCTTCTCCGCAGGCTCGGCTTGACGGCGCAGTCGGTGGAACGCCGCGAGGTGGCACCAGTCGGCCTTCACCATCTCGCTGGGGTGAAGGACGTCCTGACGCCGGCCGGAAGGCCGCATCGCCTTCTCCAGCACGTGCTTCTGCACGTCGCCGTAGAGCGGTTCTGCGGACTTGGTGGCGTTCAGGTACTCGGTAAGGGCCGGACCCCCCTTTACGACGCGGCTGGCCACTGACTCTCCTCATTGGTCGGGGGTTCGGTGTTTCCAGGGGGATGCCAGATCCAGCGTTCCGGCATCCCGGGGTAGCGCATTCGCATTTCCAGCCGGTCCCGCGCGGTCATTCCGCCCCAGACGCCGAAGTTCTCCTTGTTGAACATGGCTGTTCGCAGGCATTCGGTACGGCGAGGGCAGACCCGGTCGTCATAGGTGCCGTTGCATACGTCGAGTGCGAGGGTTTCGTCCTCGAAGAAGACATCGCGGTTGCGCGTGGGAATGAAGCTGTTGTCGCGGCATTTGGCCTCGCCCCGGTGGTGGATTCCGGACCAGTCGGGTGCGTTGACGAGAGCGCGAATTCCCATCACGTGTCCTCCTCGCGTTCGATGAGGCGAAGAAATGTTTCTTTGGAGAGAACGACCCACGTCCGGCCCTGCATGTCGACGGCGAAGGCCATGTCCCGCAGGTCGAGGAGGGCGTTTCTCTCGGCGTTGATCAGGTCTTTGTGGGTGAGGGAGAACCGCGCGGCGGAGGTGGTCTTGCACTCGATAGACCACGCCTGGTTCCTCACGTCGTTCTTGACAGCCCAGCCGTTTCCGGACCCGGCCGTCGTGGTGCCGCCGATCTCTCTGGCGAGACGTTTCTCCTGGTCGCGGGAGGCTTTGATACGCCGGTCCATCAGTCCTCGCCCAAGCGGATCGCATCCAAGACGTCAGCGCTCAACTGCTCCTGAAGATCGACGTCTTCCCGCATGGCGGCGGTCATCTTCTTGTCCCCGTGCCACTGATATTCGCGGTACTTGTACCAGGAGCCGTCGAGGCTGATGAGACCGAGAAGGATGCCCTGCGTGACGAGCTGGGATGCCAGATCGTATTCGCCGGCCAGGAAACCGGCTGAACTGTTGGCGAAGTAGAAGCGCAGGGAGGCGACTTGTTGAGGAGCCGCTGACTTCGACTTGAGAGTCTTGAGCTTGATGACCTGGCCGACTCGTACGGACCCACCGGTGCGTTTCTCGTCAATCCATTCGGTTCGACTGACCTCGACCCTCGTGTAATAGGCGTAGTTCTTGGCCTTGCCACCTGGGGAGGTCTTGGGTGTGGCGCCCGCCGGTGCCCATCCGCCGATCTGGTCCCGAAATTGGTTCACGATCAGGGCGAGCAACGGGCGCTCCTGCTCGACGAGCGAGCGGCGCGTGGCCTGGCCGACCTTGCGGAAGAACTTCCCGGTGACCCGGGCCCCGCTTGCCATCGTGGCCTGGTCCATGTCCTTCTCGGACTCGTCGTCGGCTACCAGGGCCGGGTAGCTGTCGAGCACGATCGCATCCACTGCGCGGGACTCTGCCGCACGGATCATCTCCGTATAGGCGTCCTCCATGGCGTTCGTCTCGAACACGATGACGCGGTCCACGTCCACGCCGAGCTTGGCTGCCCATTCGTGGTCGTAGCCTTCGGCCGCCACCCAGAACGTCGTGAAGTCGCGGTCCTGTTGCTGATTGGCTGCGATGGTCTTGTGCACGACGGTGGTCTTGCCCGAGGATTCGGCGCCGAGGATCTCATTCCACTGATTACCGGGCCACCCTCCCCCGAGCATCACGTCGAGGGAGAGCGATCCAGAGGTGAAACGGGGGACGGCAGGCATCCGCGATGCGAGAACTACCGATCCTGCGCCGTACTTTCTGTTGATCCGCGCCATGAGGGCCCGGGTCTCATCACTGAGCGGCATTCCCAAACCGTATGGAACGAAAAAAATACCGCACAGAGCCATATGGGTGAGCTATTTTCAGTTGTTTTAGCACCAGCTCGGATCGTCGTCAGTGCCCAGGCACACGTGCGTCCAGGCCGGCTCAGCGTCATTCGGGCCGATGCTCATGGCTGGTGTCGGTCGAGGTGATCGTGCGGGTGAGGTGTCGATGTCTTGCGCCGTGAGGACGAGAAACCCTCCGGCGGAGATGAGTGCGACGGCGGTGGCGATCACGAAGGCGCGCAGCATGAGGTCTCCCTGTATGAATGGATTCCGAGTGGAAGAACGTGCCGTCAGAGGCGGCCGATGATGGTCTGCGGGTTGTAGCCGGCGCCCTTGGCCTGATGAAGCGAGACCTTCTGAGGGGCCGAGGAGTTGTTGGCGATGGCGACGCCCTGGGTGCTGTTCTGGACGGGCCAGCCGCAGTCGAAGCACTGCGCCATTGCGTTGGGGGTGGGGCGCCAGTAGTGCTCACCCGTGCACGAGGGGCAGCGCTCGGCCTGCTGAGCGGACTGGGCGCGGTCGGTCTGGTATGCCCGCTGGAGTTGCTCGGGGGACGCCTGCGGCGCGGCCGGCGGGGTCTCGGGGCGGGTGTACGTGGGGTGCGCCCACCACGGGGTCCCGGAAGCGGTGAGGCCGGCCTGCGGGCGGGGGGAGGGCTGGCCGCCTTGGGCCTCGCGGAACTTGTTCAGCCAGAAGTCGCTCATGCCTTGTCTCCGATTTCCAGGATTCCCTTTTGCAGAAGGTGCGAAATCACGGCGGTGCATGCGGTGCGGGTGACGAAATGGAACATCGTCTGGGAGCGCTCGTCGCCGTCCTCCTCGTGCTCGCCCATTCGCGTCAGTCGGTAAAGAAGGTTGGCCGCGACGTCTGCGTGCGAGAGGGCGTCGGCGGCAACGGGAATGAAGTCCGCGATCCGGGCGTGGGACTGGTAGTGCTCGATCTCGTCCACGTCGGGCCCGGCCGGGACGAGCCCGAGAAGACGGCACACCTCGGCGTAGTCACTGCATGCGACTACGTCTCGGAGCATTCCCCGGAAGATGGCAGGTGCTTCGGCTTCGATATCGGGCATGGTTCCAGCCTAGGTCGGGTGATTATTTCGCTTCAGACCAGCGGTCGCAGATTTTTACGTCTGTGGTAACCGGGACGGAAAGGAGCTGCATTTCCGCGCCGGCCATCGCCTCGTGGAGGATCGTTGCGCCTTCCTCGGCGATGTCCGCCGGGCACATGGCCGCGATCTCGTCGTGGACGGTCAAGAGGATCTGCATATCGGGCAGGAGGCTCTTGTGCAGACGGACCAGGGCGCGCTTCGTCATGTCCGCGTTCGAGCCCTGGATGTGGGAATTGACGACCTGGCGTTCGGCCTTGGCGCGGCGGCCGTGGTCGTGCGACAGCAGGTCGGGCAGGCGGCGCTTGCGGCCAAGCAGGGTACGCAGGTACGGCTCCGGCCGGCGGGACCGGACGGTGCGCAACAGCTTCGCCTTGTACCGATAGACCTCGGGGAATTGCTTTTCGTGTGTGGCGAGGATCTGCTTGGCCCGGCGCAGCGTCGTGTGCGACATGTCGGCGACTTTCTGTGCGCCGGCGCCGTAGTTGATAGCGAAGGCGATGGCCTTGGCTACTTGCCTCATTTCCTTGGTGACATCCTCGGGAGCGACACCGAAGACGGCGCTCGCGGTGGCCGTATGGGCGTCGATGCCGTCATGGAAGCCCTGCCACAGCGCGCCTTTGCCGGCGAAGTGCGCGAGGATTCTCTGCTCGATCTGCGCGTAGTCAGCGACAAGGAGTTTGAACCCCGGGATGGGGTCTACCAGGTCCCGAATTGCTTTGCCCCAAACGGTGTCTGCCCTGGGCCAGTTCTGGACGTTCGGGGTCGAGCACGAGAACCGTCCGGTGACCGTTCCATACTGTTTGAGCATTGGGTGGATGCGGCCGTTGAAGATCTGTGTCGGCTTGTCCTCGGCTGGATTTCCGAGATACCCCTCCACGTAGGTGGAAAGGATCTTGCTGACGTCCTGGTAGCCGAGGAGCGCGCTGACGAACTGGTTGCGTCCCTTGTACGGTTCCAGGGCTTCGGCGTCTGTGCTGGGGGCGCCTTTTTTCGTCAACTTCCTCGGCTTCAGGCCCTGTTCCTCGTAGAGGATCTTCTGCTTCTGCGGGACGCTGCCGATGTTGAAGACGTGGCCGGCGGCGCGGTACACCTCGGCTTCGGCGTTCTCCATCTCTCCGCGCAGCCTGGTGCGCAGTTCCCTGAGAGCGGCGATGTCGATGGGGACGCCCTTGCCCATGTGGAGGAGGCAGTGCAGGACGTCCATCTCCAGGGCCCACACGTCCTCCAGGCCCTCGGCCGTGATCTTCGGCCGCATGTCCTTCCACTGGAGCCATGTGGTGCGGCCGTCGAGCCAGGCGTAGTCCTGGACCTGGCCGAAGGCGTGCTTCTCGACGCACTTGCCGGTGTCGTCGTGGTCGTAGTCGAGGTGGTACCGCTCACGGTCGAGGGCCTTCAGGCCGATGAGACGGTTTTCGTTGAGCATCCACGCGGCGACGATGGTGTCCCCGTACGGCGGGGGTGGAAAGCCCCGGCCCGGGAAGTACTTGGCGACGCTCAGCAGGTCGAATGGCGCGTTGTGGGCGACCTTGATGCGGTCGGAGAAGAAGAGGTGCTCCAGGGCGCCGAACACCTGCGAGGGGCGGAGCTGTTTGGGTGGCTCGTCGAAGAGCGCTGGGAGGTGCTCCCATTCCCCGGTCTGCTTGTTTTTTCGGCGGGTTGCCTTGCGCACCAGGTTGTACCCGTTGGGGTGGCCGAGAGGAATCACCGAGCACGCGCCGTCGGTGGACAGAGAGAGCCAGGTGACCTCGTTGACGGCCGGCACCCCACGATGGGGGCCCGTAGTCTCGACGTCGAAAGCGAAACCGTCGCGCGCCTCGAAGTACTCGATGACGTCATGGAGTTGGTCGACTGTGGTGACGAGCTGGTGCACGGAACGTCCCTCTGGTCGAGAAACAGCCCGCCCCGGGGTGTGGGTCGGCACCCGGGGCGGGCGGTCGGCGGGGTCGGTCAGCTCTCCATCACCAGGTCGACCACTTCGGACATCGCCTCTTCGTCGAGCTTTTCCTTGACGACATCGCCCCACTGGTGGCCTTCGGCCAGGAACGCCGCCAGGGCCTCTTCAGTGAGGGGCTCGACGTCGTACTCCTCGTAGAGATCGCGCTCCTTGACGCGCTCCAGGGTGTACTCGACGCTCTTCTTCTTCGTCTCTTTCTTGATCGTGAAGTAGAGGTCCACCCTGTTCAGCGGGCCGCGCTTGGGGTCGGTGGCGATGTCCTTGAGTTGGCGGGCCACCTTGATGCCGGCCTCCCAGACCTTCAGCGCGGGCGTGTCCGGGTCTTCCAGCGAGATCACGTCGAAGCAGGCGCTGAAACGTTTCGCCTTGTCACCGATCTGGCAGAGCGGGCAGTCCGGGGTGCCCCAGCAGCGCACGCTCTTGGAGCCGTCCTCGATCTCGTCGATCCAGTGCGAGTTGTAGACGTCGAAGGGGCCGTCGCCAAGGATCTTGATGACGGTGGCCTCCTCCGTCACCTTCAGGTACATGTCGGAGCCGGACGCGGAGGCGGCCTTGTCCATGGCGTCCCAGCCGGCCATCTGGGTCGGACCTCCGGCTCCAGTGGCGACGACGCGACCCGTTACTGCCTCGCGCTTCCCGACTTCGAAGCCGGCTTGTTCGGTCTGAGACGTCGTTCCGGGCAGTTCGCGCCGGCGGCGGCCGTAGGTGCGGGTCTCGGGCATGTTCAGCTCCAGTCCTGGACGGGGTCGGGGAGGGCAGCACGTGTCGCGACAAACAGCTCGCGGCATCTTTCGGGGAATTGGGTCTGGGATATGAAGCGCTGGGTGCCCGAAAGGATGCCTTCCTCATAGGCGATGAGGACGACTCCCTCGATCTGGCGCCTGGTATAAAGGCGTCGGCGACCGTTCTTGGATTCGCTGTTGTAGATCCAAGTCGCGCCGGGAAAGAGACCGCTGGATTCCCACTTGTAGATAGTTTTCGGTGCGCGCCCGAGCGCGTTCGCGAGGTGCGAGATGGCGAAGAACTCGCGGTAGAAACCGGAGATCTTCTTGTAGACGGGGTCTTCGTCCCAGTGAGGGGAATCGGCGGCTTGGACGCTCTGTGTGGGATGGGCAAGCCCGACGGGTCGGTGAGTCCCGGGGTAGACGTCCAAGGGCCGTCGGGGTGGGCCGATGCCGGTCATGTCGTGAGCCCCCGGAAAGCCCAGGACTCCTTCTGGACCATGATCTGATCCATGTCCTCCTCGGTGAGCGCGCCTTCCTGGAGGAGGACGTACAGCTCGTCCGCGTCGAGCGTGGGTACCGGCGGGAAGGCGCGGTGGTAGACGGTTTCGCCACGTGCCTTGGTAATCCGCTCGGCCGCTTCGAGGTCGGCCACGATTGAGACGCGGCGCTCGCGCTTGATGCGGACATATTCGGTATCGCCGACTGGGATGGGGAAAGGGAGGTCGATGTACTGCGACCCCTTGTGGTCGGCGTATCCCCGAGCCTGGACGGCGGAGGCCACGGAGTCGCGGAGCTTGTTCATCCGCGTAGTGAGTTCTGTCTGCTGAGCCTTGAGGATCGCCCATTCCCGAAAGGTCGGGATGACCGGGTCGAACGGGAGAGGCCGGGTTTCTGGTGCCGTGCTGTCGAGATGCTCTTCGGGCACGTATTGCTCCCAGGGTGGTGCTTGCGGGAAGGAGCTACTCGCAATGCTCCGGTCCGAAAACCCTATGAGCCCGAAAAATCGCAGCCAATCGGCCAAACGAGTGGCTTACTGAACATTTTCGATGTGCTCGGAGAGCGACTCGACGTCCATGTCCAGGGCGCCGGTGCCAGTGCCGTCGACAACTGCTTCGGACAGGCGTCGGCGCAGAAGAAGGGTTGCCTGGACGCGTTCTTCGACGGTGTCTTCGACCACGAGGCTGGTGACGTGGACACGCTCGAATTGAGACGAGGCGCGTACATGGCGCGTGTTCCTCTGTGACAGAACACCGTTGGAGTACGGCAGATCGTAATTCACGAGATATTGGGCCTCGGGGAGATCAAGACCGTACCCGCCGGCGTTCGTGGAGATGAAGAGGCGGCATTCCGGATCGGTCTTGAACCGAGCGAGGACGCCCGCCTTCTCGTCCGAGGTAAGCCCGCCGTGGAAGAGCGCCAGGTCGCCGTACTTCTCCAGACGCTCGGACAGGTACGGCAGCATCTTGCGATAGTCCGTGAAGATCGCCGCCTTGGTGCCGGGCTCGGCAAGCATGGTGCCCACCAGCTCGTCCAAGAGGGTCAGCTTCGGCGAGCTGTACAGGTCAGGCAGGTCATACCGCCGGGCGGCGAACTCGGCAGCGTACTGGGAACCCCCGGTGCCTTCGTGGTACGCCACGGCTGAGTCCATCAGGAGCTGCGGGTGGTCGAGCAAGAGGCGTGCGGCCTGGAGGCGAGCCATGAGCTTGCCCTGGGGGCCGAACCCCGCCCCGGACTTGAGGCCGGCGTAGTAGGCCGCGATATCGAACTCTCCGCCGGCTTCGGCCAACTCATCCATGGCGGCCTGGAGGTCGGCGAGGATGGCCTTGTAGATCGACCTGGTCGTCTTGTCGAGCTGTACGTATCGGGTGGTCTCGGCGACCTCCGGCAGGTACTTGGCGACCTCGGGGTCCAGACGGGATTTCCGGATCATCGCCCGGGAGAGGTTCTTGTGGAGCAATCCGAGATTCTTGTAACTGGAGACTCCGCCGAAGAAGTTCCTGTTGATGTAGGACTTCTCAAAGAGGTCCCAGCGGCCCAAAATTTTTGCGTTGACCCACTCCATGATGCTGAATACTTCTTCTGGACGGTTTTCAACGGGCGTGCCCGTAAGGGCGATGCGAACCGGTGGCCGGAGTTTCTTGACGCGCTTCGTCGTCTGTGCCGAGAAGTTCTTGATGGCGCTCGCCTCATCGAGAACCAATGCATCGCCGGGCAGGGCGCACAACTCTTTCCAGTCGTGCAACACAGCTCCGTAGGAGACGATCACGTAATCGGCGTGCTGCGCAGTTTCCCATTGAGCGCGACGCTGCTTCGGGGTGCCGTTGACGACGGTACACACGTCCTCGGCGGGCACGACGAGATCCATTCCACGCAACGTGACGGTGCGCGTGGGTGTATCAGTGAACTGCGCGATGGCCTGGGCCCACTGCCATTTCAGGCTGGAGGGCACCATGATGACGCAGCAGCGGATCTCACCCTGGCCGAAGAGATCCTCCAGTGCTGCGAGAGTGAGAACGGTTTTTCCGGTACCCATGGAGTAGGCGACCAGGATACGCCGATCAGAAAGGATTCGGTCGACCGCTTCGTGCTGGTAGGGGAAGAGGGTGCCGGTGAACATCAACGCCTCCTACGCCATGGGTGGTGCGCGTTCCCGTACGCGGAGAGCGCGTCGGTGTCGCTCATGTCGCCCAGGTCTTTCGCCGTGGTGTGGCTGTATTCGAGGTATTTCATCGGAAGTCCGCGAGGCCGCCAGCGGTCATGGATCTTGTCCCGCGACGTGCGGCCGGCAGAGTCGTTGTCGAGGCCGAGAATCAGGTTCCGGCACCGGGACTTGAGAAGGCGCATCTGAGCCTCCGAGACATGCGCGCCGAAACTGGAGAAGGCACCAGGTATCCCCAGGGTGTACGCGCGCACGACGTCTAGAGGAGACTCCAGCAGCAGTGCGCTGTCTCCGCTCCAGGTGAGGTCGCCGAAGAGAGTGAGCGATTTGCGGATTCCTGTTGGGTAGTTGAGAAAGAACTTTCGTCCCTTCTCCTGCCAGCCCCACAGCTCTCCGGTGAGCGGGTCTCTGATCGGCAGAATCCAGTGGCGTGTCTCGGTGTTCCACAGGACACCGAAGTGCTGGCACGCCTCCGGGCTGACCCTGCGCCGTTCGCATGCCCTCTGCGGCGGCGGCGTGAAGAGCGCCAGCGACGCCTCGGTGACGCGGACAGCGTCGTCGACGGCCGGGGTCGGCCCGGTGTCCTCGACGGTGCGGTAGACCCCCAGCCGGGCGATCCATTGGAACGCCTCGATGCGGTTGAACCCGAGCCCGTCTTCGACGAGTTGGATGAACGGGCCTGCGTAGCCGCAGGAGAAGCAGTGGAACAGGCCGGTGGAGCTGTTCACGGAGAAGCTGGGTCGGCGGTCCCGCTTTCCCGTGAGGGACAGGTGGGCCGGGCACCTGGCGAGGTACTCGGTTGAGTCGGGTTTGCTCAGCTCTCGCAGTAGGTCGATACCCAGGGCTCGCATCGCGGCGGGAAGGTCGTGAGGGACGGGATTGGCGAAGGCAGCCAGGCTGTCCCAGAAGTCAGTAGGGGAGGTCGGACTCAATTTCCGCCTCCTCGAACTGCGGCGGCTCCCACGAGATGGAGATGAGATGCTCCTGGGGTGGCGCATTCCGGCTGGCGAGGACTTTCATCCGGTAGAAGAAGTCCTCGTCGGTGGCCTCCATTCCGACGACCAGGTCAGCGTCCTGCACCCAGGCACTGGTGTATCCAAGACTTGATGCTGTGAGTCCCTTCGCTCCCACTTTGTGGGCCAGGGACTGTGTGGTGACCACCACAGGAAGGTCGTTGTTCAACGCGAGCTTCTTCAGACCCCTGGAGATATTCGTAAGCGCGAGGGGAGTCTGGGACTCGCGGCTGATCTCGTCGAAGAGGAAGTACGCCCCGTCGATGAAGACGACCGAGGGGGAGAGCTGGTCGATTTTCGTTTGAATGCCGGCGATGGTCATGGCGCCGGCCCTGTCTTCGGTGACGATGTACGGCTGTTCGCCGAGGGGGCTGCTCAGCGCCGCTTCCAGGACACGCCATTCCTTGGCCGTGAGCTGCCCTGTCTGGAGCTTCTTCGGATTTACCTTGGCCAGGAAGCCGTCCAGTCTCCTGGAGATTTCCGCATACGGCATCTCGAAGCTGACGAGAAGCGGCTTGGCCCCGTAGTCGTACGCAGAGCGCGTCATGCCGAGCATGACGGTGGTCTTGCAGCTCTTGGCGAGGCCGGTGAGGACGATCATCTGCTGGGGCTGGATTCCAAGCGTGACCTGGTCGAGGAACCGGAATCCGGTGGGGATGCCCAGCAGTTCGCCCGGGTTGTCGCGCGCTTGTCGGTAGAGGTCCAGCCGCTGGGCTCCGGTGGCGGCGTAGTTGATTTCGCGCGACCCGGCCGTGGCGGTGGTTGCTTGGGCGAGCATGATGCGGAGAAGGGGGAGCGCGGCTTCGCTGCCGCCCTTGTCCAGGGCCTCGCCGACGGCGCCCATACCCAGGTCGATGATCGTGCGGCGTCGGCTCTCGTGCAGTTCGCGCAGCAGGTAGTCGATGGGGCCCGAGCTGTCCTCGGTGAAGGGAAAGGTCGGGTGGTCGCGGTGGATCACTTCGGGTGTCGGGGACTCGCCGAAGTCGGCCTTGAAGGCAAGGATGCTCTGGAAGACCTTGCGTGTGGCGGGGTCCAGGAAGTGCTCGGGGGTGACGCCGGCCTGACCGACGACCGTGTCCAGGTCGCCGGTCAGGGCGATGTACGAGATCACCTCCTCCTCGATGGTGCTCATGTCACGTCCCGGTCTGCGGGCGGCAGTTGTCGATCGGCGGCGGGCTGGCGGCACTGGTCTGGGTAGTCGCAGAGGCAGTCGCCCTCCGACCAGAGGCAGCAGGGTGTGCGTTCCTGACAGGTGTCCGGGTCGGGGCAGTAGTGCCGGTGGCTCACTCGACCTCCAGCAGCGTGAGGGGCCCCACTTCGAGTTCGAGGTCGCCCAGCGCGATTGGGCCGTGGCACCTGTCGTCCACGACCGGTTCCAGGGTCTGGATCGGCGGGGCGCCCGATTGGAGGGTGATGACCACGGCCCAGGCGACCAGGGGCATTTCCTCGTAGCCGTCCAGGCCGATCTCGGACCGGAACCGGACGAACTTGTTGGTGTCGTCCGGGATGATCTGGGTGGTGATTCGGCGGTTGTCGCAGGCGTCGGGCCGGTAGTCGATCACGGGCGGCCACCACCCTGGGTGAGGGGGCGGGCAGTCCGTGTGGGGAGCCCGTGCCGGACCGCAGGAACGTTTCTCCTGTCGGCGAGATCACGAATGATCTTCCGGATGACTTCCATGCCCTTGGGGGTGATGTAGACCGTGTACGTGGTCCGCGCACCGCCGTCGTCCTGCATGCGGCTGTAGACCCTGGTGGCGAACAGGCCGGCGTCTGCGTAGCGAGCGGCTACGTCGTAGTAGCTGTCGCCGTATGCGTTTCGATGCCGGAAAATGAAGCCCTTCTCCAGCAGCAGCGTTCGCAGCCCCTTCTCCCTGAGCCCGAGGAGCTTGGCGGCCTCGCGGACGAGGAGGTACTTCTCCGACGCGAAGTAGGCGTCTGCCGCTTCCACTTTCGGTGCGGCGGCTTCGAGCTGCTTTTTCGTCGCCTCAAGTTCTTCCCACTGCGCTGCGGCGAGCAGGAGTGCGTCGCCAAAAGTTCGCGGGGTGTCGAAGGCGGCCTTGTCGGCTCCGTAGCCGCCGGTCCGGCGAATTTCCGGCAGAACCTCTCCGGTGATCCACTTCTTGAACGCCCTGGCCTCGGCCTTCCGGCTGCGCAGGATCATCGAGTACAGGCCCGACTCATTGATGACGGACATACGCTGGTCACCGCCGGGGGTGCTCACAGTGTGAGCCCCCTTCTCGTCGTCATCGAGGCCACGCAGTGCGGCGTCGGGCCGCTCCATTTCGAGCACGCTGCACACGTCGCGGGCGACCCACCAGGGGGCGCCGTTGATCATGAGCACCCGCACGCACTTATTCGTCTCGGGAAATACCAGGGGGATGACGTCGGCCATTTACAGCACCTCTCGGATCAGCTCTGGGGACTGCGGGGGGACGAGAAAGCCCTTGGGGCCGTACAGGAAGGCGTGTGCTGGGACGCTGTGGACGATCCGGGCGACGTCGGCCAGCAGCGCGATGGTGCGGCTCATGTGCACGGGCTGGTCGACGAGGAACCGGGCGTGGGGTACGCACTCGCGCTCCAGGCGGCGAGGCAGGTGAGCGGCGACGTCCCGGGGCAGGTAGGTGACGACGGTGACGGGCCGGTCGTCCTCCCACAGGCCCCACAGCGCCTGGACGGCCTTGGGGTTGGTCTCGTACAGCCCCAAGGCGGCGGCCGGCCGGTGCCAGCGCTGCCGGCGGGCGAACCGCTGCGGTGTGTACCGACCGCCGGGGACGCCGAGCAGCTCTTCCCAGACGACGTAGACCCCGGGGGGCACCGGTGCGTCGTCGAGGTCACCGCCGATCACTGGTCGCCCCGGCGGTAGCTTTCGCCGGTGAAAATCTCGCGGCGGGTGCACTGGTCCATGAAGCTGCGTAGCGCCTTGGAATAGCGGGCGGCCCAGTCGTCGCCGGACAGGTTCGTCGTGATGAGGGTCGGCCGGCCCTCGTCGTAGCGCTGGCGCAGGAGCTTCTCCAAGGTGTCCTCGGCGAACTTGCTGTCGGTGCTGTGCTCGTGTCCGACGTCGTCGAGGAGGACCACGTCGGCCCACTGGACGCGCTCGACGGCGTACTGCCAGCGCGAGACGCGCTCGGGATCGACGGATTGATCCGCACGCAGAAGGCTTCGCTCGCGCTCGATGTGCTCGCTGTACCGGGAGGCGTAGACGCTCACGCCCCACCGGCGGCGCAGTTCGCAAAGGACGGCGGCGGCAAGGGTGGTCTTGCCGGTGCCAGGGTGGCCGGCGAAGAGCAAGCCGCGCCCGAAGGCGTTGCTGGTGGGCAGGCCCCTCCAGTTCTTGGACTGCTGGGCGCGGTAGCCCTCGACGTAGATCCGGGCCTTCTTGATCGAGCTGGTGTCGCCGCTCATCTCTTCGACGTCGTTGAGGGTCAGGCCGCGAAGGCGCAGCGGGATTCCCGTTCCGACCCAGCGCGCCTTTTCGGGGTCCATCTGGGTGGTGATCATGTGCTGGACCCCCAGGAGGCGGTGAAGTTGTCGTCAGTGGGGGCGTCGGACCTGGGAGCTTCCTGCCAGGTGCTGTACTCCTCGGCGGTGACCGTGAGTCCCGTGCTGCGCAGGTCGCGCAGCAGTTGAAAGCGGCGCCACTTGAAGTCCCACACGTAGGGCCTGGCGGGGGCCTTGCCGGCGAGACGAGTGACGTACAGGTCGACCAGGGCGCGGCAGTCGTCCGGGCTCAGGCCGGACTCGCGCCGCAGCTCCGAGAACACGGCGACCAGGGCCTGGCGGTTGCCGATCTCCAGACCGCCGGCCCAGCTCAGCGGCGGGCAGGAGTTGGTGAAGTAGTCGGCGAGGCCGGGGAGGCTGTCGGGGCCGTACGGACGCCCCTTGGAGCGCCGTTCACGGCGTTGTCCGGTCTCCGGCGGGGTCCAGCGAGGTTGGGCTGGCGCGGAGGGCTCCGGCTCCCCCTGGAGCATGTTCCGGACGATGGCCGTGGCGTCGAGTTCAGCGTCGGGGTCGTGGATGCTTTTGCGGGCCATGTACTTCTCCTGGCTGTGTGGCGGGCCAGAACTGCCCCGAACGAACGTTCGTGGGCAGCTAATAGAAACCGTAGGTTTCTATTTGCCTAGCTATTTCTTGAGCTAGGGCTTGTGCTTCAGCGCGTATGCACGCGCTCGACGTGTCAGTTGCTGCGTCACCGGAGTTACTCCGTCAGACACTGGAAGCCAGTGCCTCCAACTCCCGATTGGTGGCGACGAGTTGGGAGATGGCCTTGTCGATGAGCTGTTGCTTCGAGCTGCCGGCGAGGGCTGCCTGCACCGGGCCGAAGGGCGATGAGATGTCGACGGACGCGATCCGGACTTGCGTTTCAGTTCGGGCCCCTGGCCAAGACAAGACGCGCACTAGCCCGATGTCGCGCAGGTCCCGTACGGCGCGAGTTGCAGTGCGTAGGCACACGTACATCTCGTCGGCGAGGGCCTGTTGCGTGATGTACGCGCAGGACCAGCCGGTCTCCGCGTCGTAGCGGGAATCGGCGTTGGTTACGAGGCTTGTATAAGCGAGCCGGGCGCGCTCGGGAGCGCGGCCGAGGATGTCCTCCACCGAGACGGGAAGTTCGGGCCCATTTTCGCCGCCGTCGCAAAACGAGGGGTGCATGCTATTCTCCCTGTGAATGCAGATGTACTGGCGTGGCGGCCAAATTCGATATGGCCCCGGCGGACCCCCCTCCGCCGGGGCCATTCGCGTGCTACGCGGGAACTCGGCGCTTCTGGACGCCCTTCGGCGGCCGACCTCGGCCGGCCGGGACCCAGGCGTTCTTCTCGGGGTCGAAGATCTCCAGTCGGGTCTTCTTGGGCTCCCCGTCCTCGGCGGGAGCCTCGGGCTTCGGGGCCAGGAGGGAGCGGCCGTGGATCAGGGACTCACGCGTGTCGGCGATTCGGGCCAGGAGGCCCTCACCGATGCTGTCCAGAAGCTCTTCCGCCTGAGTGAAGGCGTCGACCACCACGGCGATCTCCTGGGCACTGAGAACGACGTCGGGCCCGTCGGGCACGATGGCGAGGGCCGTCTGTCCGTCGTTCTCGTCTTCGAGGGCTGAGGCGCCGGGGGGCTCGTGGTCGGGAAGGTGGCGCCAGGTCACCTCCAGCAGCGCGCGAGCCAAGTCGTACGCCGGCAGCCCGGCACGTAGTGCGGCTGCGGCGACCTGCGCGGTGGCCTCGTCGAAGGTCTCGTTCTCGCTGATCACGAGGAGCATGCCGTGCTCGCTCTTGACGAGCTGGTCGACGAGCGCAGCGCCCACGTCGTCCACGATGTCGATGTCCTCGGGCCGGTCGACGTGGCCCAGGACATCCACGGTGCGGTCATTGCCGGTCTCGTCCCAGAGGACCCGATACGGCAGCTCGCAGCGCACGGCCCACTCCCAGACGGAGTGGACGCCCTTGGAGGTGATCGAGCCGCCGGCCGGCAGGAGCACAGCCAGGTCGTACTCCTCGGAAGGGGCGAAGTACCCTTCGCTGTCCTCGGGGCCGAACGCGAACTGGTCGTTCAGGGAGTCGCAGACCAGTGCCGGAGACGCCTCTCCGGAACCGAAGATGCCCAGCGTCACCGGACGCTTTCCACTAGCCATATTTTCCTCACATGTGTTGATGTGCTGGACGGAAGAGATAGTGCCTTCCAGGTCCGACGGAAAATAGGGGTGTCGTGACCGATTCTGATGAATCCACTCTGTCGGCGCAAAGGAACTCGAAAGGGTGAGACACCCCGCCTGACCTCTAAGGACCCGGCATTGGCATCCCCCGTCTGGCTCTGCCTCGGACGAGAGCGGAAATGTTTTGTGTCTCACTCCAACGGCGCAGCATGGAGAGTGCGCCAGACAGGGAAACCGCAGCTACCGGTAGAAGGAAGGTTCGGTCCACCCAGTGGTCTAGCGCCAGGGCGGCGCCCAGCGCGGTCGCGGACTTGACGTAGCCAGCGAGGGCGTCTGGCAGGCGCAACAGCATGCACGCCGGTCGTACAACGGGAAGCAGGAGGCATTCCCAGGCGAAAAACGTGGCCAGTGCGAGCACGATCAGATGTGTCATGAGGGCCCCTGTGTCAGGGGGCGCTCGCGTACACGATCCGGTACGAGGCGCCCACGCCCAATTGGCGCTGAATGATCTGGTCGAGACGGTACTGATTGACTCTTTTTCCCCGGTAATAGTGCGAGCGCGAGTTCCCTGGATCGCCCTCCCACAGGTAGTCACCGCTTGGCTGGCTTCCGTCGAAGTACGGGGCCACTTTGTCGGCTTCCTCCAGAAGGAATTGATCGAGCAGGAAGGTCAACGGGCCCACATTCGGGAAAGGCCCGTGCTTCACCCGTGCCTGATAGACGGCGCCGTTGTAGGCGACCCGGTTTCCAACCTCGTACGTGGCTGTCTGGGTCCAGCCCGGGTAGCCGGCCGGGTCGACATCGAGAGGCGTCCACACGGCGCCGTTGCTGTCGGGGATGACGGCCTGATAGACCGACGCCACGTCGTCCGCCGCGTAGCCGACGCTGACCATCCCGGACCCGCCGAAGGTGGGGCTGGTCTTGAAGGTCACTGCCAGACGGAACCAGCTCTGGTTCAGCCAGGGGTCGAAGAGTGGGCTGCTGGTGCCTCGCACGAGCTGGGCGCCGTTGTTGGCCCAGATCGTGATCGGAACCGGGCACAGCGTCGGCTTCACGTACAGGCTGGCCGTGTAGACCGTTGAGGGCTTCAGGCGGCTGATGAGTGCGTTCTGCCCGGTCACCGTCGTGATGCCGGTGCGGGGTGATGTTCCGCTGATCAGGGTGGCGGTCGGCGCGGTGTCGATGTTGAACTGTGCGGCGTTGCCGACGATCCCGGCGCCGGTCGACAGCGTGAACGCCGCCGTGATGCTGGGGTCCTTCACCAGGTTCCAGCCCGAGACACCGTTCTGAAAACTCGGGTTGGTGACGTAGTTCACGCGGGTTGCTCGGAGTTTGAGGATGAGTTGCCGAGGCGGTTGCCAGGCGCGTGCAGGACTGGCGCCCGCCTTCTTCGTCGACAACGTCGAGGGAATCCAGATGCGGTGCTCGTCGGCGTAGAAAACGAAGCGGGAGGCACCACCCGAGGTGATGCGTGGGACGACGGCCGCCCAGGCTGCGTTGTCCTCCATCAGGAGTTGGGACGTGGCCTGTTGCCACTTGAAGCCGCCTGCCGTGGTCACGCCGGCTCCTGACGCCTGGGTCCCGATCAGGTTGAAGGAGGCGTCGTAGCGGAGGATGGCGCACTGGAAAACCTGGCCGGCGACCTCGGTCGCGGCCGAGATCTGTGCTTGGTAGACGACGCCGGGCTCTACCCGTACGAGGGCGGCCTGGAGGGGCCGCAGAGTCAGGGTGGCCGGGGCGGGGACGGGGGTGCCCCCCACATCCGTGCTCGGAGTAGTACCGGGCAAGGCGTCGTCAGTGCTGAAGGCTCGGTACTTCACATCGGCGTAGGTCTGCCGCCGGTTGCTGAGGTTGGGATAGGTGCCGAAGTTCGCGACCGCCGTGTACGAGTTGGCCGGCGGGGGAGACTGATAGACGAATTTCCCGGCGTAAGTGCCACAGGATGCCCGTTCGGTACTGCGGCTGTATGACATGTAGTCGGTTTCGCCGGTTGCTGCCACCGGCTCGTAGAGCATCCGGCCCTCGTAGCTCGCCTGCTCCAAGCTGAACAGGTTGGAACCGAACTGATTGCTGTCCGCGTCCAGGCCGGGCGGCGTCTTCTCGAACTGCACATAGGCCAGTTGCTGAGTTTCGTTCAAGGCCATGTTGGTGGACGTGATGCCAAGCCTTGCCAACTCGAAGACACCATAGATACGCCCCAGAGGCCCCGGTACGTATTCACTATTGGGCACAGTGATCGAGAGCGAGAGCCGCTTCCACTGACCCACCGTGTCTCCTGTACCCCCGGGGCGGTAAACACCGGAGGTCACGTGGGTGAAGGCCGGGTCCGCGTAGACGACAGGGCCATAGGGGACGAGGGCGAAGTCGGCGAATGCGCCAGGTACGCTGGACTGGCTCACCGTGCAGGCGCCGTTCCCTGCACTTGCACCGGCGAGCGATATTTGTGTGATGAGGCGCAGAGCGGGATCGAAAGCGCCCCTGCTGGTGCTCGTCCCGGAGAAGGTGACGGGAATGGGCATGGTCATGAGCGCAGCCTTTCCAGCAAACCCCATCCAAGGGCGGAATTGTTCCGGGTATCGCTGACAGTGGCGAGAGTGCGCCAACTTTGTCCCGGGATACGGGACTCCACCAGGATGTCCGCTGCGCGATTCCTGACCCTGAATCGCTCGCCTGACTGGACCGGAGTCCACGTCGCAACCTCAGTGACCGTAACTCCGGTGACGGCCCCGGAAGTGAAGGTCAGTTGGGTGTAGGTGAGCCGATCCCGAGAGGCAAGCCAATAGTTGGTGGCGTTGTAGCGGAAGACAACACCGTGCTCCATCAGGCCGGCGCTGTTGTCAGGTGCGGACATGAACGTGACGTAAAGCTGTTCGCCTTGATGGCCGGACGGCGGGTCGTACACCCAGTTGCGGTAGAACCAGAGAATCCGCCCGGCCTTCTTTTCGTTGTCTGACGTCGAGTTCCAGGCCGTGGGACGCACAACGCCGCGCCCGTTGCTCCACGTTCCGTAAGAGACGTTCCATGGAATAGGAACGCCCTGCTGGCCCGCGGCTGGCTTGACGTAGCCCGCGGGGGCATTTCCCGTGGACTGCGGGTACGCGAAGTTGTGCAACTCAAATCGGTCGTAGAGGAGTTGGGCATCGGAGCCAAGAAAACCGGTTCCACCGAAGACGCCGTAGGAGTTGTAGAAATTGATGAATATGCGTACGTCCTCGCCCGAAGCAGTCGCGGTGCGGTTGTGGTAGAGACTGACCGTGTATCGCTGGGAGTTGAGGCCGCACCAGCGCCACCACTGATTATCAGTGTTGTACCCAGTGGGGAATATGCCGAGAGAGGGCAGGGCGGCTTCGTATAGGTGTCCGCGCCAGGCAATACGGTCACCCTGCCTATACGATCGCGTGGCCGACCAGGAGATCACCTTCGGCGTGTAGATGGAATCCGTGATGATGCGGCTGATCTCGGGCGACGTGTTGGCGCTGTACGGAGTGAAAGCCCACTTGTCGGGATTGAGATCCGGCTGGCGACCGACAGATTGCGCCTTGGCCATATAGACCGGCGGCTTGCTCCAGCCCAGCGGATTCCAAACCACGGCCTGGCCCGCGAAGTACGTGTTTGTGGGGTCCCAGGCGGGAGCCTTGACCGGGCCGGACAGGAAGACTTCACGGGTGCCGGCAGCGGTCTTGGCCGTGTAGTTGAGCGCGTTGCCCGTGCCCGGACTGCTGGTGCCAGAACGTGCGCCTTGCGGCGAGATCCACCAGTCGGGGCTCAGACCCGAAGACACGTCGGGGTTGGTGGCCCCGCCGGAGATCGAGAGGTTCCAGCTCCCGTAGCCCCCGGTGAGAGGGTTCTGCTCGGTGAGAGTGTCCTGGAGCGAGTTCGGCGTCAGAGCCTGCCAGTAGGTGGCTGACAAGGGGTCGCCGGTCGGGGGGACGTTCAGGTTGATCCCGCCGCCCTGGATCATCCAGTAAGACGCTGTGATCCCGTATCCGGTCGAGAGGGCGTTCTTTCCGGTCACGGTGAGTTTCAAGGTGTTGCCCGTTGGCGTCAGGCTGTAATTCCCGATCAAGCTGATCGGGATGAGCTGGCGCGAGGGGCTGTAGAGGTCGAGGGGCGGCATGGTGACGGCGGCACCGTTCACCGTGGCGGTCACGATGCCTCCGGCGGGGTCGCCCACGGCGACCAGGAGGACGTTGTAGGAGCCGGCGCCGCCGCTCGCGGCATTGAACGTGAAGGTCATTGTGTCCCCGGGAGCCGCGCCGTCCAGGTGGACGTAGCCGGGGTACGGATCGGCGACTTGGTCGGGGTCGCGCACGATGGTGCCCGCCCCGGTCCTGACGGGATTCGACCCGGTGTAGGACAGGTACGCCGACTCCCGCCTGGGGGTGCCGATGGCCGCGTACAGCTCGCCGCCGTACTGGACGATGTCGCTGTAGAGCTGGCTGCCGGCAGTCGTCGAGTACACCGTGTCGCGCGCCCAGGCTGGGAACTGGGGGCTGGCGAAACTGGCCTCGTCGAGGTCGTGCAATTCGTTGTAGCCAATGGACACGTCGGCATCCCAGCCGGTAATGGCTCTGACAAGCGCTGCGGTTGAAGCGGTGCTGCCCCGGTCGCGCTGAATGAGCGCGGCGTCACGCACGTAAGTCCTGCGCAGCTCGGGCAGCGTCGGGAGCCTGTCGGCGATTCCCATCTGCTGTGCGAGCAGGGTGACTTGCCGGTCCGTGCACTGCAACACGTCGTTGAGGCGCAGTAGCTGGTCGTGCTCACACTTCATTACGTCGAAGAAATAGCCGAACAGCGAGCAGAAGCGGGCGAGTTGCTCATTCACGGGAATGCTCGACGCGGTTGATTCGACGGTCTCGACCTTGTACGGACGCGGAATGTTGTCATACAGAAGCAGGCTGTTCCCAAATTCCGCGACTGCCAGGCCGACTCCACCACCGCAGCGCACCCACTGCTCACTGATTCCCGAAAGAGTCCAGTAGGTCGGATTCAGGTCGGGAGGAGCGCCGGGGCCGGCCTTTATGCTGATGTAGACACCAGAGTTGTAGGTGACCAAGTCTCCGGGGTAGTAGGTGATGGTGTAGTCCCACGTGTCCGGTGCCGTCGATACAAATACGCCGTAGTAGTACACCCGCCCGGGGACCACGGTGTCGTCGAGGAATGTTCCGGTGTCCGTTCCGGCCGAGGTCTCCAGAACCACCCAACCGTCGTCTTCTGTATCCGGGACGCCGTAGGAGTTCCGAATGAGTCGCAGCTTCGTCCACGCCTTGACCCCGGCCAGGATCTGAGAGGCAGCGGCCTGCACCGGGGCGCCCCATGTGACCTCCAACGCACCGAAGCCTCGTTGCTCGACGAACACGGTGGAGTCGAAAGCCACGAAGGCAGGTGCGCCGTAGAGGGTTTTCGAGTAGATATCGAGTTCGTAGACGCCCACAGTTAGCTCACCTCACGTCAGGTCGCGCACGAAGGAGAAGCTGACGGTGGCGTTCGCACTCACGGAGGCGGAGACGAGGCCGTGCTGGGAGATCTGCACCTGCATGGTCGTGCCGGCGTTCCACCGCCCCTGCCAGGCCATGTTGATTCGATGCCTGATCCAAGTGCGCGTTTCAACGATCGAGTCCTGACCGGCGACTTCCTCAGATCCGCGCATGAGTCGCACATGCACGAAATGGAAGTCGTTCGCGTGTTGCGTCGTGGAGTCGGCCCAGACGTTTACCGTCACTTCCCAGAAGCCCGATACGGGGCAGGCGATGGTGGAACCGCCGTGGTACATCTTGTTCGGGTCGTAGTCGGCCGCGCCCCATTTGAAGGGTGTCCAGGACTCTTCCCCGGTGGGTACGTGCATTCCCGGGGCACGGATTACTGCGGCGGCGGGCTTGCTGGGCTTTGTGCCGGACTGACCAACAAGGAGTTGGGTCATCAGAGTCAGCCAGGTCGTCTGCTGCTGGATCGTCTTGATCCTGTCTGAGACGTCGGTGAAGGTCTTGGCAGCTCCGAAATTCGCCACGGGAGCCGGTGTTTTGAGTGTCATGGACCCGGGAGGCGGCGGCCAGATTCTCGGCTGAATGGTGCTCGGAGACCAGCCGACCCAGGTATGCGGGTTCGCGCCGACGGTGCGCTCGACGGCCGCCAACTCGTTCTGCAAGTCGTTGACGTGAGCGGCCCAGATCGTGTCGACCTGGTCGACCTTCGGGGTCCAGGACTTCACCGACATCGGGTAGACAGCAGGCATAGCGTCGCTCCTATACTCCGCCGCTGGCGGTGACGCTGATACTTCCGACGATGGGAATTTCGCTTTCGCGGCAGATGACGTCGGCTGTACCGCTCTGCGGTAGATCGGAGCGAGCCATGAGCTGAATGACGACCCAGTCCACGCCGGGGACTTCCTGTACCGCGTGGTAGAGGTGGGAGATCGAGATCCGCGAGGCGAATGTGGTTTCCGGAGGTGTGAAGACCTCCTGGATCGCCTGCTGAACCGCGAGTTTCACTGTGTCGCGTCGATAGCGGGGCAGGACCGACAGCAGCACTGGGAGGGAACCGGAGCCGATATTGACGGGGATCAGACTGCCGTTGACGACGTTGACCACGACGCCGGACAGGGCCCGCTCCTGTACGTACTGCGCGACGGAGTCCCGCTGCCCCTCGCTGCTGGGAATGTTGTTCGGGCCGATGACGTAGATGGTCACCGCGCCGGCTGAGCGGACCACGGCGCGGGCGTCGGCGACACCGGCGACTGCCAGGGCGAGATCGGCGTAGTCCTGGGCGGAGACCGCGCGGCCCTGTGTGCGGAAGAGCCTGGGGGCGTTCTCGCGGATCTGGTCGGTCGGCTCTTCGTCGGCGCCGCCGGCCATCGGGGCGGAGCCGACCACGACGACGCCGGGCAGGGCGTCGGCGAGGTCCACGATTGAGCCCTGGGGGACGTTGCCGTACGCGCCGCCGCCGGTGCGGTAGGCCGCAGCGAGCTTGATGCCGGTGGCCGGCAGGGCACCGGTGGTGCCGTCGCCGAATGCGACGTGGGTGATGCCCTGGTCGTCGGTCTCGGCGGTGAAGACGAGGTCACTGTCTCGGACGAGGAGAAAGTCCCTCACGCGGGTCCACTCGGTGCCCCCCACTCCGTCGTCGAGGAAGATCCGCACGGTGTCCAGGAGGACGGGCGACTGCGCCAGCGTGAAGGTCTGGGACTTCGTGCCGTCGCTGGTCCCGATGTCTTCGACCCGGACCGTGGTTCCGGGGTCGCCGGACGTCGAGGGATAGAGCACGAGGTTCCGGTCGCCTTGCGTGCTGCCTTCGACGACAAGACCCACGACCTGCGGCACGGGAGTCGTGTAGGCCGGCACGATGACGGGAGACGCCAGCTCGTAGGTGATGGGTCGGTCCAGGCTCGGGATGTACTCCGTGATGACCTGCGTGCCGGTGTCCAGGATCAGGGGCGAGACCAAGCCGGGTGCCGGTGAGAAAGCCACCTGTCCGGCGGCCGGGATTGCGGGCTGCGGTTGGTAGCCGAGCTGCTGTGCGATCGCGACGACAGAAGATCGCTGAGTGGCGGTCGCGAGAAATGATTCGTTGGCGATACGATCTTGGTAGAACGAGATGATGTCGCCTACGTACGCGAAAAGCTCGATCATTACCACGCCAAAATCGGCGGGGGACCGAGAGGTCCATTCCGGTAGTGCCTGCGTCGCGTACTGGAGCAGCGAATCCCGGTATCCGGTGAAATCACGCGAGGTGTAGTCGATCTGCGCGACGGCTCCGCTGTCGACAGCCACGGGACACACTTCCCTTCCGGTACCTCCAGCGGAACCGAATGAGAAACGAGTGCTGGCCTGATAGTGGGATTCTACGGATGAGAGGGACTGCCCCGTTAATTACTGCGGGGTGGAAACCACCGTGCCGCCGACCAGCACGCCTACAGTGCGGGTATTGTCGCGCTCAGCTCCGGGGACGTCAGCGCGGCCTACCTGGACGTTGATGTTGACGGCACCGAGGGCTTCGTTTACATCGGCCACGATGGCGGACACAACGGCGGACGGCTCGAACTCGGCGACGGCGTCAAGGACGGCGCGCTGAAGCTGGTCGTTGGCGACATCGGCGTTGACTGCGAAGAGCGCCGTCGAGGTGGGGACGCCGTAGGTCGCGCGCATCACGCGTTCGCCGGGCAGTGTGCCGACCAAGGCGTGGACGCGGTCAAGGAGCTGCTCCCGCGCGTCGGTGGTTGCTGCGACCCCACCGGAGTGGTCGATGGCGAAGGGGACGCGCATGGCGGTGCTGACGGCCTGGTCGACGGGCGTGTAGGGCTGGACTGCGACCGAAGCGACGTCGTCGGTGATCGAGTCGACCGGCATCAGCGCACAGGCTCTGCGGACGGCATCCCCGAAGGCGAAGAAGGCCGGCTGTCGGTTGTCGGGCTGGCTGACGGCGCTAGACGAGAGGTCGCCGCCCGCGTAGAAGGATTTGCGCAGGCTCAGCGAGAGGTCGAGCTGAACGCCCGCCCTTGCCTTGTTGCGGTTGCAGATGTTCTGCACGTCGTCGCCGGCGAAGCTGATCGGAGCCCGGTCGGTCTGGAAGCCGGCGGCCTCCAGCTCCTGAACGATCAAGGAGATCAGGACCGAGTCGAGACCACTGATGTAGGCGACTTGCTCCGATTCGCGCTGGTCGTCCACACCGTGCCAGACCACGGTGCGGCTGGAGTTTCCGGTGTTCACGACGCAGAACGGCTCGTCGAACCCGGTGGAAGGCAGCGCGAGGGAAGGGGCTGTGAGGTCGCTACGTGCTTCGAAGGAGTACCACGCTCCCTCGTCGCCGGCGGCGTATGCGGCGAGCTGAGAAGTGGGGGCCTCGATCCCGCCCCCGTGGATGGCCGCGTGCAGGAGATAGACACGTGTGCCATAGCGGTTCTTGATGTCGTAGTCGATGCCGAGCGTGTTGGCGGCAGCTAGGGCACGGAAATTGGGGTAGGCCACTGTCTTCTCCTCACAGGATGCGGGCGCGAATTCCAGTCAGTGACATGTCGTATGCGGGGGCTGCGCCGCCGGGAAAAAGTGCTTGGAGATCACCGTTGGTTTCCATGGTGATGCGGGCTGCCGGAGTGTCGTGAGGGCCGACCGGTATGACGACGATCCACTTATTGTCGAAAGCGGCCGAGGAGCTTGCGCCTTCGGTGCGGTAGAGGGCGGTCACGGTGTACGTCGTCCCTGGCGTCATTCCCGTGATCTGCCTGGAGTTCGAGGCGGAGACGTTATCGGGGCCCTGGCTTTCCGCTGAGCGGTTGTCGTCTCCGTCGGCGAGGATGGTCGCCCCTTGGAGGACACGAACACCCATCAGACAGCGGCCGGCGTCGGTCGTGTTCTGCATGAAGGCGCCGAACACCACGACGGCTTGGCCCGAGGCCGGGGCGATGAAGCTGACGCTCGGACCGTTGGCGTCGGTCACGTAGGTGGCGCTTGTGGTTGTCGTCGTAGTCCGGTACTCGCCGTAGGTGGTCTTGGAGTTGTAGGCCGTCCTGTACGTCGTGGCGGTGGTGGCTCGGTGGCGCTCGACGGGCCGGGCGGTCGCCGGAAGGCTTGCGAATTTCACAACCACACCGAGTCCGATGGCTGTAGAGGTCTCCACCGAGCCGGACAGCTCAACCATGCCGTCCTGCGTGGTCCGGTAGACCGGTGAGCCGGCGGAAGAGGCAACCCACCCGGGTTCCAGAGCAAGCGGTGTCCAGACCCCGGGAGCTGCCGAACGCATACGCGGCCAGTAGAGGGGGTGGCTTCGGTCTCCGCCGTCGAAGGTGACGAAAACCTGGTCACCCGGGAGGGCCGAGCCGATGCTGGCCGGCTCAGCCCAGCCGCTTACGGCCGTGCCCATGATCTGGGGGATCTGGAGCCGCACCCGCCCCCGGTTCTGGGGGTCCTGGGCGGAGACCACGATGGCGCTGTAGGTGCCGTACAGGGGATTCACGACAGACCTCCCGAATACGCGGCACGCCAGCGTCCGTTGACGAGCACGGTGGGTGCGGCCTTCACCGGTGGCTGCTGCACCTTGAGGTCGAGTCTTCGGGAGTCATTGCGGCCGAGCACGAGAGTGCTGGTGTACGTGGTCTTCTGCGGGTAGAGCAGGTTGACGCTGATCTTGTGGACGGCGGATCGGACCATCCACAGGCCCAGATTGCTCTCCCCGATCGCGTCGCCCTGGAGGTCGACGGTGGAGCCCGGCCGCAGGCGTGGGTCGCCGTCGGTGACGGCTCGGGCCTCTACCCACAGCCAGTCCGATTCCGCCGCAAGCAGGCGGCCTGCCTGGTTGTAGGACGCGGCCGGCCGGTCCCCGTACTGCCGGTCCAGGACGGCAGCCACCTGCTGGCCGTGCAGAGTCGTCCGGCTCTGGGAGTACGACGCCGGTGTCAAGACGCTGCTGGTCCGGTTGTAGGCCACTGTCTGATACCGGGCCCGGACGCCTCCAGCGGGGTCGGTGTCCCCTAGGACGGCGGAGAACTCGCGCAGACTGTCGATGGCTCCAGGTGTCTTGGTCGACCGGAAGGAAGGCACGCTCCCGTCGGATGCCGGCATGACCGTCTCGCGGTCGACGAACCAGAGCACCGTGCCGTCCACGTAGACCCGGTAGCCGATCTGGTCCGAGACGTCGCACAGGAACTGCCAGTCCGACATCGACTGCATCTGCTGGGTGAGGACGGCGCTGGAGCCGTCGACTCGCGGCTGGAGGTTGTATTCAGCGGACACGGTCCGGGCGATGGCGGACGCAGAGGTGTCACGCCAGGTTCGATTGCGGCGGGTCTGCATCAGCATGCTGGTGCCGGTGAGGGTGTAGACCACGGGAATCTGCACCGCGTGCCCGTATCGGGGATCGGTTTCTGACGCGAGCACCCTGGACGACGCGACGTAGCCGTACCAGTCAGCGGAGTCATCGGCCCACCAGCCGAATTGCAGACGCACGGGTGTGTTCTCCGCCCACACGGACCCTGCGGGCGTACGCCACTGCTGAGACGGCAGGGTCGGGTTGTACGTGTGCATCACCGTCAGTTCGGCAACTTGGTGAGCCTGCTCGGCCTGGTACAAGTCGATGCTGCTGATCCACGCCCCCTGCTCCAGAACAGGTTGGGTGGCCGTGAGGTGCGGGCGGTAGAGATTACGCCAGGCCACGGGGCACCATGATCTGGAGGCCGGCCACCGGCTGTGTCCAGTCCAGTACGCGAGGGTTCGCCTCCGCGAACATCCACCACGATGACTCGCTGCTGTAGTACTGGGCCGCTACTGAGTCGACGCGCTCATTCGCACGCCACCGGTAATCAGAGACACGCAGTGACTGGTCAGCGGGCGGGCGAGGCATAATCGCAAGCTGGAGCTGGCCGTTGCGATCCGGGACCAGCGCAGTCTCGTGCCGCTGGTAGCGCGAGGTCCGCGAGATGGCCATGGTTCCTCCTCACACCCACCCGTACGACGACATGAGCGTCATGCTGATATCGACAGCACACCGCACCGGAGTCATACGCTGAGAGAAATGCGTGTAGGTAATTCCGATGTTGTTGACGTAGCCGAAGTACTCCATGCGTGAGAGACTCGGAAGCTTGTCCTTGAAGGAATGGCGGGCCTGACCGAAGCGGCACCAGACGGGGCTCATCTGCATGATTCCGAGAACGTTTCCCGAGGTTGCCTTGTCCGAGCTGTCCGTGGACTGCGCTTGCTGCGGCGTGTTGATCCCGACCAGGTTGTACAGAACGTGAATGTCGGCCATCACGCCATACGTGCCCTCGATCGTGTTGAACTTCGTTGTGTCGGACATTTCATAGGTGCGGTCGAAGAGCAGCGCGAAAGAAAGCGTTCCGCCGGCTGCGACCAGAGGGACGCCAGTGTCCAGATCAGACCGCGTGTAAGCCGGCATGACCTGGTTCGCCGCGTCGGTGCTGTGGCTCACGCTGACTTCGGATGGGTTGTATAGGAAGTTCAGCATGTAGAACCGGTTCGTCTTGGCTGTGCTGCTCTTCGGGAAGGCGGACACCATGTAGCCCCGCATGAGCCCGAAGCTCGACCCCTTTTCCCCGGGGAGATAGGAAGGAATGCTCTGAATCCTGGGGTCGAATTCGTTCTCCCAGATACCGCTCGCCGGCAGATTGACCGGGCCGTCGGACTTTCCTGTCATCACCAACCCCCCATCAGTGACTTGATCCGGTCGTCGGCGGCCACGTAGCTGACGAAGGAAGTCGCGGCGGACTTCGCGCCTTCCGCCGTGGCGGACGGCATCTGCACCACGACTGAGCCCGCGCCGAATGAGAGGGTCACTGCTCCGCCGCCGGCTGAGGTTCCTTGGTTCGAGCTAGGGTTGAGGCCCTGATTGAGGAGGGCCTGGCGCACCGTGTGGGCGGCATTCGCTTCGAGGACCATCTCGCCGCCGTGCAGCCGGGCATCGACTCCCTCGCCCCGCTGGCCGGGCACCTCCCAGGCACCGTCCTTGTACCAGTGCGGATTGTGCGAATTCCAGAACGACAGCGCCTTCGACGGGCTTCCGTAGCGGCCCTTGATGTATTTCAGACCCCACGCGATCTGTAGAGAGGCCGAGTTGCGCCACGCGGAAGTCGCCGTCTCCTTGTGGATATTGGACATGGCCTGCGGAATTCCGTAGGCGTCCGAACTAGGGTTGTCCGCGTGGGTGTTCCAACCGGACTCGCCCATCCACAGCTTGTACAGATCGTCAAATTCGCCTGCGGTCCAGCCGTATTTGGCGGCCATGGTTCGGCCGAGCTTCACGTTCGCGCGGGTGTCGCTGACCGTGTCCTTGCCGCCCGAGCCGGTGGAGGCTTCCTCGTTCTGCGAAGCACTCGGAGTACGGCTGACGCTTTGAAGGCTTCCTCCGCCACCTCCGCCACCTCCGCCGCTCCCGGCCAGGGCAGCCGCCAGGGCGTCGACTTCTTCGACAGATCCGTAGGCTCCCGCGTACGAGGGGCCGCTGCCGCCGCTCTGGCTGGCCGTGGGGTCGTCCTGGGCACCGGACAGACTTGGAGTGGCTTCCATCCCTCCGGACAGCACGCGCCGTGCCCGCTTGAACTTCGAGTACATCGGGCCCTCAACGACGCCCCGGCCGGGGTTGGCGGCCTCGATGACTCGGCCGTTACCGGCGTACATGCCGACATGGGAGAGGTCTTTGTAAAAGACGAGGTCGCCCGGCTTGACGTCGTCGATCGGGACTTCGACGCCCTTTTTGATCTGGTCATAGGTGACGCGCGGCAGACTCACGCCGACCGACCGGTACGCGGCTTGCATCAAGCTTGAGCAGTCCCAGGCGTTCGGCCCGGTGGCGCCCATGACGTACTTGTCACCGACCTGGGCTCGGGCGAAGCTGATGGCGGCAGCGACGCCGCCCCCGGTGACGCCGGCACCGTCGGACTTCTTGGCGCCCGCGCCCCCCTGCTTGGACTCCGGTGTGCCGGAGTCGCCGCCGAAGAGGCCGCCGACCCAGTTCCACGCGTCCTTGGCGTAGGAGGACTGGTCGGTGCCTGCCCCCGAGTCGCCGAAGATGACGTTGGGGCCCATATTCCAGCCCTTGATGAACCCGCTCGTGGCGCCTTTCCCGGAGTCCTTCAGCCGGGACACGGTGCCGCCCACCGGGCCGCCGGCCTTGTACGCGCCGGTCAGCCCGCCGAGCCAGTTCGCGAAGGGCCCCATGGCTTTCTGGAGCAGGGTCTTGATGTCCGCGAGGGTGTCGGCGCTCGCGCGGGCTGCGTCGAGGAAGGATGCGCTGGCAGGCAGGTGCCCTTCCCGGCTCAGGCCCTGGAGGTAGCGCTGCGAGTCCTGGTAGCTACCGCCGATGCTGGGGGCGTAATCCTTGATCGTGTCGCGGGCTTTGTCGCCTGCGCCGGTGCGCTTGCCGGCGTCGTCGATGAGCTGGAGGGCTTTGTCGGAGGAGAGCCCCTTGAGGCCCTGCTTCTCCGGGTTCATCAAGTCGCGTAGCAACTCTGTCTGGTTGCGCATCGCCTCAAGGGATTGGCCCGAAAGCCCGGCGGCTTGGCTCCAGTTCGCCATCGACATCGAAAGCGACCCGCCCTGCATAAGCTGGTCGTGCAGTTGTTTCGATGACAGGGAGCCAAAGCCGCCTGAGTTCACCCGCTGGGCCAGGCTGAGGGCCATGGATGCGGGGGAGTTCTGCACGCCGCCCGCGAAGCGAGTCGGGGCCAGACCGAACATCTGGCTGGCGTAGAACGCCTGGCCGGTGCCGAGTTCCTGCTGCATCTGGGCGGCGCCCTGCATACCGAGACCAGGGGTGATGTAGGCGGCGGAGGAAGCGCGGCTGAGCTGGTTCTGTACCTGGGACGAGGCGCTTTGCAGCGTGATGTCGGTCGAGCCCCCGTAGAGATCCTCATTGGAGGAGGCCCACATGATGGCGCCGCTGGACTTCAGGTTGCGGCCCATGGACTGCGCCCGCCTGCCAGCGGTTCCACTCCAGTTCGGTGCGGCCAGGTCCATGCGGCGCTCGAATTGGCCGAGTTGTTCTTCGAAACCCCCGCTGTAGTACGACCTCGCAGCCCCGACCACGGCGCCGGTGACCTGGCCGGCGAAGGCGACGCGGTTCATCGTCGTCTGCTGTGCTGACTGTCGGCGCAGCCGCTGCATGTCGGCGGTCATCTGTGCCTGGGAGGCGGTGAACTGGGAGTCCCGCAGGTTCCAGTTGTCGCGGGTCTGGCGTTGGGAGCTGACGAAAGAGTCGGCATTGATGTCGAGCTGCATCTGGGATTCGTCGCGGAACCACTGCGGCCTGCGCATGTCGTTGACCTGGCGCGTGCCCACGGCGCGTTGGCGGTCCCAGACGAGCTGCTGCCGGTCCAGGTCGTCTTGCATCCGCTGGCGCGCGACCTGGTGCGCGCTTTGCCCCTGGACGTACTGCTGCTGGAGGCGGCCGAGTTGGTTGTCCTGCCGCGTCTGGCCGCCCATGGGTCCGTAGGCGGTCATGCCGAGGGTGCCGAGGCCGGCCTGGCTGGCGAAGCGGTTCGTGAACGTGGTGAAGGCCCGTGTCAGCGCGTCGAGCTGCTGGCCAAGGTTGTTGGTGCCGAGGAGCCGGCCGGTGCCGGGATTGGGGGGCGGGGTTCCCGGTGGTGTCGGAGTGGCCACTTACGCCCTCCTTTCTACGTCCCAGGCGGCTCGGCGAATCCAGTGGCGCCGCTCACGAATGGATAGCTTCTTCAGTTCCGACAAGGGCCAGTACGGATGGATCTGGGAGAGGATCTCGATCTCGTGGAATGCGCGGGCGTAGTCACATTCCGCGAAATAGGACGGCCAGTGAGATTGGCAGAGGGACCTCCGTTCCGCACGTGTCGTGCACGAAGGAGAAATCTCCGTATCGGGGGCCAGGCTGAGTTTTGGCCAGGAACTTCAAGATGGTCTGCCGGTCGTCCATGAAGAGACTGGTTGCCGGGGGGCGTCGAGTCGACGAACCGTCGGCGTGCTGGATACGCAGCACGCAGCGGCCGAGGATCTCACTGTCCTGCTTGGCTTCGTTACCGTCCTTTACTGCGAACACGGCGGCCTGGTCGTCGCCGTTGGGAAGCCGCACAACAGCCGTGGCCCCTCGGCGCAGGGGTACCTCGAACTCGGTCCGTTCCGGATCGGCGAGGTGGGTGAAGGGGATCGCGTTCAGGGGCACCGTGAGGTCGATGAGTTCCTTGCAGTAGGGACAGGGGAGTTCTTCGAATACGAGGTCGTTTCCGAAGGTGGCTCGCCGGACCGCCATCACGAGGAACTCCCTGTCCCCGATGAGGAGTTCAGCGGCCAGCTTGCGGCTCATGGATTCATCGCCGACGGTTCGTACGCCGCGCAGCAGCAGCGTCTCGAAGACCTTGTAAGAGCTGCTGCCGGCAGCGGCGATGGCTTCCTCGTCGGCCCCAGTGAGTTCCTTGACCTCGGCTTCGCGGTACCAGGAGCCTTCTCGGCAGATTCCGCGCTCCAGGGTGACGCGGTTGTTTCCGGGATCGTCGATGACGGGTTCTCCGGAGTTGCGGTCGTCCCGAAGGACTGCCTGAGTGGCGGCTGTAGCTTCCTCTGGCGTCTCCAGGCCCTTGAGGGTCTCGTCGCCGAAAGAGTCGAAGTCGGGGAGCACAATGGGTTCGGGCATGATCGTGTCTTCCTTTGATTCGTCCCGGATTAAGGCAGGGAAATTCCGCTGCCAGGTCCGTACTTGTTTGCGATCTTGAAGTCCCAGCCTTCGTGGGCAAGGGTGATTTGCTGCAATTCCACACCATTTGCCCCGCTGTCCAGATCGCCGAATGCGATGCTGGTCGGCCAGCAGTTGTAGACGCGCCAGCCAGCCTTGTACGTGACGTTCTGAGTCGTCACCGGATGGTCGAGCAGGAAAATGTCCATGGTCGCGCGGAAGTTGTACGACCCGTCGTTTCCTCCGGTGCCCTGCATGACGCGGAAAAGCTTGGTCAGCCATGCGTAGATGTCGCTGTCGCCGCAGATCAGTCCTCGGGAAAGCGTGATGGGTGCGAAGTCGGACTGACCCGGCATCTTCTGGGTCGTCGTGTTCATCCCGCCCTGCCGATAAACCACTACGTCAGTGGTGATCGACAGGCCGGAGACGCTCATGAACCCGAGCTGGTTGGTACGCTTCGAAGAGTCCAGCGTGGAACCCGCGAGGTGAATCATCACCTGGAACTTGAAATTCCTGAGCGGGTCCGTCTGGAGCTGCGCGAGCGACGGCTTCTGGGTGGTGGTTGTGGCTCCCACGAGTCACCTCTCATTCCCGGTCTGATAGCCGCCGAGATGAATGGGAACGAGAGGCGGTAGGGCTGACATGGCCTCGATCAGGCCGTGCCCTCCACGGACGTGGTCGTGGTCGAGATGCCGCCCTGGTACTGCGAGATCTCGATGACGATGAACTCAGCAGGCGACGCGAGAGCGACACCGACCTGGATGTGGATTTCACCATTCGATACGGTCTGTGGAGTGTTATTGGTCTCGTCGCACACCACGAAGAAAGCCTGATCTGGGACGCTTGACTGAAGCTGATCCGCTTGCGTGAGCGTCATGAGCTGCTGCGTGACGAGAGCATTGAGGGTCTGCCACAGTTCTGGCCCGTTCGGTTCGAAAACCGCGAAACGTGTGACTTCCTCCAGCAGGTTTTCCAGGTACGTGAGCATCCGGCGAACGGAGATGTACCTGTCGGGCATTCCCTGCTTGAGTGTGCGGGCGCCCATAATGCAGTAACCGGCTTGTGGCACTGGGCGGATGACGTTGCACCCGATCTGATTGAGCGCGTCGAGCTGATCGAGAGTGAATGTGTTCTCCACGCCGACCGTGCCTACCAGACCGTAGGCGACGCCTGCCGGGCTGCGATTCGGCCCGACCGCTGCGTCTGCCTGCGCGAACTGCCCCATCACCGCTCCCGCAGGCGGCAACATCCGCGTGGAGGAGACCGAGGCGCCGGCAGGGTCCGCCACCTGAATCCACGGGCCGTAGAAGGCGGCGTACGAGGACTGAGGCGAATACCCGCCGATCGTCGAGGAGTACTTGTTGGCGGCCACGTCGGGTGCGGTGGGCGCCGGCTGGCGGGGCGCGTCGAGGATGAGGAATGCTCCTCGGCGCTGTTCGACCCAGGACAGGACGCTGTTGATCTGCGTCTGCGGGGGGATGTGGTCGGTCAGCGATGTGTTCCCGCACAGGTTGAGCAGCAGCACGTCGGAGATGCTCCCGAACTGTGCCGCTAGCTGTTCGGCAAGGTTGACCGCCAGGACGCCGTCGGCTCCGTTCTCCAGGGGAGCGTCAGAGACGTAGTCCGGCTGCCAGCTCGCATCCGGAACCGGGCTCGTTCCCGGCGTTGTGGACGTCGGGGGGAGCATGTTCTCCACGCTGATGTACGTCGATCCGCCGAAGGCGGAGTTGACCAGGCCGACGATGTAGCGCGGGTCGCCCGGGTTGAGTGAGACGTCCTGCCAAGTCTCGACAAGGGAGGACTGAGCGGTGGAGCCGTACTTGACGAAGAGGTGGAACCGGCCAGTGGTCCAGGAGGACACGGTGCTGATGAAGACCTGGTTGCCGTAGGCACCCCGCCCTCGCGCAGTGATCTGGAGTGCGTCCACGGCGGTGTAGCCGGCCGCCGTGTCGAAAGTCGCGGCCGTCGTCATCGGGTCGCCGGCGGTAGCCCCCTTGTACGGGGTGATCTGCACCGAGTACGTGGTGTCCGGGGCCAGTTCGGTGAACGCGGCGGTGGGCTTGCCGCCGCTCGGCTGCGCCACCCATACCGTCTGGGAAAAGCCCCCGTCGTCCGGTCGCGTGACGACGACCTGGTAGGCGTCCACCGAGGCCGCCGGCGTGATGGCGTCCCACTCGATCTGGAAGGCGGTCTGCTCGGGGTTGGCGGTGACTGCTCCCGAAGGCGCCGAGAGGGTCACGTTCGTCACCTTCGACGACGGCTTGGTGCCGGAGCCGCTGGGCGCGGTTCCGTCGGGCGTCGCGACGATGGTCTCCGGAGGGGGCAGAGGCTGGTTCTTGATCACCAGACGCGCGGAGACGGAGTCCGTCGGAGTGGCACGGAGAATCCATGCCTGCTGACCGCCGTTGGCGAAGTACTCGAATACCTGGAAGGGCAGGTAGTTCAGCCCGTTGCCGAATCCTCCGTACAGGCTCCGGAACTGCTCCCACGAGGTGACCTTCACCGGGTTGGACGGGCCCGCGTCGTGAGTGCCCACGAACGTGGCCACGGCGAGCCCCGGGGGCGTGATCGGCTGCGGCAGGGGGTTGAGCGACTCGGAGATGTACACACCCGGGCGCTTGTAGGGGAAGGTCGTGGGGGTGGTCATCAGCAGCTCCCAGGAGGTGCGGGCGAGACAGTGAGCGTCAGAGCGGCCGTGGTGACCTGCGGGGAGTCGTCGGAATCGCTTGCGGCGACGAGGAACTCCCCCGGTTCTCCGGCAGTGGGTGTGTGCGGGGTGCCGAACAGGGCGCCGCTGTGGGAGAGCGCGAGGCCGGCGGGGAGGCGAGAGCCCTCGGGGAGGGACCAGCGCGTCTCGCCGTAGCCACCAGCGGCGACCAGCTCCTGGCGGTAGGGCCGGCCGGCAGTCGCATTCGGCAGCGCCGTGGTGGTGATGGACAGCGCGGTCTTCGTGACGGCGTAGGTAGGGTCGAGGGGGTGGTCGGTGCCCGCGTCCCACGCCTGCTTGTCGAGGAAGTCGATGAGTACGCGCTGAGCCGGTGTCAGTTCGCGGATCTCGCTGAGGAAGATCTCGCTGGAGACGCGCAGTGCCCAGCTCGCGCAGAAGAGGCGTTTTCCTTGCTCGTCCTTGGACTCGCTGTAATCCGGGCCGCCCAGCAGGTCGAGCCGCCGCACAGTGCCGTCTTCTCCGACGGGTAGATATCCGAATCGGGCCGGTAGGAAATCGAACTGCATGAGGCTGCCGGTCAGCTCGATGATGTGTAGCTCTTTGCGCGCGTACACGTCGAGCTGGTAGTCGATGTTCAGCGGGACAGGCATCTGCGCGATGTACGGCGACTGCGTCGGGTCCGACATGTCAGCCCACGGGGCGTAGCCCTCGGGGGCGTAGTGCAGGTTGACCGTGCCCCGGCTCTCGCGCTCCTCGTCCCGTGAAATGCGGGTATGGGAGATCAACGCCAATGGGTAGGTGGCGTCGGCGAGTTCGTACTCAGGATTGCGGTATCGGACGGTTATACGGCGCCCCGGACCGGAGGTGGAGTCATGCACCATCAGGCCCTGGAACTTCAGCTTCAGGGCCTTGTCTTCGTTCAGAAGAAAGGGCACGGATCACTCCGGTATGGGCGTTTGTGGATCGCCCCACCAGAATGCTTGCGGCTATTTGGGAGCCGTTAATTCAGAACTGTGCCCCAGGTCAGAAGATGCCGGTGATCTTCAGGACGATGATGATGAGGAGCACGACCAGTACGAGGCCGAAGATCTGCGCGACAGTCATGGCGCTTTCCCTTCCTGACGGATGGGCCTGCCGGCGATGGAGCGACAGGCCCATGCGGTGTTACTGCTCGGCCGGGCCGTCCTGGTGGTCATCTCCGCGCGACTCCTGGCCCATCTCCGGGGCGAATGCGCCGTCGGCGGCGTAGTAGTAGCCAGCGGCTCGCGCGTCCGCCTCCAGCATGAGGTGGGTGCCTTCCTGGACTGTCTGCTGCGACGGGTCGTCCAGTTCGAAAGGGCCGGCCTTGATTGCCTTGTCGTACGACTCGTCGGAGACGGTGACGTAGGTAGCCATGGGGATTTTCCTCCTGGGGGCAGGGGTGCGTGCGGTGAATCTGGGCCTGAGCGTGGCACGCGTTTTTTGTCCCGGGTTAATCGCTAGAACACCCCGGTCCAGACATTGTTGGCGTCGGGTGTGTATCCCGAGAGCGTGATGCTGGTCGGAAGAGAGGTGTTACCGGCGGCGGCGCTTCGGCAGAACCTGTAGTTGCTTGCAGTCAGGTTGGCGTTTCCGGGAGTGAAGTTCGCGCCGTACGTGGACCCGCATGCGAAGGTGGGCGGGGTCGTTCCGTTCACGACCAGGGCGACGAAGTATTTGCCGGCGGCAGCCGAAAATGCAGAGGAGAGGGACATGGCCTTCTGGCCGGCACTTGCCCAGGCGGTCGATTGGTCCGCTGTGAGTGCGAGGCGGGTACCTGTCGAGCTGTACAGACCAGCCAGGCACTGGTTTGCCGTGAGTGTGGCGCCGGCAGTTCCGAGCACGACGGAAATCTTGCTGATGGTCGCCGGGTTGCGGAGGAGGATCTGCACCAGGTAGATGTAGCCGGCTGTCAAAGAAGTGCCAGCACTACTACAGCAGGCCGGGTCGAAAGCCCATGATATGAGGCCGTGGTCGACGGCCGTCCACGCGTTTCCAAATGCGGTGACGGTGGTGTACGAGGAACTGAGGTCCGGAATCTGGCTGGCGGGTACCTTTCCGCCGGAGTCCAGGCCAGCCACTCCGTTCGCAGCTCCGACGGCGGACGTGGTGACGACATTCCCGCCGCTCGTGGGCACTGTCTGCTGGGCAAGCTGCCGGCCGGCCATCAGACGGCTTCTTCAGGGGTGAGGAGCATTTCCGGGCCTTTCTTGCCGTGAGCACGCCGGCGGTTCGTGGTTCAGAACCAGGCAGTCTCGGACCACGCCTTGACGGTTTTTGCAGTCCAGGTGGTTCCGTTCCAGACCTTCAAGGTCTTCGGCGCCCACGCCGTTCCGTTCCACACCCTGACCACGGTGGTCGGAATCGTGTTGACGTTGTCCACCTCCGCAGGAGTGGTGTTACTGCCGGTGTCGGCGTACCCCTCGAAATTCGTGCGTAGATTTCCGAATTTCAGCCACTGCGGGGTAGCTGCACTACGCCGGGTGGTCCAGGACTTGGCGTCTGGGCTGGTCTCCCAAAAGAAGGTGCCGCTTGCCTCGCGGAAACGTACCCACCGGTGAGCCGTGGAGTCATAGGTGAGAATGGTGGGCGTTGAAACGTCAGCGGCACCGACGCAGTTCTCGAAAATGAGGCTCGCCGTGTCGAGGCTGTAGCGAATACGGACAAAGGTGCCGTTGTCCGTCGGTCCGAGAACAAGTGCCGAGAAACCCGTGTTAGTGCCGCCCGTCGGCATCACGACCAGCTCAGCAAAATGTGCTGAACCGGTGATCTCGTAGCCGGTGTCCGCTGTCGCCATCAGCCCCGGGTACTGGTCGTTCGCGGGGATGGTGGCGCGGTTGGCTGCCTGATCCCAGGAGGTCCCGCCCCAGTAGACGAATCGGGACCCGATGCCGCTGGTGAACTTGTCGACGATGTCGGCAGTGGGCGCGCTGAACAGGGCGTCGGCACCGGAGAACTCGACCCATCCTGGATTCGACGCCACTGCCGTATTTCCGGTGACCAGGTCGGTGACGCCAGCGCCGCCGTAATAGAGGATGCCGGTCTCCGACGTCGCGGAGGTGTTCTGTGCCTGGTAGCCGAACTCGACCACGATCCGATCTCCGGCCTGGACGTTGACGCTGGTGATCGCCGTCCCTGCGGTCCCGCCGCCGGCGGCCGTCGTGGGGAATGGGGTCGAGCCGGTGTAGTTGCTCAGGAGCGTGCCGCGCACGGTGTCGGTGTCTCCGGCCGTCACGAACATGTGAGCGCGAACGACCATGGCCGCGTTGGAGTCCGACTGCGAGCGGCCGGTGATCCAGGCGACGGTGCCGGAGAGCGTTCCGGCTTTCCGGGCCGCCGGGCTGATCCACCGGCCGAGCAGGACGTTGGTCGTCGTCGCCGAGGTCTCCGCCATGCCGACGCTGGTGGAGGCGCCTGCGGGCTGGCGCGCGAGGAGGCCGGCGGTGGTCGAGGAGCTGTCGGTCCAGGTGCCCCGTCGGGTGGCCGGCGTGTACGGGGCGGTGGAGGGCGTCAGCCAGAAGCGCGTCGCCATGGCGTCAGTTCGTGTCGATCCACACGTCACCCAGAGAGGGCGATGTGGGAGCGGTCGTGCCGACGGTGATCTTCGGGGTGGGGATCTGCGCCTGGGGGACTCTCCCGCCAGCGTCCAGGCCGGCCACGCCGTTTGCTGTACCGATCGCGCTGGTGGTCACCAGGTTGCTGTTCGTGCTCACGGGTACTGTCTGCGGCGCGAGCTGCCGGCCGGCCATCAGCCCACCACCGTGATGCGGAAGGTGTCAGCCGCGTAGCTGGCCGCTGTCGTCACGCTGACGGTGTTGGCGTCGACCACGACGAACCGTGCCGCGACCAGCTCGCCGCTGCTGATCTCGCGCAGGGACGGTTCGAGGATGTCCAGAGTGTTGAGGTTGTGGGCGATGTTCAGCGAGGTACCGCCCGTGAGGGCACCGACGTTCGCCGTGTACTTCCCGACCGTGCCGAGCGCGGATCGGGCGCCGGCCGCCGTGGTTGCGCCGGTGCCGCCCTTCGCGACCGAGACGAGACCGACGGTCAGGCCGGTCGCGCTCTTCGAGAGCGTGGCGTCGGCCAGCTCCAAGGAGAACACCGTGCCGGACAGCTCGATGCCGTTGCCGTCGGCGGTGTACGTCTGACCGCCGGTGGAGAACTTGACCCAGGTCTGTGTCCAGGCGCCGGGAGCACCGGAGGGGGTGGCGGTCTGGATGTACTGGCTGCCGGCGTCCGTGCCTTCGGCCACTGCCACCATCGTGCCGTCGAGGATTTCTCCCGTGGCGTCGGCGTCCACCCGGCGAGTGGCGGCCCCACCGGTGGCGCTGTAGGTGTAGATGCCGTTCTGGGTGCCGGTGGTCTGTGAAGCGGCCAGGAAGGAGTCGCCGTTGGCCAGGGTGATGCCGCTCATGGCAGCCGGCAGCGACGAGAGGTTCACGTTCGCGGTCGACACCACGCGGACGGGGTCCTTCACACCGGCGATTCCGGCCCTGGCGTTGTCGACGTACTGCTTGGTGGCCAGGTCCGAGGCCGCTGTCGGGTCGGCGCCATTCGTGGCGCGCTGCCCGTTAAGAGAGATCGCAGCATTCGGTGCGGCAAACTCGTCGAGCCGGTATCCCTTCACCGTGGGCGCAAGGTCCGAGATGGTGCTGGCCGGCTGCGTGCCGGTGTGGTCCGCCCGGTCAAGTGCGTTCTTCCAGGCCGTCACATTCCAGAACCGCACGACGTGGTTGACGGAGTCCGTCCAAAGCTGCCCTTCGACCGGCGCAGCGGGTGGCGACGAGGAAGTCTCCGGGACGAGTCCGCGAACGGGCAATTTGTTCAGCTTCAGGGAATCGCGGAAATCAGTAACTGCCATCGGGTACTCCTAGCTCAGAATCGCCGATCCGGTCTCCGCGAAGGCGAATTGGACGGTCACGGTGGTGGGAGAGGGGGTGTCGACGAGACCGCCGATTTCCCGGCCGCTGGTGTCGTAGGTCCGCACGGCCGGTGGATAGGGAAAGGTGTGCGGGATCGTCCACAGGGCGCTGGCGGCGCTCTGCGTCCAAGCGATCGGCCGGGGCGCCACCCGCTCCTCCAGGGCCTCCAGTTCGGCTCGGGAGACCTCGCCCGGCAGGCCGGGGGGCCCCTGTGCGCCCGTTGGGCCGACGACGGGCAGATAGCGGCCGGTGTAGGGCGAGACAGGCGCGAGGTCTGCCAGGTCGACAGGACCGCCGCCGGGGCGCTCGGGCAGCATGATGTGGTACTGCCTGATCTGCGCGCCCTTGAGCTTCTCAGTCACCAGGTAGGTCCAGCCCCGGGGCGATATGCCGGGGGCGTCCGTCGCGATCAGGTTCACCTCGAAGCAGCCCTGGTCGGACTTCGCGATCTCCACCGAGGCCACTGTGTTCGCGATCGTGTCGGCGTCCGGCATCGTCAGGACCGAGGGAGGGGCGAAGGTGAGGGTGCCGGTGAGGGGGGTTCCGTCGGGGGCGATGAAGCGTCCGGTGAGATGCACGGACGGGACTCCGGCCGGCAGATCGTAGACGAGTGATTCAGGCGTAAGGGTCATCGGAGCCGCCCTCCTCTGGCATTTGCGGTTCCGGGTTGCGGCTGAAGTCCCGCAGATACGGGGAGAATTGCGGGTCATTGACCAGTTCGTCGTCGCGGATCTGCTCGGCGTCGATGCTGACGATGATGTCCCGCCGACGGATCTGACCTCGGATATCGACGTGCTTTACCGAGAACAGGATGTTGTCGTAGGCGATCCGGTCGCGCTGGTACGCCCCGTGCCGAATATTGATGTCGGTCAGGCCGGTCTTGGCGAGCTGGTCGAACTCGGCAGTCACATGCAGCGAATCGACGATGTAGAGGCCACTGTCGCGAGGCTCGGTATTCCCGGTCTCCGAGTGGTCAACGTGAAGGGCCGGAAGCTGCCACAGCCCGTAGAACCGCTTGCCGCTGCCGGTCGCCTCGTCGTAAACCGGGTGTATCTCCGAGTCGCCGTACTGCCACCGGAAATAGGTGATCGAATCACCTGTGGTCCGCTGCCACCCTCGGAGTCCTCGGTGAATCAGGGACGTCTCGGTGTTGACATTCCACCGGCCCTTTTTCCAGTCCAGTCGTCCGCGCATTCCAGTCACCCCCACAGCCCGGGGTAGGTGGGGGACGGCACGCCCGACTCGTCCTCGTACTCCTCGCCGTCGATGGGCGGAAGCAGCCGCTGAGGCATGGAGTTGTCGTCGTACTCACGCTCGACGAAAATCGGTACCAGGCGGTTCGTGGTCCGGGAGACCCGGCGTGCGGTGAACATCTCGATCCGGCCCAGGCCGACGTTGAGCTGCTGGGCGAGCTGGTTGTACCGGCCCTGGAGCCCGGAGCTGGCGTCACCGATGTGCTGCATGAGCTGCCGGTAGCGCTGGGTGCGCGGGACGAAGGTTCCCTCGGCCGTCGAGATGTCGATGTCCGTGGCGGCGTCGGTGGCTAGGGTCCACAAGCATTGGATTGCCGCCAGGTAGGCGACCAGCGGCTCCTCGACGGCCGGCAGATTATCCAGCGTGACCGGCTCGTGGTCGTAGCGGATGAAGCCGTGCGCATCCCGGTATCGGGTCGTCAGGCTGCGGCCGTAGGCGTGCTGTTGCATCGCGTCGCTGACGTACGTCTCCAGGTCCGCGTCGCTGAAGAGTCCACCGGCCGTGCCCCGGACGATCAGCGTCTGGCCGTGGTGGAGAGGGGAGTAGACCGGGTTGATCAGGATGATGCGGCCCTCGTTGGGATCGAGGACGTAGTCGCTGTCCGCGATCAAGTCGACCGTGGCCGGCGGGGAGACAGTGCTGATCTTCGCCGTGACCTCGTTGAGCCCGGTCTCGGAAAGGTCGTAGGACGCCAGCTCTTCGGCGCCCAGGAACGTGTCGAGAAAGGGGCTCTCGAAGTCGCCGATCTCGTTCCGGATGCGCCGGATGATCCCCGCCGTGTCGGCCATGGTCAGCTCACCGCCAGCGTCATCGACAGAGATCCGGCCGCGAGCTGGAGGGCTTGGTTCTGGGAGGTGGTGATGGGTGTGGCGAGGTTCCAGGCCATCAGGCACAGCCCGCTGGGCTGGCCGGCCGAGCTGGTCATTCGGGTCACCAGCGCCGCGCCGGTCACCGGGGCCGCGAGCCCGGTGGGGTCGGAGAAAGGACCGAACTGCACCAGGTCCGACGTCGTCGCCGTCCGGTTGCCGGTCGCCGCAGCCGACCACGGAATGGGCTGCCGGGCATACCCGGTGCCGGCCGCTTCGATGCCGAGCAGGGTGGCCATGTCCGTCTGGGTGTCGGTGACGGCCTGCGTCAGGAGCATCAGGTAGGTGGCCTTCGGCAGAGGATCTCCGGCCTGCGTCTTGGCCAGCCACTCCGCTTCCAGCGCCGTCGACCGGCCGGCGAGATGGTCCAGGGCGGAGATAGCCCCTTGCGCAGCGATAAATCCCGAGGCGGCCATCAGCCCGCCCCGCCCGCCTGCTGAGCCAGAAGGTCCGCGTACTCGGGCGGCTCCTCGCCCTCGGCGACCAACTCGACGAACTGGCTCATGGGGAAGGAGATGTGGTGGACCGCGAGCCGCCCCGGCAGAGCGCTGTCCAGCCACATGCACAGCACCGATTCCTCGGAGCTGTAGCCGACGCCGTAGGTCGCTGGCTCGACGACCTCCAGGACGTAGAGCTGCCGAGGATTGTCGCGATGCTCGGCGCCGGACGGACTGACGTAGTGGAAACTCTTCGTCAGCATTCCGACTCCGTCGCCGTGGTCGGAAAGCAGGCAGTACCACGCTCCTTTCTCAGGGGAGGTACCGGTTTCCTTGAGACTGCTGGGCGCCGCCATCAGGAGCACTCCTCTTCCGTCAGAGCCACTGCCACACGTAGCCGAGCCGGTCCAGGTGCTGCGCCACGTGCAGTGGCACTGTGTACACCTGGCCCTCCTTGAAATCGAAGTCCGTTCCCTGTCCGATCGTGACCTTTTCGAGGTCGCAGGCAATTCGGATATTCACGGTCGTTGGAGGAATATCTACAGGGCCCTCCTCCGCGGCCTCCTCAGAGACGGTCTGGATTGTGCGGCCCTTCTCGTCGAGGGCAATCGGCTCGTCGAGGCCAGCCTTCTGCTGCGCCTGGAACATGGCGATCTCGTCCTTGCGCTTCGCCAGCTCCTCAGCGTGCAGTTCGGCCAGAATTGTCTTCTGGTTCCCGGTGTGGTCACGGGGGTTTCGCTTCGTGCGCGGATTTGTGGGCACGATCATTCTCCTAGCGAATCGAGTACTGAGTTCGGGACGGCGACGGACGTGATGCCACCGCCCCCTTACGCGAGTGGATCAGTTCGTGGCGCACTGGACGACGGCGTAGTCCGTGATGAGTCCGAGTCCCCAAATCGAGTACCAGGCCAGTGCGTGCTCACGGCCGAAGTCCAGAACACCGCCGTCGCGCAGCTCCACCGGCAGAGAGATTGCGTGGCCAGCCGCGTTGTCCCCGATGACCAGGGCACGGTAGATGGGATTCGACGGGGCGTTCGGATTCGACGGCTGGGCATTCACGGCCGGAATGGCGGGCGTTGATCCGGATGCGCTCCGGGCGGGCTGACCGCCCCAGCTCTGGGCGGTTCCCTGCGGGATGTTCGTCCCGAGCTGCGGAGTCGCGGGCGGCGTGGTGTTGCCCTGGAATACCTGTGTGGTCTCCACGAAGACCACGTCATTGAGGCGCCCGATTTCCCCCAGCATGAAATTTCCGGGCGCCGCGTACTGGGTGACGTGGATGAATTCGGGGTCGTCACGCAGTCGCCGGGACTGATGAGGATGGATGAATGCCACGTACGTTTCGCCGAGACGTGGGACATTGCGGCTGCTGAGCGTCTCGACTGCGTCTTTCACGAGCGCAGCCGTGAAGTAGAAACCCCCGTTGGTGGTCAGGGTTGCTTCGGAATCCGCGAACATCCCCCGGTCGTAGGGAGAAAGCGGAGTGCGCGGTGCGCCGGCCGACCAGGTGGCCATCTTGTCGTATCCGTAGAGGACCGACGGGGCGCCGAGAAGGGTATCGCGGCACATGGAGTCGAGGTATGTCGCCATGTTGCGTCCGAGAAGACGGGCGCCGCTCGCCATGACGTCATCGAAAGACGCGTTGAGCAAAAGCTCCGTGACCGCGATGGCGAATCCGTGTTCCGCGACGGTGATGGTGATCTGCTCAGCGGAAAGCGCGTGCGTCTCCATGCGGACGCCTTCTACGAGCTGCTGGGCGCCGTCGAGGCTGCGGTATCGCATGAACGATACGGAAAGGCCCGGAGCGGTCCCAAGCTCTGTTTTCTTCACAAAAAACTGTTCGAAGCGAAGCACCGGCATCGCCTGAAACAGAATTTCCTTCGACCAGACATGCTGAATTGCTGGTGTGAGCATGCTGGAGTTCGCCGCCTGATAGGCGGTCGGGGTGGGGGAGAGAACCGGAGTTCCCGTGATTCCGCTTGCCACGATGTACCTCTCATCCCGTCAGGGCCCCGCCGAGATGAGTGGGAATGAGAGGCGGTCTGTCTGGTTTTCTTGGTGGTCGCGGTCAGTCGAACATGCCGCGATTGTTGCTCTGGTTGGCCGCTGCTCCGAGAAGCTGCGACCGGTACTTCGCGAATTCGCTCATCGGCATGTTCTTGATGTCCTCGGCCGAAAGAGTCCGCGTGCCGGCCTCACCATCGGTGGGACCGTTGCCGGTGTAGCCAGTGGCGGCCACGCCCCGCATCTGCGACCGGGCGGCCTCCTGTGCCGACTGGACCGACTGGAAGATCTGGGAGGTCTTGTTCTTGAGCAGCTCGATCGACGCGTCCACCTCCTCCTGCGAGTTGCCGGCGATGAGGTCGACGAGTTCGGGAGCGATGTGGTCGCGTTCGGCGCCCGCCCGCTCCTGAATGTAGGCACGGAGAGCGTTGTACTCCGACTCCTTCGCGAGGGCCGCCCGCTCCTGCTCGCGCTCCTTCTGGAGTTCCGCGAACTTGCGCTCCCACTCTGAAGACCGCTCCTCCAGAAGGCGCTTCGCACTCATCTCGGATTCGGCCTTGGTCTTGGCCGCGTCCTGTTCGGCCTGCTGGCGCTGGGCCTCTTCGGCTTCCCGGGCCTGGCGGTCCTCGCGGAGCCGCTTCAGCTCCGCCTCCAGGGCCTCGCTGCGCTCGTCGACCTTGGTCAGGCGCGAGTACAGCTTGTCCTTCTCCTCCTGGCGGACGCGCTCCAGGTCGGCTGCTGTGAAGCGGGTTTCCTGCCCGGCGGACTGCGGCTTGGCCGGCTCCTGGACGGTAACCGTCCCCTCGGGGGTGACGGCGGTACCTGTCGCGGGGCCGCCCGGCGTGCCGGGGGTCGTCTCCTGCGGACCGTTGGGTGCGGGGTTTGGTGCCACGGTGGTTCACTCCAGGCTGGTGAAGCCGCCTGAACGAGTAGGAATGATTGGCGGGCAGTTCAGTCGTTTTCCGGGTTCCGTCGCTGGGCCAATTTGGTGCCCTTCGACAGCGTCACGAGTTCACTCAAAACCGATTCGGTGTCCTTGCCTTGACCCACTCCCGGTACTCCGGGAAGCGGGCCAGCGCTTGTCGCTCCTGCGTTTCCGGACCCCGAGGAGCCAGAAGCGGCAGGTGCAGGAGGCGGGCTTTCCACACCTTCCGGCGGCAATCCCGTCTTGCGCAAGATAGCTGAGGCGATTTGCGCCTTGATATATTCGAGCGCGCCGTCTTCCTTAGCCTCGGTCAGCCGCTCGTCGAAGATCTCCTGCATCTTTTCGCCGGGGAAGGTCTCCCCGAGGTCTCGTAGTGCACCGCGCTTCGATTCCAGACCCAATGCGAGCTTGGCTTGGACCTCATTGAGCTTGACCAGAACATCGACTGGGAGCGGAGGCGGCCAGTCGACTGTGGTGTTGTAGACCCCGAGGTCGCGGGGGTCGATCACGAGCGGCTGGTCGTCGGACACGCGGATGCCCTGGGTGTTCGGGTCGTAGACACGGCACTCGGGCTCGTACAGGAAGAGAGTGCGCAGGACGAGTTCGTTAATACGGCGCAGCCCGTGGGTGTAATTCGTCTGCTTGAGGCTGTAGCGCTGCATAAGCGGGAAGAACTGAATACTCAGGGCCACCCCGCTCGTGTTCGAGATCGCCTGGGCCTGGCCGAGTGCGGTCTCGGGAACACCAGTCAACTCGTGCATGGCCCGCTTGATCAGCTCCAGGTAAGCGAGAGGGCCGTTCAGGTCGACCCCGTTTTCCAGGTTGAAAACGTTCGCGTCCTTGGGCAACCCACCCCAAATTTTGCGGGCACCCTTTTCCAGATGGCTTGCCTTCGCACCGGTGATGATGGTGACGGGAGCCGCGTGGTAGTTGACGATGTCGCTGATCTCCGTGCACTTCTCGTTGTACTCACGATTCAGCGGGATCAGGTCAACGATGTCTGAGAGGCCCCACGGCGAACCGGATATCTCGATGTTCCTGATATGCACGATGGGGATGGTGCCGAGCGGATTCTCCCTGGCGTCGAGAAGCTCGTCGTTTACGTACTCCTCGATGTATTCATCCGTGATGATCTCGGTGTACGTGTAGACGGCGCGCGTGCCCTCCAGGGAAGTACCCCAAAACTTGTATTTGATCTTAAACCGGAGGAGTCGATAATCGGTCCCGGTCATGTGGGTGATATTCCGGAAAACACTGTGCAGCGTTTAGCGGAAGAATCCTCACGCGACCGGGATGCTCGTTTCCTGCCGAGTCGTACCAAGCGGGTTCGTATGCGACTTTGACGAAGCAGTCTCCTGCGACGGAGCCGTTCTCCCCCATCTGCCAGAGCGTGGACTTCTTGTCGTTGTCCACGGTCCATACCCGGTCCAGCAGGGCCGGGACGATGTGCTCGTAACGCTTCTCCGACTGGAAGTGGACGCCCCTGCCGAAGGTGAAGTTCGTGATGTACCGGCTCAACGCGCCCGTGTAGTTGATAGTGATGTTGGGCTCGCCGGCTTCGCGCTTGTACGCCCAGTGGTAGCCGAGGTACCAAGCCCAGTGATTCGAGTACCGCGTCAAGCGGGGGCCGTGGACGTCATAATTCGAACTCCTCGTCCGCCAACTCGACGAGGCCGAGCGGAGAGACACTGATGGAGAGGTCGCTGGCTGCGGCTCGCATGCTGGGGGATGCAAAGGCGATCGACATGGGCATCACCTCCTTTCCGAATGTGCGATGGACGCTCTGCGTTGTCCGGGATCAGATAAGTGCCAGTTGAGGCACCGTGGGCCCGGTCCAGGGCAGAGCCATCAGGTACATGCGCGGACTGAGTTCCTGTGTCTGGATCGCCTTCGAGGACGCGGCGGCGCCGTAGATATCGAGGGAGATTCCGACCCGCACGCTCTTGCCAGCCTCGACGGTCTCGATGAAATGGAGGTGCATGGTCTGGTCGGTTCCGTTGGCGATGAACTGATTGCGGTCCACGTAGGTGGTGGCGCCGTCGGCACGGAGCTGAATACGGGCGCGCACTGCGGCGGCGGTGGTGTCCGTCCAGCCGACCGAGATGGTGGAGTGCGCGATCAGAAGCCTTCGCTCCGTGAAGGTGGGCACCTGGTACGAGTGGACGAGCGTCGGCGTCTTGACGTTGCCGGCCAGGGAGAAGAGGGCCGTCCGCGACGTCGCCACAGCCCACGGGGCGGCGCTGAGAGCCGTGATCTGCCCCTGCATCGTGGTGATCGCGGACTGCTGTGAGGACTGGGTGCTGTTCAGCGATCCAATGGAAGCCGACGCCTCGATCAGGGAGGGGCTGAGCGGCCCCGTGGGCGCCGTAGCCCCACCGATCACGTTCTTGAGAAGCGTGTCGATGGGGTCGGCGACAGCCGCCAGGTCCACCGGGATATCCGGCGTCTTGCCCTCGGTGGGAATGGGGATCTTCCCCCATGGCGTGCTCTGGCCGGGATTTGTCATCAGTCGACCCGAGCGTAATTCCGACGCTGGCTGTGGCCTTCGCCACGGTTCACCTGCGAGTAGGACTGGGCGGGCTCGGAAGCGCCCTGCGCCATTTCCTGGATGAAGGTCGGGGCCTCCGGCCAGCTCGCGGACCCGACGTGCGCACGCTCGCGCATCGTCTCCTCCGGCGACTTCTCGAAAACGTTCATGTTGTGATTCATTCGGCCGGCGGGGGTCTGGTACCCCTGCATGACTCCCTTGCCGAACTCGTTCGGGATATCCGTGTCGGTCGAAACCCCTTCCTGGAAACGGAGGGGGCCGCGCCGCGCGGTGTTCTCTGCGTGCTTCGTCTCGTAGAAGCGGTCTGCGGACTCCTGGAATGCGGGGTCCGGGGCAAGCGGGCTGTTCGCCATGGTGTGCCTCCCGGCGATGAGACGTCTCACCAGGACGCTACGGGCGTGTTTTTGTGACCCGATAATTGCTACCAGGGGGCGTTGTGCATTTCGACCTCGGGCATGGTGAGGTCCGCCGTCAAGTACAGGGCGTTGGAGAGTGAGTCAACGTAGTCGTCGTGGGCTGCATCCACTTCGGGGGCGGCGACGATGATGTGGGGCCCCTGATAGTTCAACTCGGCGTCTTCCATCTGCTGCCTGAAATTGCGCCAGTTCTTGGTGGCCCGTGTCTTGGCGTGTGCCGGCCACACGACCAAGCCCTTGGACATGAGGTCCATCATGTGAGCCCAGCGCCTGGTCTGACTGGTTCTGTCGCTCTTGAGGTCCAGGATCTGGGCGTATGGCATCAGGACGCGCAGCCGGCTCGCAACGACGTCACCGAGACCGCCGGAGTCGATCCCGATAGCGAATACGCTGTAGTGATTCAGGAACTCCACGATCCTGTAGTACTGGGTCTCCCAGTCCATGCCCTGAAGGTCCAGCCAGTTCAGCACGCGGTGCTCGAAGTTCCCGTACTCGTCCGGGTAATCCCAGTTGACCCAGCAGACCGTGACAATGGTGGAGTCCGTTTTCCGGGCAGGGTCGATGCCGACAACGACAGGGGAGCGATGCCATTCCTGGACCGCACGCATGGACGTGTCACCGAGGGCGTCGAAACGGTCGCTCGTGACGAGCATGCCCTTGTCAAGGAGCCAGACCAGCCGGTAAGAAAGTTTGAATTCGTCGGACTCTTCGCCGAGCCGGTCCATCTCGCTCTGCACGAACTTCTTGTAACGCGGGACATGCTTCGCAACCGTCTTCCAGTCGACCTGGAAGTGATCCTGTCTGCGGCCCTTCCTGGTGGCATTCCGGCGGTTCTTCTGGATCTGCTCGTAGAACCCCGACTTCGTGTAGGTGGGGGTCCCCGTCATCACCATCAGGCCGGCGGTGCTGGCAAGCATCGGTCCGATGCTTTTGTTGAGCACCTTTTCGTCGGCGGCCTGGGCTTCATCAATGACGACGAGGTGGTATGTCTGGCCCTCGATCATGGCCTTCGGGTGTGCCGTTTGTTTCCGGATCAGGCTGCCGCAGCGCTTGAGGTGCAGAACCTTTCCGCGCGCCACCAGCTTCTCGTCGATCTCTGGATCGGCGAGTATGTCTGCCGCTCTTTCGGAGGTCAGCCGGCCGACGATACGAGAGAAGAGCGTCTCGCTCATTTCGTCGGTGGGAGCAAAGACGCCGACCCACAGTCCCTCGCGGAATTTTCCCAACAGGTCGGGAAAGACCTGCGCAAGCCTCGGCAGCATGATGGCCGCACCGGAAATGACGTCCGCGACGGTTTCCGACTTCCCGCTCTGGCGTGACCACAGCGCGGTCAGCTTCGCGGAGTCCTCAAGGATCAAGGACTCCAAGATGCGTCGGGCGAAAGGGAGTTGGTACGGCCGCAGGGGGTGCCCGCTCAGCTCGTCGATGACGATGATGATCTTGTCGATGATGTCCGAGACGAGCGCCGCGTCGGTGGTGGCGCTATCCGGCACGGCCTCTGGCTCCTCGGGCAGGCCAAGGGTCAGCTCGTGCTCGGTAGCGTCCAGCGGCGTCCCCATCCGCTGAAACTAAAGTCGGACAATATGGGACGAATAATCCTGATCACGCAACAATGCAAGGTAGCTCACTGCTACCTGTGCGTTGTCACGCTAGGGTGCCCTCATGTCTACGATGCCGACCTGGGCCGACCGCGCCCGCCGCGCCAGCACGACTGAGATCGACCTCGCGACCTTCGACGAGCGCTGGGCGAAGACTCACAGCAGCGGCGAGACCTTCCGGAAGTACCGGGGCTACGCCGACCTCTTCATGGAGTGGGCCACCCGCTACACCGACTACTCCGGCATCGACATCCTCAAGGAGGCCGGCCTGCCCGAGCTGGAGGACTACTTCGACTACCTCACCTCGGAGCACTGGGACGGCCACCCCGGGCCATGCGTCAGTGAATGTGGCTCCCTGCCGTACGAAGTGCCGAGCCTCAAGGCGAAGTACGACGCGCTCAGCAGCTATTTCGGGTACGCCATCACCCACCAGCTCCGGGGCACCAACCCCGTCAAGGGCATCAAGCTCGACCCCCGTGCCCGCAAGAAGAGGATGATCCTGCTGCCGTGGGAGATCCACGACATCGTCGCGGCGGCCCGTGAGGAGTCCATCCGGGCGGCGGTCACGACCGGGTTCTTCTTCGGTCCTGGCGTGCGCTGCGAAGAAGTCGAGCGGATCGACGTCGAGAACTTCTACCAGGTCCCCCGGGGGCGCATGCTGCGGTTCCGCCGCAAGGGCAAGAACCGCTGGCAGGACATCGACGTCCCCCGCCCACTGAACCCGCTGATCGACGAACTCCTCGGCGGACGCACCAGCGGCCCCCTCATCATGTCCACGGGTCGGCGCACGCGGAACAAGGACACTGGCGCGCTGGAGCACACCCGCCTGGATTCCTCCGGTCTGTGGCGGATGGTCAAAAAGGCCGGCGAGCGCTGCGGCCTGAATGTCTCGCCCCACGACGGCCGCGCCACGTCTATCACCCTGTCCCTGGTGGACCCTGCGCAGCCGTCCGTCGACCGCGTCATGACCTTCTACGACCACCACGACCTGGCCGTGACCCTCGGCTACCGAAATGCCGCTCGGCTGCCGTCCGGCTTCCACCGGAATCCGTACGGCATCGACTGGAGGACACAGGCGCCGTAACTGAATATCACCGAGAAACCCTCCCTGCATACGGTCTTCGTACCGAGCAGAGGAGGGTTTGCCATGCCGCCCAGGAGAAGGCGAATCGGGCCCCGGAACCCCCGAGCCGCGCGGAACCGTCCCACGAATTCAGGTGCCACCCCGTACGGAACAATCCGCGAGCAGGAGTTCTACGGAGCCGGCCAGCAGCCGCGCACTCCGGATGTAGATTCGCGTCCTGGGTATTCACGCGCGCAGATCAACCAGGCGATCGACGACGCATCCCGGAATCTCAGCCCCGAGAAGCGCGAGGCGCTGCGGAGGGCGCAGTGGCTGTGGGACGACGAGCAGCTTCTGACGACCCGGCCGACCAACACGAGCCATCCTCCGCGACCTCGAACCCTGGCGGCCGGCTACGACGACGAGAGCCAGACGCTCTTCGTACGTTTCCGAGGCCGCAGGACCGGTCCGGAGGAGTACGCGGACGGCGTCGGCTACGAGTACTACAACGTCAGCCCGCAGGAGTGGGCGACGTTCCGGGACAACTGGTCGCCGGGCCGCTACATCAACTCAAGCCTGAACGGAAAGCCGTACACCCCTGCGAGTTGGTAAATGCTGATCACCCTCACCCACTGCCGGCGCGAGTGGCCCCGCCGCTACCGCGCGTACTACCAGGAGACCATCCCGCCTTACCGGCGTGCCGAGCCAGTCACCGTCTACCGGCTCGGCACACGCGGCTTCGTCGTCGGCCGCTGGACCTCGCGCGCCGACGACGAGCACCAGGCCCTCACGGACGCTCTGGGCGCCCGTCCTACTGCTGTTCTCAGTTCCGAGGGCCGTCTTCTGTCCAACTACTTTGACTCGTCGGAGAGTTGATGTGTTCAAGACCCGCCGAGAGCCCGAGAACCCCTACCTGGACGAAGCCCGCCGACGGATCGGCAAGATGACCCTCGACGCGGCCCGCGAGTACAGCATCAGCATCTGGGCCTACGGCATGCGGGTGGCCGAGAACCCGACCGAGTACCTCGACGACGACCTGGGGGAGTGGGATATGGCTCTCGCCACTCTCCAGGCCATCAGGGAGAGGATGGCCGGCGCCTAGTAGCCCAGCACGAGAACGCTGGTGTTCTTCTCGATGACATGCCCCTCGGCGAGGCTGTCCAGCGCAGTGTCGCCAGGGTAGATCGTCATGGTCGGCACGGCTTCGCGTTCGGCGCCCCAGGCGTCGATGTGGGCCACCAACTTGCGCGCCAGGCTGGCCGCGTCCGGCCCGTAGCCGGCGGCACCGAGACGCCAGGGCCTGTCCGGATGCGCGTCCTCCCTGTGAAGGATCATGTAGGCGAGGGAGTCGCCCACCACGAGGGCGGGACTCAGTGATGGGATCGCCGGCCGGCGCACTCCTGCGCTGAGGGCCTCCTTGGTGACCTCCAGGCGGCACACGGTGTTGTCCGAGACGGTGGCGCGCAGCCAGATCCCGTCGAACGGCTCCTCGCGGCCGACGCGGGCATCCGCCCACATTTCCGTGAGACGCCCGGAGAACGCGTCGGCGAGGAGGGCCCGGTCGACCGCCTGGTCCTGGTCGTGGTGGAGGCGGATTGTCCCGTCGGCGAGTTCGGCGACGCGCTCGCCGTCCTGGCCGATGATGGGTACGAAGCCGCACAGTTCCATGCCGTCGGAGATGAGGGTGTCGCCGTGGCGGGTGAGGGCGACGGATCGGGTCTGGCCGCGCCAGCGGAACGGCACCACGAGGTGGCCGCCGTCGGCGAGCTGCTCCCGCCAGGCGTCGGGGATGTCCCAGAGGCCGACGGTGGCAATCATCCGGTCGTACGGCGCGTTCTCGGAGGCTCCCTTGAGACCGTCGCGCTCGATCACCGTGACGCGCTCGTATCCGGTCGCGTTGAGCGCGTTCCGGGCGTGCACGGCAACGTCCGGCTCGATGTCCACGGTGGTGACTTCACCGTGTGCGCCGACGATCTCGGCCAGGAGCGCGGCGTTGTAGCCGGTCCCCGCGCCGATCTCCAGAACGTGGTCGCCGGGCTGCGCGTCGAGCTGCTTGAGCATCATCGCGACGATGGACGGTACCGAGGCCAGCGACAGCGGCAGCGGACCGCCGGGGTTGTCCTTGATACTCACGGCCTCGTCGGTGTACGCGTTTTCGGGGTCGAGGCCCGGGAGGTGCTTGTCACGCGCGACGGTGCGCATGGCCAATTCGACGGCGGCCGGCAGGGGACGGGCGGCCACGATTTCGTCAACGAGTTGATTGCGGGCATCGTTGATTGCGGACGTGCTGTTCACAGGTTCCCTTTCAATTGAGGAGAAGGCAGGTCTCCCACCCTGATGCAACGGGGCGGGGAGGTGTGAGGGTGTGGATCGTGAGCCGTACGCCGTCAGAGCCGGTGAGCAGCCCCGTGCCCTCGGGCATCGGAACCTGCTCCAGGCGGGCGGCGAGGCTGGGCAGCGTACGGCGGAGCGGGCTGTCGGCATCTGCGTCAGCGGCAGCCAGGTCGGCTGCGAGGCTGAGCCCGGCCCAGCCATGGCAGACAGAGGAGTCGGTAACGCGTGCGAGCTGGTCGGAATCACGCAGGCACGCGTCCAGCAGGGCCTCGGCCCGGCGCCGCGTGCCGTCCAGGCCGCAGGCGAGCGCGGCCAGTTGGAGCGCTCGGGCGATGCCCGGCGTGCCGTAGCACCATGAGGGCCGGCCCGCGCGGAACCGGGGCTCCGGTCCGGTCAACCACGTTTCGCGGTCGACGACTTCGGGCCAGGCCGCGCCGCCGCCCGGCACGGGCTGCGCCCACTTCTCCAAGAGCCGGCACGATGCCGCCAGAGCTTCGAACTGTCCGCGTACGGTGTGCCCGGCTCGGCCGGCCAGGGCCAGAAGCGCAATAGGACCGGCGATGCCATGAGCCATACCGAAGTTCCCATGTCCGGCCGGCACGGCGTCTTCGGGCCGGGTGGTGGGGCTGTCCGAGGTCCACCAGCCCGGTAGCAAGTGACCGTCGACATTGAGCGGGTGCTGGAGAAGCCGTACGAGGTAGCGCAGCACGCCGTGAAGCGACTCGGGGCTCGACCCCCGGTGCAGAAAATACGCCCCCAACCCGGTCAGGCCGCTGATCAAGTCGTATTCCCGCATGCGGGCCGGCCGGCCGGTCTCCATCCGCTGATCGGCGGCCGACAGCCGTGCGGCCACCAAATCGGTCAGCGCCTCGTCGAGATGACCGAGCGCGGACTGGTACGCCGGATGCCCGGCGGTATGCAGAGCGAACGCAACCGCCGGGGCTCCGTAGAACAGCCCAGCGCTCTCGTGACGGCCAGCGGCCGGCTGGGAAGCCACCGTGCGTGCCGCGCGGTGCGCGGCGTCCCACCGACCGCTGACCCGGGCGAGCGCAGCTTCATACACGACGGACCCGGGCAAGCCCCGCCCTAAGTCGTGCGTGACGTCACTCATCGGCAGCCCCCCGCGCGACGACAGACCGGCACGCCTGCCGGGCCGCGTGCCGGCAAGCCGCCTCCGCCTCCCGATCTGGACCCATAAGCCGGTTGTGGTGCATGTGCAGAAGGGACTCCAGCACCGGACCGACGGGCCGGCCGTCGAGCTGCGCGCGGTACGCGGCAAGGGCGGCGCGACGTCGCTGCAACGCGGCGTTGATCCGGTCCGGCCACCCAGAGCGTGGACCGAGGCCATGGACGCGGACCTCGTCCAGTACCGTCCGCGTGACTTCCTGCCGGCCGGCCGCGTCGGCGGCACTGGTGGCCAGCCAGCGGGCACCTTCCATGTCCCCCAACAGCCCTCTCGCCACGTCGATCATGCCGAGGGCCACCAGGACCCGGCGGTCGACCTTGGGCAGATCGGCGAGCAGGTACCGGGTGACCTCGCTGTCCGCGACGAACACTTCCTCGGCAGTTCCGAGCGCGTCCCCGGTGCCGTAGCGGCCGAACTCGGGGCGGTAGCCGTCGAGAACGAGCCGGGAGGCGAGCGCGCTGCGCTGGAGCCCCCCGGCCCAGTCCGCCAGGGCCTCGACGATCGCGGCGTGGGCGTCAGGTTCAGGCAGAGCAATCCGCAGCCGCAGATGGTCGTCCTCTTGCGATGTGCGGTAGCGGATGAACCAGGACGCCGGCCCGCCCAACGAGTCGAGCAGTTCCGGGAGCCGACGGGTGAGGATCTGATCCATCACGCTCGGGTGCGTGAAGATCTTGGCCTGCGCCCACCGCTGCTCGGCAGCCGCCGGCGGCGCCAGCATCTGGTTGCGGACCACCGGGGCGGCCTCGACGTCGGGGTGCGGTAACGGCGAGCGCGTAGACGTCATGGGCAGTGTGAGTTCGTGTGCATGCCCGATCCAACCTAGTTCCTGATCAGGTGGAGTCTCCACCAGCTCGGCGCTCCCCTGGCGCCGGAGGTGGGCGTGCAGCAGATGCGCGTGTACCGGTTCGGTCAGATCAAGCCGCAGGTAGCGGTCGTCGGAATACAACTCCACGCGGGAGGGGCACTTCCACGTCCGGGCCCATTCGGACAGGGTCTCGTGCCAGGCAGGCCCGAATCCAGCGGAGGGCAGGTCGTTTACCCCCAGGTGCCACCGGGCGGGCGACAGGATGGACCGGCCGTAGCGGACCCGGGGGAGATACGGCATACCGACGGTCAGCGGTCCCCAGTCGAAGCGTGTCCAGGCGCCGGCGAAGCTGCGCGCGACCAGGGCGAGGAACCGGGCGACGGGCGGGGCCTGCTTCTCCAGGGCCAGCGGGTGCAGCACGACGGGCTCAACCACACGGCGGCGCGACATGCTCACCAGCAGCATCCGCGTGCCGGTGGACATCACAGCGAGATCGTCGAGCGGGATCACGTTGTCGGCCGGCTCCCGGTGCTCGCCGACGGGGATCACGTAGGGGAGGAACGCGGGAATGCGCCCGATGTTCTCGGCGTGCGGGTGCGGCGGGGTGAAGGAGAGCTGGGCGGCGAGCGCGCCGTCGACCAGCGTCGGCAGCTTCCCGTAGGCAGCCCCGATGCTGTCGCCGTCCAGCGTGACGGCGAAACGGCCTGAGAGAGTCCCGGTGCTCCACGCAGGGCGAACGGCGAGGGTGAAGTCTCCCTGGTCGACTGCGGCCGGCGATTCCGCGAGTACGCGCATCCCCATTTCCATGTGCGGCACGATCGGCAGCTCGTCGAGGTCTGCGGTGCACAGTTCGTCGATATCGGCGTCTGTGAGCAGGACTTCCTCGGCCCCGTGCATGACGGCCTGCCACGCTCTGCGCAGGAGCTGTTCATCGCGCGGCAGCGCTCGTACAGGGGGCTCAGCCAGCGGCGACATGGGAAAGTCCGCCGGCAGACCTGCTCCGGCGGCCAGGTCGACAGCATCGCGGACCGGCACGAGACTGCCGGCGCCGTACCGCTCCCAGAAGACCTCGTGGTAGCTGGACCACATCGGCTGCTCCCGCAGATTCCTGGTCAGGCGGAGAAGTGCCTCCCCGGCGCGCTCAGCCTCCTCCAGGACGACCTGGGGAACGCGGACGGTGGCGTTCAGCCGTAGGTCGAGACTGAGCCGCGTACGGCCCTCGTCGCAGATACCGGTCATCTTGGCGGCTGCCATCTCCCGCAGCTTCCTCGCCGCCACAGGGGACTGGGCGGAGTTGTGGAGTACGAACAAGCGCTGCACGAGGCTCAGTTCGTCGAGCAGGGCCACCGTGTCCGGTTTCAGGTCCGCCGACGCCGGCGTGAGCACATGAAGCATGTGCCCGAGAGGATCGGTGTCGGTCATGGGCGCAGACAGGTCGCTCGTCAGCGCGCCTACTTCCAGCGCATCGGTGAGGAGCTTCGCCGCTTGAGCGGGGGTGCCCCCTAACGCCGACAGTCGGTCGAGGATTTCGCTCCCGATCACCGGGCTTGTGGCGAGGTCCAAGAGCGCGGCCATGGGTCGGAGAACTCGCGTGCTTGCAAGCCGGCCGCCGGACAGCGGCATGTCGAGGACATCGCCGCGCCGCACGGCCAAGTCGCTCACGCAGAAGCGCAGATGAGGCACCACGTCTGGCCGAGACACAAGCCCACGGCGAACGTGGTCCAGCCACAGAGTGTCTGGCCGGGCGAGGGGCTTGTGCACCGCGCCGATTATGCCCTCGCACGGTCCGCAGACTGCCGTGGCCACACCGGCGAACAACCCGAACGGAGTGGGCCGGCCGGCTGCCCGCAGGAAGTACCTGGCGGTGGCGTGCACCATCTTGCGGAGCTGCTTGGCCGAGACTTCCTCGCCCCGCAGCACGCCGTCCACGGCTTGGGCGAGCCGAGGGGTGGCGGATCGAACGGCCTCCGAGAAGGGCGGAACGGCCCAGACCTCCTCCAGCCAACGCCGGCAGTCCGCCTGGTCGTTCTCGGCCGGCCAGCGGATGCTCTGGGCGTCCAGCGGCAGCACGGCGGCCCGAACGAGGAGCACGTCGCCCCTTCGGATGAATCTGGCCCGAGACATCGAGGTTCCCTTCTGCCCTGCCCGTGCGGGGCGGTTCCCCGCCCCGCACGGACTTCAGCCTTCGCTCGGCTCAGGTGTCAGCTCGCGCACGCCGAGGCGCACGTGCTGCCGCACCCGTCACCGGTGCCGCAGTCGGTGGGAACGACGGTGGGCGAGTCCGTGATGGCGATGTCGAGCTGCCACTCGTCCGGGGGGGTAGTCGTGCTGTTGATCGTGGTGCTGACCGGCTTGGTCTCGGTCGCAGTGGACAAGGCGATACCTCCGATGTAGCGACTGATCGTTTAGCGAGGGGAAATGTATTCCTGCTCGCCTGGGAAAAAACTAGTACCCCGACTCGGCCATGGGAAGAGGGAATTGAGCCTGCATCAAAATTGGCATATGTACATGCTGTTGAAATGCTTTAGGCATGCCAATAGCTGGACTGACCTGCGACGTGAAGAGTCGCGCGAATGAGGTCAGTCCAGACAACATAGCTGCAATATCGCTACTTCCCGCTCTCGGGGGCATCCTCTCTTAGAATCGACATCGCTGAGCGTCTGAAATATTTCGCGGGAGACGTCGAGAGGCTCAGGAGAAGGGCCCGGTCGGCACGGCGCAAAACACCGACCGGGCCCATCGCGGCAGAAGGGGACTTTCCTACGCGCACTTCCTGGAAAGTCAAAGTGAAACGCTCCTGTCGCGTCCCACCCCTTCCGCCGCAGTCTTCGGTCACCCCCGCCGAGCCGGTTGCACGGCGAGGGTGATGTGCACGGCCCGGCCCGGGGGCGTTTGGACTAGCCGGGCCATGCACGCTGCGAACGCCACCCCCCACGGGCCACGCGTTCGCAGCAACCTCGACGGATCAGGGCCCACCTGATGCCGTCGAGGAGTCTCTTGTCGGCCTTGCGGCGGGTGCCCACGTACGCAGTCCGCCCACGACACGTTCCAGCAGGGCCTCGGTAGGGGGCGCCGCGTCTGGAGAGGCCATCTCCTGCAAGGCGGCCGTCCCCTCGGCTACGAGCGAGGAGTCCTCTTCGGCCCGACGACGGGCCTTTTGGATGAGCGAGTACTGGAGTGCACGAACCTGCTGTGTCAGGTCGGTGAACGACGCGGTGTCCAGGTAGACCTTGAAGTCGGCTATCTCGACACCGTCGACCGGTTCGAGCAGCCGGCCTCGCACATCGAGGCGAACGGACAGCCCGGCAAGTTCACTTCCAGCCACGTCGGAGTCATCGAGTACGGAGAGGCGCAGACCGGACTCTGCGAGGAGGGCCATCGGTTCACCACCCCTTCGGCTCGAAGCAGACGGACTTTCCGCCCAGCTCTTCGTCGGCGCACACCGTGTAGCCCGGCGCCCATGCGGCAAGCATTTCCAGTCCCCTGCCACCGATTGAGGTCTCGGTGGAGTGCCGCCTGCGGGGCTTCGCCGGCGACGCGTCCCAGATCTCGATTCGAAGATCGGGATGCACCGTGACCCGGTACTCGTCGCCGGCGCCGTGCACCACAGCGTTGGTTGCCACCTCACTCACCAGCAGTTCGCAGAGGTCGCGTAAGAGGCCGCCGAAAGCCGCGTAGACTTCCACGGCCCACTCTCGGGCAGCCGCGACGGTCTCCGGTCGGCGGGCGAAGGTGGTCGAAACCACCTCTTCTCGATCTGCTCCGTGCTGATCTGTGTGCATGGCAGCCTCCAACAACGTGGTTGTGGGCCAACCACGTAGATGAGCACGCATCGCTACGTATCCCGCTCGGTGCGTGATGCCGAGTGTGGTGCGATCGCAGGTGCGATCGCAAGCCCCTCGGCTGAAATACCCTCAGAAGTGCCGCAGGGCAGGCCCGCGCGCTACGCTGCGCAGTGTCCAGACCGGTGGCGAAGGGAGCCGAGACATGTCGGTCAACACGGCTGCCATGGTCGCCAGGGAGCGGTTCGCGGAAGCGCTGAAAGCCGCGCGGATCGCTGCTCGAACGCCCCAGGGTGAGTCGGTCAAGCAGATCGACGTCGCGAGAGCCATGGGCCGCGAAACGGTCGACCGCTACTCACGGTTGGAGCGGGCAACCGCGTGGCCTGATGACGCTGAGTGGTCGATCATTCTTCGTGCCCTGCATGTCGACTTGGAGACCTCCGTCCGTCTGGACACGATGCGTCGTGAGGGCATGGCTATCGGGCAGGGGCGCTACGCCGAATTCGACGATGAGTTCCCCGAGTCGCTGTTGCAGTTCGTGGCATGGGAGGACGCCGCCCGTCTGGTCAAGACGTGCAGCGCGAACACATTTCCTGCACTCATCCAGTGCGAGAGGTACGCGGAAGCGCTCACCCTCGCCCAGACTGGAAGCCCACGGGGCGACTACAGCGTGACGCGATCCGTCGAGCTACGCATGAAGCGCCGCGAGATCTTCGAAAAGAGCCAACCGCCCTCTGTCGAGGCGCTGTTCAGTGAGGGTGCCCTGCACCAGCTCGTTGGCGGCGCCGAGGTCATGGCGGCGCAGCTCGACTCGTTGATCGTGGACGCAAAACGGGGCGTTTCCATGCGGATAGTGCCATTTGGTGCGAGCGCCACTCCGGTCTACATGTTTCACATTCTTGAGTTCAACGGAGCTGACGAGAAACCGATTGCGGCCGTTGACTCGATGACGGGTATGACATTCAGGAAGGTCCCGAAGGACGCCCGCGAGGTACGCGAGTTCCGGCGCACCTACGATGTTCTTCGGTCCAACGCACTATCCCCTGAAGAGTCGCTGGAAATGATCATAACGCGAAGGAAAGAGCTAACCCGTGCAGCGTGACAAGAGCAACCTCATGGCGCAGGAGATTCCCGAGGACGCCTGGGTGAAGTCGTCGTTCTCGGGCAACGGCAGCGGCTCCGATTGCGTCGAAATCGGTAAGCTCGCTGGAGGCAGGGCGATCCGAGACTCCAAGAACCCGGCTGGCGGAGACCTCCGCTTCACCGAAGATCAGATGACTGCGTTCCTTCTGGACGTGAAGGCCGGCAAGTTCGACATCTGACCGGCCCGGAGATGACGAAGGCCCGCTCCCACTGTTCAGGCCGGTGGAGCGGGCCTTCGTCGTCAGTACGTGGGCATCGAGAAGACGCTGCTGCGGCCGTTGGTGGTCGACGGGGCGCCAGTGGGTGCGGTGCCGAGGCCGAGCTGCGCTCGGGTGGGCCGTCCACGGACGGGCGACGTGCCGGGCTGGGCGCTCAGGCGCGGGAGCGAGGCGGCTTCGAGAGCCGGTGTGGCGCCAGGGCGGGGGTCGGGCAGCTCCGTGGGCCAGCCGGCCGCGAGCGAGCTTCGAGGGCCGCCGGTGGGAGTGCCGGGAAGCAGCTCCTGGTATGCCTGCCAGGCGGGATTGGGCCTCCGGACGAGGGGCATGACGGGACCTCCTCTCGGTAGGACGTAGTCCACGGTGGCCGGAAGGAAATTGTTGGCGGTAATCGCAGGTATGGGGAGGCCCACGTCCTGGCTCGGGATTGCAGGACGTGGGCCTCTGTCGACGGTTGGTCAGGGGTTACCGAATTCTGGCTTCGCGTACGTCATCTTGGGGATCAGCAGGTTCAGTGCTTCGATGCGGAGGTACTTCTCCGCCGTGTTGTGGCCGTCCCAGGCGTAGCCGTCAACCATCGGCACGTTCAACCCATCGAAGACGTCTTTGTCGTCGGGGTGGATGTGCCAGGAGAGCTGGCCTTTCGGCGACTCGATGTAAAGCACTGGCCAGTTCGGAGTCTTGCGGTCGTTGAAGGCGAAAACGCCGCCGAACATCCCCACATAGCCGCCCAGCAGGTAGGCGCGCTCTCGGTAGACGGTGAGGCCGCCGTCCTGGTCACTGGGCACGGCGCACCGCCATCAGCGGAACGGGGAGCACCAGGCCGCCTGGGGTCGCCTCCCAGCCCATGCGCAGCACGAGTTCGACGTCGCGCGTGGTGCCGAGAAGGAGGCCGGCCACAACGGTTCTCGTCGGGCCGGCCACCGGTACGGGCGTCAAGTCATTCATTAGGGTGGCCCCTTTCTGATCGGCGTTGACGCCTATACTCGCTACCGGCGTGAAAGGGCGGACCGCGACACGTGTGGGCGACCGAGTGAATTGTCAGAGGCTTCTACAGAACTGTTATGCCACCACTCGAACGGCGTAGTTGTTTAGCTATAGCGCACGAGGAGCGAAGACCAGCACGGCCGAGATCCCGAGCTGCACGGCGAGGTCCAGGCGGTTCGTCTCGCTCAAGCGGGTCCGTTCTTCGAGGGTCTTGGTGAGGGAGCGGTGGAGATCCTGGCGAATGCCGAGCTGCTCGCCTGGCGCGTAGACGTGGCTGGCTCGCTGTTCGGCCTCGGTCGCCGCCAGGTGGAGCAGCGGAACGTCGGCACCGGCCGGCAGGCCGGCCGCGAGGTCGGCGTGCTCGCATTCCGGGCAGCAGCACACCAGGGAACGGAATCGGTCCACCTGGTCACAGCGGCTGTGGTTGCCCGAGGCGCACGCGGGCGACAGGTAGAGCACTTCCATCAGTCCCCGGAGCAGCTCTACGGCCTGGGGGATGGGCAGGCTGAGGTCGTCAGACACGGTTAGTCTCCTGCCCGGTCGGGCTGCTACCCCAGGCGTTGACGTGGTCGCGGCCGGCTTCGGTGATGGTGTATCGGGCGTGTCCGTCTCTCGGTGCGCTGACCGCGTGCTGGTCGCGAAGGAGGGCTTGGAGCGCGGCGAAGGCGCGGCCAGACGGGATGTCAGTGGCGTCCACGATTTCGAGGACGGTGCACTCTCCGGCGTCGAAAAGAGCGCGGAGTGCTCGCATTTTCTCGGTCATGACACCTCAGTCGCTCGTGGCTGGACAGAAAAACCAAGAGCCCTCCGCCGGCAGGGTCAGCGGAGGGCTCTTGTGCGCGGTTTCCCTGGCGGGGGATGGCGCCGACCGACGAGGAGATTTCGAGAGTCGGGAACCCCAGGAGCACCGTACAGAGACGCAAACGCCGTACGCTCTATTTTGTCACGGATCTGTGGGGTGCTCACTCGAATGGCAGAGCTTCGCGCAGAGATCCGAAAGCATTGGCGTGACGATGTCACGCAGTCGTACCGGGCCGTCGACCGGGTGGTTCGTGTAGGCCCAGGAGGTAAGGAGCATGCGGGATACCTCCATGGCGACATGCCGCGATCGCAGAACAGGGCACATCGCGACGCCCTGGGCCTGGCGCCGGTAGCGGCACCGTCGGAACCACGCTGCGCCGAAGTCGGGATTGCGCCGACGGAGGTCGTCGACAACCTGATAGGAGCAGAGCGGCTCTACCCCGAAGACTGCTGGGAAGAAGACCTCCTCGGTGACCGCGAACGCGAACCGGCCCATGCTTGCGGAAAGGTCGTGAGGGTGCCTTTCAAGGAGGCGTTGGTTGCGGTGGTCTCGGGCGACGAAGAACTTGACGTAGGCGCATCCCAGGAGACGCCAGTCAGTTCCGACACTCAGTGCTTCCGTCATGCTGCGCATCGTAGCCATTACTCTCGCCCTATGAATTCCCAACTCGTTCCGCGGGGCCAATGCCCGGAGTGCAACAACGAAATCGAAGCCACCCAAATGGAGTACGGTTTCTGCGGTGTTTGCCGCGACTTCTTCCCGGCGCAGGAGGACTTCACTCCCGAGCGATACACGCCGCCCCAGATCAAGGGCGGTGGGTGGATGCGGTGTTGCGGCGCTTCGTTGCGCGGGTGGGCCGTGTACCACCCCGTCGACACCTGGTCGGTAGGGCAGTCGGTCCGCTGCGTCTACCAGCTCGGCGACGACACGCATGTGATGCGCCTGTGCCCGTGCGGCTATTGGCACTGGACCCGGGCCATGTGCGACGAGAGGCCGGCGCCGTGACGTTGCCAACGGCGTGCGGCTGCATCGTCGAGGCGCTGGCCGAACTCGCCTCGGCCCCCGTCATCGACCCCGGCCGGTGCTGCGTCTGTACATCCCACACGCAGGTGATCGTTTGGGACGGAGCCCGCTGGCGGTGGAGCAACCAACACGCCGATGTCGAAATGGTCATGCGGACTGCGGATGCGTAAGGTCCCAGGAACTCCGGCGTGGACGCGAGAGTCCGGGAAGCCCGCGCACGACAACGCGCCGCACTCCAGAGCCCGGGGTGCGGCGCCCGCCTATCATGAGAACGAGTTTTCGCCCGGGAAGATCTCGACCTCCCACGGGCCGCTCGGCAGGCGCTCGAAGAGGGCGGTACAGGGGAAGACCTCGCCGTGGCCGAGGACAGCCAGTGCGTGATCATCCACCTCCAGCGCCCACGGCAAGAATTCCTGTGGGAGGCGCCATGTCCCGTTGTGCGTCTCGATCCAGGCCAGCCGCGATGCTGCGTCAGCATGCACGGCCTTGAGCTGTGTCCGCCGACGGGTGTAGCCGTCGTCGATGCTGAACACGCGCAGGCTCCGAACGTCGTTCAGCAGCCGCGTGAGGTTCGTACCGGTGAGAGGCGTCTGCACCTTCAGCTCCAATTACCGTTCAAGACCGGGAGATTATGTCGGCTGCCATCGTTTCGCCCACCAGTCGGAAGGCGAAGACAGCCGGCATGCGCAGCTCGCGCCGCTTAGTCTGCGCGTCGACTTCCATCGCCCACGGCCACAGCTTGGCCGGCAGGCAGAAGGCGTCGCCCCGCGTCGTGAGGAGCCACCACCGGCGGCTCTGCGGTTCCGGAGCCACCCCGTTTACCTCAAGGACCAGCCCCTGATCGTCATCCTCGACTGCCGGCACGAAAAGCACGGGGAACGTCATGATTCCGGCCCTGCCCAGGACAGCCGCCCCGCCCACCGAGGCTCCGCATCAGCCTCGTTGAGGCCAACCGCAATCATGGACATGGCTTCCTTGTGCTCGCGCACGGCTTCGTCCGGATCGCTATACGTGCAGAGCACCTCCAGGAGCGCGTTCTGCGGTGCCGGCGTGTAGAGGGCAGTCCCCCAGACCGGAGGACGGTAGCCCTCCGCCACCACCATCTCGGTCGCCGCGTCCGGGTCGAAGACGAGCCCGAGGGTGCGGACGGTGACCCACTCGCCCGTGGCGAGCCGCAGGCTGGAGCTGTACAGAGTGCGCCGCTCGACGCCGGCCATGAGCCATGTTGCTTCTCGGAGTGTCACCGGCTGTCCATCGAGGCCGTAGGTGCACGGCACTCCCGAGGGGCCCAGTGAGACAACGCAGAGAGGGTCGACTGCCACTTCGGAGACTCCCTTCAACATGAAGGGCCCGGTGCAGAAGCAGGCGCTCGCAAGGGGGGGTTTGCGACGCCGCTTCTGCACCGAGCCGGTCCGGGATGCGGCGTGGACGACGAAGCCCCGGGAGTTTTAGAAGAGGCCCGGGACTCCGCCGTGTGCACCGCGAATCCATCAACACACAATCGCCGCCGGGAGTCACGGAGGATTCACAAAATTGTCAGTGCATCACTCGAATGGGTGACACATCCCCTATGATCCCTCGGGATCACGCTCCGAGCAGGTACCCGCCGGTGGCCATGTCCAAGATGGGGCGTCTTGTCTGCTCCGATCGCGAGACAAGCGGTGCATGAGAACACGGTGCGTGTCCGCGACCTCATGCTCGCCCCCCGGCTGGACTGGCGCCGTGCACGCCATGAGGAACTGCGAGCCTGTCCCTGGTCGGACGGCAATCCCAACGGTGGCCGGAGCGGTGCCGCTCGCACTCGAAGGGAACGCTCCCCGTTTGGAGCAAGTCCCCCCAGAAGACCGGCCTCCTCACCAGCAATAAGAGAAAAAACTGTCACGTGATCACCCGAACGGCCCCCCATCAAATTGCGCGAGACCTCGACCACTGCATAACGTCCCACCCATGACGACGCGACTGAGCCAGGTCGTCGCAGTGGAGAAGACCCGGAAAACTGAGGCGTACGGCGCTCTTACGGCCGCCCACCACCAGGTCCAGAAACCACCACTGCTGGCCGGCATTACCCGCACCTATCGCCCTCGCGACGAAGAGGGCGAAATCCTCCCTGCCGAATCCACTCGGGTGCAGTTCCGAGCCGACGACGCAATCGACCAGGCCCTCACCGGTCTCAGGCCGTTCTACGACGTGACGGCCACCAAGGACTGGGCCAACTGTGAGGCTCGTGCAGACATCCGCATCGGCGACCAGGTGCTCCTCGCAGCCGTACCCGTGACATACCTGCTCTTCCTGGAAAAGCAGCTCACTAGCCTGCACACCTTCGTCGACAAACTGCCCGTCCTCGACCCGTCCGAACAGTGGCAGTGGGACGAGCAGGCCGGCGTCTGGCGAACCGCCGCGTACGAGACGGTGCGCTCCAAGAAGGTGCCCCGCAACCACGTCAAGGCGCCGGCCACCGACAAGCACCCGGCGCAGGTCGAGGTCTACTACGAGGACGTACCCGTGGGCACCTGGACCACGGTGAAGTTCTCCGGAGCCCTGCCTGCCACCCGCCGCCAAGAACTCCTCAACCGCCTCGCAGTCGTCCGCGACGCGATCAAGTACGCCCGCGAAGAAGCGAACGCCACGGTCGTCACGAACCAGAGGCCCGGTGCGACGCTGCTGAACTACCTCTTCGCCGCGTAACCCACAGACCCCCGTCGCCGGCGTGCGGCGGGTGCGCAGGAGCGCAAACTGAAACTCACCGCCTGAAATTGAGCACACGGGTTGGTCCCAGTGGAGGTTCGAGTCCTTCGTCCGGCACACATGCCGGAGTAGCCCAACAGGTAGAGGCAAACCAACCCTGAAAACTGAATTTCTCGCTCCAGTTTCAAGCACGCCACCAAGCGCCGGATCGACCGGCCCGAGCGACATCATCGAGATGAGGGTTCGAATCCCTTCCCTGGCGCTTCATGCCGGGGTGGTCCAATGGCAGGGCGCGGCGATTTCAATAGGACTCGGAGCCTTAAATGTGCCGGCGTGAGCTGATGGGTGGACAACCCTTCTTAGGGCTCGTTTTAGGAACGAGTAACCTCCCCAGGGGGGTCGGGACTGGCTACGTCCCGGCCCTCCGCCAGCATGAACGAGCAACGCGAAGGGCCCGCCTCGGGAGGCGGGCCCTCGCGCTCATGCCCGCACTGACGGGTTCAAACGGCGTCCAGTCTCCACACGATCAGTCCCCGTCTCGCGAGGACCAGCAACCACGGCGGCCTGCATCCGTCTGACCGCGCGGCGAGTTCACGAAGGAGCTGTCGGCGGAGCCTGCTCCAGCAGGCGACGCGACGCAAAAATCCGGCTAGACCGCCAGATCCAGCAACCACGGCTTGAGCGGCTCACGCTGCCGGCGGAGGCATTCGACGGCCTTCCGACGCGACAGAATCACCTCTACGCCGTGGTGGTCGCTGACGCCCGTAGTGTCGAAGATGTTGACTTCGATGACGGCCTGGACCAGCCACGGGTCCATGTACCCCCGGTCGATGCGCCGGCCGCCGCCCTGACCGTCCGAAGCGTGGCCGGCCGTCGCCTTCAGGGCTTCGATCTGACCGAGCTGGTGCGCGGCGAACCGAGCGGGATCGTGCATCCCGCAGTCCAGCATCATCTCGTCGAGGTACGTGCAGCTCCGCCACGTCCCGTCAGCCTGCTTCCGGGCACGGTGTCGGCGGTGTACGAGGTCCCGGATGTCGGGAGAGGTCCAGTCGATCTCAGGCACCGTCTCGCCAGCCGGCACGGGGTACTCGTTGCAGTCGCCGAACCCCCAGAACGCCGCCCAGTTGTGCTCCGGATCATCGAGGTACTTGGCCTGGACCTTGTCGACCAAGGACGACAGCTCCTCGGCCTCGTCCTCTCGGCCGTTCGGCGAGCAGAAGCTGTTGTGCCACGCGACCGTCACGATCGGCACCTCGGGCACCTCCGCCAGCGTCATCACGACATTGGTCGGCGGCGTCCGCCAGATCTTGAGCTGCTGGTGCCGCGCCTGGAACGTGAACGTCGACTCCCGCAGGAACAACCCCGTGGGATTCCTGCCCTGTCCGGTGGGCGAGCGGAACCCGCGCATTCCCAGCACGTCTTGAGCCGCCCGGAAGCGCGAGTCGGCGGCCCTCTGCGCGTCTGCGGCGACGACCTTCTCCTCCTCGGTCGCGTCCGGGTCGACCGGCTTCGTCTGAGAGAACGTCATCTCCCCGCGCCCCAGCCAGTCGAACTCTCTCGGCACCAAGATCTCCTCATGGGCCTTGACCCACTTCGCCGGCAGTACTCCCGGCTCCTCGTCGGGGCCGCCGTCGTGCTCCAAGTTCAAGAACCCCAGGCGAACAACGGGCTCACCGTACGTCTTCATCGTGCTCCTCTCGGTGACGGACGACGGGCACGATGGCCAATGCCGATATACGGCCGATAAACGCCCTGCGTGCGCACTTGCGATCGCATCTGCGTTCGCACACGGCTCACGCGTCGAACCCGCGAACCTTCAAGAAGCGCCGATGCGCCTCGATGCCTCGCCGTGCTGCCACGACGTACGCCCCCGCCGATCGGAACGCGCTGCGCAGCCGCGCAAGCTGCGTGGCGTCCTCCTCGTACACCCTGGGGTAGAACGGATTCAGAAGTTCCGCCGCCGCCGAGAGCAGGGCGTCAACGGCCGCTGCGCTCGACCGCTCGCCGGAATCCGCCGGCAGCTCCTGCCGCAAGTTGCTCCAGTCGAAAGCTGTCCGCCGCAGCCGTAGTTCGAGGCACCGCACCCACATCTCCTGCAAGGGCGCGTCCCACGTACCAGGCGGAAAGCCGCCCACTTTGATCTGCGCGACAAGCCCGCCAAAGTACCCGTGGCGCGTGGCCTCAATGGCGAGCGGATCATCCTCCACGATCAGGGAGCCCTCGACGGTCATCAGGAGCAACCCGAGGGCCTGAGCACGTGACATGTCATGGTCTTCCGGGACTTTTGCCCCCAATGCACGTAAAGCGGAGCATACTTCCTCCGTTGAGGGATCGCCCTTGCTCTCAGATGAAGTCGAAGTCATAGGGGCAATTTAGCTGATGCGATCGCAACTACGCTCGCAGATGCGTTCGCATAGCTACTCTGCTGGGCATGACTCAACCGACCGTGCGCATCGACGAGTTGTTGACGAAGTGGGGCGAGGCGTACCGCGCCTCGCTTCCCCAGCGGACGCCCGAGGAAGTGGAAGCGGACTGGCAGGAGTTCGACGACCGCTTCTACGGCAGGGTCCAGGAACGTCTCGACGCAGCCGGCGTCGTCATCTGCTGCCTCTGCCACAGAGAGCGCCCCCGAAGCTCCCCTGACGAGCCCTACTGGTACCCCGCTGAAGAGTGCGAGAACGTTCGCAAGCCCTGGCACTACCACCGCAACTTCCAGTCCAGGAAGGCGGACGCCCGCGAGGCACGCAGGCACAAGCGCCGGCTCCGCAGAGGCCGCGTCCGTCGGCAGGAGGCGCCTGGCCCGGCACACGAGTGAACCCCAACGCGAGCGATTTTCCCCTCGAAATCACACGGCTGTAGCGTTGACCCTCAAAGCCCCGGTGGACCGCTGGTCATCGACCAGGTCGCCGGGGCTACGTGCTACCCCGCGCACTGCCGCCGGCCTACAGGTTGTGGACGCACGAGGCACTCGTCCGGGTGTCCTCGGGCCAGCTTTAGTGCAGTGGCCAACGTTGGCCGGCGTAGAGGCGCAGCTTTGATTTCGCCCTGGAAATAATCACTCTGGCTGTGTCTGGGCGGATGTCCAACTTGCTGGCAGCCTCTTCGATGCTTAGGCGCTCCTCGCCGTCGATCACGAGCCATGACAGGAGAGCGGCTTCGCGCGGCGTAAGCAGCAGTCCCTCGTCTGGGAGAGCGTCTTCGGTGGCCATGTCGTCAATCTTGCTAGAGTCGTCGGCCCGGGGCCACTGCCGGCTGCGAGGACACTGCCCGTGGGCTCGGGTCGGATTTCCATTTGGAGGCCCAGGGCCCCTTTTGTGAGAATTGTCCGTTTAATGGTGGGGGGTGCTTAATGTCTGCAAAGACACAATGGAGCATAATAGGCTTCTTTCCCACTCTCGCCCCGATGTGCACGCATTACAAACTATGCCTAACTTCGTCACGGTAAAGCCGCTTAGTCTTTTCTGCCACGATTAGGCGCTATGCCCCTTATAACGCACGGTAGTCCTAGCTACCTTGCGTAATACTAGGCGGAGCGTGAGCAGCCGTTCACGGGGTGCGACTAAAGCGGAGCGTCATTTCCGCTTTGCTCAGCAAATACGGACTTAACGCGAATATGTAATACATGCGGGCAAGCGCGAATTATTGCGGCGAATACCAAGACACTGCTCAAAAACCTCATATGGTGAAACAAGCGGCGTCCCTGGCATTAGCCATATCTCACGCGCATGGGAGTTACCCGCACAGAGCACCGCATGAGCCGTGCAAGCCCATGAGCCAGGCATGTGCCGCGTAGCCGGGCAACCGTGCGTACTCTCTCCTACCTCCTATATGTGCCCTATACGTCACCACGGGCGTATGCCTTAGATCCCCCGAATTTTCGCGTCCCGATATTTTCTGGTGCGTGTCCGTCATGCCCACTTTGTGGGGGCGGGCCGCTGTGCGCCCGTGTGAGCCGTCGACCGGCCCCGGGGGACCGTCGGGCGCCCGTGCCGAGACAGGCTCTCACGCGTGCGCGTAGGGCATGGCGCGGCCCCGTTCCGGGGGGAGCGGCCCCGGGTTGCTGGCACCGTGCGGCACCGTGACCGGACGCGTACGGGCCCCGGGGGGAGTGGCCGGAGCGACGGGCCCCGGGGGGTGCCGGAAGCCGTAGGCAGGCGCACAGCCAATCGCGGGAATTTTCCGGGGCATTCCCGGACATAGCGAGGCCGCCGACCACTTCAGCGGGACCTGACGCCACGTCATTTCTGCCATGACATGCACCGCTAGAGACGCATTCGTAAGGAACTAAGCGGCATGGCATGTCTTGTGACATTTTTACTGGGCATTTTGGACACCAAGATTGTCCGTATGTTGAGATTTCCCCCCTGTTTTCAAGATTCTTTTTGCCCACTTTCTAGGGTCTGACCTGCTTGTATCACTCTCGGTCTATCTATCGTCACGCTAAAAGTGTTCCCCCCGCCGGGGGGAACACCTAATGTCATCCATGTCGCCACAACGGGACGGCAAGAAAACCCCCCCGGTGAAACCGGCCGGGCGGGGAGGGGACACCCAAAGCGTGAATTCTGCGCTGCGGGTGAATGCAAGCCGGTGACTTTCCGTAGCGCGCCGTTTCGGCCGTAGCGCGGGGAGGTGACGGGGAAGCGTCCCCGACTTTTGAGAACTCAATAGGGTGCCGTGTTGTGTGGGAGTCGTCTGTCTGGATTCCCGCGAATTACCTAGGGAGAGCTATGTCTCTCACCCGGCCAACCTTGCGCACGCTTTCAGCGCAAGTGATCACGCGTGAGGTATGCGCGTGTGCGGGCCCCCATGGCGTTTACCGCCTAAAAATCCACGCTTCGGGCGTTATCAAAAAACCGCGTATTGGTCATGCGCGGGCGGTTGCTGGTGACAACCCACAGTTTCTAGGTATCGCGGGCAGGCATTCCCCGTGCCGTTCCTCGCAAGGGAACGGACGTAAGTAGTGCGCGGAAGGTACGTAGTCGCGTACCCGTGTGATTTCTGCACGGGTTTGCCAATTGACCGGTGAACTCTGCCGGTCGACCGAGACTGATACCCGAAAAGAGCGCGCGTGTGCTGAAGCAGGTTGTATATGGGCACGCGCAAACCTAGTACGGAGGAACTGACTACCGGGACCATGCCCGGTATTTGAAGCGCGCGAAAGCAACACCTATGGATTTCTTTCCGGGGGTGAACTCTGCCCTCGTGCGGACGGTTTTATACTCCGCACCCATAGCCACATGACGGATACGGCAGTGTGGGACGACTGTCACAGGAAGTCCCCAAATGGGTTCTCATTCCCCGCGCAATCGCTCACAACGGGAGCGCGGGAAGGGTCGCAACGCTTAGCGAAGCGACCAAATCAAGGGCCCGCAGCGTGTGAAGTCCGCGCGCTGCGGGCCCGCTCATATCAACTACTCAGCAACACCTAAGCCTACGAACGCACCCCATAGGCGCGGAATGTCTCACCTAACAGGCAATCGCGGCCGCAACGGCGCACAACTCACGTAGCCAAATCAGAGCATCAAACCGCCGGGGTCAAGGGCAAGGGGGTTCGAATCCCCCCGTGGGCACGCAACCTTTCCCAATAGTCACGGAAGGATTCTGACTATGTCCAAAGCCAAAAAGCTCGCACGCGCTACGGCGCGACCGTTGACCGTTTCGCGAATGGAAGGACGCACCGCGCGCCCGGAAATCGCTAAGCGTCTCAAGTCCGAACAGCAGAACGGTACCAACGTGCCCGCGCGTGTGGTTGAGCGCATGGGCGGCGGAACAACGGGCGTACGGATCACGGACGGGGAAAGCGTCGCAAGAATCCGGCCTAAGCGTAAGGCCCGGAGTTTGGGAAGTGAGGCCACGGCGGCCGGAATCGTTGGACGCGGATACGGGTCCAAGGGTGACGGAATCAAGCGGCTCACTGACGCACAGATCAGGGGAAACCGTGACGCATATTTCGCGTCTGCTGCGTCCAACCGGAAAGCGCAGAAAGCCACCCCGGCCGCACCGGACGCTTCTGACGTTGGCCGTATTGCTGGTGCCCGTGCTGACTATGAGCACGCTATCGGCCAGTCCCGCGCCTGCGCCGCTGTCGGTGACGACTCCGGAGCGGAAGCGTGGATGAAAAAGGCCCGCGAGTGCCGCCGAATTTTCCGTAACAAGTAGGGAGGTCCCGCAATGACGAACGTGATCACGCATTCTTCCCCGCTCACCTCACACGAGGCCCTGCCGCTCAAGCACGCGGCGATCGGTGCCGCACGGGTGGCGAATGAGGCGGGGGACGCCGACTTGGGTGCCCGGCTGATGGTGCACGCACGCCACTTGAACCGCGTCGTCAGACGAGGCAACAGGTCGGACACGCCCGCGCTCGCCGTACCGGCGGTCAAGGACATGCAGACCGTGAAGGCGTCGGAGTTGCAGGAACACGTGAAGCTGACCACGCGTGAGATGGCGCGTATGAATCTGCTCACGGAGTGGACCATCATCGGAGAGGCGAATTCCGAGAACGAGGACTTTCGGCCTCTCTGTGCGCGGAAGGTCGGCAATTCCGTCCGCTACATGGAACTGAAGTCGTCCACCAAGAAATAGGCCGATAGAAGCGCGGTCTGCTGAAACGTCCAGCGGGGGCCATAGACAAGCACATGACCCTCATCCTCGTATATTCGGGAGCAGCCATGGAGACCGTCATTCCGGCGTCGGAACTGAACGTCGAAGTCCGCGAGGCGGCAGCCCGCATTCTCCGTCGCGTGGGAACGACGACCGCGCCGCGCTTGGTCGCCACGGTCAACCGTGAGGACGGGCGGCACATGATCTACGCCCGCAAGCAGGGTGCGGTCGTGCGCTACTCGAAGACGGTATTCGAGCCGGTGAACCAGTGCTACGGGGACACCAAGTGCACGGCCCCCGCGATCGCGGTCGACATGCGAGACAAGGACGAGACGGAATCGGTCCGCGTCAAGGTCTGCGGTCCCCACGCCCGAGAGGCCATGCGGCTCGGATTCCGCACGGACGCCCTGTGGGGCGTCATGAACGTCCGGGGCCTTCTGCCGGACGTCGACACCTACGCGGCCGGCCTGGCGACCCTGTCGCGGGTGACCTGGACCGAGATCCAGGAGGCACCGCGCGACTGGTGCGACACCGGATGCAAGGTCTACGCGAAGCGTCATGACGAGGGCGACGGAGTGTGCATCTGGCTCCGGCACAGCCGGGTGTACGGCTGCCCGGTCGGGCGCTGATTCCAGACAATCGGTTGGGGCACGGGATTCGATTCCGTGCCCCTTTCCCATATGGGAGAAGAGAACGACATGCCCACGTGCACCACCGTTCCGCTTGCTGTGCATATCCCGGGACAGACCCGGGAGCGGCTGAATCTCCTGTGCCCGCTCTATGGCAAAACGAGGCGCGGTCGGAAGCGCGCTGACTTCACGCGGACGGCAAAGCTGTCCATCCGGATGATCGACAGGAAGGAATCCGAGTGAGCAAGATTTTCAACTGCACTGAGGCGGCCCGCAAGCCGTGCGTGAAGGTGACCATTCGCCACCAGGACCAGTACGGGCGCCCGACGCACATCACGGTTCACCCCAACCTGCTGTCGCCCGAGTGGTGGGGTTACGGCCGATACAGCACCGCGTCGCCCGTGCTTCCCGGGATCTTCCTGAACGAAACCGGTGCGACGAAGTGACGGGCTCCGACCGCCGAAAGATGAATCGGCGACGTCCACAGCCCAGGCCGGTACGGCAGCCGGTCAACATCGGTGATCGAGTGCTTGCCATGCCCACCTTCCGCAGCCTCACTGCTGCGGTGGTGGTGTCTGTCGACTGGAATCCCAAGCCGGTCAAGCCGGTGTCCTGGGAACGAGATTGGCAGTGGCGAGTCATCGTGCAGTTTCCCGATGGCTCGCAGCGCCGAGGGCAGTGGAACCCCGAGTGGGTGGTTCCGCACGACGAAGGCCATTACGTGCTGGGCTGCCGCCTCGCGGAATATGACGTGGGAACGCAGGTCCGCTTCTATGAAGCGTGGCAGGAGATCGAAGACACGCTTATCGCCGATTCCATCGCGTAGGTGGCTTCGGCCGGCCTCGGTATGCGGGAGGTACCGAGGCCGGCCGTGGCTGTGCGCGCCGCGTATCAGTCGCGCCGAAAGTCCGGCCAACGTCGCGTAGGCAAGGACGCAGCAGAAATTCGGCGCCAACCATGAGAGGGGAAATTCATTGAAGGAAGACATCTCACAGGTCGCTTCGGCGCTCCGTAGTTTGAACGCTCGCGGCCTCAAGCGTTTCAGCATCGAGGACCATGCCGTGTGCTCACCTCCCCAGTTTCGTGGGGAGCTGTCCGACGAGGAGTACCGGCCCTACCTGGCGGCTGCTGACCTGAAGCACGACACGTACATGCGCTGGGCCCGCGAACCGATGCCCCCCGGCGCTCTCCACGCGACCGTCGTCGTCAATCAGACGGCCGTCGCGTGGATTCAGTACGACGGTGTGGCCCGGGTGATCGAGCGCACGTTCCCGGACCCGACGATGAACACCGTGCGTGATCTGGCCCGGCAGCACCTGGGAGCCGATCCGCTGGTCCAGCAGCACCTCGCCGACAAGCGGGCGGACATCGAGAAGATGGGTGCCGACACGTTCCCGCGAGTCATCGGTAATTTCCTCGGATACGCCGCTCCCGGGAGTCGGTTCAACGATTTCCCGACCGGCATTTCCGTACGGGAGTGGTCCAACGCTCGGCGGGCGGAGGCCCGGATCACCACCGGCAAGGAGTACCCGCACGTCCCCCACCCCACCCGGGAGTTGACCGATGACGAACGGCGCCCGTGGGCGGACAAGGCTGCGGAGTACGCGGCAGCGTTCGAGCGTCGGTTCCCGGCGGAGTTCAAGGCGTGGGAGTTCCGGAACTGGTGGGACGCGACCCGCGACGACCGGTACCACGGTGGTTCGCTGAATCTCCGGGCCGAGGACCGGGTTCTCGTGGAGCTTTCGGGCGTCCTGACGCCCGGAGTCGTCCTGTGGAAGATGAAGACCGAACTCGACGGTACCGAGATCGTGGACCTGCTCGTCGAGCCGGACAGCCACCGCGAGGACGACGGGCACCGCCACTGGATCAAGCTCTACTCCGGCTACACGATGCGGTACGAGGACGTGCCGGCCGAGGCCCGGGAGATGTGGGCGCAGTCCTGGTCGGCGCTCGCGGAGCGTGCCAAGAAGTTCCGTACCGACATCGAGGGCTAGGACGCCGGTACGACAACTGAATCATCGGAGTGATTGGGAGCCCCGGCATGAGCGTGTGATGCCGGTCGGCTCCCTTTTTGCTGCGCGAATAGAGAACTGTAAGGCGCCCAGCCAAATGGCCTAGGAGGAAATAGTGGCGGATGAGCCGCTGGCGTGCGGGCACATCGCCAATTGGCGGGGTCCGGAGAAGTGTCAGGAGACGGGCAAGGAGATCTGCGGCAACTGTTACGACGCGCAACATTATGCGCGAGTGCGTACGCAGTACGCGGAGTTGGAAGCCAAGGGCACAGCAGAGGGCTGGACGTACGAGTACATCGAGACGTCGTACGACACCCATCTCCGCAGCCGGGAACTGGTCGGCAAGCTGGTCTGCCGGGCGTACTGGCGCAGTCAGGACTCGCCGTACTGGGGCATCGTGCAGCCCGCACACATGTACCGGTTCGCTTTTAAGCGACTCAAGGCGGTTGTGCCGAACAGCCCCGTCACGGGGTTCGCCCTCGAATTCGAGGACGGCACTCGCGATTCGCTCTGTTACGACAAGGTCTGCGTGATCACCAGCGAGCCGGCCGAGTAACAGGGCTGACAAATTTCCGAGCGACTGAGCTAACGGAAGTCCTGGACGCAGCCGCAACGCCGCGCCCCGGGCTTTCGACTGTCAGCAGCTATCAGGGAGGGTGAGTGGAACAGCAGCGAATTGACCTGGAAATCGGCGACCACGTTTTCATGACCATGCCGTGGTCCGAAGTGTGCATGCACTTGCGGGTCTCCGACCAGGTCATGGAAGTCGAGTTGCGCGAGCACGGCGCGCAGCTCATCAAGGAGGGTCGGGTGTTCTCCTCACCGATCACATGGGGCGAGGCCGGGATCTACACCGACTCCACCACGGGCAAGCCCTACGCCTACAACGCCGAGAAGGTGGCTGCCTAATATGGGCATCGACCTGCGCATCGAGGCTGACGGCGTAATCGGCCAGTGGTCGGACTGGCTGGAGGACAAGACCGAGGAATTCGATCGGCTCGACGTCCTCTACGAGAAGTGGTTCTCCAAGTACGCGACGTCTCGTGACTACCCGTACGGTGCGATCGAGTTCCTAGGCTGGCTCAAGAAGCGCGGCCTGAAGGTCGACGGCCCGCACTGGAGCGGCAAGGTGGAGACGGAGCACACGTCGAATTTCGTCTCTTGGATCGACGAGGCGCTCCATTTCACGATGTTCAAGCTCGGAGAACAGCACTTCGTCGCGGTCTCCGGGCCGAGTCACGTGAAAGAGCCGAATTTTTACCGGCTCACATGTGCCGAGCCGGATGAATTTCGGGGATTCGCCAGTGCGTGGATGGAGTGCGACGGCGGCCACGCGTACGAGACGCAGGACACCGAGCGCTGGCAGTTCTACATCGAGGGCGTGGGCCCGCGCGGGCCCAAGATCCGGCTCTACGACCTGAACAAGGACGACGACGGCGACCTGCTGTGCCCGAAGTGCACGAACAAGATCCGGAAGGCGGGGGCGTACTGATGACGAACGAACCGAAGGGCACGGCCGCTCCACGTCCGCGCTGGGTGAGGAGCAAAGACCCGCACACCCCGGGCGCCTTTCTGAAGCTGAGCGGCAAGCAGATCGGTCGGGTTCTCTACTCCGACTTCACGCGCAACTACTCGTGCTTTGTCGGGGAGCCGAGCAGCGAACGATGGCTCGGCTGCGCGGACGACATCAACGCGGCGAAGGACAAGGTCGACCGTGCCCTCAAGGCCGACGCCGAGCGCAAGGAACCGGCGGTGTGGACCTTCTACAGCACCGGCGAGGCGTACGGCGCCTGCCAGTGCCGGGAGGACATCCGCGACGGTGACGTGCTCGTGATCGAGCGGGAGAAGGTCGTCGGCATCGCGGAGACGTGGCCGTTCGCTCTGACGGCCCGCTTCGGGGACTTGCACCTGACCACCGCCGACCCGGTCACCTACGGCGGCGGCAAGTACGCGGCGAGCATTCCGGTTGCCGAGCGTGAAGCCGCGCGTATGGGCGTGGCCCTCGTCCCGCGTATGACCGAGGAACTCGTTCCGATCCTGACCAGCCGCAACGCGAAGTTCGGGGAGCTGCTCGGCGCCAAGCTCGTCGTCCGCGAGATCGAGGGCGAGCGTGAGCACGCCGGCTGGGTCCTCGCCGGCACCGGCGGCTGGATCGAGACCGACATCCAACTTGAGGTCACCGGCACTGGCGCCTGGGGCCCCATCACGCAGACCGCCTCCCGGGAGTACTGACCATGATCGGTGGAGTAGTCGGCTACACCTACCAGGCCGAGAACCTGTGCCCGAGCTGCACGCTGAAAGCGATGCGAGCGAACGGCATCACGGTGCAGAAGGGCAAGTCCCACGAGGACGCGATTCGGCGCGCGGCGCAGAAGCTCGACGTCGACTTCGACGACGAGAGTTCCTACGACTCCGGTGACTTCCCGAAGGCCGTCACTGAGCAGATGTGCGAGACCGAGCTGAATGAGGTGCCGAACGGCGAGCAGGGCGTGAGGCACGCCATCTCGGACGAGCGGTGCACCGGCGACAAGTGCGGCAAGTGGCTGGTGCTCGGGGAAAAGTCGCCGACCGAGGCCGGACTGACCCGGTGGGTGCGCGATGAGTACGAGCTGCCCCAGGCCCTGGCCCGCGCGGTCGCCGGGAAGCTGCGCGAGTGGGGGCTGTCGCACTCGGAGTTCATCAGCGAGGACAACGTCCGCCAGGCGGCTGCGGAGTTCCCTCACGACTACGCCACCGTGCACGCCGTGGGGAATCCGCAGCGAGTCGAGCTGCTGCTGACGCCGGAAACCGACGACGACACCTGCTTCCACTGCGGGCAGCCCTGGGAGGGTCACGCCTTCATCTGCAACACCTGTCAGACGGAGGTGCCGGCGGTGAGCCTGCACCGGCATCCGATTGTCGCGAAGGGACAGCGCAAGCTCCCCCTGGCGGCGGCCCGATCGGATCGGTCGAGCAGATAAGCCCTGCCATATTCGTGGGCCTAGCCCGCCTCGGGCACTGATTTCTCAAATCAACGTGGTGGAAGGAGCTTTGGCATGCCCAGCATGCAGATCCGTGTCATTCAGCAGAGCGACCCGGACCCGGCCGATGAAAAGACCGGCTGGTACATGGTTGACGATTTCGACGAGAAGGACGCAGCAGCAATTCGCGTGGGCGAGCTGGAGCGGTACACGGTCGAGGTGATCAGCACCGACGACCAGGGCGTGGTAACCGTTCGCGGGGACTCCCTAAATCACGTCGCCATCCCCGGCTTGGCCGGGGTGTACACGCACCCGTGCTGCATCCACTACTCGGCGACCGAGATGATCCGGGCCGCCAAGGACGAGCTGACGGGTGCGGCCGGCCTGGAAGTCGGTGACCACGTCGTCCGTCCGGGCCAGCGACCCGGCGGCGCCGGCCGGCTCTTCGAGGTGCTCGCGGTCCCCAAGGACGACGAGGGATTCGGCCTCGGAACGGTCACCGTGCGCCAGCTCGACGCCATCGAAGGTACGGGTGAGCGCGAGTTGCTGGTGAGCGTCGTGTCCAAGGACATCCCGCCGCGTGTGCCGATCGAGGGCCGAGACCGTGGCGGGATCGGCGAGAGCTTCCGCAGGCGCGAGGGCGGCGGATTCCTGGTCTTCCACGGCGACTTCGCCGACCAGGTCGTCATGTCCCCGACCGCCCTCGGCGGTGCCCTGTGGGGCTGCCGGTCCATCGACGAGTTCGGCGACGACGCCTGGGAGTACGGCAGCAACCGGGACGACGCAGTCCGTGCCCACGGCCGGAAGTACCCGAACAGGGGCCTGACCAACTGACACACAGGCTGGCCATCGGGGTCAGCAGAAGAGGGGTATGGCATGAGCGAAACCGTCGGAGCTGAGGGATGGACGATCGTCCACCAGGCCCGCCAGAAGCACTACGACGACCGCTTCTACGGTCAGTTCCTCGGCACTCGCGAGGGTCGAATCGGCGGCGCCGAATGGGTCGTTGGCCGCCTCTACAACGGCAAGAGCGCGGACGACGGCTTCCGGGATGGGGAGTGGGCGTACTCCAGGCGCTTCCAGTCCCCGAACTCCACGGACAGCGCGGACGCCGCGCTGAAGGCATACGTCGAGATGTCGTACGACACCTTCGTGTGGGACCGCATCTTCGAGCAGCGGGCCGGCGAGGCGATCGACCGGCACCTGGCCGGCCCCGAGGTCGATGGTGCGCCGAAGCTGTCGGCCGGCTGGAGCGAGAGCGACGCCGGCCACCGCGTGCCGGCGGCCGGGTCCACCATCTCTCTCCCGTTCCACGAGGCGAAGTACTACCTGCTGCAATTCCTCCGCAGCACCGAGCTGGGCGCGAAGGCGCACCTAACACGTGGCATCACCCTCGACCGACACCAAGCCGTCGACCTGGTCACCAAGGCGACCGGCCCGGTGCGCTTCGAGTACGGCTACAACACCTACTGGCTCGCGGCCGAGGAGTCATGACCCGCAGCGTCTACGTCGGTCCCGAGTGGCCGGACGGCGGGCCCGAGCCGGAAGCGCAGAGTCATTTCTACTGCGCCAACGACGAATGCCCCAGCGCATACGGCAATGGACATGGACCTGTTCCCAACACCCGGAAATACAGGGTACCTGGCGGGTTCATCTGCGAGCTGTGCGCGGAAGCGCATGACAGCGAAATAGCCACCGAGGATGCAACCGCAACTCCCGCCGCATCCACGGAATTTCCTTAAGGAGCGCCATGCGCTGTTCCACTATCCAATCCACCATCGTCCCGGGCGACGAGCCGTGCGAGGGCACCGCAACGCACTTGCTGCTCGGCTCCCTCCGAAACGACGAGGGGGTCCGGGAGCCGTTCCGCGACCCGGTGTGCAAGCCCTGCGGCGAGTCCTTCGTACGTCGCCCCGCGCTCAAAGCCCGACTAGTTCCCCTGCACGTCCACGAGCCGGCGCAGAAGTTCCTCATCATCGAAGGTCACCGCCTGGTCGAGGACTCCGAGCACGGCCAGCGCTGCCACGACTGCGGGCGCACCGGAAGCATCGAACAGTTCAAGCTCTCGCTACTGCACGGCTGCCCGGCCCGGCCGGAGTCCGTCGACCACCTCGCGCTCACCGGCGACATCACCCGGGCGGAGAGGAACCAGCGGGCCTCGGAGTCGGCACGTCTCTGGTACCACGAGGCCGCCTATGTCCTCGGCATGGGGATCGAGGACTGGCGAGTGGTGCACAACCACCCGGTAACTGCGGCCCACTTCACCTTCCGCGACCGCGAGTACCGGCTGAAGTTCGACCTGGCGGGTTACCGGATGTTCGCGGAGAAGCTGGAGAACCGGGGCCGCCCCGCACCGGAACGGATCAACCCCGAACACCGCGAGGACTACACGCAGGTCGTTTTCCACTTCCACGACCTGATCAACAAGTACGAGAGCACGTACTTCGCCACCTACACCCCCGGCCGCGAGGACGTCATTCTCCACGCTCCCGAAGGTGCAATCAGCGCGGTGCTCCGCATAGAGCTGGACGGCACCGGCACACGTGAATGGCGTCTGGGCGTCGTGACCGACGCCGTATGCGACACCTTCGGCTCCATCGCCGACCTCACCTTCCAGACCCGCATCTACGAGTAGGAGAACAAGGGATGCAACCGCAATTCGAGTTCGAGCCCACCGACCCGGCCGACGAGACGTGCCACAAGTTCCGCGTCTCCCTCAAGAGCACCGGCGAAGTGCTCGGCGTCACCTACCTGACCAAGGGAGCGGGCTGGGTCACGGAGCACGCCGGCCTCACCGGCAAGCAGGGCGCGGTCCACGGCTTCAAGACCCGATTGGTCGCCGCCGAGTTCCTGTACTGGTTCAAGGCGCCCGAGCAGTCCGACCGGACCAACCCCCGCGACGTCCTCCGGCCGCTCAGCCCCGACGTCCTGCCGAGGTACGGGGTGCTGCTCGCCCTCGTCCCCGTCGGCGACGGTGACTTCCTGGTCGACGCCAACACCCGTGGGGCCGGGACCGGCCTCGGGTACCTCCAGCGTCTCGACAACGGCGAGTACGACGTCCGGCTGGGAGCCATCAGCGTCGGCCGCGCCAAGACCCCGTGGGCCGGACTCCACGCGGTCGCGGCACTCCACACCACGGACGAGCGGTTCGTCCCCCTCCTCAAGGGGTTCACGCCCTGCGAGGACGACCGCCCCGTCACCCACCCCACCGTCCGCGCGCTGCTCCCCGAGCAGGACTGATGGCGAGCCGGCTGCGGAGGGCGCCGTACATCCACACGTGGACGGAAGAGGACGGCACCCGGCGCCAGCTCAAGATCCACTGGACGCGGGACGGCCGCACCGTGCAGTGGGACCCGCGCTTCCTCGGCGATCCCGAGCCGTGGTTCGACGGCAACCACGAGCTGAAAGACCCGGCCGGCTACGTCGGTGACGACGAACTGGTAACCCTCGGCGACCCGAACGACCCCGAATTCGGTCTGGTCGACCCCGATTTCGAGACGGACTACTGACCATGCTGCTGTCCCCGCCCGAGCGCACGATCCACCCGCGCTACGAAATCCGCACGCTGAAGCACGGGGACGACACCCCCCGCGAGATCGGCGTGTACGACGACAACCGTCAGACCTACGTCCGCACGATGCCGCTCGGCACGCCGGACCACGAGGTCCGCGACGTGGTCGCGGAGTTGGAGCGCACCCGTCGGCCCGCCACCGTCGTCTACTTCGCCCGACGCGCCACCAAGAAGGGCTGCGTGCTCCGCGAGATGGCTGTTGTCCAGGGCGACGTGATCGAGTTGAAGTACGGGTACCGCGTCGTCTTGGACAACGGGACGAACGAGCGCGTCATCCGGAGCCAGGAGCACGTGCATACCTTCTGGGGTACCACGGTGACGCACTTCGACCGGCGCTTCCACGATGCCGAGGGCGGCGCCATCACCCAGCAACGGGTGGATATCCAGGGCTGGACCGAGCCCCGGCATCAAGAGCTGTACTACCTGGTCCACAACGGCAGCACCGCGCCGTGGTTCGCCGATTTCGCCTTGCGCTACGGGCTGGCCGGCAAGCACTGGCAGTGGGACGAGACGGTCAAGGCCGGCAACGACTTCCGCCCCCTCAACGGGAACGGCGCGGCGCACTGGCTGCTCAAGCACTGGGACCGCGAGCACCCCGCGTTCGCCCGGTCGCTGTACGGCATCTAGAACTCGGATTCCGCAGGGAATTCTCATCTCATATATGTCGATAAGTCGAGGAGGAACCGAAGTGAGCCTGTCGGCATTCCGGCGCCGCATCAAGGTGGGCCAGCGTGTGACCGTGGTCAACAACCTGCACCCGAGGCTGTCGGGCGAGCGCACCGTGCACGCGGTGCAGACCCGGGGGATCAAGACCACGGCCGAAGGCGCCACGGACCCGTGGTTCGCGCGGTGGCCCAGCAAGGGGGAGTGGCGGATCGAGGGCGACACCCTGCACTACGTCAGCCCCAAGGACCCGGACAAGATCGACTTCTCTTACACCTTTGCCTTCGACGCCGAAGAGCAGGTAGAACCCGAAGCGACGGCTGACGCCGACTCCGAGCGCGAGCCGGAGAGCATCGTGACCAGCTACCGCGTCACCTGGGCGCAGAAGGGGAGCGACAAATCCCGCACTGAGGAGTGCGTCGTCGACTCCAACGACATGACCCGCTTCGGCGACCTGGAGCAGCGCAACGGCCTGCTGCGCAGGATGCTCGCCATCCGCCGCCTGCCTATCGGCCAGGCCGTGCCGGACGACATCGTCCTCCAGGACGTGATCCCGATCTGCAACTGCGGGCCCTACCCGGGCGAGGACTGCGCCTTCGCCGAGCACCGTGGTCAGCGGTTCTCCCTGCGCACGTCCAGCGACGCCGGGTTCGAGATCATCCACGACCAGCATGACGACACGACGCTTGGCGTCGTGCACAACACCCTCAGCGTCGACTTCCTGACCCTGGTCCGCGAGAAGTACGGGCACCAGTGACCAGCTCCGTCGAGTACGGGATCTTCACCCCCGAGGGCTGCATCGAAGCCTCGATGTGGTCCCCGGAGGAGGCCGAGAGGAGAGCGGGCGAGTACCGCGCCGAAGCAGTGGCCGAGGACGTCGAGGAGACGTACACGGTCCACGAGATGTGCGAGGACCACCGCGACGCAGAGCAGCCCAAGAACGGCTGCGAGGAGTGCGCGATGGAACTCGCCGCCGACGGCGATTAGTCCGGGACGCAGCAGAAACGGCGGCCTTCTTCGGGAGGTCGAAGGTGGCGGCCACCGGCGGTCGAAGGGATGACCGCGTGCGGTTTCAATGAAAGCCAGGTTCCGTGAATTCGGCGGCGCCTGGCTTTTGTTGTGCCCGTGCTCCCTACGCAAAGAACTGTTATGCCACCACCCGAATGGGTGACCTGTCCAAGTCGCGATCCACTCGTTGGGCACAGCACAGGAGTGCCACGAGACAGGCCCTCGCGCATTCAAGGAGGAGAAACAAGTGAGTGGACTGCTCAAGTGCGCGGGATGCAACTACCGCTGCATCGAACCCGGTGATGACGACAAGGGAGAGGACGGCTACTCCAGCCGGTATTGCGGCGACTGCATCGTGGACAAGGGCCTCCCGAGTCCCGAGGAGCAGAACTTCCTCACCCTCGTCGCCGGCTGGGAGACCGTCGCGGACGACGAGGGCTCCACGATCAGCACTGACTTGCTGCCCGTGGTCATCACCGTGGAGGCCACCACCGTCGCCGACGCCATCGAGATGGCCTCCGACCGGCTCCAGGCCCACTTCGGTACCAGCGTCGAGCAGCTCTACGCCGATGACATCGAGCGTGACGACTGGTTCGGCCTGAACGAGCGCGACGCATACCTCCGGCTGTGCGCCGTCTTCAAGGGCGCTCCGAGGCTGGTCAACGACGAGCAGCTCTTCACCGTCATCCGCTGAGCCGACCGCTTCCGTCCGCCCCTGCGGGGGCGTGGCGGTGGCCGGCCGGAACACAAACGCAACCCTCGCTGAAATGGGGAAACCGTCATGAAGAGCATCACCGAAGGCCGCAGCAGCGGGTGGCTCGTCGATCTGAGCCCGAAGGAATGCCAGGGCCTGATCGGCGCGACCGTCACCCTGTTCTGGAACCTCAAGGCGGCCACCGGCCTGCTGATCAAGGTCGAGGACGGCATCGCGCACCTCTTCCGGCCTGACGAGGGGACGGCGATCTCGTTCGAGGTCGCCGGCACCCGCTTCGAGCGCACCCCCGGCACCCCGCTGCGGCCGGCGCTGGCCCGCGCCGTCGTGCTCGACCGGGAGTGGTCCGAGACCGACGCGGCCCTCCGAGGCGACCACGACGTCATCACCGACCAGGAGACCTGGGACAGCGAGCGCGACGACTACGTGGAGCGCCTGCCGGACATCCACGGCGAGCTGCTCTGGGAGCTGCTCCGGCTGACCTTCCCGACCCCCAGAAAGGAAACGGTCTGACCATGTCCGACACCGAACCGACCCCGGCGCCGACTCCCGAGGGGGGAGCCGCGTCCAGACCGAAGAATCCGAGCCAGTACCACGGTCACCCGTATGTGTGGGCCTGGCTCGTCACCCTCGGAGCGACGGACCCCGGATACCTGGAGTCGACCTGCCGCCAGGCCGAGGAGGACGACGCCCCGAGCGACGCCGTCTACAAGTACCGCGAGACCTGGATCACCTTGGGCCAGGTGAGCAAGGCGGAGGACCGGGACCGCGTCCGCGCCTACGGCAACGCCCTGCTCGCGCAGGCCGCCAAGGCGACGCGGAGACGTGACGAGCAGCCCGAGACGGCCGCGCAGAAGGAGGCCGAAGAGTTCGAGTACGCGGTCACCTTCGAGGCCCGCTTCACCGGCGTGGTGAAGGCGAAGAGCATGCTGGAGGCGGCGCAGAAGCTCACTCCGGGAGAACACGCAGGACCCTCCGGGTACGTGGTCCTCGAACTCCAGGGGGAGCACGGCGTCGTGTGGCACGCGGCATTCGACGGCACCCGAGGCAAGGTCGTGACCACGACTGACCCCCGACTGGAGCGGCCGGCCTCGCCCCCGACTCCGACCGGCCCCGTCGTCGAGCAGCCTGTCCAATCCGCCGAGCCGCCCGAGTAAGAGCACGACCACCACCGCAGGAGCCCGGCTCCTGCGCCGGAGCCGGGCTCTTTCTATCCCCGCTGTCACAACCCGATGGAAAGATGCCCACATGACCGAGACCACCGAAAACGACCGCGTTCCGTTCCTGCCGGAAGTCAATCCGCAGTTCCCGTTGCTGTACGTCGTCATCGCGGCGCACCTGGGGATCTACCGGTTCAAGGAGAGGGACCGTGCCGAGAACCTGCGCCGGGTGAAGAAGGTTTTCCAGACGTACGGCGACCTCGGCATCCCGCTGCTGACCAAGAACGGCGGCGAACCCTTCACGGCCGAGGACATCACGGACGAGATGATCGCCCGGCATGACGGACTGGTCACCGGCGAGCAGGAGTGGGATGTCGAGACGTTCGAAGACCACCTGCTGAACATCGTCTCCAACCACACCGGCGTGCCGCGCATCAGTTACCTGCGGATCATCCGGCAGGGTCCGATCAATCTCGGCCGGCCGAGCGAGATCCACCAGGAGGTCAACGACCGCCACAGGTCCGAGGTGCGCCGCGTCGAGGTCTACGCCGACGGGCGGCATCTGTGGCGCCAGGACGGCGAGTTCGGGGAGGGCACGGCCGAGGAGGAGTTCACGGAATCCGAGACCGTCTGGCCGCTGTCCGTCCTCAACCAGCGTGACGGCCAGAGCGCGGAGACGACCACGGCCGATGAGTTCGAACGGCTGTGGGAACGGGCCACCAGCGAGGAGTGCGGCTGGCCGCAGAAGTTCAAGGCCGAGCCCGTAGTGACCGACCTGGAGGACGCGGAGGTCGTCACCTGCTCCCGCACGAAGGAAGAGGGTTCGGCGTTCTGTGCGGAGCACGGGGAGATGGCCCGGCGCGTCTTCCCGGCGCTCTTCCCCACTGCCTGAACCGCCCAGCCGGCCACGGACACCACCGCAACGTGAACAGCGCACCCAGGTCGCGAGACACTGGGGGCACACGTCGAGCGGACACCGTGGCCGGCTGACGCTTCTGCTGCCTCCTTCGCCGGCCCATCCGTCCTACGGTGGCGGGTGGGCCGGAGTGGGATGCTGCCGAAAGTGCGGTAACCGGCCGATGCCGACGAAACGACCCCAACGACATAGGAGAGCGAAGTGGCTCCCGGCTCGGGCTACCGCATGAAGTACGTCGATGCCGACATGAAAGAACAGGCGATCAGAGAGCGGTCAATCAGTCGGCTTGCGCATGTCGAAGAACATGCTGGCGAGGATGGCCTGGGCCGCTTCGAGATCCGCAAGGCCACCGGCGAACTGTGGGACGCCCACGAGGTTCGAGCACTCCAGGAGCGGGGCCTGTGGGACGTCGAGTGGCTCGAAGCCGAGGACGAAAAACACGAAGGCGGCTGGCGGATTCTCGGCCTGACAGAGGTCGGACGCAACGTGCTGAAGAAATGGCGAGACCGCGAGACCGCGTGAAAATATATGTGTGAAACGGTCTAAAAAATCGGCATCGCTACGAAAAAAGCGAGCAGCACGAACGCCTGTCGGTGCCGCCACCGGGAGCTGCGATCGGAGCTGGCCGTGTGCCCTCCCGGCGATGCCGGGCCCGTTGCGGTGGGGCGCGTACGGAGCCACGGGGGGCAGGGTCAGACTCGCTGCCTCCTCGTACGGCACTTGCATGATCGTTTAGGATCGACCTCGTGCGGTCACGCAACCCCCAAGGCTTTGACGTCGAAAAAATGGTTATGCCGTCGCCCGAATGGGTGACGGAGGCAACCTAAGACGCTTGGATGCACTCCGCGTTTCACATAAAAGCGACCATCGGTGTGAGACGGCGCACGCCCCTGGGGGCATATGCGCGCTCGTGCGCCCAGCGAGTGTTTAACGCCTGATTGCCACATACCAGAGAAAATACCGGCCAACGCAGGGATTCTCTCAGCCTTGGCCGCTACAGTGCGGCCCCGGGTAGTAATTTCGCAACGCCTTGGAGGACAAGACATGGCGCAGAAGGTCCGGGTCCGACTCGTCGACGATCTGGATGGGAGCGAAGCCCACGAGACGGTGACCTTCGCGCTCGACGGCAAGCCGAGGGAAATCGAACTCTCTCACGAAAACGCAGCCAGGTTTCGTCGCCTCCTCGACCCATTCATGGAGGCAAGCCGTCCCGCCAAGTCCACGAACCTCGCAGCCAAGGGAACGCCTCCAGTCACCCAGGCCGCGCTCCGCGAGGAGGGCATCCGCATCCGAGAATGGGCAGATCGGCACCACCTACCCATCAACCCTCTCGGACGCATCCCTCAAAAGACCCGCAAAGCCTGGGAGCAGCACGTCAAGCACGGCGACCGGAGTCTGCTCGACTCGCTGCTTGAACGGGCCGGCATCGACCCAAACGCTGCCTCTACGACCGAACCACGCAAAGTCGTCAGCATCCGGCAAGGCACAGCCACAACCGAAGACCACCTCGAACGCCAAGCCCGCGCCGTCGGCAAACTGTCGGAACCCCAGTGCAAGCGCCTGCGAGAGACCTGCGCCGGGGACGGAACAGCAACTGCCGCCGACCCCACAGACCGGAGCAGCTACGAAGCACTCCGCCGCCGTGGCTGCATGGATCTAACGGCCGAAGGCACCTACGTCGTCACAGACGTGGGACGAACCTGGCTCCGCCTCAACAAAGAGCCTCTATCAGCCTGACGCGTCGCCCTCGGTCTCGCAGCCCGCCCCTGCTGCGAGGCTCTGCCCACCTCCCAAACCAACCCACCCGCTGGAGCAAGACCAACAGCGGACGCACACAGGGCCCCGCCAACCAAGCGGGGCCTTTTGCATGCCCACACATAGAAAGAGCCCGCCATGAAGAAGACCGTCATCACCCTCGTCGACGACCTCGACCCCACCGGCCAGACCGAAGCCGTCGAGACCGTGCAATTCGCCCTGGACGGAGTCACCTACGAGATCGACCTCAGCGCCGACAACGCCCACGTGCTCCGCGCCCGACTCAAGGAGTTCCGCCAAGCCGCCCGCGTCACGGCCAAGACGCGGACCACCAGGCCCCGCCCCATGGAAACCGACGCCGGCCCCGGGGCCACCCTCAGCCGCCACCAGAACGGTGTCGACCCCGCCGAGGCACGAGCCTGGGCCATCTCGCACGGCCTCATTCCCGAGAACCAGCGCGGAGTACTGGCCAAGAAATACAAGGACGCCTACAGCGCCTTCCAGCGCGGTGACGGCGGCCCGCTCAACGAACTCCTCCGCATCCCGCACCAGAGCGAAGAGGGCGACAAGGACTGGGACCCGGACGGCGACACGCCCGTCAAGCAGCTCGACCACTCCAAGGCCGTGAACGCCGCCACGCGCTCCGAGACCAAGGCCGCCGAGACGGCCGGAGAGACCGACGCCGCCGAGGCCGAAGCCCGCAGGCACTACCGGCCGATCACCCCCAGCGCCCGCATGGCCGACCCGAAGAAGTGGCAGCGCCGCACCGGGTACGGCAACACCCGTACCGACAAGATCGCCGAGTGGACGCTGACGGAACGCATCGCGGCCCTCAGCGACCAGAACCTCGGAATTCTCGGCCAGCTCGCTGGCGTGCTGCCCCTGGCCCGAGGGAACAAGGTCAGCTACCTCAAGACCAGCGACACCCGCCTGGAGAACATGGAGTTCATCGAGCAGGACCCCAACAGCCCGCACGGCTGGACCATCACGCCCTTCGGCCGCCACGCCTACGCGGTGCGGACCAGCAAGGCCGCATGACCGTCGTTCTCACCGGACAGTATGAACGTGTGGTGAAGCCCGTAGCGAGCAACGCTGCGGGCCACCCACCAAGCCCGTGATATTCACCCATTCGAGTGGCAGCTAAACATTTCTCACAGGTGCGTTCCAGCCAGGCAACTTTGGCCGCTAGTTTAGCCAGAACGAAATTGGATCGCCCCTAGGAGTGACCGGTGCAAGACAAGCTCGTCACCGACGAAGAGGTCTACACATTCGTCGAGACGATCCCGCGCACACTCGCAGACTGCCTCAGCAAGGGCCACCACTGGGTGGCCTACGACTGGCACGGATGGAACGCCAAGGGCCACGAAGTCCGCAACCCCCGCAACGCCGTGGCCATCGACAAGACCCAGCGATGCGACCGATGCGACATGCTCCGCCACACCACCCTCACAGTGGGCAGGCGAGGCCCCATCGACCGTACAGAATTCACCTACTCTCACCGCCACCCCGCGCTCGTCAGCCCCGTCGGCGTCAGCCAGACCGGAATCAGCGTCCGCCGCGAAGTCGGCATGAACCAGCTCTGGGGAGAAATCGTCGACGCGCCCACCCCCCTCCGCAGCAGTCAGGAGACCAAGGAAAAGTCGGCCCGGGGCGCCGCCTGATGGCCCGAGAACTCATCAACGTCACGAGCTGCGACTGGCACGCAGCTCTCCCCGACGCGGAAACGCCCACACCGGCCGGCCACGAGAGAACGCTGGAAAACGGAAAACAAGTCGACCTCTGCGGCTTCTGCGCCTGGCTGTTCGACTTCTACTACCCCCGTAGGGAGAGCGTCCTCGCGCTGCTTCAACCGGGTGTCCTCGACAGCTTCTTCCGCGCCGCCCGGGACACGAGTCCCCCACGTCGAGTGCCCGCACAGCTTGCCCTCCCCCCAGCCGGAAGACCCGCACTGGAGCCCGCACCCCTGACGGAACCCGAGGCAATCACCAGCATCCGAAACAAGCCCAGCAACGGAGACTGGAAAGACGACGTCGTACAGGTCAAGTGCCCCCTCCCGCACCGCGCCGACAAGCCCACTGGCTACTGGGTAGACATCCGGAACCGCACCGGCCACGCCCACAGCCACAAGAAGCCCGACGGCAGCCGCTACGAAGGCCCCGACATCGCCTTCGAACTCCAGCCAGAAGAGCGGTTCACTCACTACTGCACCCTGCACCAGACGTGCGCAGAGCACGGCGGGTACGGCTTCCTCAGCGAAGCCTCCCGCGCCTCCCACATCCACAAAGCAGGCGCCTGGCAACCCTCCAGCCAGGAAGCCAAGGACGCAGCAGAAACCCGCCTCCACGCACACAGCGCATAACCTCAGCGACAGGAAGAAGCCCCCGCTCGGCGTAGCCACGCGCCCCGGGGGCTTCCCGGCGTTACAGGCTCTAACTGGTACGACGCCCTGATCCCAGCGTCGCGGGAATAATCACTGCATCCTCACGAACCGGACGGTGCCGACGGACGTTCTCCAGGAGTGCACTCACCACCCGCGAATCGCCCACAGCAGCCTCGAACACCTCCGGCTCCAATGCTTCCGGAGCCCCTCCGTGCCACAGCGCCAGGTTCAACCGCCGCATTGCCTCAAGGTCATCGAGGTGTCCGCCCTCGGGCTCGCACCCCCATGGGCAAGCCAAGGCCGCGAAGACACCCCAAAGACGGCAGATCATCGGCCGCCCCTGATATACGCGGCAGCGGTGCGTCGTCAGGTCCAGAGCGGCACAGACCGTCGCCAGCGTCGGCTGGAGATTTCGGCCGGCCAAGTCGTAGCCAGCCTTCCGGGCCCGCTCCATTTCGACCGGGCTCGCAGGAAGTTTGCCACCGCAAGCAGACCAGCATTTTCCCTGGCATTGCAGCGCGGGAAGTTCGGCGTACACCCTCTCCAGGGCCGCCAGATTGGGCTTCCTGACCGGGGTATTCGCCAGCCGGAGCACCGCACCCAACAGTTCCTCACCGTCCATGCTCAGCACCCTAGGTGAGCGTCTGTCAGGGTGGTGCCAAGCTCACCCGTTCGGGTGGTGGTGTCCACATCTGCGAGGCTATGATCACGACGCATGACGCACCTGAAGGTGGTACCAAGACAACACGCTCACCTCGCCGCTGACCACATGTCGGCGGACGACATCCTGCGCTATCAGATGACGGCCCGACAGGTCGAGCGGATGCTTCCCTCGGGGTCGGTGACGACCACTCTCACCCCCGCGCAGCTCGACTACCTCGCGGCCAAGCTCGGCGACGACGAGAGCCCCGTCGCGAGGGGTCTACGAGCGCTCCTGGACCTCGACGAGCGCCTCGACACGGCAAACCCGCAGGTCAGCGCCTCATCGTGATACTCGTGTTGACGAGCACTCCATGTTCGTGGATTGTTGGTCAACACGAGTATCGAGATACCCCTCCAGAGGACCCCCACCTGCAAGACTGGGAACCGAGGGGGGCTGACCAACGGAGGCTTGATGCAGCTCCTCGAAAAGCTTCGGAAAATCCCCGGATTCGAAGTCCTCATCGCGATCATCTACTTGCGGATCTCGACCGACCGGGAAGAGCAGTTCAGCCTCACGGAACAGCTCATGGTCACCACAGAGTTCTGCGACAAGTGGGGCATTGGCGTATACGCCGTTATCGAAGACCGGGGCGAATCCGGTGGCACCTTCGAGAAACGCAAGATGGCCACCGTCTTCAACCACGTACGGCAGGGCGACGCCAATATCGTCCTGACTGCCGACCGCAGCCGGTTTGGTCGAGGTGGGATCACCCTCAACCAGGCTTGGGAAAAGCAACTCAACGAGGTCGGCGGCTATCTCATCGCCGCGAAAAACCCTACCGACATCACCACTTCGGAGGGACGCACTCAGCGCGACACCGACGACTTCGTTGCACATATTCAGCGCAACCACATCGGCGACCACTGGATTCGGACGCACGCGCGCCGCCGCAAAGAAGGTAAGCCTCATACGGGGGCGCCTCGTATGGGCTACATGATCTGCCCAGAGTGCACCCTGACCGAAGAGACTCTCTCGAACGGGAAGATAAGGCGCCGGGTCACCAAGCAGTGCGGCGAGTGCAATGGGCTCCATCAGATCGACAAGTTCCGAGCAGATGCCCTCGCGGAATTCATGGAACGCTGGACTGACGGAAACGAGCCCGCCCGTCGTCTGGTCATCGAGATGCGGAAGCGGGGTGTCACCTCTGTTCGCAACAACCCGATGACTGAAGCCCAGTGGTTTGCCGCGCTGGATACGGGTTTCGGCGCAGGGTGGCTTCGCAGGCGAACGATCCCGGCAACAGGGCGTGGACTGACGCGCAAGTACACCAGCAATCGTCCCGACACCTACGACGTCTGGGAGCTGGGTAAGCACAAGCCCTGCATCACCAAGCCGGGACTCTGGGAACGCTATAAGGCCAAGCGGGGAACGCCGGCAGAAGAGGCGGCCTTCTCCTCTAAGGTTAAGCACCCGTTCAGCCCGTTTCTGCGCTGCGGTCGGCCGAAAGATCCCGAGCGCGTACCGGTGACAACTCCCGGAGAGCTGTGCCGGAGTCGTATGACGGCAGGCAAGTCGAGAACAGGTCCCAAGGGCGCGAAGACCTATGTCGGCACGTACGGTTGCCGGGCAGTTCGAGAGAAGCTGTGTAGCGGGATCACCATCAGTCGGCATCTGGCAGACAAGTGCGTGTTGGACTGGTTGTCAGAGCAAGCCTCGGATGAGGAAAAAGGACGCGAGGCTGTCGCGAAGGCGGCGGTGAAGAAGGCGGAAGTCGAGAAGAAGAAATCCGCACTTCAGGAGCTTGAGACGAAGATCGCGGTTCTGGAGCGCAAGCTTTCCAGGCTTACGGACTTGCAGCTTGACGAAGAGGCTGCCCTGCACCCGACGGCCTTCCGCATCAAACAGGCCGAGATCACCGCAGAACTCGATCCCCTCACCGCGATGCGGGATCAAATGAAAAAGAAGGCTTCAGCTCGGGTATCGAAGCCGCCGTCGCCCGCTGAGTTCCGCAGCCTGGCTGATACGTGGCCGCTGATGAACGACGACGAGAAGCGCATGTGCCTCGAACCGCTGGTCGACCACATGCTAGTGGTCAAGCAGCCCGGGAAGAAGAACAATCGCTTGGTGATTGTCCCGCACTGGGAAGTTCCTGCGGAAGAGGAATCTTCTCAAGACGACCATCTAGCCGCATGCGGCTGAGGATGGTCCCGTAGGCGCCCCAGAACCGATCCATGCACTGATCGCGGTGCGCGGCCTGGTCCGGGGTAAGCCCAGCGCCCGGGGAGCGGTCATTCGTCGACATGGCAATGACCTTCCCCGGGTGCTGGCGTTTTGTCAGCGGCCATTGGGGTGAATGAATTACAGTTAGAAAATACCAAGAGAGCGAGGTTCGGTGGCCAGGCATACCGTTCGGCTGCGGGGCGAGGGCCGGTTCCAGTGCACGGGCTGTCGGGCCGCTTTTGCCTCCAAGGAGCGGGCGGGGCAGGCGGAGTTCGAGTGCCCGGAGGTCCCTCTACCCCACGGATTCAGGCGGGAGCACATCGTGTATCCCACCTGGGGGCGCGACCGATCCTGCGAGGACTGGAATTGCGATGAGCCGGACCCGACACATCTGCACGGGCCCGAGCCATATTGCGATGACACGGGTTGCCCCTGTATGACGCACACCTGCGACTGCGATGTGTGCGAAGGCAGGGTTCAAGCCCCGGGACTGAACGTCCTGCGGGATAATCACGAGGGCGACGAAGCCGAGAAGCTGAGTCGTCGAGACAAGGTGGGGTGAAAGGACGACATGAGTTACGTCGTGGCGAAGTTGAAGCTGGAGGCCGGCGGAGACGACCTGGTGGTCACCGACGAGATCAAGGTGGCCACCAAGGTCGAGGACGCGGTCAACCGGATCGGTGGCTGGAACGGTGACGTCTTCGCGGTGTGGGACGTCGATGGCCGGCCGAACCCGGCCGAGGCCGAAGGCATCGCACAGAGCCAGCTCCCGGAGTCCCTGTGGGTCATCGCGGGGGAGATGCCGTTCCAGATCGAGGACCGGTACATCGAGACGGTACGGCAGGACAGCCGTGGCTGAGCCAGCCCGACAGCCGTCCGAGGCACCTGGAGAGGCCACGGCGGAGGTGAATCTCCGATGATGGGGTTCTACGTCGACAAGCGGGCGCCGGGGATCGCCGTCGTGTGGGAGGGCGGCACAGGATTCCAGCTCCGCAGGTTCCGTGCCGATCCGGACTACGGGGAGGTCACCATCCTCGGCGGGGCGGCGACGGACGAGAACTTGAACATGCGGCGCAAGGCCACGCCCGACAACGTCCAGGCGCACATCGGCGCTATCTTCGACCGGCTGGAAAAGGAAGAGATCACGCTCAAAGAACCGGCCGAATAAGCGCCATCTCATCCACGAAGCCCCTCGTCTCCTTCGGGAGCCGGGGGGCTTCTGTCATGTCCAGACACATTTCGAGGAGGAGTCGATGGATGACTCGCGGATAACGCCTTCGCTGCTCGGGTTCGTCACGTGCGTACCGAATGAGCGGATGGAGACCGACGAGTTCTGGGAGCGCGTGGGGCACGCCCTGGTTGGGCTGGTGCCGCTGCGCATCTGGGAGCTGCGGGACGCGAGCGAGCTGGAGATCGGCGTGTTGGCGAAGGAGTGCTCGGCGCTGATCGCGTCCGGGGCGGACGCCTTCATGTTCCAGAAGCAGCAGCAGAAGCCGACTGGGGTCCTGGCGGCCCTGGCGACGGCGTTCGCGGTCCTGGCACGAGTCGAGGGCGGGATCACGCACCTGGGCGTGCACGCGTGCTTGGAGCCGCATGCGGGGTGCCCGAGGGAGTAGGCCGACGCCGTAGGTCGGTCAGCCCCCGCTTCGGTCCGGAGCGGGGGCTTCGTCATGTCTGGAGGTCTCGTGTCTTTCCTCTTCTCGGTTCTGGAGTTGATCTTCTACAGCCCCTGGACGGCGGTGGCCACCTTGGGCGTCCTTGTTGTGGGGGGCTTTTCCCTTGTACTGCTGGCGGACTCTGACTGGCGGCCGAAGCTGCCGACGATGCCGAAGCCGAGGATGCCGAAGCTGAGGAGGCGGAGGAAGCCGAAGAGACGGCACCGGAAGAGGTGAAAAATCCCGTACTGGCGGTGGCGGATGGTAGACAGGCGCTGTGAAGGAGAGGCGTATGGACAACCGACTGGAGACTCGTCTGGCGGCCGTGATCGCGACGGTGTCGGCCCTGGAATCGGGTCTCAAAGACCCCGAACTCCTCAGCGTGGGTGTGGCGATCCGCAAGACGGCGGAGAAGCTGGGGGTCAACGACACTACGACGCGGGCGGACGTCTTGATGCTGCTGGCGGAGGGGCGGCTTGTGCAGGTCTCACATGTCGGCCGGCGCCTGCTCTTCCCGTGGCCGGCGCAGGATGAGGAGGCGCCGACGCCGTGGGTGAACGGCGCGGTTAAGCGTGGCTGGTACGAGATCACCGATCACCGGCAGCCCGGCCCGGCGATGGCGAAGGTCCGATTCCTCTTCACGCCGGAGCGTCTGGCAGCCGTGATGAAGCGCCTTCGCGAGGCAGACGCCTCCGAGAAGGCCGAGGTGCAGGAGCGCGAGCAACGCCGCCGTGAGGCGTACGCGGCGGAGAGTGCGGCGAGGGACGCGGAAGAGAAGGCGGCCTTCAGGGAGCATTACCCGGTCTTGGCCGACTTGCTGGAGCGGCTCCACGCACAGGTGCACGTGCCGGGGCGCTCGGCGATGGGAGTGCGGGTGGACGTGCAGGAGAACCGAAGCCTCGGTGCGTTGGGACGGGTGTCCATCGAGGTGACCGACGAGAGGTTCGGCGCCTTGGAGGCGATCTTGCGGGACGGCCTGGGTGAGCGGGGCGAGGAGCTGCCGTAGGAGCGGGTTCCGGTCGGGAAGTACGCGGAAGGGGTTACTCCCTTGGCGTGGGTTACTCGACGATCTCGGCGTCCATGATGCCCATCTGGCCGAGGGCGTCTTCGGCTGACACTGTTCCGGCGGGGGACAGCGCGGGGGGCCCGTCGCTCTTTGGCCCGAAGAGTCGGCTGATCAAGCCGACCTCCGCGTTGTCCTTGCTCTGCATCTTCATCGAGAAGGTGAATCCGGCCTCTTCGATGTCGGACTTGAGCTTGACGAATCTCGCGAGGCGATCCATCTCCTGGGAGAGATTTGGGTCGGCGTACCCGCCTTCTACCTCCTCTGACATGCGCATAGAGAAGACGCGCATGGCCTGCATGCTGATCATGCTGTCAAGGAGCGCGATGTACTGCTCCTTGGTGCGGACGCGGACGGGCAGCTCGTACGCGCAGGATTCCCCGGGCTGGTACTCGGGGCACTTTTGGGCCAGGAAGCACCCGTCACAGACGCGGACGCCGGGGTCGACGGCGTTGATGCGGTGCTCGGTGCGGGTGCGGCGTTCACCCGTGTCGGGGTCGGTGTAGCGGTGAAGGAACTCCTCGGTCTCGATGCCGGGTAGCAGTTTCCTCACTCGTTTGGCAGACGGCTCAGTTACCCCCTCGTGCCCGGCCTTCTCGGGCGTCGCCGTAACTGTGGGGGCACTGCTTTCCGCGTTGTCTGGTGTGGGGGGTAGGGGCGTTGTAGTTACTGTCTTGCCATGGCGCTGCGAGATGTGGTCGATCTGATGGCGCCACGACCACAGGGACAGCCGGAGGTTCTCGCTCGCGTCGTCGTTGTCGATGAGGTCTGCGTCGAAGCCGGCGCCGGTGATGAGGGTGCGGTGGCGCTTGCGTGCCTGCCCCTTGTATCTGGCGGGGTACCGCTTCATCTCGTTGCCGGTCCAGACGAACGTCTCGCCGTGTTGGGCGGCGCTCAGCCAGGTGGTGGAGGAGACGGAGTACCAGTCGGCGGAGAGCATGAGTGGCGGGGATGAGAACCCCATCCCGTGGAGCTTGATCTGGCGGGAGAGGCTGCGGAGTACGGGGATGATGTCCCGGTCGCCGCAGGTGCCCTGACCGACGGCGATGTAGGGGTATTGGTCGGCCATGCGCTTGAGGGCGTCGAGGCCCCATTCCTCGTGCCAGACGACGATGGACTTTTCGGGGTCGAGGTGCTGCCGGCGGGCCTCGATCCAGTCGCGGCCCATGGGCAGTGCGTCGAACTCCGTGTACGCCTGGACGCGGTCCAGGTTCTGTTCGGCGAACTCGTCGTAGTGGTCGGCTATCTCCTGGATCTCCTCGGGGGTGACCTCGACGCCGGCCCGGTTGAGCGTGTGACAGCCACTGTCCAGGAAGACGGACTGCTCGGGGGAGTAGTGCTCAGCGATCGACCAGGGCTTGGTGAACTTCACCCGGCGCCGCAACCCCATGTAGGACATGCCGACGTGGGGGACGCTTTCGGCCGCGCACAGGGTTCTGTGGGAGGGGATTTCTGTGCCGGCGAAGTAGAAGATCACGATGTCTCCGGGCGGGCTGCGTCGTAGAACTGCTGGCGGCGGAAGTGGTGGTTGTCCTCTGCGCAGATTCCGGCGACGTCCTGGGTGACTCGGTCGAGCGCATTCGCGGCCTCGGGATAGCACTCGTGTGCGTGGCGGAGGATCTCGGCCAAGGCGCGGTAGTGCTTGCGGGACATGCTCATGCGGCGCCTGCTTCGCGGGTGTCGATCAGGGTGACCACGGTGGCGCCGTTGTGGCCATGAATCTCCACGACGTCGTTGATGGAGTCGTAGACGGCGGTGGAGGCGATGTGCGTGTTCCAGCGCATGGCTACGGTGCCGTCGGGAAAGATCACGCCTCCCGCCACGGTCCCGGTGCCGGAAATTCCGGTGACGTCCTCGGCGCGGTCGAGGTGGAACCGCACGAGATCGGTGTCTCGGCGGTGGGCCGTGGTGGTGTGCTTGGCGCTCATGGCTGCTCCGTGCTGTGGGGGAAGAGGCGGAGATCGTGCTGGCGCTCGACGGCACCGGCGAGGTCGGTCCAGGGGCGGACTTCCTGGGGGCTGGGGGTGGGCTGCTGGGGCCCTTGGAAGGCGGGGGTGACGAGCGCGGTGTTCCAGCCGGCCGAGGTCTCGGCTGTGGCGCAGGCGGGGTCGGACTCGATGACGAGGGCGCCGATGCGCCAAGCGCGGACGCGCTGGAGTACTTCGAGGCGGCCGGCCGGTCCGGGCTCGGGGGCGTGGAGGTAGGACTGGTGGCCGGTCAGGTGCCGCTTGGTGAGCCACAGAGCGATGTCTTGCTCGGTCCACGTGTGGGAGAGCAGGTGCAGGCGCGAGTTCTTGACGAGGGCCTGGTACAGGCCCCATCCGGTGTCGTAGTGGCCTTCGGTGCCGGGTATGCGGAGGACGCCTTCGACGACCAGCACGGCTGTCAGCACGTTGATCAGCTCCGTATGCCTGATAAGTGCAGAAAGCGTATTAATGCTGGATTTTGGAACGGTAATGATTGGCACCCGCGACTGCGGCGTTAGGGTGCGAGCAGAAGGGGGAGAAGCCGGTGACGATTGAGGAGTTGCTTCTTGCGGAGATGCGGGCGCAGGTCTCCAGGACGCCGAAGACGGGCCGCAGGGCCGCGTGGGCTTTCGGGTCGCTCGCGGATCTTCTGCTGGAGCACGGCAGGCTCTTCACGCCGGCGTCCTTGCCGGCGTCGGTGCATCGGCTCAGCCCGAGGCAGTGCTACGCGAACGCATTCGCCCTGGCGACCGTCCGGCCCGAGTTGGTCTACGCCGAGGGGTACGCGGTGTGCGACTACGACGGAGATCTGATCCATTACCAGCACGCCTGGTGCGTTGCCGAGGACGGGACTGTCGTAGATCCGACATGGCTGACGCCGGGCGACGCCTACCTGGGTCTGCCTATCGGCCCTCGGGTCGGAGCCCCACGGTTCGGACCGGGGCTGATCCACGAAATGAGCCAGCTCGCACCGGTGTTGGAGTTCGGCTTGTCCGATGACGCCCTGGTGGCCGTCGGCCGTCCGGCAGTATCCCTGAGCGGTTGAGCAGGGTGGCCATGCTGACATCCCCCGTCGGTAACCCTCGCGGATCTACCCTGGCCCGGAATGACGCATAGCAGTGAAGGAGCACATTGTGGCTAGTCCCGAGGAAATGCAGGCCCCTGAAGAGCAACGGCAGGGGCCGGTGATCCGCCGACGCGAGCAGGTGCAGCCGGGCACCACTGATCAGCGCCTGCTGGACAGCCACGGCCCCACCGACTGGGTGCACAGCGATCCGTGGCGGGTGCTGCGTATCCAGTCGGAGTTCGTCGAGGGCTTCGGCGCGCTGGCAGAACTCGGTCCCGCTATCAGCGTCTTCGGCTCCGCCCGGACGCCGCGCGACTCCCGCGAGTACGAGGCCGGCGTGCGGATCGGCCACGCCTTGACCGAGGCGGGCTTCGCCGTCATCACCGGCGGCGGCCCCGGCGCGATGGAGGCCGCCAACAAGGGCGCCCTCGAAGCGGGCGGCGTCTCCGTCGGCCTCGGCATCGAGCTGCCCTTCGAGCAGGGCCTCAACCAGTACGTGTCCCTGGGGCTCAATTTCCGCTATTTCTTTGTAAGAAAAATGATGTTCGTTAAGTACGGCCAAGGGTTTGTTGTGCTGCCGGGGGGACTGGGAACCCTTGACGAACTCTTCGAGGCGCTGACCCTTGTTCAGACGAAGAAGGTCACGCGCTTCCCGATCGTGCTCTTCGGCACCGAGTACTGGGGTGGCCTGGTCGACTGGCTCAGGAACACGCTGGTTGCACAAGGAAAGGCGTCTGAGAAAGACCTCATGCTCTTCCACGTTACGGACGACGTGGAAGAGGCCGTTGCCCTGGTCTCGAAGGAAGTCGGCCAGCACGGCTCCATCACAGCTTGAGGCTGTCGGCGAGGGACCTGGTCTGTGCGGCCTGCTGCATCTGTGCCGTCATCGCCATGAGCTGGTGCGCGGTGATGGCGGCCTGCTTGGACGCCTCGATGTCCGAGACGACCTCGGAGCAGCCGAACTTCATCTCGATGACAGAGGTGGGGTGTTCGGCTGTGACGGACTTCGAGAGGTCGCTGATGGCCTCCCACTCTCCGTTTTCGTGCTGGACGACCATGAATGCGGTGCGGACATTGAGGCTTCCGCCGAAGTTCGAGGACTCTACTGTGTCGAGCGGCATGAGGTTGTTCTCCTAGTCGATGTCATGTGCGTAGAGGTCTTCTTTTTCCTCGCGTGCTGCCTTCCGGCGAGCGCGGTCGCGAGTACGGATGCAGGTGATGCACTCGCGTCGGCCGGAGTGCCAGCGGGTGTTTTCATCCGTGTATTCGTGACCCTTGGGACAGTGGGTCTTGCGCGCGTTCTTCGCGGAGAAGGACTCTCCCCGGGCCACGTTTTCCGTGGCCGGCACGGGCTCCAGGTGTTCAGGGTTGCAGCAGGAGCGAATGCGGCAGCGGTGGTCGACGTGCCAACCCGGGGGAACCGTCTTCTGGTTGGCCAGTTCCCAAGCGATGATGTGGGTGCCCTTGACGTGACCGGTGGGCAGCCGGAACTTGCCGTATCCGTAGTCGTCGCGGGCTCCCTGCCATATGTGGCAGTCGTCGAATTCGGTGCCAGGGTCGACCTTGTCGAAGAAGCGCCTCTCCCAGCCGCCTTTTGGGGCGAGGTGGTTGCCGGCGGTCATTCGTAGAGCCCGAGCTTTGCGCGCATCTTCTGCTCGTTGACGCTGCGGATGGGGCAGTAGTCGCAGAGATACCTCTGTCCCGCAGGGTTCGCCTTGTTCCACTTGGGCAGACCTTCGGCCCTGCGGTCGGCAGCGGTCGGCGGGATGAGGATCTTCTTGTCCGAGTGGAAATCGGAGCAGGTCTCCGGCCGGCCCCGGCCGCGCCAGCACTGCATGGCGTCCGCCTTGAGGGTGTCCACGGCCTGATAGACCCACGGTTCCAGCCCGGTGGCGCCCTCTTCCTGCCAGACGCGCTTGAGGATTTCTTCGCGAGCGGCGCTGTCGGAATGCCAACGGTCCTCGTCTACGCCTTCGATCGGGTAGAGCCGGCCGAGGTGTCGCTCACCGTTGGGATACTGGTGCTTCGCGACGGCGTATTCGAGGACCATGTCTCCGCGCGGATCACCTTCGTAGTGCGGGAGCACTTCGGTGGAGTGGCAGTCCTTGCAAAGAAGCAGGCGGATCTTCGTCATGCGTTGACGCTAATACCACCCATTTTTCTGCCAGAAATTCCAGGCTCCGCACGGAGTTCCGTAGTTGTTCTCCATGTAGGAGAGCCCCCACTTGATCTGGGTACGGGGATTGGTGCGCCAGTCGGAGCCGGCGGAGGCCATTTTTGATCCCGGGAGGGCCTGCATGAGGCCGTACGCACCCGAGCTGGGATTGGTGGCGAAGAGGTTCCAGCCGCTCTCGTGGTCGACCACGTTGTCCAGGCAGGTGTACTGCGAGGAGGACAACTGGGCGCGGGCGAAGTTCTTGGCGCCGGCCACGGTCGGGGCCTGGCCGGAGAGGGACACTCGGGCAGCCGAGCGGGACGAGCGCGAGGCGGTGCGCTGTTCGACGGCTTGGCGCTCTGCGGCGGCGTCGGCGGCGGCCTGGCGCTCCGCTGCGGCTTGTGCCCGACGCTGGGCGGCGACGCGGCGTTCTGCGGCTTCGGCTGCGGCCCGGCGCCGTGCTGCGGCTTCGGCCTGGACGCGGCGGTAGTTGGCGGCTTGCGCGGAAGCCTGCTGCTGGAGGGCGCTGACGGCCTCCAGGTGGCTGCTGGCCGGAACGAGGTCGAGGGGAATCATCGACGGCGTGAGCACGGCGGGCGGAGGCGGGCTCTGGGGTGGCTTGGCGTCGGCTGGCTGGACCAGGTAGAGGGTCGTCAGCAGGACGGCGGCTGCGGCGGAGATCAGGCGGCACGTGTGCCAGGAGATGTTCGGGAGCTTGGAGAACTTCGGGCGGGACACCGGGTGTCCTTTCTACGACGACAGGACCCCGGCCATCCCGTGGGCGTTCCGGCGTCTGTCACCGTAGGGCCTCAAAAAATGAGGCGGGTAGCCGCTAAACGGGCGGCTGACCGTACGGAGTGTTGGGAGTCACGGCGGCGGTTGCCGGCACGACGGCGTCCTTCGTGGAGTAGGACGGAGGGCGGGCCAGGCCGAGGAACCAGCCGAACTTGGGGTTCACGCGCGCTTCCAGGAGCCGGAAGAGCCCGTAGTAGACGGTGATGAATCCGGCCATCAGCGCAGTGGCGAGGGCCTGCTGATTGATGGTGATGTATACGTGCGCGAGCGCCGTTGCCGCGAACCCCACGAGGGTGGGGATGACGGTGCGCCACAGCGACACGAGCCAGTCGTACACGGTCATGTCTAGGCTGCTTTCTTTTCCAGCGCCGCGAGGCGCTTTTCGTAGTCGAGTGCCTTCTTCTCAAGAGCAGCCACCCGGGACTCGATGGTGGGCGTCGGGGTGGTGGGCGGGGTGGTCCCCGGGCTCCAATTCGAGGCGTGCTTGAGACGCTCGGCGACACGAGCGCGCATGGAGACCATCGTGAAACCCTTGGGGTCGGACTTCCAATCGCTCCATTCCAGGTGCCCGATTACCGACTTGTCGCCCCACCCGTGGGCGCGACAAATGGCTGCCGATACCCGGGTGATGGCTTCGAGTTGCGCAGCCGGCCAGGGGTCCTTTCCGTCGCCGAGATTTTCGCACTCGAAACCGTAAAAACGGGCGTTGCCGTCTACGGCGCCGGCACTGCCTTCGTGCTGGTGAGTGGCGGGGGGTGTGCTGGTGTAGCTTTCAGCGATGACGGCGTTCAGCACATTTGCATCTCCGCCGCCCGCATGGTTCGCCCGTCCGTATCCGACGAGATAGACGGTGCCGTTCTTGGCAATCATTCCGTGGCACAGCGGGCCGGGCAGCTCCGAGTCGCCGTCCTTGACGTACTGGACCGTGTTGGTTGTGCCTTGGGTGACGGTGTGGTGGATGACCACACCATGGACGGGTCCCCATGCGCCCTTGGCGTTGCGGTTGTGGGTCGCCCAGGAGCCGACTTCGACGACGGTGACTCCCTCGGCGCGCAGGGCCGAGATGAACGATGCGGAAGTGAGCGGGGTGGCCATTTACTTCACCTCCGGCCAGGCCCAGTGGCCCGGGTCGGTGCCCTGGGTGCGCGAGGTTGCCCAGTAGTGGTCGTTGCCGTCGAGCGCGACCTGGAGGTTGACCGCGTCGGAGGGCTCGAAGATTCGGACGACCTGAGCCGGACAGACCTGTCCTTCGGCGGCAGGATTGCCGTGATGGACGATGACGCCCGTGCGCTCGGCGCCGGGGTTGGCGTCCTGGGCGTCCTTGCGCCTGCGGTTGATGTCGCTGGCGTCCTGGTCGGAGAGTCGGTAGAGGACTATCCGGCCGAGAGTGGGAGTTGGCACTGTCTCGGCCTCCTTACGAAGCGGGGGTGGTGCCCGTGACGGACGGGCTGGACTTGGCGCCCTCGCCGACGCTGTTCACGGCGGCCACGGTGATCGAGTACGCAGTGGAGGGCGTGTAGCCGGTGAGGGTGGTGGAGTTGGTGCCGGCCGGGACCGTGGCCTTGAGCGTCGAGCCGTCATAGACCCGGTGAGCGGTGACGGCCGGCTGGGCACCGGTCGGCGGAGTCCAGGCAACGTCCATGCCGGTGGCGGTCACGTTGGTCACGCCGACGGACGTGGGGGCACCGGGCACGGCGTTGGTCTTGCCCGTGATCGCGGTGGACTTCACCGACTCGCCGACGGAGTTCGTGGCGGTCACGGTGATGGAGTAGCTCTGGCCGGCGGTGTAACCGGTGACGGTGCCGCTGGCGTTGGGCGCGTTGACGTCGCCCTTGTTGGTGCTGCCCTGGTAGAGCGTGTACTTGGTGACCGGCGGGTCCATCGTGATCGCGTTCCACTGGACGGGGACGCTGGTCGTGGAGGGGCTGCCGCTGAGTGCGAGGCCGGTGGGGGCAGCAGGCGCGGCGGGGGTGGGAACGGTGCCGGTCAGTGCGGTGGAGGCCGGCCCCACACCGAGGCTGTTGCCGGCGACGACGGTGAAGCTGTACGCCTGGCCGGCCTTGTAGGACAGCGTGATGTGCGGCGCGGTGCCGAGCGGGGCGTCGACCGTGGCGACCTTGCGGACGCCGTCGTAGACCGCGTAGTACGTCGGGCTGCCGTTGGTGGGTCCGATGGATGGTGCGGCGAGGGTGAGCTTGACCTGGCCGCCGACGACCGGGGACTCCGTGAGGGTCGGCGTCCCTGCCTTGCCGGGGACAGCCGTGGCCGGAGGAATCTGGCTGCGCAACACGATGGAGAACGGCCCCGTGGAGGTGCCGTTGGCATCGGTGCGGACGGCGCGGACCTTGAGGGCCAGGAGTTGGTCAGGCACGGTGAAGTTCGGAGTGGTGTACGTGACGGTCTGCGCGCTGCCACTGGGCTGGTTGATCTCGCCGAGCTTGACGTCGCCGAGTTCGAGGCCGATGCGGGCGGGGTCCATGGGGACGTCCGTCTCGCGAGAGGGGTTGGTGTAGACCTCGTACTTGGTGACGTTGAGCTGCTTCTGCCAGCGCAGGGAGATGGGGCCGCCGCCGCTGGAGGTGATGACCGGCAGAGGTCCCGCGAACTGAAGGTCGTTGACCGGTCCGGGCGGCAGGGTGTTGTGCTGCTGGTCGTAGCCGACGGCCGGCGTGGTGATGGTCAGCGGGTCGCTCGCCGCGCCGTAGACGTCGTCGTGGTTGTAGGCCGCGACGGTGACGGTGTAGGAGGTCTCCGGCTGGATACGGACCCACTGCGGGTGGACGGGGTCGGTCCGGTCCCAGTAGCCGGTGATCAGGGCGTCGGTGTCGCCTCCGGGCACTGTGACGTCGCCCTCGCCGACGATGGTGACGCGGTGGCCGGCAATGTAGATGTGGTCCAGCCCCCGGCTGCCGAGGCTGTAGCCGCCCTGATCGGGCAGCGGCGGCAGCGGCGGCATCTTGGAGTGCGCCGCGATTTCACCGATGTTCGAGTGCCAGTAGAGCTGGACTTCGTGGGGCTGGACGCGGCCGGCGCCGGTGGGCTGGCCGTCGGCGGTCTTGTACCAGGTGGGCTTCGGGGGAACGACGCTGTCGCCGTAATCGACGGGCCGTTCCGCGACACGCTCTTCGGCGGTCAGGGGCTCCTCGACGAGGCCGACCGCTGACCCCGGCTCTGCCGTCAGCGCCGTATTCGTCTCAAGGTGCCACTTCTCATTCGCCATCAGCAGGGCCTTTCTCGGCAGTTGGTTCAATCTCCGCGTCGTGGTCCGGTCGACGCGGGACCGGCGGAGGATCTTCGGGGATGTACCTGGCGATCAGCCGGAAAATGACGAGCCCGATGGCGCTGACCAGAATGGACACCATCTGAGCCGCCACGTCGCTCATGTTCATGGCCGCTCCCGCATGTGGCGCAGCCACGCCGAAAAGGCCGCGAGGGAAACACCGGCGAAAGCAGCCACATTGGCGAACTGCATCCAGAGATTGGCCGGGGAGTTGATCAGCGAAATCGACGCGAACGCGAGCAGATAAGCGCCCAGGTATCCCATGAGGCGAAGACTCGACGTCTTCAGCGAATAGACCGTCGAGACCACCCCGAGGGCGACGCCGAAGGTGGTGTACACCAGCGCGATGCAGTAAGCGACGCTGTCATTCGACGCGTCCACGACAGAGAAGGGCGTGGACCCGAGAGCCTTCTGAAGGGCGGCGGCTGCCGTGAAGACGCTCAGCCCCGCGCCGAGGATCTTCTTGGTCACCGCTGGCGGGTAGAGGTACCCGCTGCACTCTCGCTTCACGTCACATCCCGAGGTCGAGGTGGGGTGCCGGGGTCGGCACAAAGTTCGGAGTGGAGACCGGCCGGCCGTCGGGGAGGTGCTTCACCGGGGCCTCGTGGATGCCGTGCCATCGGTCGTCCAGGTCGCGGCGGACGGCGTACGTGGCCGCCTCGACGACGCCGCCACGATCGGTGACGACCTTCTTGTAGGCGCCGTCAGTGAGACCCTCTTCGAGGTCTCCGGAAAGGGAACGCGGCATCGCGTAGCTCACTTCGGACCACCCGCCTTCTTCTTCGCGATCGTCTTCATCAGGAACCGCGCCTTTTCCTTGCAGCGCAGCCAGATGCTGTAGAGGTTCGGCAGGCGCATCAGCCGTCACCGAGCTTTCGGACAGCGGGAGCCGCGCGCTTCTTGGACGATCCGGAGGCGATGCCGGCGCCCATCGGGCGGCCCACGGAAACCCCGGCAGCGAACTCGGACGTGGTCGAGGGGGCCTTTGGGGCGTAAGCGCCCTTGGTGCGCTGGTCCTGGAGATTCGACTTGCCGTGGGTTACTCCAGTGACGTTGTCGCCCCGGCCGGTCCGGCGGCGGTCAGTGGTACGGGTTGCCTTGGGCATTTCAGATCACTCCCAGAGCGGGGTACGAGGTCGCGGAATACCCGGACTGGCGCTGGCTGTAGTCGACGCGACTGCCCGGGTAGACCTCGTCCAGTCGGGCGATATCGGAAATTCCGAGAATGTGCTGCCGATACCCGAACCTCGGAGGAGTTCGACCAATGTTCGGGATGGGCGGCTTGATGCGTCGCACGGCATCCGGGGGCATGTCGGTCCACTCGCGCAGGTAGTTGGTGACCTGCTGCTCCTGGAGTGACGACCAGGGGCGGTGCGCGTACATGGAATCCTGGGAGAGCACCGCCATCACCTCCAGGCCGGCTTGAAACGCATGAGCTGCGCGCGACGCTGCTCGTTGACAGCCGTGAAAGGCGGAGTGATTTCCTGGGTGTACACCCGCTGAGCAGTGGCGAATCGAGCCTCCGTGGAGACGAGAGTCTCCGACTTGCCGTCATTTACGAGCGGCGAGCCGATGAAGCTGCCTCGCTGTGTCCACCGCTCGCCGCGCGCCTGGGCTTCGAGAGCTGCCGTCGGATTGACGTCGTCGGTCCAGTAGTAATCCACCGGGTCTACGCGCTCCCCCTTGTGCACGCCGCGCTGGTAGCTGCGCTGAGTGGCCCGGTTCCCGATGGAATTGAGAAGCCGGTCCTGGCGGCGGGTTCCGGCGCCGATCGTCCCGAGATACCCATCCGGGTATTCGGCACTGGGGACATGCCCGGTCTCCATCAGCCGGCGGGCGTCGAGAATGTCTCGGGCGCCGGTCATGAGGAATCCGCCCGAGCCTCCGGTGTACGTCACCGCGCCGCTGACCGGTGCCTGGTACGGCGGGTTGTACGAGAGGTTGGCGTTGGCGCCTGCACGCTGGGGGTAGCTCATGCCTTGTTCCACCCCCGACTGGTCTTGAAGAGGGGATTGCCGGAGCGGGCCGGGTCGGTCGCGGCACGATTCACCGAGGTGACGGCGCGAGCGCCCAGCCCGACGGCCAGGCCGCCCATACGCCCTGCTCGTCCCACCCATGCCGGCGCCTGGGGCCGTACGGGGGGTGTGCTGGCTGGCACGGGGCCCGGCTGTGCAGGGGCCGGTGCCAGGGGCGCGGGACGGCTGTACGTGGAGGACCGGTTGGGGTCGGGTGCCGGACCGAAGCGCTGGCCGGCTGCCTGGTAGGCGGAACGGTTGATCGTCACGGCGGGCCGGTCGGGAGCGGGCGCCGCAGAGGGCGCGGCGGCCGGGGCCGGCCAGTGAGTGGGAGCAGGGCCTGCGGCCGAGGGGGAAGCGGGGCCGCTCGGGGTCGGACCGAGCATGCTGATCTCCGGCTGCGTCCAGGTCGGGCTGGAGGAGGCAGCCGGTGCCGGGTCGGAGGGAGGCGGCGGGGGTGTGACGCGCTGGCTGGCCATGGACCGTGTGCTCATGCCGGGGAGGGCGTGCTGAGCGGTGTGGAACTGCTGGCCGTTGAAGTTGGCGAGTCCCATGAGGTCACCTCCCGGTTGATGCGGCGCCGTGTGCGAATTCCTGGAGCGTCGGGCCCCGTTCGAGCCCGGCGTTGAAACCGAATGAGGAGTCGGCCTGCTGGTCCATGTCGGAGCGGCTCGGGGCGACGGCCAGGGAGCCGGTGGTCGCGGAGCCGGTCAAGGGCAGGGAGGCGGTGCGAGGGCTGCTGGGGGAAGTGACGCCAGTGCTCATGAACGGGCCCACCCCATGTCGTCTGCGGGGCCGGGAGCCGAGGCCGGCCCGGAGTTTCCGCCGCCGCCCTGCATGGCGTGAGCCGCCGACGAGCCGAACTGCATGGCGGACAGCACCCGGCTGCCGCTGCCGGCCGACCTGGTCCCGGCGCTGATTGCACCCGAGCGTGCAGCGGCGGTGACGGCGGTGCCAGCCGCTTCCCGGGCCCCGACGGACAGGGCGGCGCGGCCGAGCATGCCGGCGAGGAGAGGCCACATGGGTCAGCCCGCCTTGTAGCCGGTGGACCCGCCCGCGCGGAAGTTGTCCTGCTCGCCGAACGCGCTGCGGACCTTGCGGGAGCTGGTGGTCGCGCAGCACGGGCAGCCGGGGCCGTGGTAAGAGCGGGCGACGGAGACGACACCGGCCGGGCCGTAGGTCTCGGCGGCCGACGTGGTCCGCTGGCTGCGGTGGGCGGCGTCCTTCACGGTCGGGTCCTGGTCCTTGGACAGCCCGGAGCGCGAGCGGGAGATGCCGTTGGTGGGTCGGACCCAGGTCACGCGGTGGGAATCGTCGCCCATGGTCGGGAACTCACCGGTGCTCAGGGAGTTGACGGTGCTCGTCCTGCCCTTGTTGGGCGGGGTCCAGTGCTGGCTCATGTTCTCCTCCGCGTGGCGGTCGGGGCCCTGGAGATGCTGAACACGAGTGATGTATGAGTTAGTGACGACTGGGCCTGCTGTCGGGAGTTTAGGTCTGCGCAGTTTTCGGCGAATATTTCACGAGCCCATGACCCGGATCGCGATGCCGAGGATGTCGCCTTGAGGTGACTTGCTGCGGAAGAAGGAAATCTCCTCCGTCAGGCGAGTTCCGAACGAGCTTACGAAGGACTGAGCGATGGGGATTGCCTTGACCGACTGATTGACTGCGCCTGCACCAACGGGCTTCAGTACGACGACGTGGCCGGCGTTGATGGCATGGGCAATCGCAGATCCGAGTTCGGGCGCCGGAGTCGTCGACTTGACCCGGAACTCCTTCTCGGAGACCGCGTCCGATTGAGTCTGCACGATGAATACTCCCTGCATCTTTTGCTGATGCAGGGAGCGTAGGCGTCGGCAATTAATTCTCGTTATGCCGCCTTTTTGGTGGGCGGCTTCGGGTTACGGATCGCGTCGATAACGTCCTGCTGGAACTTCAGTTCCAGCGGCTTCTCTGTCTCCAGGTCGGCCGCAATGCGTGCCAGGGAGTAGGCGTCGGCGGCGTCGTGGCTGGAGGACTCGTGCTGCCAGCGCATGTAGACGGCCAGCATCATTTTGTCCTTGTCCGCCCGGCCCGAGCCCGTGACGTACTTCTTCACCGTGGTCGGGGCCACGGCGTGGAGCAGGTGCGGAGGGAAAACCTGCACGAGGGCCAGGCGCATGACGCCGCCCAGTTCTCCCAGCTCCTCGCGGCGGAACTTGCTGCCGTAGGCGTAGCCCTCGAAGCAGACCTGGCTCACGGTGCCCTGCTGGCGCAGGTTCACGAAGAGCTGGCGCAGAGTGTGGTGGACGTAGGCCAAGCGCTGCGGACCGACGCCGGCCTTGGACGGGGAGAAGTCGTAGACGTGCTCAGTGGCGGTCTTGGTGGCCGGGGTGAAGGCCACGATCGCGCAGCCGGAGTAGGACTGGTCGATGCCGATGTAGGAGCGGGGCATCAGACCCCCCAGCGGGAGGCGCGGGACTCTGTGTCGCGGCTGTTCTGCCGGCGGCTGAGATCACGAGAGCAGAACTGGGCACGGGCCTCGGAGTTGGCGTGCACCATGTCCAGCGCCTCGCACAAGCTCAGCGCGGCGACGTGCTTCTCCTCGTCAGCCTGCACCTGGGAATCGGCAGCAGCAGCGGCCTTGCGGCCGGCCACCGTCTTCTCCATCGACGCGTTCAGGGACGCGGTGGCGATGGAGTGGTTCAGGTTCTGCTTCGCGGCCTTCTCGTTGGCGCGGGCCTCGACCAGACGCATCGCCGCGTACGCGGTCCAGGAGACGAAGGTGCCGTAGAGGACCATCAGGTCTTGGTCGGTGAGTTCGGTGATGTCGCGGGGTAGTCCTGGCAGGTAACCGTCGGGCCGTTCTTCCTTTTCGAAGCCCAGTTTTTCGAGTTCGTCCCAGAGGCGATCTGCGGCAGTGCTCACTTCTGCTCCTTGAATTCGATGCACGAGGGGCAGCCCGAACGTCCATTGATGTTGCAGCGGGGCGCGGTGTCGGATTTCACGCAGTCGACGATCGCGGCGGCGGCTTCGATGAGTGGCTCCGAGAACCCCTCGTCGTAGGTGACGGTGAAGCTCTTCGTCTCCTGCGTCGACTTGAAGTCATAGAAGAAGACCGTTCGATCCACTTCGAGATCTTCAAAGTGCACGCAGAGATACATGTAGAGCTGTGTTTGACGCACGGCCGAAGGAAGTGGCCGGCGAAAGTCCCGCCACAGGCGCGTGAGGTCGGGTAGCTTGCCGAACTCCTCCGTCTCGACCATGTAGCGCTCAAGGAACTCAGGGCGTTCGTACCGCAGAGAACCGAGGCCGAGCGTCTTGATTTCGATGAGTGCGCTGTCCTGCGGGCTGTATCCGTCCGCCTTTCCGCCTATGCGGAGCGGGTCGGCGTTGAGGGGAACTTCGGCGTACTCGACACAGCGGCGGGATGCGGAGCAGACCCGGCAGCAGGTCGGGGTCTGGTCGTCCCAGAAGATCTGGTCGCAGGCCCGGCAGTGCCAGTCGCCGGCCAGGCGGCCCATCTCGGTGAACCAGCGCTGCCATTTCGAGTGGGTCTCGTGCCCTTCCTGGAAGATGTTCTCCCGAGTGAAGGTCGTCCTCCGCTTCTCCGCAGGCTCGGCTTGACGGCGCAGTCGGTGGAACGCCGCGAGGTGGCACCAGTCGGCCTTCACCATCTCGCTGGGGTGAAGGACGTCCTGACGCCGGCCGGAAGGCCGCATCGCCTTCTCCAGCACGTGCTTCTGCACGTCGCCGTAGAGCGGTTCTGCGGACTTGGTGGCGTTCAGGTACTCGGTAAGGGCCGGACCCCCCTTTACGACGCGGCTGGCCACTGACTCTCCTCATTGGTCGGGGGTTCGGTGTTTCCAGGGGGATGCCAGATCCAGCGTTCCGGCATCCCGGGGTAGCGCATTCGCATTTCCAGCCGGTCCCGCGCGGTCATTCCGCCCCAGACGCCGAAGTTCTCCTTGTTGAACATGGCTGTTCGCAGGCATTCGGTACGGCGAGGGCAGACCCGGTCGTCATAGGTGCCGTTGCATACGTCGAGTGCGAGGGTTTCGTCCTCGAAGAAGACATCGCGGTTGCGCGTGGGAATGAAGCTGTTGTCGCGGCATTTGGCCTCGCCCCGGTGGTGGATTCCGGACCAGTCGGGTGCGTTGACGAGAGCGCGAATTCCCATCACGTGTCCTCCTCGCGTTCGATGAGGCGAAGAAATGTTTCTTTGGAGAGAACGACCCACGTCCGGCCCTGCATGTCGACGGCGAAGGCCATGTCCCGCAGGTCGAGGAGGGCGTTTCTCTCGGCGTTGATCAGGTCTTTGTGGGTGAGGGAGAACCGCGCGGCGGAGGTGGTCTTGCACTCGATAGACCACGCCTGGTTCCTCACGTCGTTCTTGACAGCCCAGCCGTTTCCGGACCCGGCCGTCGTGGTGCCGCCGATCTCTCTGGCGAGACGTTTCTCCTGGTCGCGGGAGGCTTTGATACGCCGGTCCATCAGTCCTCGCCCAAGCGGATCGCATCCAAGACGTCAGCGCTCAACTGCTCCTGAAGATCGACGTCTTCCCGCATGGCGGCGGTCATCTTCTTGTCCCCGTGCCACTGATATTCGCGGTACTTGTACCAGGAGCCGTCGAGGCTGATGAGACCGAGAAGGATGCCCTGCGTGACGAGCTGGGATGCCAGATCGTATTCGCCGGCCAGGAAACCGGCTGAACTGTTGGCGAAGTAGAAGCGCAGGGAGGCGACTTGTTGAGGAGCCGCTGACTTCGACTTGAGAGTCTTGAGCTTGATGACCTGGCCGACTCGTACGGACCCACCGGTGCGTTTCTCGTCAATCCATTCGGTTCGACTGACCTCGACCCTCGTGTAATAGGCGTAGTTCTTGGCCTTGCCACCTGGGGAGGTCTTGGGTGTGGCGCCCGCCGGTGCCCATCCGCCGATCTGGTCCCGAAATTGGTTCACGATCAGGGCGAGCAACGGGCGCTCCTGCTCGACGAGCGAGCGGCGCGTGGCCTGGCCGACCTTGCGGAAGAACTTCCCGGTGACCCGGGCCCCGCTTGCCATCGTGGCCTGGTCCATGTCCTTCTCGGACTCGTCGTCGGCTACCAGGGCCGGGTAGCTGTCGAGCACGATCGCATCCACTGCGCGGGACTCTGCCGCACGGATCATCTCCGTATAGGCGTCCTCCATGGCGTTCGTCTCGAACACGATGACGCGGTCCACGTCCACGCCGAGCTTGGCTGCCCATTCGTGGTCGTAGCCTTCGGCCGCCACCCAGAACGTCGTGAAGTCGCGGTCCTGTTGCTGATTGGCTGCGATGGTCTTGTGCACGACGGTGGTCTTGCCCGAGGATTCGGCGCCGAGGATCTCATTCCACTGATTACCGGGCCACCCTCCCCCGAGCATCACGTCGAGGGAGAGCGATCCAGAGGTGAAACGGGGGACGGCAGGCATCCGCGATGCGAGAACTACCGATCCTGCGCCGTACTTTCTGTTGATCCGCGCCATGAGGGCCCGGGTCTCATCACTGAGCGGCATTCCCAAACCGTATGGAACGAAAAAAATACCGCACAGAGCCATATGGGTGAGCTATTTTCAGTTGTTTTAGCACCAGCTCGGATCGTCGTCAGTGCCCAGGCACACGTGCGTCCAGGCCGGCTCAGCGTCATTCGGGCCGATGCTCATGGCTGGTGTCGGTCGAGGTGATCGTGCGGGTGAGGTGTCGATGTCTTGCGCCGTGAGGACGAGAAACCCTCCGGCGGAGATGAGTGCGACGGCGGTGGCGATCACGAAGGCGCGCAGCATGAGGTCTCCCTGTATGAATGGATTCCGAGTGGAAGAACGTGCCGTCAGAGGCGGCCGATGATGGTCTGCGGGTTGTAGCCGGCGCCCTTGGCCTGATGAAGCGAGACCTTCTGAGGGGCCGAGGAGTTGTTGGCGATGGCGACGCCCTGGGTGCTGTTCTGGACGGGCCAGCCGCAGTCGAAGCACTGCGCCATTGCGTTGGGGGTGGGGCGCCAGTAGTGCTCACCCGTGCACGAGGGGCAGCGCTCGGCCTGCTGAGCGGACTGGGCGCGGTCGGTCTGGTATGCCCGCTGGAGTTGCTCGGGGGACGCCTGCGGCGCGGCCGGCGGGGTCTCGGGGCGGGTGTACGTGGGGTGCGCCCACCACGGGGTCCCGGAAGCGGTGAGGCCGGCCTGCGGGCGGGGGGAGGGCTGGCCGCCTTGGGCCTCGCGGAACTTGTTCAGCCAGAAGTCGCTCATGCCTTGTCTCCGATTTCCAGGATTCCCTTTTGCAGAAGGTGCGAAATCACGGCGGTGCATGCGGTGCGGGTGACGAAATGGAACATCGTCTGGGAGCGCTCGTCGCCGTCCTCCTCGTGCTCGCCCATTCGCGTCAGTCGGTAAAGAAGGTTGGCCGCGACGTCTGCGTGCGAGAGGGCGTCGGCGGCAACGGGAATGAAGTCCGCGATCCGGGCGTGGGACTGGTAGTGCTCGATCTCGTCCACGTCGGGCCCGGCCGGGACGAGCCCGAGAAGACGGCACACCTCGGCGTAGTCACTGCATGCGACTACGTCTCGGAGCATTCCCCGGAAGATGGCAGGTGCTTCGGCTTCGATATCGGGCATGGTTCCAGCCTAGGTCGGGTGATTATTTCGCTTCAGACCAGCGGTCGCAGATTTTTACGTCTGTGGTAACCGGGACGGAAAGGAGCTGCATTTCCGCGCCGGCCATCGCCTCGTGGAGGATCGTTGCGCCTTCCTCGGCGATGTCCGCCGGGCACATGGCCGCGATCTCGTCGTGGACGGTCAAGAGGATCTGCATATCGGGCAGGAGGCTCTTGTGCAGACGGACCAGGGCGCGCTTCGTCATGTCCGCGTTCGAGCCCTGGATGTGGGAATTGACGACCTGGCGTTCGGCCTTGGCGCGGCGGCCGTGGTCGTGCGACAGCAGGTCGGGCAGGCGGCGCTTGCGGCCAAGCAGGGTACGCAGGTACGGCTCCGGCCGGCGGGACCGGACGGTGCGCAACAGCTTCGCCTTGTACCGATAGACCTCGGGGAATTGCTTTTCGTGTGTGGCGAGGATCTGCTTGGCCCGGCGCAGCGTCGTGTGCGACATGTCGGCGACTTTCTGTGCGCCGGCGCCGTAGTTGATAGCGAAGGCGATGGCCTTGGCTACTTGCCTCATTTCCTTGGTGACATCCTCGGGAGCGACACCGAAGACGGCGCTCGCGGTGGCCGTATGGGCGTCGATGCCGTCATGGAAGCCCTGCCACAGCGCGCCTTTGCCGGCGAAGTGCGCGAGGATTCTCTGCTCGATCTGCGCGTAGTCAGCGACAAGGAGTTTGAACCCCGGGATGGGGTCTACCAGGTCCCGAATTGCTTTGCCCCAAACGGTGTCTGCCCTGGGCCAGTTCTGGACGTTCGGGGTCGAGCACGAGAACCGTCCGGTGACCGTTCCATACTGTTTGAGCATTGGGTGGATGCGGCCGTTGAAGATCTGTGTCGGCTTGTCCTCGGCTGGATTTCCGAGATACCCCTCCACGTAGGTGGAAAGGATCTTGCTGACGTCCTGGTAGCCGAGGAGCGCGCTGACGAACTGGTTGCGTCCCTTGTACGGTTCCAGGGCTTCGGCGTCTGTGCTGGGGGCGCCTTTTTTCGTCAACTTCCTCGGCTTCAGGCCCTGTTCCTCGTAGAGGATCTTCTGCTTCTGCGGGACGCTGCCGATGTTGAAGACGTGGCCGGCGGCGCGGTACACCTCGGCTTCGGCGTTCTCCATCTCTCCGCGCAGCCTGGTGCGCAGTTCCCTGAGAGCGGCGATGTCGATGGGGACGCCCTTGCCCATGTGGAGGAGGCAGTGCAGGACGTCCATCTCCAGGGCCCACACGTCCTCCAGGCCCTCGGCCGTGATCTTCGGCCGCATGTCCTTCCACTGGAGCCATGTGGTGCGGCCGTCGAGCCAGGCGTAGTCCTGGACCTGGCCGAAGGCGTGCTTCTCGACGCACTTGCCGGTGTCGTCGTGGTCGTAGTCGAGGTGGTACCGCTCACGGTCGAGGGCCTTCAGGCCGATGAGACGGTTTTCGTTGAGCATCCACGCGGCGACGATGGTGTCCCCGTACGGCGGGGGTGGAAAGCCCCGGCCCGGGAAGTACTTGGCGACGCTCAGCAGGTCGAATGGCGCGTTGTGGGCGACCTTGATGCGGTCGGAGAAGAAGAGGTGCTCCAGGGCGCCGAACACCTGCGAGGGGCGGAGCTGTTTGGGTGGCTCGTCGAAGAGCGCTGGGAGGTGCTCCCATTCCCCGGTCTGCTTGTTTTTTCGGCGGGTTGCCTTGCGCACCAGGTTGTACCCGTTGGGGTGGCCGAGAGGAATCACCGAGCACGCGCCGTCGGTGGACAGAGAGAGCCAGGTGACCTCGTTGACGGCCGGCACCCCACGATGGGGGCCCGTAGTCTCGACGTCGAAAGCGAAACCGTCGCGCGCCTCGAAGTACTCGATGACGTCATGGAGTTGGTCGACTGTGGTGACGAGCTGGTGCACGGAACGTCCCTCTGGTCGAGAAACAGCCCGCCCCGGGGTGTGGGTCGGCACCCGGGGCGGGCGGTCGGCGGGGTCGGTCAGCTCTCCATCACCAGGTCGACCACTTCGGACATCGCCTCTTCGTCGAGCTTTTCCTTGACGACATCGCCCCACTGGTGGCCTTCGGCCAGGAACGCCGCCAGGGCCTCTTCAGTGAGGGGCTCGACGTCGTACTCCTCGTAGAGATCGCGCTCCTTGACGCGCTCCAGGGTGTACTCGACGCTCTTCTTCTTCGTCTCTTTCTTGATCGTGAAGTAGAGGTCCACCCTGTTCAGCGGGCCGCGCTTGGGGTCGGTGGCGATGTCCTTGAGTTGGCGGGCCACCTTGATGCCGGCCTCCCAGACCTTCAGCGCGGGCGTGTCCGGGTCTTCCAGCGAGATCACGTCGAAGCAGGCGCTGAAACGTTTCGCCTTGTCACCGATCTGGCAGAGCGGGCAGTCCGGGGTGCCCCAGCAGCGCACGCTCTTGGAGCCGTCCTCGATCTCGTCGATCCAGTGCGAGTTGTAGACGTCGAAGGGGCCGTCGCCAAGGATCTTGATGACGGTGGCCTCCTCCGTCACCTTCAGGTACATGTCGGAGCCGGACGCGGAGGCGGCCTTGTCCATGGCGTCCCAGCCGGCCATCTGGGTCGGACCTCCGGCTCCAGTGGCGACGACGCGACCCGTTACTGCCTCGCGCTTCCCGACTTCGAAGCCGGCTTGTTCGGTCTGAGACGTCGTTCCGGGCAGTTCGCGCCGGCGGCGGCCGTAGGTGCGGGTCTCGGGCATGTTCAGCTCCAGTCCTGGACGGGGTCGGGGAGGGCAGCACGTGTCGCGACAAACAGCTCGCGGCATCTTTCGGGGAATTGGGTCTGGGATATGAAGCGCTGGGTGCCCGAAAGGATGCCTTCCTCATAGGCGATGAGGACGACTCCCTCGATCTGGCGCCTGGTATAAAGGCGTCGGCGACCGTTCTTGGATTCGCTGTTGTAGATCCAAGTCGCGCCGGGAAAGAGACCGCTGGATTCCCACTTGTAGATAGTTTTCGGTGCGCGCCCGAGCGCGTTCGCGAGGTGCGAGATGGCGAAGAACTCGCGGTAGAAACCGGAGATCTTCTTGTAGACGGGGTCTTCGTCCCAGTGAGGGGAATCGGCGGCTTGGACGCTCTGTGTGGGATGGGCAAGCCCGACGGGTCGGTGAGTCCCGGGGTAGACGTCCAAGGGCCGTCGGGGTGGGCCGATGCCGGTCATGTCGTGAGCCCCCGGAAAGCCCAGGACTCCTTCTGGACCATGATCTGATCCATGTCCTCCTCGGTGAGCGCGCCTTCCTGGAGGAGGACGTACAGCTCGTCCGCGTCGAGCGTGGGTACCGGCGGGAAGGCGCGGTGGTAGACGGTTTCGCCACGTGCCTTGGTAATCCGCTCGGCCGCTTCGAGGTCGGCCACGATTGAGACGCGGCGCTCGCGCTTGATGCGGACATATTCGGTATCGCCGACTGGGATGGGGAAAGGGAGGTCGATGTACTGCGACCCCTTGTGGTCGGCGTATCCCCGAGCCTGGACGGCGGAGGCCACGGAGTCGCGGAGCTTGTTCATCCGCGTAGTGAGTTCTGTCTGCTGAGCCTTGAGGATCGCCCATTCCCGAAAGGTCGGGATGACCGGGTCGAACGGGAGAGGCCGGGTTTCTGGTGCCGTGCTGTCGAGATGCTCTTCGGGCACGTATTGCTCCCAGGGTGGTGCTTGCGGGAAGGAGCTACTCGCAATGCTCCGGTCCGAAAACCCTATGAGCCCGAAAAATCGCAGCCAATCGGCCAAACGAGTGGCTTACTGAACATTTTCGATGTGCTCGGAGAGCGACTCGACGTCCATGTCCAGGGCGCCGGTGCCAGTGCCGTCGACAACTGCTTCGGACAGGCGTCGGCGCAGAAGAAGGGTTGCCTGGACGCGTTCTTCGACGGTGTCTTCGACCACGAGGCTGGTGACGTGGACACGCTCGAATTGAGACGAGGCGCGTACATGGCGCGTGTTCCTCTGTGACAGAACACCGTTGGAGTACGGCAGATCGTAATTCACGAGATATTGGGCCTCGGGGAGATCAAGACCGTACCCGCCGGCGTTCGTGGAGATGAAGAGGCGGCATTCCGGATCGGTCTTGAACCGAGCGAGGACGCCCGCCTTCTCGTCCGAGGTAAGCCCGCCGTGGAAGAGCGCCAGGTCGCCGTACTTCTCCAGACGCTCGGACAGGTACGGCAGCATCTTGCGATAGTCCGTGAAGATCGCCGCCTTGGTGCCGGGCTCGGCAAGCATGGTGCCCACCAGCTCGTCCAAGAGGGTCAGCTTCGGCGAGCTGTACAGGTCAGGCAGGTCATACCGCCGGGCGGCGAACTCGGCAGCGTACTGGGAACCCCCGGTGCCTTCGTGGTACGCCACGGCTGAGTCCATCAGGAGCTGCGGGTGGTCGAGCAAGAGGCGTGCGGCCTGGAGGCGAGCCATGAGCTTGCCCTGGGGGCCGAACCCCGCCCCGGACTTGAGGCCGGCGTAGTAGGCCGCGATATCGAACTCTCCGCCGGCTTCGGCCAACTCATCCATGGCGGCCTGGAGGTCGGCGAGGATGGCCTTGTAGATCGACCTGGTCGTCTTGTCGAGCTGTACGTATCGGGTGGTCTCGGCGACCTCCGGCAGGTACTTGGCGACCTCGGGGTCCAGACGGGATTTCCGGATCATCGCCCGGGAGAGGTTCTTGTGGAGCAATCCGAGATTCTTGTAACTGGAGACTCCGCCGAAGAAGTTCCTGTTGATGTAGGACTTCTCAAAGAGGTCCCAGCGGCCCAAAATTTTTGCGTTGACCCACTCCATGATGCTGAATACTTCTTCTGGACGGTTTTCAACGGGCGTGCCCGTAAGGGCGATGCGAACCGGTGGCCGGAGTTTCTTGACGCGCTTCGTCGTCTGTGCCGAGAAGTTCTTGATGGCGCTCGCCTCATCGAGAACCAATGCATCGCCGGGCAGGGCGCACAACTCTTTCCAGTCGTGCAACACAGCTCCGTAGGAGACGATCACGTAATCGGCGTGCTGCGCAGTTTCCCATTGAGCGCGACGCTGCTTCGGGGTGCCGTTGACGACGGTACACACGTCCTCGGCGGGCACGACGAGATCCATTCCACGCAACGTGACGGTGCGCGTGGGTGTATCAGTGAACTGCGCGATGGCCTGGGCCCACTGCCATTTCAGGCTGGAGGGCACCATGATGACGCAGCAGCGGATCTCACCCTGGCCGAAGAGATCCTCCAGTGCTGCGAGAGTGAGAACGGTTTTTCCGGTACCCATGGAGTAGGCGACCAGGATACGCCGATCAGAAAGGATTCGGTCGACCGCTTCGTGCTGGTAGGGGAAGAGGGTGCCGGTGAACATCAACGCCTCCTACGCCATGGGTGGTGCGCGTTCCCGTACGCGGAGAGCGCGTCGGTGTCGCTCATGTCGCCCAGGTCTTTCGCCGTGGTGTGGCTGTATTCGAGGTATTTCATCGGAAGTCCGCGAGGCCGCCAGCGGTCATGGATCTTGTCCCGCGACGTGCGGCCGGCAGAGTCGTTGTCGAGGCCGAGAATCAGGTTCCGGCACCGGGACTTGAGAAGGCGCATCTGAGCCTCCGAGACATGCGCGCCGAAACTGGAGAAGGCACCAGGTATCCCCAGGGTGTACGCGCGCACGACGTCTAGAGGAGACTCCAGCAGCAGTGCGCTGTCTCCGCTCCAGGTGAGGTCGCCGAAGAGAGTGAGCGATTTGCGGATTCCTGTTGGGTAGTTGAGAAAGAACTTTCGTCCCTTCTCCTGCCAGCCCCACAGCTCTCCGGTGAGCGGGTCTCTGATCGGCAGAATCCAGTGGCGTGTCTCGGTGTTCCACAGGACACCGAAGTGCTGGCACGCCTCCGGGCTGACCCTGCGCCGTTCGCATGCCCTCTGCGGCGGCGGCGTGAAGAGCGCCAGCGACGCCTCGGTGACGCGGACAGCGTCGTCGACGGCCGGGGTCGGCCCGGTGTCCTCGACGGTGCGGTAGACCCCCAGCCGGGCGATCCATTGGAACGCCTCGATGCGGTTGAACCCGAGCCCGTCTTCGACGAGTTGGATGAACGGGCCTGCGTAGCCGCAGGAGAAGCAGTGGAACAGGCCGGTGGAGCTGTTCACGGAGAAGCTGGGTCGGCGGTCCCGCTTTCCCGTGAGGGACAGGTGGGCCGGGCACCTGGCGAGGTACTCGGTTGAGTCGGGTTTGCTCAGCTCTCGCAGTAGGTCGATACCCAGGGCTCGCATCGCGGCGGGAAGGTCGTGAGGGACGGGATTGGCGAAGGCAGCCAGGCTGTCCCAGAAGTCAGTAGGGGAGGTCGGACTCAATTTCCGCCTCCTCGAACTGCGGCGGCTCCCACGAGATGGAGATGAGATGCTCCTGGGGTGGCGCATTCCGGCTGGCGAGGACTTTCATCCGGTAGAAGAAGTCCTCGTCGGTGGCCTCCATTCCGACGACCAGGTCAGCGTCCTGCACCCAGGCACTGGTGTATCCAAGACTTGATGCTGTGAGTCCCTTCGCTCCCACTTTGTGGGCCAGGGACTGTGTGGTGACCACCACAGGAAGGTCGTTGTTCAACGCGAGCTTCTTCAGACCCCTGGAGATATTCGTAAGCGCGAGGGGAGTCTGGGACTCGCGGCTGATCTCGTCGAAGAGGAAGTACGCCCCGTCGATGAAGACGACCGAGGGGGAGAGCTGGTCGATTTTCGTTTGAATGCCGGCGATGGTCATGGCGCCGGCCCTGTCTTCGGTGACGATGTACGGCTGTTCGCCGAGGGGGCTGCTCAGCGCCGCTTCCAGGACACGCCATTCCTTGGCCGTGAGCTGCCCTGTCTGGAGCTTCTTCGGATTTACCTTGGCCAGGAAGCCGTCCAGTCTCCTGGAGATTTCCGCATACGGCATCTCGAAGCTGACGAGAAGCGGCTTGGCCCCGTAGTCGTACGCAGAGCGCGTCATGCCGAGCATGACGGTGGTCTTGCAGCTCTTGGCGAGGCCGGTGAGGACGATCATCTGCTGGGGCTGGATTCCAAGCGTGACCTGGTCGAGGAACCGGAATCCGGTGGGGATGCCCAGCAGTTCGCCCGGGTTGTCGCGCGCTTGTCGGTAGAGGTCCAGCCGCTGGGCTCCGGTGGCGGCGTAGTTGATTTCGCGCGACCCGGCCGTGGCGGTGGTTGCTTGGGCGAGCATGATGCGGAGAAGGGGGAGCGCGGCTTCGCTGCCGCCCTTGTCCAGGGCCTCGCCGACGGCGCCCATACCCAGGTCGATGATCGTGCGGCGTCGGCTCTCGTGCAGTTCGCGCAGCAGGTAGTCGATGGGGCCCGAGCTGTCCTCGGTGAAGGGAAAGGTCGGGTGGTCGCGGTGGATCACTTCGGGTGTCGGGGACTCGCCGAAGTCGGCCTTGAAGGCAAGGATGCTCTGGAAGACCTTGCGTGTGGCGGGGTCCAGGAAGTGCTCGGGGGTGACGCCGGCCTGACCGACGACCGTGTCCAGGTCGCCGGTCAGGGCGATGTACGAGATCACCTCCTCCTCGATGGTGCTCATGTCACGTCCCGGTCTGCGGGCGGCAGTTGTCGATCGGCGGCGGGCTGGCGGCACTGGTCTGGGTAGTCGCAGAGGCAGTCGCCCTCCGACCAGAGGCAGCAGGGTGTGCGTTCCTGACAGGTGTCCGGGTCGGGGCAGTAGTGCCGGTGGCTCACTCGACCTCCAGCAGCGTGAGGGGCCCCACTTCGAGTTCGAGGTCGCCCAGCGCGATTGGGCCGTGGCACCTGTCGTCCACGACCGGTTCCAGGGTCTGGATCGGCGGGGCGCCCGATTGGAGGGTGATGACCACGGCCCAGGCGACCAGGGGCATTTCCTCGTAGCCGTCCAGGCCGATCTCGGACCGGAACCGGACGAACTTGTTGGTGTCGTCCGGGATGATCTGGGTGGTGATTCGGCGGTTGTCGCAGGCGTCGGGCCGGTAGTCGATCACGGGCGGCCACCACCCTGGGTGAGGGGGCGGGCAGTCCGTGTGGGGAGCCCGTGCCGGACCGCAGGAACGTTTCTCCTGTCGGCGAGATCACGAATGATCTTCCGGATGACTTCCATGCCCTTGGGGGTGATGTAGACCGTGTACGTGGTCCGCGCACCGCCGTCGTCCTGCATGCGGCTGTAGACCCTGGTGGCGAACAGGCCGGCGTCTGCGTAGCGAGCGGCTACGTCGTAGTAGCTGTCGCCGTATGCGTTTCGATGCCGGAAAATGAAGCCCTTCTCCAGCAGCAGCGTTCGCAGCCCCTTCTCCCTGAGCCCGAGGAGCTTGGCGGCCTCGCGGACGAGGAGGTACTTCTCCGACGCGAAGTAGGCGTCTGCCGCTTCCACTTTCGGTGCGGCGGCTTCGAGCTGCTTTTTCGTCGCCTCAAGTTCTTCCCACTGCGCTGCGGCGAGCAGGAGTGCGTCGCCAAAAGTTCGCGGGGTGTCGAAGGCGGCCTTGTCGGCTCCGTAGCCGCCGGTCCGGCGAATTTCCGGCAGAACCTCTCCGGTGATCCACTTCTTGAACGCCCTGGCCTCGGCCTTCCGGCTGCGCAGGATCATCGAGTACAGGCCCGACTCATTGATGACGGACATACGCTGGTCACCGCCGGGGGTGCTCACAGTGTGAGCCCCCTTCTCGTCGTCATCGAGGCCACGCAGTGCGGCGTCGGGCCGCTCCATTTCGAGCACGCTGCACACGTCGCGGGCGACCCACCAGGGGGCGCCGTTGATCATGAGCACCCGCACGCACTTATTCGTCTCGGGAAATACCAGGGGGATGACGTCGGCCATTTACAGCACCTCTCGGATCAGCTCTGGGGACTGCGGGGGGACGAGAAAGCCCTTGGGGCCGTACAGGAAGGCGTGTGCTGGGACGCTGTGGACGATCCGGGCGACGTCGGCCAGCAGCGCGATGGTGCGGCTCATGTGCACGGGCTGGTCGACGAGGAACCGGGCGTGGGGTACGCACTCGCGCTCCAGGCGGCGAGGCAGGTGAGCGGCGACGTCCCGGGGCAGGTAGGTGACGACGGTGACGGGCCGGTCGTCCTCCCACAGGCCCCACAGCGCCTGGACGGCCTTGGGGTTGGTCTCGTACAGCCCCAAGGCGGCGGCCGGCCGGTGCCAGCGCTGCCGGCGGGCGAACCGCTGCGGTGTGTACCGACCGCCGGGGACGCCGAGCAGCTCTTCCCAGACGACGTAGACCCCGGGGGGCACCGGTGCGTCGTCGAGGTCACCGCCGATCACTGGTCGCCCCGGCGGTAGCTTTCGCCGGTGAAAATCTCGCGGCGGGTGCACTGGTCCATGAAGCTGCGTAGCGCCTTGGAATAGCGGGCGGCCCAGTCGTCGCCGGACAGGTTCGTCGTGATGAGGGTCGGCCGGCCCTCGTCGTAGCGCTGGCGCAGGAGCTTCTCCAAGGTGTCCTCGGCGAACTTGCTGTCGGTGCTGTGCTCGTGTCCGACGTCGTCGAGGAGGACCACGTCGGCCCACTGGACGCGCTCGACGGCGTACTGCCAGCGCGAGACGCGCTCGGGATCGACGGATTGATCCGCACGCAGAAGGCTTCGCTCGCGCTCGATGTGCTCGCTGTACCGGGAGGCGTAGACGCTCACGCCCCACCGGCGGCGCAGTTCGCAAAGGACGGCGGCGGCAAGGGTGGTCTTGCCGGTGCCAGGGTGGCCGGCGAAGAGCAAGCCGCGCCCGAAGGCGTTGCTGGTGGGCAGGCCCCTCCAGTTCTTGGACTGCTGGGCGCGGTAGCCCTCGACGTAGATCCGGGCCTTCTTGATCGAGCTGGTGTCGCCGCTCATCTCTTCGACGTCGTTGAGGGTCAGGCCGCGAAGGCGCAGCGGGATTCCCGTTCCGACCCAGCGCGCCTTTTCGGGGTCCATCTGGGTGGTGATCATGTGCTGGACCCCCAGGAGGCGGTGAAGTTGTCGTCAGTGGGGGCGTCGGACCTGGGAGCTTCCTGCCAGGTGCTGTACTCCTCGGCGGTGACCGTGAGTCCCGTGCTGCGCAGGTCGCGCAGCAGTTGAAAGCGGCGCCACTTGAAGTCCCACACGTAGGGCCTGGCGGGGGCCTTGCCGGCGAGACGAGTGACGTACAGGTCGACCAGGGCGCGGCAGTCGTCCGGGCTCAGGCCGGACTCGCGCCGCAGCTCCGAGAACACGGCGACCAGGGCCTGGCGGTTGCCGATCTCCAGACCGCCGGCCCAGCTCAGCGGCGGGCAGGAGTTGGTGAAGTAGTCGGCGAGGCCGGGGAGGCTGTCGGGGCCGTACGGACGCCCCTTGGAGCGCCGTTCACGGCGTTGTCCGGTCTCCGGCGGGGTCCAGCGAGGTTGGGCTGGCGCGGAGGGCTCCGGCTCCCCCTGGAGCATGTTCCGGACGATGGCCGTGGCGTCGAGTTCAGCGTCGGGGTCGTGGATGCTTTTGCGGGCCATGTACTTCTCCTGGCTGTGTGGCGGGCCAGAACTGCCCCGAACGAACGTTCGTGGGCAGCTAATAGAAACCGTAGGTTTCTATTTGCCTAGCTATTTCTTGAGCTAGGGCTTGTGCTTCAGCGCGTATGCACGCGCTCGACGTGTCAGTTGCTGCGTCACCGGAGTTACTCCGTCAGACACTGGAAGCCAGTGCCTCCAACTCCCGATTGGTGGCGACGAGTTGGGAGATGGCCTTGTCGATGAGCTGTTGCTTCGAGCTGCCGGCGAGGGCTGCCTGCACCGGGCCGAAGGGCGATGAGATGTCGACGGACGCGATCCGGACTTGCGTTTCAGTTCGGGCCCCTGGCCAAGACAAGACGCGCACTAGCCCGATGTCGCGCAGGTCCCGTACGGCGCGAGTTGCAGTGCGTAGGCACACGTACATCTCGTCGGCGAGGGCCTGTTGCGTGATGTACGCGCAGGACCAGCCGGTCTCCGCGTCGTAGCGGGAATCGGCGTTGGTTACGAGGCTTGTATAAGCGAGCCGGGCGCGCTCGGGAGCGCGGCCGAGGATGTCCTCCACCGAGACGGGAAGTTCGGGCCCATTTTCGCCGCCGTCGCAAAACGAGGGGTGCATGCTATTCTCCCTGTGAATGCAGATGTACTGGCGTGGCGGCCAAATTCGATATGGCCCCGGCGGACCCCCCTCCGCCGGGGCCATTCGCGTGCTACGCGGGAACTCGGCGCTTCTGGACGCCCTTCGGCGGCCGACCTCGGCCGGCCGGGACCCAGGCGTTCTTCTCGGGGTCGAAGATCTCCAGTCGGGTCTTCTTGGGCTCCCCGTCCTCGGCGGGAGCCTCGGGCTTCGGGGCCAGGAGGGAGCGGCCGTGGATCAGGGACTCACGCGTGTCGGCGATTCGGGCCAGGAGGCCCTCACCGATGCTGTCCAGAAGCTCTTCCGCCTGAGTGAAGGCGTCGACCACCACGGCGATCTCCTGGGCACTGAGAACGACGTCGGGCCCGTCGGGCACGATGGCGAGGGCCGTCTGTCCGTCGTTCTCGTCTTCGAGGGCTGAGGCGCCGGGGGGCTCGTGGTCGGGAAGGTGGCGCCAGGTCACCTCCAGCAGCGCGCGAGCCAAGTCGTACGCCGGCAGCCCGGCACGTAGTGCGGCTGCGGCGACCTGCGCGGTGGCCTCGTCGAAGGTCTCGTTCTCGCTGATCACGAGGAGCATGCCGTGCTCGCTCTTGACGAGCTGGTCGACGAGCGCAGCGCCCACGTCGTCCACGATGTCGATGTCCTCGGGCCGGTCGACGTGGCCCAGGACATCCACGGTGCGGTCATTGCCGGTCTCGTCCCAGAGGACCCGATACGGCAGCTCGCAGCGCACGGCCCACTCCCAGACGGAGTGGACGCCCTTGGAGGTGATCGAGCCGCCGGCCGGCAGGAGCACAGCCAGGTCGTACTCCTCGGAAGGGGCGAAGTACCCTTCGCTGTCCTCGGGGCCGAACGCGAACTGGTCGTTCAGGGAGTCGCAGACCAGTGCCGGAGACGCCTCTCCGGAACCGAAGATGCCCAGCGTCACCGGACGCTTTCCACTAGCCATATTTTCCTCACATGTGTTGATGTGCTGGACGGAAGAGATAGTGCCTTCCAGGTCCGACGGAAAATAGGGGTGTCGTGACCGATTCTGATGAATCCACTCTGTCGGCGCAAAGGAACTCGAAAGGGTGAGACACCCCGCCTGACCTCTAAGGACCCGGCATTGGCATCCCCCGTCTGGCTCTGCCTCGGACGAGAGCGGAAATGTTTTGTGTCTCACTCCAACGGCGCAGCATGGAGAGTGCGCCAGACAGGGAAACCGCAGCTACCGGTAGAAGGAAGGTTCGGTCCACCCAGTGGTCTAGCGCCAGGGCGGCGCCCAGCGCGGTCGCGGACTTGACGTAGCCAGCGAGGGCGTCTGGCAGGCGCAACAGCATGCACGCCGGTCGTACAACGGGAAGCAGGAGGCATTCCCAGGCGAAAAACGTGGCCAGTGCGAGCACGATCAGATGTGTCATGAGGGCCCCTGTGTCAGGGGGCGCTCGCGTACACGATCCGGTACGAGGCGCCCACGCCCAATTGGCGCTGAATGATCTGGTCGAGACGGTACTGATTGACTCTTTTTCCCCGGTAATAGTGCGAGCGCGAGTTCCCTGGATCGCCCTCCCACAGGTAGTCACCGCTTGGCTGGCTTCCGTCGAAGTACGGGGCCACTTTGTCGGCTTCCTCCAGAAGGAATTGATCGAGCAGGAAGGTCAACGGGCCCACATTCGGGAAAGGCCCGTGCTTCACCCGTGCCTGATAGACGGCGCCGTTGTAGGCGACCCGGTTTCCAACCTCGTACGTGGCTGTCTGGGTCCAGCCCGGGTAGCCGGCCGGGTCGACATCGAGAGGCGTCCACACGGCGCCGTTGCTGTCGGGGATGACGGCCTGATAGACCGACGCCACGTCGTCCGCCGCGTAGCCGACGCTGACCATCCCGGACCCGCCGAAGGTGGGGCTGGTCTTGAAGGTCACTGCCAGACGGAACCAGCTCTGGTTCAGCCAGGGGTCGAAGAGTGGGCTGCTGGTGCCTCGCACGAGCTGGGCGCCGTTGTTGGCCCAGATCGTGATCGGAACCGGGCACAGCGTCGGCTTCACGTACAGGCTGGCCGTGTAGACCGTTGAGGGCTTCAGGCGGCTGATGAGTGCGTTCTGCCCGGTCACCGTCGTGATGCCGGTGCGGGGTGATGTTCCGCTGATCAGGGTGGCGGTCGGCGCGGTGTCGATGTTGAACTGTGCGGCGTTGCCGACGATCCCGGCGCCGGTCGACAGCGTGAACGCCGCCGTGATGCTGGGGTCCTTCACCAGGTTCCAGCCCGAGACACCGTTCTGAAAACTCGGGTTGGTGACGTAGTTCACGCGGGTTGCTCGGAGTTTGAGGATGAGTTGCCGAGGCGGTTGCCAGGCGCGTGCAGGACTGGCGCCCGCCTTCTTCGTCGACAACGTCGAGGGAATCCAGATGCGGTGCTCGTCGGCGTAGAAAACGAAGCGGGAGGCACCACCCGAGGTGATGCGTGGGACGACGGCCGCCCAGGCTGCGTTGTCCTCCATCAGGAGTTGGGACGTGGCCTGTTGCCACTTGAAGCCGCCTGCCGTGGTCACGCCGGCTCCTGACGCCTGGGTCCCGATCAGGTTGAAGGAGGCGTCGTAGCGGAGGATGGCGCACTGGAAAACCTGGCCGGCGACCTCGGTCGCGGCCGAGATCTGTGCTTGGTAGACGACGCCGGGCTCTACCCGTACGAGGGCGGCCTGGAGGGGCCGCAGAGTCAGGGTGGCCGGGGCGGGGACGGGGGTGCCCCCCACATCCGTGCTCGGAGTAGTACCGGGCAAGGCGTCGTCAGTGCTGAAGGCTCGGTACTTCACATCGGCGTAGGTCTGCCGCCGGTTGCTGAGGTTGGGATAGGTGCCGAAGTTCGCGACCGCCGTGTACGAGTTGGCCGGCGGGGGAGACTGATAGACGAATTTCCCGGCGTAAGTGCCACAGGATGCCCGTTCGGTACTGCGGCTGTATGACATGTAGTCGGTTTCGCCGGTTGCTGCCACCGGCTCGTAGAGCATCCGGCCCTCGTAGCTCGCCTGCTCCAAGCTGAACAGGTTGGAACCGAACTGATTGCTGTCCGCGTCCAGGCCGGGCGGCGTCTTCTCGAACTGCACATAGGCCAGTTGCTGAGTTTCGTTCAAGGCCATGTTGGTGGACGTGATGCCAAGCCTTGCCAACTCGAAGACACCATAGATACGCCCCAGAGGCCCCGGTACGTATTCACTATTGGGCACAGTGATCGAGAGCGAGAGCCGCTTCCACTGACCCACCGTGTCTCCTGTACCCCCGGGGCGGTAAACACCGGAGGTCACGTGGGTGAAGGCCGGGTCCGCGTAGACGACAGGGCCATAGGGGACGAGGGCGAAGTCGGCGAATGCGCCAGGTACGCTGGACTGGCTCACCGTGCAGGCGCCGTTCCCTGCACTTGCACCGGCGAGCGATATTTGTGTGATGAGGCGCAGAGCGGGATCGAAAGCGCCCCTGCTGGTGCTCGTCCCGGAGAAGGTGACGGGAATGGGCATGGTCATGAGCGCAGCCTTTCCAGCAAACCCCATCCAAGGGCGGAATTGTTCCGGGTATCGCTGACAGTGGCGAGAGTGCGCCAACTTTGTCCCGGGATACGGGACTCCACCAGGATGTCCGCTGCGCGATTCCTGACCCTGAATCGCTCGCCTGACTGGACCGGAGTCCACGTCGCAACCTCAGTGACCGTAACTCCGGTGACGGCCCCGGAAGTGAAGGTCAGTTGGGTGTAGGTGAGCCGATCCCGAGAGGCAAGCCAATAGTTGGTGGCGTTGTAGCGGAAGACAACACCGTGCTCCATCAGGCCGGCGCTGTTGTCAGGTGCGGACATGAACGTGACGTAAAGCTGTTCGCCTTGATGGCCGGACGGCGGGTCGTACACCCAGTTGCGGTAGAACCAGAGAATCCGCCCGGCCTTCTTTTCGTTGTCTGACGTCGAGTTCCAGGCCGTGGGACGCACAACGCCGCGCCCGTTGCTCCACGTTCCGTAAGAGACGTTCCATGGAATAGGAACGCCCTGCTGGCCCGCGGCTGGCTTGACGTAGCCCGCGGGGGCATTTCCCGTGGACTGCGGGTACGCGAAGTTGTGCAACTCAAATCGGTCGTAGAGGAGTTGGGCATCGGAGCCAAGAAAACCGGTTCCACCGAAGACGCCGTAGGAGTTGTAGAAATTGATGAATATGCGTACGTCCTCGCCCGAAGCAGTCGCGGTGCGGTTGTGGTAGAGACTGACCGTGTATCGCTGGGAGTTGAGGCCGCACCAGCGCCACCACTGATTATCAGTGTTGTACCCAGTGGGGAATATGCCGAGAGAGGGCAGGGCGGCTTCGTATAGGTGTCCGCGCCAGGCAATACGGTCACCCTGCCTATACGATCGCGTGGCCGACCAGGAGATCACCTTCGGCGTGTAGATGGAATCCGTGATGATGCGGCTGATCTCGGGCGACGTGTTGGCGCTGTACGGAGTGAAAGCCCACTTGTCGGGATTGAGATCCGGCTGGCGACCGACAGATTGCGCCTTGGCCATATAGACCGGCGGCTTGCTCCAGCCCAGCGGATTCCAAACCACGGCCTGGCCCGCGAAGTACGTGTTTGTGGGGTCCCAGGCGGGAGCCTTGACCGGGCCGGACAGGAAGACTTCACGGGTGCCGGCAGCGGTCTTGGCCGTGTAGTTGAGCGCGTTGCCCGTGCCCGGACTGCTGGTGCCAGAACGTGCGCCTTGCGGCGAGATCCACCAGTCGGGGCTCAGACCCGAAGACACGTCGGGGTTGGTGGCCCCGCCGGAGATCGAGAGGTTCCAGCTCCCGTAGCCCCCGGTGAGAGGGTTCTGCTCGGTGAGAGTGTCCTGGAGCGAGTTCGGCGTCAGAGCCTGCCAGTAGGTGGCTGACAAGGGGTCGCCGGTCGGGGGGACGTTCAGGTTGATCCCGCCGCCCTGGATCATCCAGTAAGACGCTGTGATCCCGTATCCGGTCGAGAGGGCGTTCTTTCCGGTCACGGTGAGTTTCAAGGTGTTGCCCGTTGGCGTCAGGCTGTAATTCCCGATCAAGCTGATCGGGATGAGCTGGCGCGAGGGGCTGTAGAGGTCGAGGGGCGGCATGGTGACGGCGGCACCGTTCACCGTGGCGGTCACGATGCCTCCGGCGGGGTCGCCCACGGCGACCAGGAGGACGTTGTAGGAGCCGGCGCCGCCGCTCGCGGCATTGAACGTGAAGGTCATTGTGTCCCCGGGAGCCGCGCCGTCCAGGTGGACGTAGCCGGGGTACGGATCGGCGACTTGGTCGGGGTCGCGCACGATGGTGCCCGCCCCGGTCCTGACGGGATTCGACCCGGTGTAGGACAGGTACGCCGACTCCCGCCTGGGGGTGCCGATGGCCGCGTACAGCTCGCCGCCGTACTGGACGATGTCGCTGTAGAGCTGGCTGCCGGCAGTCGTCGAGTACACCGTGTCGCGCGCCCAGGCTGGGAACTGGGGGCTGGCGAAACTGGCCTCGTCGAGGTCGTGCAATTCGTTGTAGCCAATGGACACGTCGGCATCCCAGCCGGTAATGGCTCTGACAAGCGCTGCGGTTGAAGCGGTGCTGCCCCGGTCGCGCTGAATGAGCGCGGCGTCACGCACGTAAGTCCTGCGCAGCTCGGGCAGCGTCGGGAGCCTGTCGGCGATTCCCATCTGCTGTGCGAGCAGGGTGACTTGCCGGTCCGTGCACTGCAACACGTCGTTGAGGCGCAGTAGCTGGTCGTGCTCACACTTCATTACGTCGAAGAAATAGCCGAACAGCGAGCAGAAGCGGGCGAGTTGCTCATTCACGGGAATGCTCGACGCGGTTGATTCGACGGTCTCGACCTTGTACGGACGCGGAATGTTGTCATACAGAAGCAGGCTGTTCCCAAATTCCGCGACTGCCAGGCCGACTCCACCACCGCAGCGCACCCACTGCTCACTGATTCCCGAAAGAGTCCAGTAGGTCGGATTCAGGTCGGGAGGAGCGCCGGGGCCGGCCTTTATGCTGATGTAGACACCAGAGTTGTAGGTGACCAAGTCTCCGGGGTAGTAGGTGATGGTGTAGTCCCACGTGTCCGGTGCCGTCGATACAAATACGCCGTAGTAGTACACCCGCCCGGGGACCACGGTGTCGTCGAGGAATGTTCCGGTGTCCGTTCCGGCCGAGGTCTCCAGAACCACCCAACCGTCGTCTTCTGTATCCGGGACGCCGTAGGAGTTCCGAATGAGTCGCAGCTTCGTCCACGCCTTGACCCCGGCCAGGATCTGAGAGGCAGCGGCCTGCACCGGGGCGCCCCATGTGACCTCCAACGCACCGAAGCCTCGTTGCTCGACGAACACGGTGGAGTCGAAAGCCACGAAGGCAGGTGCGCCGTAGAGGGTTTTCGAGTAGATATCGAGTTCGTAGACGCCCACAGTTAGCTCACCTCACGTCAGGTCGCGCACGAAGGAGAAGCTGACGGTGGCGTTCGCACTCACGGAGGCGGAGACGAGGCCGTGCTGGGAGATCTGCACCTGCATGGTCGTGCCGGCGTTCCACCGCCCCTGCCAGGCCATGTTGATTCGATGCCTGATCCAAGTGCGCGTTTCAACGATCGAGTCCTGACCGGCGACTTCCTCAGATCCGCGCATGAGTCGCACATGCACGAAATGGAAGTCGTTCGCGTGTTGCGTCGTGGAGTCGGCCCAGACGTTTACCGTCACTTCCCAGAAGCCCGATACGGGGCAGGCGATGGTGGAACCGCCGTGGTACATCTTGTTCGGGTCGTAGTCGGCCGCGCCCCATTTGAAGGGTGTCCAGGACTCTTCCCCGGTGGGTACGTGCATTCCCGGGGCACGGATTACTGCGGCGGCGGGCTTGCTGGGCTTTGTGCCGGACTGACCAACAAGGAGTTGGGTCATCAGAGTCAGCCAGGTCGTCTGCTGCTGGATCGTCTTGATCCTGTCTGAGACGTCGGTGAAGGTCTTGGCAGCTCCGAAATTCGCCACGGGAGCCGGTGTTTTGAGTGTCATGGACCCGGGAGGCGGCGGCCAGATTCTCGGCTGAATGGTGCTCGGAGACCAGCCGACCCAGGTATGCGGGTTCGCGCCGACGGTGCGCTCGACGGCCGCCAACTCGTTCTGCAAGTCGTTGACGTGAGCGGCCCAGATCGTGTCGACCTGGTCGACCTTCGGGGTCCAGGACTTCACCGACATCGGGTAGACAGCAGGCATAGCGTCGCTCCTATACTCCGCCGCTGGCGGTGACGCTGATACTTCCGACGATGGGAATTTCGCTTTCGCGGCAGATGACGTCGGCTGTACCGCTCTGCGGTAGATCGGAGCGAGCCATGAGCTGAATGACGACCCAGTCCACGCCGGGGACTTCCTGTACCGCGTGGTAGAGGTGGGAGATCGAGATCCGCGAGGCGAATGTGGTTTCCGGAGGTGTGAAGACCTCCTGGATCGCCTGCTGAACCGCGAGTTTCACTGTGTCGCGTCGATAGCGGGGCAGGACCGACAGCAGCACTGGGAGGGAACCGGAGCCGATATTGACGGGGATCAGACTGCCGTTGACGACGTTGACCACGACGCCGGACAGGGCCCGCTCCTGTACGTACTGCGCGACGGAGTCCCGCTGCCCCTCGCTGCTGGGAATGTTGTTCGGGCCGATGACGTAGATGGTCACCGCGCCGGCTGAGCGGACCACGGCGCGGGCGTCGGCGACACCGGCGACTGCCAGGGCGAGATCGGCGTAGTCCTGGGCGGAGACCGCGCGGCCCTGTGTGCGGAAGAGCCTGGGGGCGTTCTCGCGGATCTGGTCGGTCGGCTCTTCGTCGGCGCCGCCGGCCATCGGGGCGGAGCCGACCACGACGACGCCGGGCAGGGCGTCGGCGAGGTCCACGATTGAGCCCTGGGGGACGTTGCCGTACGCGCCGCCGCCGGTGCGGTAGGCCGCAGCGAGCTTGATGCCGGTGGCCGGCAGGGCACCGGTGGTGCCGTCGCCGAATGCGACGTGGGTGATGCCCTGGTCGTCGGTCTCGGCGGTGAAGACGAGGTCACTGTCTCGGACGAGGAGAAAGTCCCTCACGCGGGTCCACTCGGTGCCCCCCACTCCGTCGTCGAGGAAGATCCGCACGGTGTCCAGGAGGACGGGCGACTGCGCCAGCGTGAAGGTCTGGGACTTCGTGCCGTCGCTGGTCCCGATGTCTTCGACCCGGACCGTGGTTCCGGGGTCGCCGGACGTCGAGGGATAGAGCACGAGGTTCCGGTCGCCTTGCGTGCTGCCTTCGACGACAAGACCCACGACCTGCGGCACGGGAGTCGTGTAGGCCGGCACGATGACGGGAGACGCCAGCTCGTAGGTGATGGGTCGGTCCAGGCTCGGGATGTACTCCGTGATGACCTGCGTGCCGGTGTCCAGGATCAGGGGCGAGACCAAGCCGGGTGCCGGTGAGAAAGCCACCTGTCCGGCGGCCGGGATTGCGGGCTGCGGTTGGTAGCCGAGCTGCTGTGCGATCGCGACGACAGAAGATCGCTGAGTGGCGGTCGCGAGAAATGATTCGTTGGCGATACGATCTTGGTAGAACGAGATGATGTCGCCTACGTACGCGAAAAGCTCGATCATTACCACGCCAAAATCGGCGGGGGACCGAGAGGTCCATTCCGGTAGTGCCTGCGTCGCGTACTGGAGCAGCGAATCCCGGTATCCGGTGAAATCACGCGAGGTGTAGTCGATCTGCGCGACGGCTCCGCTGTCGACAGCCACGGGACACACTTCCCTTCCGGTACCTCCAGCGGAACCGAATGAGAAACGAGTGCTGGCCTGATAGTGGGATTCTACGGATGAGAGGGACTGCCCCGTTAATTACTGCGGGGTGGAAACCACCGTGCCGCCGACCAGCACGCCTACAGTGCGGGTATTGTCGCGCTCAGCTCCGGGGACGTCAGCGCGGCCTACCTGGACGTTGATGTTGACGGCACCGAGGGCTTCGTTTACATCGGCCACGATGGCGGACACAACGGCGGACGGCTCGAACTCGGCGACGGCGTCAAGGACGGCGCGCTGAAGCTGGTCGTTGGCGACATCGGCGTTGACTGCGAAGAGCGCCGTCGAGGTGGGGACGCCGTAGGTCGCGCGCATCACGCGTTCGCCGGGCAGTGTGCCGACCAAGGCGTGGACGCGGTCAAGGAGCTGCTCCCGCGCGTCGGTGGTTGCTGCGACCCCACCGGAGTGGTCGATGGCGAAGGGGACGCGCATGGCGGTGCTGACGGCCTGGTCGACGGGCGTGTAGGGCTGGACTGCGACCGAAGCGACGTCGTCGGTGATCGAGTCGACCGGCATCAGCGCACAGGCTCTGCGGACGGCATCCCCGAAGGCGAAGAAGGCCGGCTGTCGGTTGTCGGGCTGGCTGACGGCGCTAGACGAGAGGTCGCCGCCCGCGTAGAAGGATTTGCGCAGGCTCAGCGAGAGGTCGAGCTGAACGCCCGCCCTTGCCTTGTTGCGGTTGCAGATGTTCTGCACGTCGTCGCCGGCGAAGCTGATCGGAGCCCGGTCGGTCTGGAAGCCGGCGGCCTCCAGCTCCTGAACGATCAAGGAGATCAGGACCGAGTCGAGACCACTGATGTAGGCGACTTGCTCCGATTCGCGCTGGTCGTCCACACCGTGCCAGACCACGGTGCGGCTGGAGTTTCCGGTGTTCACGACGCAGAACGGCTCGTCGAACCCGGTGGAAGGCAGCGCGAGGGAAGGGGCTGTGAGGTCGCTACGTGCTTCGAAGGAGTACCACGCTCCCTCGTCGCCGGCGGCGTATGCGGCGAGCTGAGAAGTGGGGGCCTCGATCCCGCCCCCGTGGATGGCCGCGTGCAGGAGATAGACACGTGTGCCATAGCGGTTCTTGATGTCGTAGTCGATGCCGAGCGTGTTGGCGGCAGCTAGGGCACGGAAATTGGGGTAGGCCACTGTCTTCTCCTCACAGGATGCGGGCGCGAATTCCAGTCAGTGACATGTCGTATGCGGGGGCTGCGCCGCCGGGAAAAAGTGCTTGGAGATCACCGTTGGTTTCCATGGTGATGCGGGCTGCCGGAGTGTCGTGAGGGCCGACCGGTATGACGACGATCCACTTATTGTCGAAAGCGGCCGAGGAGCTTGCGCCTTCGGTGCGGTAGAGGGCGGTCACGGTGTACGTCGTCCCTGGCGTCATTCCCGTGATCTGCCTGGAGTTCGAGGCGGAGACGTTATCGGGGCCCTGGCTTTCCGCTGAGCGGTTGTCGTCTCCGTCGGCGAGGATGGTCGCCCCTTGGAGGACACGAACACCCATCAGACAGCGGCCGGCGTCGGTCGTGTTCTGCATGAAGGCGCCGAACACCACGACGGCTTGGCCCGAGGCCGGGGCGATGAAGCTGACGCTCGGACCGTTGGCGTCGGTCACGTAGGTGGCGCTTGTGGTTGTCGTCGTAGTCCGGTACTCGCCGTAGGTGGTCTTGGAGTTGTAGGCCGTCCTGTACGTCGTGGCGGTGGTGGCTCGGTGGCGCTCGACGGGCCGGGCGGTCGCCGGAAGGCTTGCGAATTTCACAACCACACCGAGTCCGATGGCTGTAGAGGTCTCCACCGAGCCGGACAGCTCAACCATGCCGTCCTGCGTGGTCCGGTAGACCGGTGAGCCGGCGGAAGAGGCAACCCACCCGGGTTCCAGAGCAAGCGGTGTCCAGACCCCGGGAGCTGCCGAACGCATACGCGGCCAGTAGAGGGGGTGGCTTCGGTCTCCGCCGTCGAAGGTGACGAAAACCTGGTCACCCGGGAGGGCCGAGCCGATGCTGGCCGGCTCAGCCCAGCCGCTTACGGCCGTGCCCATGATCTGGGGGATCTGGAGCCGCACCCGCCCCCGGTTCTGGGGGTCCTGGGCGGAGACCACGATGGCGCTGTAGGTGCCGTACAGGGGATTCACGACAGACCTCCCGAATACGCGGCACGCCAGCGTCCGTTGACGAGCACGGTGGGTGCGGCCTTCACCGGTGGCTGCTGCACCTTGAGGTCGAGTCTTCGGGAGTCATTGCGGCCGAGCACGAGAGTGCTGGTGTACGTGGTCTTCTGCGGGTAGAGCAGGTTGACGCTGATCTTGTGGACGGCGGATCGGACCATCCACAGGCCCAGATTGCTCTCCCCGATCGCGTCGCCCTGGAGGTCGACGGTGGAGCCCGGCCGCAGGCGTGGGTCGCCGTCGGTGACGGCTCGGGCCTCTACCCACAGCCAGTCCGATTCCGCCGCAAGCAGGCGGCCTGCCTGGTTGTAGGACGCGGCCGGCCGGTCCCCGTACTGCCGGTCCAGGACGGCAGCCACCTGCTGGCCGTGCAGAGTCGTCCGGCTCTGGGAGTACGACGCCGGTGTCAAGACGCTGCTGGTCCGGTTGTAGGCCACTGTCTGATACCGGGCCCGGACGCCTCCAGCGGGGTCGGTGTCCCCTAGGACGGCGGAGAACTCGCGCAGACTGTCGATGGCTCCAGGTGTCTTGGTCGACCGGAAGGAAGGCACGCTCCCGTCGGATGCCGGCATGACCGTCTCGCGGTCGACGAACCAGAGCACCGTGCCGTCCACGTAGACCCGGTAGCCGATCTGGTCCGAGACGTCGCACAGGAACTGCCAGTCCGACATCGACTGCATCTGCTGGGTGAGGACGGCGCTGGAGCCGTCGACTCGCGGCTGGAGGTTGTATTCAGCGGACACGGTCCGGGCGATGGCGGACGCAGAGGTGTCACGCCAGGTTCGATTGCGGCGGGTCTGCATCAGCATGCTGGTGCCGGTGAGGGTGTAGACCACGGGAATCTGCACCGCGTGCCCGTATCGGGGATCGGTTTCTGACGCGAGCACCCTGGACGACGCGACGTAGCCGTACCAGTCAGCGGAGTCATCGGCCCACCAGCCGAATTGCAGACGCACGGGTGTGTTCTCCGCCCACACGGACCCTGCGGGCGTACGCCACTGCTGAGACGGCAGGGTCGGGTTGTACGTGTGCATCACCGTCAGTTCGGCAACTTGGTGAGCCTGCTCGGCCTGGTACAAGTCGATGCTGCTGATCCACGCCCCCTGCTCCAGAACAGGTTGGGTGGCCGTGAGGTGCGGGCGGTAGAGATTACGCCAGGCCACGGGGCACCATGATCTGGAGGCCGGCCACCGGCTGTGTCCAGTCCAGTACGCGAGGGTTCGCCTCCGCGAACATCCACCACGATGACTCGCTGCTGTAGTACTGGGCCGCTACTGAGTCGACGCGCTCATTCGCACGCCACCGGTAATCAGAGACACGCAGTGACTGGTCAGCGGGCGGGCGAGGCATAATCGCAAGCTGGAGCTGGCCGTTGCGATCCGGGACCAGCGCAGTCTCGTGCCGCTGGTAGCGCGAGGTCCGCGAGATGGCCATGGTTCCTCCTCACACCCACCCGTACGACGACATGAGCGTCATGCTGATATCGACAGCACACCGCACCGGAGTCATACGCTGAGAGAAATGCGTGTAGGTAATTCCGATGTTGTTGACGTAGCCGAAGTACTCCATGCGTGAGAGACTCGGAAGCTTGTCCTTGAAGGAATGGCGGGCCTGACCGAAGCGGCACCAGACGGGGCTCATCTGCATGATTCCGAGAACGTTTCCCGAGGTTGCCTTGTCCGAGCTGTCCGTGGACTGCGCTTGCTGCGGCGTGTTGATCCCGACCAGGTTGTACAGAACGTGAATGTCGGCCATCACGCCATACGTGCCCTCGATCGTGTTGAACTTCGTTGTGTCGGACATTTCATAGGTGCGGTCGAAGAGCAGCGCGAAAGAAAGCGTTCCGCCGGCTGCGACCAGAGGGACGCCAGTGTCCAGATCAGACCGCGTGTAAGCCGGCATGACCTGGTTCGCCGCGTCGGTGCTGTGGCTCACGCTGACTTCGGATGGGTTGTATAGGAAGTTCAGCATGTAGAACCGGTTCGTCTTGGCTGTGCTGCTCTTCGGGAAGGCGGACACCATGTAGCCCCGCATGAGCCCGAAGCTCGACCCCTTTTCCCCGGGGAGATAGGAAGGAATGCTCTGAATCCTGGGGTCGAATTCGTTCTCCCAGATACCGCTCGCCGGCAGATTGACCGGGCCGTCGGACTTTCCTGTCATCACCAACCCCCCATCAGTGACTTGATCCGGTCGTCGGCGGCCACGTAGCTGACGAAGGAAGTCGCGGCGGACTTCGCGCCTTCCGCCGTGGCGGACGGCATCTGCACCACGACTGAGCCCGCGCCGAATGAGAGGGTCACTGCTCCGCCGCCGGCTGAGGTTCCTTGGTTCGAGCTAGGGTTGAGGCCCTGATTGAGGAGGGCCTGGCGCACCGTGTGGGCGGCATTCGCTTCGAGGACCATCTCGCCGCCGTGCAGCCGGGCATCGACTCCCTCGCCCCGCTGGCCGGGCACCTCCCAGGCACCGTCCTTGTACCAGTGCGGATTGTGCGAATTCCAGAACGACAGCGCCTTCGACGGGCTTCCGTAGCGGCCCTTGATGTATTTCAGACCCCACGCGATCTGTAGAGAGGCCGAGTTGCGCCACGCGGAAGTCGCCGTCTCCTTGTGGATATTGGACATGGCCTGCGGAATTCCGTAGGCGTCCGAACTAGGGTTGTCCGCGTGGGTGTTCCAACCGGACTCGCCCATCCACAGCTTGTACAGATCGTCAAATTCGCCTGCGGTCCAGCCGTATTTGGCGGCCATGGTTCGGCCGAGCTTCACGTTCGCGCGGGTGTCGCTGACCGTGTCCTTGCCGCCCGAGCCGGTGGAGGCTTCCTCGTTCTGCGAAGCACTCGGAGTACGGCTGACGCTTTGAAGGCTTCCTCCGCCACCTCCGCCACCTCCGCCGCTCCCGGCCAGGGCAGCCGCCAGGGCGTCGACTTCTTCGACAGATCCGTAGGCTCCCGCGTACGAGGGGCCGCTGCCGCCGCTCTGGCTGGCCGTGGGGTCGTCCTGGGCACCGGACAGACTTGGAGTGGCTTCCATCCCTCCGGACAGCACGCGCCGTGCCCGCTTGAACTTCGAGTACATCGGGCCCTCAACGACGCCCCGGCCGGGGTTGGCGGCCTCGATGACTCGGCCGTTACCGGCGTACATGCCGACATGGGAGAGGTCTTTGTAAAAGACGAGGTCGCCCGGCTTGACGTCGTCGATCGGGACTTCGACGCCCTTTTTGATCTGGTCATAGGTGACGCGCGGCAGACTCACGCCGACCGACCGGTACGCGGCTTGCATCAAGCTTGAGCAGTCCCAGGCGTTCGGCCCGGTGGCGCCCATGACGTACTTGTCACCGACCTGGGCTCGGGCGAAGCTGATGGCGGCAGCGACGCCGCCCCCGGTGACGCCGGCACCGTCGGACTTCTTGGCGCCCGCGCCCCCCTGCTTGGACTCCGGTGTGCCGGAGTCGCCGCCGAAGAGGCCGCCGACCCAGTTCCACGCGTCCTTGGCGTAGGAGGACTGGTCGGTGCCTGCCCCCGAGTCGCCGAAGATGACGTTGGGGCCCATATTCCAGCCCTTGATGAACCCGCTCGTGGCGCCTTTCCCGGAGTCCTTCAGCCGGGACACGGTGCCGCCCACCGGGCCGCCGGCCTTGTACGCGCCGGTCAGCCCGCCGAGCCAGTTCGCGAAGGGCCCCATGGCTTTCTGGAGCAGGGTCTTGATGTCCGCGAGGGTGTCGGCGCTCGCGCGGGCTGCGTCGAGGAAGGATGCGCTGGCAGGCAGGTGCCCTTCCCGGCTCAGGCCCTGGAGGTAGCGCTGCGAGTCCTGGTAGCTACCGCCGATGCTGGGGGCGTAATCCTTGATCGTGTCGCGGGCTTTGTCGCCTGCGCCGGTGCGCTTGCCGGCGTCGTCGATGAGCTGGAGGGCTTTGTCGGAGGAGAGCCCCTTGAGGCCCTGCTTCTCCGGGTTCATCAAGTCGCGTAGCAACTCTGTCTGGTTGCGCATCGCCTCAAGGGATTGGCCCGAAAGCCCGGCGGCTTGGCTCCAGTTCGCCATCGACATCGAAAGCGACCCGCCCTGCATAAGCTGGTCGTGCAGTTGTTTCGATGACAGGGAGCCAAAGCCGCCTGAGTTCACCCGCTGGGCCAGGCTGAGGGCCATGGATGCGGGGGAGTTCTGCACGCCGCCCGCGAAGCGAGTCGGGGCCAGACCGAACATCTGGCTGGCGTAGAACGCCTGGCCGGTGCCGAGTTCCTGCTGCATCTGGGCGGCGCCCTGCATACCGAGACCAGGGGTGATGTAGGCGGCGGAGGAAGCGCGGCTGAGCTGGTTCTGTACCTGGGACGAGGCGCTTTGCAGCGTGATGTCGGTCGAGCCCCCGTAGAGATCCTCATTGGAGGAGGCCCACATGATGGCGCCGCTGGACTTCAGGTTGCGGCCCATGGACTGCGCCCGCCTGCCAGCGGTTCCACTCCAGTTCGGTGCGGCCAGGTCCATGCGGCGCTCGAATTGGCCGAGTTGTTCTTCGAAACCCCCGCTGTAGTACGACCTCGCAGCCCCGACCACGGCGCCGGTGACCTGGCCGGCGAAGGCGACGCGGTTCATCGTCGTCTGCTGTGCTGACTGTCGGCGCAGCCGCTGCATGTCGGCGGTCATCTGTGCCTGGGAGGCGGTGAACTGGGAGTCCCGCAGGTTCCAGTTGTCGCGGGTCTGGCGTTGGGAGCTGACGAAAGAGTCGGCATTGATGTCGAGCTGCATCTGGGATTCGTCGCGGAACCACTGCGGCCTGCGCATGTCGTTGACCTGGCGCGTGCCCACGGCGCGTTGGCGGTCCCAGACGAGCTGCTGCCGGTCCAGGTCGTCTTGCATCCGCTGGCGCGCGACCTGGTGCGCGCTTTGCCCCTGGACGTACTGCTGCTGGAGGCGGCCGAGTTGGTTGTCCTGCCGCGTCTGGCCGCCCATGGGTCCGTAGGCGGTCATGCCGAGGGTGCCGAGGCCGGCCTGGCTGGCGAAGCGGTTCGTGAACGTGGTGAAGGCCCGTGTCAGCGCGTCGAGCTGCTGGCCAAGGTTGTTGGTGCCGAGGAGCCGGCCGGTGCCGGGATTGGGGGGCGGGGTTCCCGGTGGTGTCGGAGTGGCCACTTACGCCCTCCTTTCTACGTCCCAGGCGGCTCGGCGAATCCAGTGGCGCCGCTCACGAATGGATAGCTTCTTCAGTTCCGACAAGGGCCAGTACGGATGGATCTGGGAGAGGATCTCGATCTCGTGGAATGCGCGGGCGTAGTCACATTCCGCGAAATAGGACGGCCAGTGAGATTGGCAGAGGGACCTCCGTTCCGCACGTGTCGTGCACGAAGGAGAAATCTCCGTATCGGGGGCCAGGCTGAGTTTTGGCCAGGAACTTCAAGATGGTCTGCCGGTCGTCCATGAAGAGACTGGTTGCCGGGGGGCGTCGAGTCGACGAACCGTCGGCGTGCTGGATACGCAGCACGCAGCGGCCGAGGATCTCACTGTCCTGCTTGGCTTCGTTACCGTCCTTTACTGCGAACACGGCGGCCTGGTCGTCGCCGTTGGGAAGCCGCACAACAGCCGTGGCCCCTCGGCGCAGGGGTACCTCGAACTCGGTCCGTTCCGGATCGGCGAGGTGGGTGAAGGGGATCGCGTTCAGGGGCACCGTGAGGTCGATGAGTTCCTTGCAGTAGGGACAGGGGAGTTCTTCGAATACGAGGTCGTTTCCGAAGGTGGCTCGCCGGACCGCCATCACGAGGAACTCCCTGTCCCCGATGAGGAGTTCAGCGGCCAGCTTGCGGCTCATGGATTCATCGCCGACGGTTCGTACGCCGCGCAGCAGCAGCGTCTCGAAGACCTTGTAAGAGCTGCTGCCGGCAGCGGCGATGGCTTCCTCGTCGGCCCCAGTGAGTTCCTTGACCTCGGCTTCGCGGTACCAGGAGCCTTCTCGGCAGATTCCGCGCTCCAGGGTGACGCGGTTGTTTCCGGGATCGTCGATGACGGGTTCTCCGGAGTTGCGGTCGTCCCGAAGGACTGCCTGAGTGGCGGCTGTAGCTTCCTCTGGCGTCTCCAGGCCCTTGAGGGTCTCGTCGCCGAAAGAGTCGAAGTCGGGGAGCACAATGGGTTCGGGCATGATCGTGTCTTCCTTTGATTCGTCCCGGATTAAGGCAGGGAAATTCCGCTGCCAGGTCCGTACTTGTTTGCGATCTTGAAGTCCCAGCCTTCGTGGGCAAGGGTGATTTGCTGCAATTCCACACCATTTGCCCCGCTGTCCAGATCGCCGAATGCGATGCTGGTCGGCCAGCAGTTGTAGACGCGCCAGCCAGCCTTGTACGTGACGTTCTGAGTCGTCACCGGATGGTCGAGCAGGAAAATGTCCATGGTCGCGCGGAAGTTGTACGACCCGTCGTTTCCTCCGGTGCCCTGCATGACGCGGAAAAGCTTGGTCAGCCATGCGTAGATGTCGCTGTCGCCGCAGATCAGTCCTCGGGAAAGCGTGATGGGTGCGAAGTCGGACTGACCCGGCATCTTCTGGGTCGTCGTGTTCATCCCGCCCTGCCGATAAACCACTACGTCAGTGGTGATCGACAGGCCGGAGACGCTCATGAACCCGAGCTGGTTGGTACGCTTCGAAGAGTCCAGCGTGGAACCCGCGAGGTGAATCATCACCTGGAACTTGAAATTCCTGAGCGGGTCCGTCTGGAGCTGCGCGAGCGACGGCTTCTGGGTGGTGGTTGTGGCTCCCACGAGTCACCTCTCATTCCCGGTCTGATAGCCGCCGAGATGAATGGGAACGAGAGGCGGTAGGGCTGACATGGCCTCGATCAGGCCGTGCCCTCCACGGACGTGGTCGTGGTCGAGATGCCGCCCTGGTACTGCGAGATCTCGATGACGATGAACTCAGCAGGCGACGCGAGAGCGACACCGACCTGGATGTGGATTTCACCATTCGATACGGTCTGTGGAGTGTTATTGGTCTCGTCGCACACCACGAAGAAAGCCTGATCTGGGACGCTTGACTGAAGCTGATCCGCTTGCGTGAGCGTCATGAGCTGCTGCGTGACGAGAGCATTGAGGGTCTGCCACAGTTCTGGCCCGTTCGGTTCGAAAACCGCGAAACGTGTGACTTCCTCCAGCAGGTTTTCCAGGTACGTGAGCATCCGGCGAACGGAGATGTACCTGTCGGGCATTCCCTGCTTGAGTGTGCGGGCGCCCATAATGCAGTAACCGGCTTGTGGCACTGGGCGGATGACGTTGCACCCGATCTGATTGAGCGCGTCGAGCTGATCGAGAGTGAATGTGTTCTCCACGCCGACCGTGCCTACCAGACCGTAGGCGACGCCTGCCGGGCTGCGATTCGGCCCGACCGCTGCGTCTGCCTGCGCGAACTGCCCCATCACCGCTCCCGCAGGCGGCAACATCCGCGTGGAGGAGACCGAGGCGCCGGCAGGGTCCGCCACCTGAATCCACGGGCCGTAGAAGGCGGCGTACGAGGACTGAGGCGAATACCCGCCGATCGTCGAGGAGTACTTGTTGGCGGCCACGTCGGGTGCGGTGGGCGCCGGCTGGCGGGGCGCGTCGAGGATGAGGAATGCTCCTCGGCGCTGTTCGACCCAGGACAGGACGCTGTTGATCTGCGTCTGCGGGGGGATGTGGTCGGTCAGCGATGTGTTCCCGCACAGGTTGAGCAGCAGCACGTCGGAGATGCTCCCGAACTGTGCCGCTAGCTGTTCGGCAAGGTTGACCGCCAGGACGCCGTCGGCTCCGTTCTCCAGGGGAGCGTCAGAGACGTAGTCCGGCTGCCAGCTCGCATCCGGAACCGGGCTCGTTCCCGGCGTTGTGGACGTCGGGGGGAGCATGTTCTCCACGCTGATGTACGTCGATCCGCCGAAGGCGGAGTTGACCAGGCCGACGATGTAGCGCGGGTCGCCCGGGTTGAGTGAGACGTCCTGCCAAGTCTCGACAAGGGAGGACTGAGCGGTGGAGCCGTACTTGACGAAGAGGTGGAACCGGCCAGTGGTCCAGGAGGACACGGTGCTGATGAAGACCTGGTTGCCGTAGGCACCCCGCCCTCGCGCAGTGATCTGGAGTGCGTCCACGGCGGTGTAGCCGGCCGCCGTGTCGAAAGTCGCGGCCGTCGTCATCGGGTCGCCGGCGGTAGCCCCCTTGTACGGGGTGATCTGCACCGAGTACGTGGTGTCCGGGGCCAGTTCGGTGAACGCGGCGGTGGGCTTGCCGCCGCTCGGCTGCGCCACCCATACCGTCTGGGAAAAGCCCCCGTCGTCCGGTCGCGTGACGACGACCTGGTAGGCGTCCACCGAGGCCGCCGGCGTGATGGCGTCCCACTCGATCTGGAAGGCGGTCTGCTCGGGGTTGGCGGTGACTGCTCCCGAAGGCGCCGAGAGGGTCACGTTCGTCACCTTCGACGACGGCTTGGTGCCGGAGCCGCTGGGCGCGGTTCCGTCGGGCGTCGCGACGATGGTCTCCGGAGGGGGCAGAGGCTGGTTCTTGATCACCAGACGCGCGGAGACGGAGTCCGTCGGAGTGGCACGGAGAATCCATGCCTGCTGACCGCCGTTGGCGAAGTACTCGAATACCTGGAAGGGCAGGTAGTTCAGCCCGTTGCCGAATCCTCCGTACAGGCTCCGGAACTGCTCCCACGAGGTGACCTTCACCGGGTTGGACGGGCCCGCGTCGTGAGTGCCCACGAACGTGGCCACGGCGAGCCCCGGGGGCGTGATCGGCTGCGGCAGGGGGTTGAGCGACTCGGAGATGTACACACCCGGGCGCTTGTAGGGGAAGGTCGTGGGGGTGGTCATCAGCAGCTCCCAGGAGGTGCGGGCGAGACAGTGAGCGTCAGAGCGGCCGTGGTGACCTGCGGGGAGTCGTCGGAATCGCTTGCGGCGACGAGGAACTCCCCCGGTTCTCCGGCAGTGGGTGTGTGCGGGGTGCCGAACAGGGCGCCGCTGTGGGAGAGCGCGAGGCCGGCGGGGAGGCGAGAGCCCTCGGGGAGGGACCAGCGCGTCTCGCCGTAGCCACCAGCGGCGACCAGCTCCTGGCGGTAGGGCCGGCCGGCAGTCGCATTCGGCAGCGCCGTGGTGGTGATGGACAGCGCGGTCTTCGTGACGGCGTAGGTAGGGTCGAGGGGGTGGTCGGTGCCCGCGTCCCACGCCTGCTTGTCGAGGAAGTCGATGAGTACGCGCTGAGCCGGTGTCAGTTCGCGGATCTCGCTGAGGAAGATCTCGCTGGAGACGCGCAGTGCCCAGCTCGCGCAGAAGAGGCGTTTTCCTTGCTCGTCCTTGGACTCGCTGTAATCCGGGCCGCCCAGCAGGTCGAGCCGCCGCACAGTGCCGTCTTCTCCGACGGGTAGATATCCGAATCGGGCCGGTAGGAAATCGAACTGCATGAGGCTGCCGGTCAGCTCGATGATGTGTAGCTCTTTGCGCGCGTACACGTCGAGCTGGTAGTCGATGTTCAGCGGGACAGGCATCTGCGCGATGTACGGCGACTGCGTCGGGTCCGACATGTCAGCCCACGGGGCGTAGCCCTCGGGGGCGTAGTGCAGGTTGACCGTGCCCCGGCTCTCGCGCTCCTCGTCCCGTGAAATGCGGGTATGGGAGATCAACGCCAATGGGTAGGTGGCGTCGGCGAGTTCGTACTCAGGATTGCGGTATCGGACGGTTATACGGCGCCCCGGACCGGAGGTGGAGTCATGCACCATCAGGCCCTGGAACTTCAGCTTCAGGGCCTTGTCTTCGTTCAGAAGAAAGGGCACGGATCACTCCGGTATGGGCGTTTGTGGATCGCCCCACCAGAATGCTTGCGGCTATTTGGGAGCCGTTAATTCAGAACTGTGCCCCAGGTCAGAAGATGCCGGTGATCTTCAGGACGATGATGATGAGGAGCACGACCAGTACGAGGCCGAAGATCTGCGCGACAGTCATGGCGCTTTCCCTTCCTGACGGATGGGCCTGCCGGCGATGGAGCGACAGGCCCATGCGGTGTTACTGCTCGGCCGGGCCGTCCTGGTGGTCATCTCCGCGCGACTCCTGGCCCATCTCCGGGGCGAATGCGCCGTCGGCGGCGTAGTAGTAGCCAGCGGCTCGCGCGTCCGCCTCCAGCATGAGGTGGGTGCCTTCCTGGACTGTCTGCTGCGACGGGTCGTCCAGTTCGAAAGGGCCGGCCTTGATTGCCTTGTCGTACGACTCGTCGGAGACGGTGACGTAGGTAGCCATGGGGATTTTCCTCCTGGGGGCAGGGGTGCGTGCGGTGAATCTGGGCCTGAGCGTGGCACGCGTTTTTTGTCCCGGGTTAATCGCTAGAACACCCCGGTCCAGACATTGTTGGCGTCGGGTGTGTATCCCGAGAGCGTGATGCTGGTCGGAAGAGAGGTGTTACCGGCGGCGGCGCTTCGGCAGAACCTGTAGTTGCTTGCAGTCAGGTTGGCGTTTCCGGGAGTGAAGTTCGCGCCGTACGTGGACCCGCATGCGAAGGTGGGCGGGGTCGTTCCGTTCACGACCAGGGCGACGAAGTATTTGCCGGCGGCAGCCGAAAATGCAGAGGAGAGGGACATGGCCTTCTGGCCGGCACTTGCCCAGGCGGTCGATTGGTCCGCTGTGAGTGCGAGGCGGGTACCTGTCGAGCTGTACAGACCAGCCAGGCACTGGTTTGCCGTGAGTGTGGCGCCGGCAGTTCCGAGCACGACGGAAATCTTGCTGATGGTCGCCGGGTTGCGGAGGAGGATCTGCACCAGGTAGATGTAGCCGGCTGTCAAAGAAGTGCCAGCACTACTACAGCAGGCCGGGTCGAAAGCCCATGATATGAGGCCGTGGTCGACGGCCGTCCACGCGTTTCCAAATGCGGTGACGGTGGTGTACGAGGAACTGAGGTCCGGAATCTGGCTGGCGGGTACCTTTCCGCCGGAGTCCAGGCCAGCCACTCCGTTCGCAGCTCCGACGGCGGACGTGGTGACGACATTCCCGCCGCTCGTGGGCACTGTCTGCTGGGCAAGCTGCCGGCCGGCCATCAGACGGCTTCTTCAGGGGTGAGGAGCATTTCCGGGCCTTTCTTGCCGTGAGCACGCCGGCGGTTCGTGGTTCAGAACCAGGCAGTCTCGGACCACGCCTTGACGGTTTTTGCAGTCCAGGTGGTTCCGTTCCAGACCTTCAAGGTCTTCGGCGCCCACGCCGTTCCGTTCCACACCCTGACCACGGTGGTCGGAATCGTGTTGACGTTGTCCACCTCCGCAGGAGTGGTGTTACTGCCGGTGTCGGCGTACCCCTCGAAATTCGTGCGTAGATTTCCGAATTTCAGCCACTGCGGGGTAGCTGCACTACGCCGGGTGGTCCAGGACTTGGCGTCTGGGCTGGTCTCCCAAAAGAAGGTGCCGCTTGCCTCGCGGAAACGTACCCACCGGTGAGCCGTGGAGTCATAGGTGAGAATGGTGGGCGTTGAAACGTCAGCGGCACCGACGCAGTTCTCGAAAATGAGGCTCGCCGTGTCGAGGCTGTAGCGAATACGGACAAAGGTGCCGTTGTCCGTCGGTCCGAGAACAAGTGCCGAGAAACCCGTGTTAGTGCCGCCCGTCGGCATCACGACCAGCTCAGCAAAATGTGCTGAACCGGTGATCTCGTAGCCGGTGTCCGCTGTCGCCATCAGCCCCGGGTACTGGTCGTTCGCGGGGATGGTGGCGCGGTTGGCTGCCTGATCCCAGGAGGTCCCGCCCCAGTAGACGAATCGGGACCCGATGCCGCTGGTGAACTTGTCGACGATGTCGGCAGTGGGCGCGCTGAACAGGGCGTCGGCACCGGAGAACTCGACCCATCCTGGATTCGACGCCACTGCCGTATTTCCGGTGACCAGGTCGGTGACGCCAGCGCCGCCGTAATAGAGGATGCCGGTCTCCGACGTCGCGGAGGTGTTCTGTGCCTGGTAGCCGAACTCGACCACGATCCGATCTCCGGCCTGGACGTTGACGCTGGTGATCGCCGTCCCTGCGGTCCCGCCGCCGGCGGCCGTCGTGGGGAATGGGGTCGAGCCGGTGTAGTTGCTCAGGAGCGTGCCGCGCACGGTGTCGGTGTCTCCGGCCGTCACGAACATGTGAGCGCGAACGACCATGGCCGCGTTGGAGTCCGACTGCGAGCGGCCGGTGATCCAGGCGACGGTGCCGGAGAGCGTTCCGGCTTTCCGGGCCGCCGGGCTGATCCACCGGCCGAGCAGGACGTTGGTCGTCGTCGCCGAGGTCTCCGCCATGCCGACGCTGGTGGAGGCGCCTGCGGGCTGGCGCGCGAGGAGGCCGGCGGTGGTCGAGGAGCTGTCGGTCCAGGTGCCCCGTCGGGTGGCCGGCGTGTACGGGGCGGTGGAGGGCGTCAGCCAGAAGCGCGTCGCCATGGCGTCAGTTCGTGTCGATCCACACGTCACCCAGAGAGGGCGATGTGGGAGCGGTCGTGCCGACGGTGATCTTCGGGGTGGGGATCTGCGCCTGGGGGACTCTCCCGCCAGCGTCCAGGCCGGCCACGCCGTTTGCTGTACCGATCGCGCTGGTGGTCACCAGGTTGCTGTTCGTGCTCACGGGTACTGTCTGCGGCGCGAGCTGCCGGCCGGCCATCAGCCCACCACCGTGATGCGGAAGGTGTCAGCCGCGTAGCTGGCCGCTGTCGTCACGCTGACGGTGTTGGCGTCGACCACGACGAACCGTGCCGCGACCAGCTCGCCGCTGCTGATCTCGCGCAGGGACGGTTCGAGGATGTCCAGAGTGTTGAGGTTGTGGGCGATGTTCAGCGAGGTACCGCCCGTGAGGGCACCGACGTTCGCCGTGTACTTCCCGACCGTGCCGAGCGCGGATCGGGCGCCGGCCGCCGTGGTTGCGCCGGTGCCGCCCTTCGCGACCGAGACGAGACCGACGGTCAGGCCGGTCGCGCTCTTCGAGAGCGTGGCGTCGGCCAGCTCCAAGGAGAACACCGTGCCGGACAGCTCGATGCCGTTGCCGTCGGCGGTGTACGTCTGACCGCCGGTGGAGAACTTGACCCAGGTCTGTGTCCAGGCGCCGGGAGCACCGGAGGGGGTGGCGGTCTGGATGTACTGGCTGCCGGCGTCCGTGCCTTCGGCCACTGCCACCATCGTGCCGTCGAGGATTTCTCCCGTGGCGTCGGCGTCCACCCGGCGAGTGGCGGCCCCACCGGTGGCGCTGTAGGTGTAGATGCCGTTCTGGGTGCCGGTGGTCTGTGAAGCGGCCAGGAAGGAGTCGCCGTTGGCCAGGGTGATGCCGCTCATGGCAGCCGGCAGCGACGAGAGGTTCACGTTCGCGGTCGACACCACGCGGACGGGGTCCTTCACACCGGCGATTCCGGCCCTGGCGTTGTCGACGTACTGCTTGGTGGCCAGGTCCGAGGCCGCTGTCGGGTCGGCGCCATTCGTGGCGCGCTGCCCGTTAAGAGAGATCGCAGCATTCGGTGCGGCAAACTCGTCGAGCCGGTATCCCTTCACCGTGGGCGCAAGGTCCGAGATGGTGCTGGCCGGCTGCGTGCCGGTGTGGTCCGCCCGGTCAAGTGCGTTCTTCCAGGCCGTCACATTCCAGAACCGCACGACGTGGTTGACGGAGTCCGTCCAAAGCTGCCCTTCGACCGGCGCAGCGGGTGGCGACGAGGAAGTCTCCGGGACGAGTCCGCGAACGGGCAATTTGTTCAGCTTCAGGGAATCGCGGAAATCAGTAACTGCCATCGGGTACTCCTAGCTCAGAATCGCCGATCCGGTCTCCGCGAAGGCGAATTGGACGGTCACGGTGGTGGGAGAGGGGGTGTCGACGAGACCGCCGATTTCCCGGCCGCTGGTGTCGTAGGTCCGCACGGCCGGTGGATAGGGAAAGGTGTGCGGGATCGTCCACAGGGCGCTGGCGGCGCTCTGCGTCCAAGCGATCGGCCGGGGCGCCACCCGCTCCTCCAGGGCCTCCAGTTCGGCTCGGGAGACCTCGCCCGGCAGGCCGGGGGGCCCCTGTGCGCCCGTTGGGCCGACGACGGGCAGATAGCGGCCGGTGTAGGGCGAGACAGGCGCGAGGTCTGCCAGGTCGACAGGACCGCCGCCGGGGCGCTCGGGCAGCATGATGTGGTACTGCCTGATCTGCGCGCCCTTGAGCTTCTCAGTCACCAGGTAGGTCCAGCCCCGGGGCGATATGCCGGGGGCGTCCGTCGCGATCAGGTTCACCTCGAAGCAGCCCTGGTCGGACTTCGCGATCTCCACCGAGGCCACTGTGTTCGCGATCGTGTCGGCGTCCGGCATCGTCAGGACCGAGGGAGGGGCGAAGGTGAGGGTGCCGGTGAGGGGGGTTCCGTCGGGGGCGATGAAGCGTCCGGTGAGATGCACGGACGGGACTCCGGCCGGCAGATCGTAGACGAGTGATTCAGGCGTAAGGGTCATCGGAGCCGCCCTCCTCTGGCATTTGCGGTTCCGGGTTGCGGCTGAAGTCCCGCAGATACGGGGAGAATTGCGGGTCATTGACCAGTTCGTCGTCGCGGATCTGCTCGGCGTCGATGCTGACGATGATGTCCCGCCGACGGATCTGACCTCGGATATCGACGTGCTTTACCGAGAACAGGATGTTGTCGTAGGCGATCCGGTCGCGCTGGTACGCCCCGTGCCGAATATTGATGTCGGTCAGGCCGGTCTTGGCGAGCTGGTCGAACTCGGCAGTCACATGCAGCGAATCGACGATGTAGAGGCCACTGTCGCGAGGCTCGGTATTCCCGGTCTCCGAGTGGTCAACGTGAAGGGCCGGAAGCTGCCACAGCCCGTAGAACCGCTTGCCGCTGCCGGTCGCCTCGTCGTAAACCGGGTGTATCTCCGAGTCGCCGTACTGCCACCGGAAATAGGTGATCGAATCACCTGTGGTCCGCTGCCACCCTCGGAGTCCTCGGTGAATCAGGGACGTCTCGGTGTTGACATTCCACCGGCCCTTTTTCCAGTCCAGTCGTCCGCGCATTCCAGTCACCCCCACAGCCCGGGGTAGGTGGGGGACGGCACGCCCGACTCGTCCTCGTACTCCTCGCCGTCGATGGGCGGAAGCAGCCGCTGAGGCATGGAGTTGTCGTCGTACTCACGCTCGACGAAAATCGGTACCAGGCGGTTCGTGGTCCGGGAGACCCGGCGTGCGGTGAACATCTCGATCCGGCCCAGGCCGACGTTGAGCTGCTGGGCGAGCTGGTTGTACCGGCCCTGGAGCCCGGAGCTGGCGTCACCGATGTGCTGCATGAGCTGCCGGTAGCGCTGGGTGCGCGGGACGAAGGTTCCCTCGGCCGTCGAGATGTCGATGTCCGTGGCGGCGTCGGTGGCTAGGGTCCACAAGCATTGGATTGCCGCCAGGTAGGCGACCAGCGGCTCCTCGACGGCCGGCAGATTATCCAGCGTGACCGGCTCGTGGTCGTAGCGGATGAAGCCGTGCGCATCCCGGTATCGGGTCGTCAGGCTGCGGCCGTAGGCGTGCTGTTGCATCGCGTCGCTGACGTACGTCTCCAGGTCCGCGTCGCTGAAGAGTCCACCGGCCGTGCCCCGGACGATCAGCGTCTGGCCGTGGTGGAGAGGGGAGTAGACCGGGTTGATCAGGATGATGCGGCCCTCGTTGGGATCGAGGACGTAGTCGCTGTCCGCGATCAAGTCGACCGTGGCCGGCGGGGAGACAGTGCTGATCTTCGCCGTGACCTCGTTGAGCCCGGTCTCGGAAAGGTCGTAGGACGCCAGCTCTTCGGCGCCCAGGAACGTGTCGAGAAAGGGGCTCTCGAAGTCGCCGATCTCGTTCCGGATGCGCCGGATGATCCCCGCCGTGTCGGCCATGGTCAGCTCACCGCCAGCGTCATCGACAGAGATCCGGCCGCGAGCTGGAGGGCTTGGTTCTGGGAGGTGGTGATGGGTGTGGCGAGGTTCCAGGCCATCAGGCACAGCCCGCTGGGCTGGCCGGCCGAGCTGGTCATTCGGGTCACCAGCGCCGCGCCGGTCACCGGGGCCGCGAGCCCGGTGGGGTCGGAGAAAGGACCGAACTGCACCAGGTCCGACGTCGTCGCCGTCCGGTTGCCGGTCGCCGCAGCCGACCACGGAATGGGCTGCCGGGCATACCCGGTGCCGGCCGCTTCGATGCCGAGCAGGGTGGCCATGTCCGTCTGGGTGTCGGTGACGGCCTGCGTCAGGAGCATCAGGTAGGTGGCCTTCGGCAGAGGATCTCCGGCCTGCGTCTTGGCCAGCCACTCCGCTTCCAGCGCCGTCGACCGGCCGGCGAGATGGTCCAGGGCGGAGATAGCCCCTTGCGCAGCGATAAATCCCGAGGCGGCCATCAGCCCGCCCCGCCCGCCTGCTGAGCCAGAAGGTCCGCGTACTCGGGCGGCTCCTCGCCCTCGGCGACCAACTCGACGAACTGGCTCATGGGGAAGGAGATGTGGTGGACCGCGAGCCGCCCCGGCAGAGCGCTGTCCAGCCACATGCACAGCACCGATTCCTCGGAGCTGTAGCCGACGCCGTAGGTCGCTGGCTCGACGACCTCCAGGACGTAGAGCTGCCGAGGATTGTCGCGATGCTCGGCGCCGGACGGACTGACGTAGTGGAAACTCTTCGTCAGCATTCCGACTCCGTCGCCGTGGTCGGAAAGCAGGCAGTACCACGCTCCTTTCTCAGGGGAGGTACCGGTTTCCTTGAGACTGCTGGGCGCCGCCATCAGGAGCACTCCTCTTCCGTCAGAGCCACTGCCACACGTAGCCGAGCCGGTCCAGGTGCTGCGCCACGTGCAGTGGCACTGTGTACACCTGGCCCTCCTTGAAATCGAAGTCCGTTCCCTGTCCGATCGTGACCTTTTCGAGGTCGCAGGCAATTCGGATATTCACGGTCGTTGGAGGAATATCTACAGGGCCCTCCTCCGCGGCCTCCTCAGAGACGGTCTGGATTGTGCGGCCCTTCTCGTCGAGGGCAATCGGCTCGTCGAGGCCAGCCTTCTGCTGCGCCTGGAACATGGCGATCTCGTCCTTGCGCTTCGCCAGCTCCTCAGCGTGCAGTTCGGCCAGAATTGTCTTCTGGTTCCCGGTGTGGTCACGGGGGTTTCGCTTCGTGCGCGGATTTGTGGGCACGATCATTCTCCTAGCGAATCGAGTACTGAGTTCGGGACGGCGACGGACGTGATGCCACCGCCCCCTTACGCGAGTGGATCAGTTCGTGGCGCACTGGACGACGGCGTAGTCCGTGATGAGTCCGAGTCCCCAAATCGAGTACCAGGCCAGTGCGTGCTCACGGCCGAAGTCCAGAACACCGCCGTCGCGCAGCTCCACCGGCAGAGAGATTGCGTGGCCAGCCGCGTTGTCCCCGATGACCAGGGCACGGTAGATGGGATTCGACGGGGCGTTCGGATTCGACGGCTGGGCATTCACGGCCGGAATGGCGGGCGTTGATCCGGATGCGCTCCGGGCGGGCTGACCGCCCCAGCTCTGGGCGGTTCCCTGCGGGATGTTCGTCCCGAGCTGCGGAGTCGCGGGCGGCGTGGTGTTGCCCTGGAATACCTGTGTGGTCTCCACGAAGACCACGTCATTGAGGCGCCCGATTTCCCCCAGCATGAAATTTCCGGGCGCCGCGTACTGGGTGACGTGGATGAATTCGGGGTCGTCACGCAGTCGCCGGGACTGATGAGGATGGATGAATGCCACGTACGTTTCGCCGAGACGTGGGACATTGCGGCTGCTGAGCGTCTCGACTGCGTCTTTCACGAGCGCAGCCGTGAAGTAGAAACCCCCGTTGGTGGTCAGGGTTGCTTCGGAATCCGCGAACATCCCCCGGTCGTAGGGAGAAAGCGGAGTGCGCGGTGCGCCGGCCGACCAGGTGGCCATCTTGTCGTATCCGTAGAGGACCGACGGGGCGCCGAGAAGGGTATCGCGGCACATGGAGTCGAGGTATGTCGCCATGTTGCGTCCGAGAAGACGGGCGCCGCTCGCCATGACGTCATCGAAAGACGCGTTGAGCAAAAGCTCCGTGACCGCGATGGCGAATCCGTGTTCCGCGACGGTGATGGTGATCTGCTCAGCGGAAAGCGCGTGCGTCTCCATGCGGACGCCTTCTACGAGCTGCTGGGCGCCGTCGAGGCTGCGGTATCGCATGAACGATACGGAAAGGCCCGGAGCGGTCCCAAGCTCTGTTTTCTTCACAAAAAACTGTTCGAAGCGAAGCACCGGCATCGCCTGAAACAGAATTTCCTTCGACCAGACATGCTGAATTGCTGGTGTGAGCATGCTGGAGTTCGCCGCCTGATAGGCGGTCGGGGTGGGGGAGAGAACCGGAGTTCCCGTGATTCCGCTTGCCACGATGTACCTCTCATCCCGTCAGGGCCCCGCCGAGATGAGTGGGAATGAGAGGCGGTCTGTCTGGTTTTCTTGGTGGTCGCGGTCAGTCGAACATGCCGCGATTGTTGCTCTGGTTGGCCGCTGCTCCGAGAAGCTGCGACCGGTACTTCGCGAATTCGCTCATCGGCATGTTCTTGATGTCCTCGGCCGAAAGAGTCCGCGTGCCGGCCTCACCATCGGTGGGACCGTTGCCGGTGTAGCCAGTGGCGGCCACGCCCCGCATCTGCGACCGGGCGGCCTCCTGTGCCGACTGGACCGACTGGAAGATCTGGGAGGTCTTGTTCTTGAGCAGCTCGATCGACGCGTCCACCTCCTCCTGCGAGTTGCCGGCGATGAGGTCGACGAGTTCGGGAGCGATGTGGTCGCGTTCGGCGCCCGCCCGCTCCTGAATGTAGGCACGGAGAGCGTTGTACTCCGACTCCTTCGCGAGGGCCGCCCGCTCCTGCTCGCGCTCCTTCTGGAGTTCCGCGAACTTGCGCTCCCACTCTGAAGACCGCTCCTCCAGAAGGCGCTTCGCACTCATCTCGGATTCGGCCTTGGTCTTGGCCGCGTCCTGTTCGGCCTGCTGGCGCTGGGCCTCTTCGGCTTCCCGGGCCTGGCGGTCCTCGCGGAGCCGCTTCAGCTCCGCCTCCAGGGCCTCGCTGCGCTCGTCGACCTTGGTCAGGCGCGAGTACAGCTTGTCCTTCTCCTCCTGGCGGACGCGCTCCAGGTCGGCTGCTGTGAAGCGGGTTTCCTGCCCGGCGGACTGCGGCTTGGCCGGCTCCTGGACGGTAACCGTCCCCTCGGGGGTGACGGCGGTACCTGTCGCGGGGCCGCCCGGCGTGCCGGGGGTCGTCTCCTGCGGACCGTTGGGTGCGGGGTTTGGTGCCACGGTGGTTCACTCCAGGCTGGTGAAGCCGCCTGAACGAGTAGGAATGATTGGCGGGCAGTTCAGTCGTTTTCCGGGTTCCGTCGCTGGGCCAATTTGGTGCCCTTCGACAGCGTCACGAGTTCACTCAAAACCGATTCGGTGTCCTTGCCTTGACCCACTCCCGGTACTCCGGGAAGCGGGCCAGCGCTTGTCGCTCCTGCGTTTCCGGACCCCGAGGAGCCAGAAGCGGCAGGTGCAGGAGGCGGGCTTTCCACACCTTCCGGCGGCAATCCCGTCTTGCGCAAGATAGCTGAGGCGATTTGCGCCTTGATATATTCGAGCGCGCCGTCTTCCTTAGCCTCGGTCAGCCGCTCGTCGAAGATCTCCTGCATCTTTTCGCCGGGGAAGGTCTCCCCGAGGTCTCGTAGTGCACCGCGCTTCGATTCCAGACCCAATGCGAGCTTGGCTTGGACCTCATTGAGCTTGACCAGAACATCGACTGGGAGCGGAGGCGGCCAGTCGACTGTGGTGTTGTAGACCCCGAGGTCGCGGGGGTCGATCACGAGCGGCTGGTCGTCGGACACGCGGATGCCCTGGGTGTTCGGGTCGTAGACACGGCACTCGGGCTCGTACAGGAAGAGAGTGCGCAGGACGAGTTCGTTAATACGGCGCAGCCCGTGGGTGTAATTCGTCTGCTTGAGGCTGTAGCGCTGCATAAGCGGGAAGAACTGAATACTCAGGGCCACCCCGCTCGTGTTCGAGATCGCCTGGGCCTGGCCGAGTGCGGTCTCGGGAACACCAGTCAACTCGTGCATGGCCCGCTTGATCAGCTCCAGGTAAGCGAGAGGGCCGTTCAGGTCGACCCCGTTTTCCAGGTTGAAAACGTTCGCGTCCTTGGGCAACCCACCCCAAATTTTGCGGGCACCCTTTTCCAGATGGCTTGCCTTCGCACCGGTGATGATGGTGACGGGAGCCGCGTGGTAGTTGACGATGTCGCTGATCTCCGTGCACTTCTCGTTGTACTCACGATTCAGCGGGATCAGGTCAACGATGTCTGAGAGGCCCCACGGCGAACCGGATATCTCGATGTTCCTGATATGCACGATGGGGATGGTGCCGAGCGGATTCTCCCTGGCGTCGAGAAGCTCGTCGTTTACGTACTCCTCGATGTATTCATCCGTGATGATCTCGGTGTACGTGTAGACGGCGCGCGTGCCCTCCAGGGAAGTACCCCAAAACTTGTATTTGATCTTAAACCGGAGGAGTCGATAATCGGTCCCGGTCATGTGGGTGATATTCCGGAAAACACTGTGCAGCGTTTAGCGGAAGAATCCTCACGCGACCGGGATGCTCGTTTCCTGCCGAGTCGTACCAAGCGGGTTCGTATGCGACTTTGACGAAGCAGTCTCCTGCGACGGAGCCGTTCTCCCCCATCTGCCAGAGCGTGGACTTCTTGTCGTTGTCCACGGTCCATACCCGGTCCAGCAGGGCCGGGACGATGTGCTCGTAACGCTTCTCCGACTGGAAGTGGACGCCCCTGCCGAAGGTGAAGTTCGTGATGTACCGGCTCAACGCGCCCGTGTAGTTGATAGTGATGTTGGGCTCGCCGGCTTCGCGCTTGTACGCCCAGTGGTAGCCGAGGTACCAAGCCCAGTGATTCGAGTACCGCGTCAAGCGGGGGCCGTGGACGTCATAATTCGAACTCCTCGTCCGCCAACTCGACGAGGCCGAGCGGAGAGACACTGATGGAGAGGTCGCTGGCTGCGGCTCGCATGCTGGGGGATGCAAAGGCGATCGACATGGGCATCACCTCCTTTCCGAATGTGCGATGGACGCTCTGCGTTGTCCGGGATCAGATAAGTGCCAGTTGAGGCACCGTGGGCCCGGTCCAGGGCAGAGCCATCAGGTACATGCGCGGACTGAGTTCCTGTGTCTGGATCGCCTTCGAGGACGCGGCGGCGCCGTAGATATCGAGGGAGATTCCGACCCGCACGCTCTTGCCAGCCTCGACGGTCTCGATGAAATGGAGGTGCATGGTCTGGTCGGTTCCGTTGGCGATGAACTGATTGCGGTCCACGTAGGTGGTGGCGCCGTCGGCACGGAGCTGAATACGGGCGCGCACTGCGGCGGCGGTGGTGTCCGTCCAGCCGACCGAGATGGTGGAGTGCGCGATCAGAAGCCTTCGCTCCGTGAAGGTGGGCACCTGGTACGAGTGGACGAGCGTCGGCGTCTTGACGTTGCCGGCCAGGGAGAAGAGGGCCGTCCGCGACGTCGCCACAGCCCACGGGGCGGCGCTGAGAGCCGTGATCTGCCCCTGCATCGTGGTGATCGCGGACTGCTGTGAGGACTGGGTGCTGTTCAGCGATCCAATGGAAGCCGACGCCTCGATCAGGGAGGGGCTGAGCGGCCCCGTGGGCGCCGTAGCCCCACCGATCACGTTCTTGAGAAGCGTGTCGATGGGGTCGGCGACAGCCGCCAGGTCCACCGGGATATCCGGCGTCTTGCCCTCGGTGGGAATGGGGATCTTCCCCCATGGCGTGCTCTGGCCGGGATTTGTCATCAGTCGACCCGAGCGTAATTCCGACGCTGGCTGTGGCCTTCGCCACGGTTCACCTGCGAGTAGGACTGGGCGGGCTCGGAAGCGCCCTGCGCCATTTCCTGGATGAAGGTCGGGGCCTCCGGCCAGCTCGCGGACCCGACGTGCGCACGCTCGCGCATCGTCTCCTCCGGCGACTTCTCGAAAACGTTCATGTTGTGATTCATTCGGCCGGCGGGGGTCTGGTACCCCTGCATGACTCCCTTGCCGAACTCGTTCGGGATATCCGTGTCGGTCGAAACCCCTTCCTGGAAACGGAGGGGGCCGCGCCGCGCGGTGTTCTCTGCGTGCTTCGTCTCGTAGAAGCGGTCTGCGGACTCCTGGAATGCGGGGTCCGGGGCAAGCGGGCTGTTCGCCATGGTGTGCCTCCCGGCGATGAGACGTCTCACCAGGACGCTACGGGCGTGTTTTTGTGACCCGATAATTGCTACCAGGGGGCGTTGTGCATTTCGACCTCGGGCATGGTGAGGTCCGCCGTCAAGTACAGGGCGTTGGAGAGTGAGTCAACGTAGTCGTCGTGGGCTGCATCCACTTCGGGGGCGGCGACGATGATGTGGGGCCCCTGATAGTTCAACTCGGCGTCTTCCATCTGCTGCCTGAAATTGCGCCAGTTCTTGGTGGCCCGTGTCTTGGCGTGTGCCGGCCACACGACCAAGCCCTTGGACATGAGGTCCATCATGTGAGCCCAGCGCCTGGTCTGACTGGTTCTGTCGCTCTTGAGGTCCAGGATCTGGGCGTATGGCATCAGGACGCGCAGCCGGCTCGCAACGACGTCACCGAGACCGCCGGAGTCGATCCCGATAGCGAATACGCTGTAGTGATTCAGGAACTCCACGATCCTGTAGTACTGGGTCTCCCAGTCCATGCCCTGAAGGTCCAGCCAGTTCAGCACGCGGTGCTCGAAGTTCCCGTACTCGTCCGGGTAATCCCAGTTGACCCAGCAGACCGTGACAATGGTGGAGTCCGTTTTCCGGGCAGGGTCGATGCCGACAACGACAGGGGAGCGATGCCATTCCTGGACCGCACGCATGGACGTGTCACCGAGGGCGTCGAAACGGTCGCTCGTGACGAGCATGCCCTTGTCAAGGAGCCAGACCAGCCGGTAAGAAAGTTTGAATTCGTCGGACTCTTCGCCGAGCCGGTCCATCTCGCTCTGCACGAACTTCTTGTAACGCGGGACATGCTTCGCAACCGTCTTCCAGTCGACCTGGAAGTGATCCTGTCTGCGGCCCTTCCTGGTGGCATTCCGGCGGTTCTTCTGGATCTGCTCGTAGAACCCCGACTTCGTGTAGGTGGGGGTCCCCGTCATCACCATCAGGCCGGCGGTGCTGGCAAGCATCGGTCCGATGCTTTTGTTGAGCACCTTTTCGTCGGCGGCCTGGGCTTCATCAATGACGACGAGGTGGTATGTCTGGCCCTCGATCATGGCCTTCGGGTGTGCCGTTTGTTTCCGGATCAGGCTGCCGCAGCGCTTGAGGTGCAGAACCTTTCCGCGCGCCACCAGCTTCTCGTCGATCTCTGGATCGGCGAGTATGTCTGCCGCTCTTTCGGAGGTCAGCCGGCCGACGATACGAGAGAAGAGCGTCTCGCTCATTTCGTCGGTGGGAGCAAAGACGCCGACCCACAGTCCCTCGCGGAATTTTCCCAACAGGTCGGGAAAGACCTGCGCAAGCCTCGGCAGCATGATGGCCGCACCGGAAATGACGTCCGCGACGGTTTCCGACTTCCCGCTCTGGCGTGACCACAGCGCGGTCAGCTTCGCGGAGTCCTCAAGGATCAAGGACTCCAAGATGCGTCGGGCGAAAGGGAGTTGGTACGGCCGCAGGGGGTGCCCGCTCAGCTCGTCGATGACGATGATGATCTTGTCGATGATGTCCGAGACGAGCGCCGCGTCGGTGGTGGCGCTATCCGGCACGGCCTCTGGCTCCTCGGGCAGGCCAAGGGTCAGCTCGTGCTCGGTAGCGTCCAGCGGCGTCCCCATCCGCTGAAACTAAAGTCGGACAATATGGGACGAATAATCCTGATCACGCAACAATGCAAGGTAGCTCACTGCTACCTGTGCGTTGTCACGCTAGGGTGCCCTCATGTCTACGATGCCGACCTGGGCCGACCGCGCCCGCCGCGCCAGCACGACTGAGATCGACCTCGCGACCTTCGACGAGCGCTGGGCGAAGACTCACAGCAGCGGCGAGACCTTCCGGAAGTACCGGGGCTACGCCGACCTCTTCATGGAGTGGGCCACCCGCTACACCGACTACTCCGGCATCGACATCCTCAAGGAGGCCGGCCTGCCCGAGCTGGAGGACTACTTCGACTACCTCACCTCGGAGCACTGGGACGGCCACCCCGGGCCATGCGTCAGTGAATGTGGCTCCCTGCCGTACGAAGTGCCGAGCCTCAAGGCGAAGTACGACGCGCTCAGCAGCTATTTCGGGTACGCCATCACCCACCAGCTCCGGGGCACCAACCCCGTCAAGGGCATCAAGCTCGACCCCCGTGCCCGCAAGAAGAGGATGATCCTGCTGCCGTGGGAGATCCACGACATCGTCGCGGCGGCCCGTGAGGAGTCCATCCGGGCGGCGGTCACGACCGGGTTCTTCTTCGGTCCTGGCGTGCGCTGCGAAGAAGTCGAGCGGATCGACGTCGAGAACTTCTACCAGGTCCCCCGGGGGCGCATGCTGCGGTTCCGCCGCAAGGGCAAGAACCGCTGGCAGGACATCGACGTCCCCCGCCCACTGAACCCGCTGATCGACGAACTCCTCGGCGGACGCACCAGCGGCCCCCTCATCATGTCCACGGGTCGGCGCACGCGGAACAAGGACACTGGCGCGCTGGAGCACACCCGCCTGGATTCCTCCGGTCTGTGGCGGATGGTCAAAAAGGCCGGCGAGCGCTGCGGCCTGAATGTCTCGCCCCACGACGGCCGCGCCACGTCTATCACCCTGTCCCTGGTGGACCCTGCGCAGCCGTCCGTCGACCGCGTCATGACCTTCTACGACCACCACGACCTGGCCGTGACCCTCGGCTACCGAAATGCCGCTCGGCTGCCGTCCGGCTTCCACCGGAATCCGTACGGCATCGACTGGAGGACACAGGCGCCGTAACTGAATATCACCGAGAAACCCTCCCTGCATACGGTCTTCGTACCGAGCAGAGGAGGGTTTGCCATGCCGCCCAGGAGAAGGCGAATCGGGCCCCGGAACCCCCGAGCCGCGCGGAACCGTCCCACGAATTCAGGTGCCACCCCGTACGGAACAATCCGCGAGCAGGAGTTCTACGGAGCCGGCCAGCAGCCGCGCACTCCGGATGTAGATTCGCGTCCTGGGTATTCACGCGCGCAGATCAACCAGGCGATCGACGACGCATCCCGGAATCTCAGCCCCGAGAAGCGCGAGGCGCTGCGGAGGGCGCAGTGGCTGTGGGACGACGAGCAGCTTCTGACGACCCGGCCGACCAACACGAGCCATCCTCCGCGACCTCGAACCCTGGCGGCCGGCTACGACGACGAGAGCCAGACGCTCTTCGTACGTTTCCGAGGCCGCAGGACCGGTCCGGAGGAGTACGCGGACGGCGTCGGCTACGAGTACTACAACGTCAGCCCGCAGGAGTGGGCGACGTTCCGGGACAACTGGTCGCCGGGCCGCTACATCAACTCAAGCCTGAACGGAAAGCCGTACACCCCTGCGAGTTGGTAAATGCTGATCACCCTCACCCACTGCCGGCGCGAGTGGCCCCGCCGCTACCGCGCGTACTACCAGGAGACCATCCCGCCTTACCGGCGTGCCGAGCCAGTCACCGTCTACCGGCTCGGCACACGCGGCTTCGTCGTCGGCCGCTGGACCTCGCGCGCCGACGACGAGCACCAGGCCCTCACGGACGCTCTGGGCGCCCGTCCTACTGCTGTTCTCAGTTCCGAGGGCCGTCTTCTGTCCAACTACTTTGACTCGTCGGAGAGTTGATGTGTTCAAGACCCGCCGAGAGCCCGAGAACCCCTACCTGGACGAAGCCCGCCGACGGATCGGCAAGATGACCCTCGACGCGGCCCGCGAGTACAGCATCAGCATCTGGGCCTACGGCATGCGGGTGGCCGAGAACCCGACCGAGTACCTCGACGACGACCTGGGGGAGTGGGATATGGCTCTCGCCACTCTCCAGGCCATCAGGGAGAGGATGGCCGGCGCCTAGTAGCCCAGCACGAGAACGCTGGTGTTCTTCTCGATGACATGCCCCTCGGCGAGGCTGTCCAGCGCAGTGTCGCCAGGGTAGATCGTCATGGTCGGCACGGCTTCGCGTTCGGCGCCCCAGGCGTCGATGTGGGCCACCAACTTGCGCGCCAGGCTGGCCGCGTCCGGCCCGTAGCCGGCGGCACCGAGACGCCAGGGCCTGTCCGGATGCGCGTCCTCCCTGTGAAGGATCATGTAGGCGAGGGAGTCGCCCACCACGAGGGCGGGACTCAGTGATGGGATCGCCGGCCGGCGCACTCCTGCGCTGAGGGCCTCCTTGGTGACCTCCAGGCGGCACACGGTGTTGTCCGAGACGGTGGCGCGCAGCCAGATCCCGTCGAACGGCTCCTCGCGGCCGACGCGGGCATCCGCCCACATTTCCGTGAGACGCCCGGAGAACGCGTCGGCGAGGAGGGCCCGGTCGACCGCCTGGTCCTGGTCGTGGTGGAGGCGGATTGTCCCGTCGGCGAGTTCGGCGACGCGCTCGCCGTCCTGGCCGATGATGGGTACGAAGCCGCACAGTTCCATGCCGTCGGAGATGAGGGTGTCGCCGTGGCGGGTGAGGGCGACGGATCGGGTCTGGCCGCGCCAGCGGAACGGCACCACGAGGTGGCCGCCGTCGGCGAGCTGCTCCCGCCAGGCGTCGGGGATGTCCCAGAGGCCGACGGTGGCAATCATCCGGTCGTACGGCGCGTTCTCGGAGGCTCCCTTGAGACCGTCGCGCTCGATCACCGTGACGCGCTCGTATCCGGTCGCGTTGAGCGCGTTCCGGGCGTGCACGGCAACGTCCGGCTCGATGTCCACGGTGGTGACTTCACCGTGTGCGCCGACGATCTCGGCCAGGAGCGCGGCGTTGTAGCCGGTCCCCGCGCCGATCTCCAGAACGTGGTCGCCGGGCTGCGCGTCGAGCTGCTTGAGCATCATCGCGACGATGGACGGTACCGAGGCCAGCGACAGCGGCAGCGGACCGCCGGGGTTGTCCTTGATACTCACGGCCTCGTCGGTGTACGCGTTTTCGGGGTCGAGGCCCGGGAGGTGCTTGTCACGCGCGACGGTGCGCATGGCCAATTCGACGGCGGCCGGCAGGGGACGGGCGGCCACGATTTCGTCAACGAGTTGATTGCGGGCATCGTTGATTGCGGACGTGCTGTTCACAGGTTCCCTTTCAATTGAGGAGAAGGCAGGTCTCCCACCCTGATGCAACGGGGCGGGGAGGTGTGAGGGTGTGGATCGTGAGCCGTACGCCGTCAGAGCCGGTGAGCAGCCCCGTGCCCTCGGGCATCGGAACCTGCTCCAGGCGGGCGGCGAGGCTGGGCAGCGTACGGCGGAGCGGGCTGTCGGCATCTGCGTCAGCGGCAGCCAGGTCGGCTGCGAGGCTGAGCCCGGCCCAGCCATGGCAGACAGAGGAGTCGGTAACGCGTGCGAGCTGGTCGGAATCACGCAGGCACGCGTCCAGCAGGGCCTCGGCCCGGCGCCGCGTGCCGTCCAGGCCGCAGGCGAGCGCGGCCAGTTGGAGCGCTCGGGCGATGCCCGGCGTGCCGTAGCACCATGAGGGCCGGCCCGCGCGGAACCGGGGCTCCGGTCCGGTCAACCACGTTTCGCGGTCGACGACTTCGGGCCAGGCCGCGCCGCCGCCCGGCACGGGCTGCGCCCACTTCTCCAAGAGCCGGCACGATGCCGCCAGAGCTTCGAACTGTCCGCGTACGGTGTGCCCGGCTCGGCCGGCCAGGGCCAGAAGCGCAATAGGACCGGCGATGCCATGAGCCATACCGAAGTTCCCATGTCCGGCCGGCACGGCGTCTTCGGGCCGGGTGGTGGGGCTGTCCGAGGTCCACCAGCCCGGTAGCAAGTGACCGTCGACATTGAGCGGGTGCTGGAGAAGCCGTACGAGGTAGCGCAGCACGCCGTGAAGCGACTCGGGGCTCGACCCCCGGTGCAGAAAATACGCCCCCAACCCGGTCAGGCCGCTGATCAAGTCGTATTCCCGCATGCGGGCCGGCCGGCCGGTCTCCATCCGCTGATCGGCGGCCGACAGCCGTGCGGCCACCAAATCGGTCAGCGCCTCGTCGAGATGACCGAGCGCGGACTGGTACGCCGGATGCCCGGCGGTATGCAGAGCGAACGCAACCGCCGGGGCTCCGTAGAACAGCCCAGCGCTCTCGTGACGGCCAGCGGCCGGCTGGGAAGCCACCGTGCGTGCCGCGCGGTGCGCGGCGTCCCACCGACCGCTGACCCGGGCGAGCGCAGCTTCATACACGACGGACCCGGGCAAGCCCCGCCCTAAGTCGTGCGTGACGTCACTCATCGGCAG